>JARLGV010000082.1 GCA_031292555.1 Fimbriimonas sp.
AAGGCGATCGGCTACGTTCATAAGGGCGCGCCCCTGGTGGTAGGGGTCGGTCCAAGCATCGCTCTTGCGGGCTCCAGGGGGAGGAATGCCTTCGCGAGATAGTGTGTGGTACCACCCCCCATATTTGGGGTCGACCTGATGCGCTTCGATGAAAGCCCACTGTTTGAGGAACGCGTTCCAGTATCGATCGGTCTCGCTGCCAAATCGCTCGTGCATGAGCAGAAGGGCATTCAGGGATTCAGCCTGCTCCCACCAGCCTTTGCGTTTCTGATCAGGACGAGTCGGGCCAGTTACCGGATCGCCGTCGCCGTAAAGTCCGGAGTAAGTTTCGTCCCAACCTACGCTGAGAGTGTGATCGACGATCTGCCTCGCAATTTTCCAGGTCCGGCTGTCGTCGGGGATATCCAACGCCTGCGCCGCCTCGACCAACAGGAAGGCCGTCTCGATGTCGTGCCCGTAAGAGTCCTCTGAAGGAATGACCGTCCAGTCCGGCTGAAAATAGAGATGGAGATAGCCGTCGGGATGAATCACTTTCTCCATGAGGGTGTCGTAGAGGTGATGCAGTCTAGAACCGAGTTTGGGCAAAGGCCAAACCTCGTAAAGCGCAGAAAACGCCTCGAGCAAGTGGATGTGCGTATTCATTGACTTGAGCCCGTAGACGGTGCCAATCGCGTCCTTACCGGGTCGAAGCCCATATACTAGGGAATCGGGAGCATCTTCCGGACCCCGAATCGGCTTCCCTGTGACGTCAAGCGCCTCGAAATACCCCCCGTTCTCGAAATCGAACGCATGCTTGTCGAGCCACGCGAATGCATTCCTGGCCAGCCCAAGCGATGAGTCGTTAAGGGTCAAGTCGAAAGTCGCGGCCGAAGCGTAAATGGCGAAGGCGATGCCGTAGGTGTGTTTGAACGGCATGGGGCAGCCATTCGCGTTAAGTGCCCAATGGAGCCCGCCATTGGCTTCGTCCCAGAACGTCTCCCGCAGAAAACGCATGCCGTGCATGGCGATTGCAGGGAAGTAGGAGTCTTTGTCCGCACACCGCTTTGCGGCCTTGGCGGCCACCCATGTCAGCCGCGACTGATAGACAAGGGATCGGGTCGCGATCTCTTCTTGCGACCAATCCTCTCGGAAAAACTGATTGAACCCACCGTAGTCTTCGTCAACGGAGCGAGGGAACCACGTATTCAGTACGTGTTGCTTTAGGTTTGCCTCAACGGCGATGGCGATTCGATGGTAGGTCGCTTGGAGCGACGTCTCATTTTGCATGCGATACGTCCATGATCATGACAGAAGATATACGGTCGCGGGAATCGGCCGAGGACGTTGGCCTTCATCGAGCGGATATCGAACGCGCCGTTGCGATCCACTTCTGCCATGCCATGAGACGACCGCAAGAACCCGGTGTTCCTTGCCTGCGCGCGACACCTCACCCATGGGCCGAAGTGATAAAGTCGATTCTATGGGGTTGATTGTCATTCGAACATGCATTCGAGCTGGCCTGCTGATGGCGCCGGTGGTCTCGACATACGCACATGCTCAAGACACACGCGCTTTGGTCAGAGACTGGGACACCTATAGTGACACCTGGGTCGCCATGGACGGGCTCCAACGTGCACTGCCGACATTCGACCAAGTTGGTCGGCCACGGACAGGAAGGACTCTGGGAATGTTCTACTTCCTAACTCTCGAGCATGGCCTAGATGGGCCGTTCGACAACTCCAAGATCCTGTTGAGCCACCCGGAGGCGTTGAACGATATCCAAAATCCCGCCTGGGGACCGCTGAACACCTCCCACCACTGGGGTGAACCTCTCTTCGGCTACTATGCGAGCGACGATCGTTGGGTCCTTCGCAAACACGCCCAAATGCTGGCGAATGCGGGAGTCGACATGGTCGTGTTCGACAACTCAAACGCCGTCACCTACGACAAAGCGCGGAACGCCCTATGCGAAGAGTGGGAGGACATCCGACGCCAAGGCGGAAAGACTCCGCAGATTGCGTTCCTATGTCCCTTCGGCAATCCAGACGGAATTGGCACCTTGACCCTGGACGAGCTCTACGACACGCTCTACGAGCCCGGAAAGTTCTCAGACCTGTGGTTCCGCTGGAACGGCAAACCACTTGTGCTGGCAGACCCGTCGTATGCCAATGCCGACGCGTTGGGCAAGGCAGTCCGGCGTCCCGCCGAGCTCGGAACTGGCAGCTCGCTTGGTCAATCGGTTACGGTCGATAGGCCCATTCGTGCGGTCGGAGGAGAATTTCCAACCTGGGCTACCCGGGACTCCGGCTTTACGATGAGCTTGTTCCAAGGCGGACCAGGCGGGCTACTGATCGCCAGTCGACACTTCGACAACGTTTCCGACAACGCTACAGTTATGCTTGATGCGGGAAACGTACTTCCCCGGGGCCATTACTATCTGGAGATTTCGCACGCGGTAGGCAAGATCGGCTGGTGGAGCGTTACCGGGCGTCATGGAGATGGAGCTTACGAGGCGGGACAGGCAACCTCCGGTCACCGGATCATTCACGTTCTCTATGACGGAGAGGCCGCCCCGGTCACCCTTTTCTGGCCCGAATCGAGACCCGGTGCTAAGGACATCGAACGTGCCAAGAATATTCGGGAGTTCTTCACCTTTCGGTCTCCGATTGCCCCATACGACCTAACCAATCCGCCGAGAGGCGCTTGGACATGGCTCCAAAATTACCCGCAAGCCGTTCAAACCAACCCCGAAGGTCTCAAGGAACAGATTTCCGTCGGCGTGGCCCAGAACTACAACGCGAGCACTCACCTGGCGCCGATGAGCTTCCCAGGAGCTTTCGGGCGGAGCTATCACGATGGGAAGACCGATACGAGGCCGGACGCCGTACAATACGGCTTCAACTTCGCCGAGCAGTGGAAACGAGCTCTCCAGGTCGATCCGCCGTTCGTCTTCGTAACCGGATGGAACGAATGGACGGCCGGTTTCTACGACAAATGGGACCGGTACCAGGCTCCTCCCGCCATCTTCGTCGATGAGTTCAACGAAGAGAATAGCCGGGACATCGAGCCGATGCGAGGCGGTCACGGCGACGACTACTACTACCAACTAGTCGCTAATGAGCGCCGGTACAAAGGCGTTCGGGAACTGCCGCCGGTAACTGCTCGAACGATCCGCCTAGACGGCCGCTTCGACGACTGGCAGAGCGTTCAGCCGGAGTACCGCGACGCGTTCGGCGATACGGTTCACCGTAACGCTCCTGGATTCGGACACGCCGGACCGTACGTCAACGACACCGGGCGAAACGATATCGTGGCAGCAAAGGTGAGCTACGACAAGGACAACGTGTACTTCTACGTTCGAACAAAGGACCCTCTCTCTCCCTCCACCGACCCGGACTGGATGCTGCTCTACCTCAGCACGAAGCCCGGCAATCAGACAGGCTGGCTTGGATACGACTTCGTCGTCAACCGGTTGGTCGGGGTTCGCACGACGAGTTTGGAGCGCAGCGTCGACCGTCGATACTCCTGGGAAAAAGTCGCCGATATCCGCTATGTAGCAAGGGCGAACGAGATGGAGCTGGCCATCCCCAGGAGCGTGTTGGGCGTCCATAGCCTCCCGGCGACGATCGACTTCAAGTGGGCTGACCACTGTTTCCAGAAGGGCGACTGGACCGACTTCGTGCTAAACGGCGATGCCGCTCCCGACGACCGCTTCAACTATCGGGCGACTCTACAAAAGTAATCTGCGCTATAGTCTCGGAGGCCCGTCCAAAACCAAGGTCGCTGGATAGCTAATCGCGTGACCAATTCGGGTCGCGCCATCAGATCGGGCGGTTGCCGAGCCGGCGAGGACCCCTTGGTAGTCGCTTAGGTCAAGCAAGAGCGAATGGGGCGCCCGATTCGCGTCGGGCACCTCTAGATTCGTGGCGACCGTCCCTCGGATGTCACCGTCTTCGAATGATGCATCGGACTCGACAGGCACTCCGTTTACTTCAACTTGGATCCGGCGGTTCTCGATTTCAAGCGCGATGGGAATTGGACCCGAATAGGTATGGATCGCCCCGGACCACTTTCCTAGAGCGGACTCGGGGGTGTCTCGAGAGATCTCACTCGCCGGACTTTGACTCGTCGGAATACCTAATGCTTCGTGCAGTCTCGCGACTGTTTCGGAAACGATCGGCGAGTCGGAGTTGCAGAGCACGACGATGACGGTCTCCATGGATGGAGCGATCAAAAGTCGCGTCGACACCCCATCCATCCCGCCCGAGTGTCCGAAGATCGGGATAGCATCGTTGGGCTTCCCAAGAAACCACCCGAATCCGTAACCGAGGTCCGCTTCGCCCACTCCCAGCGGCGCCTGCATACTTGCCCTTGTGGATGGAGTCAAGATTGTCGCCTCGGAGAGTCCGAGATGGAACGCTCCGAAACTGAGGAGGTCCCGCACGCTACAATAGGCTTCCGAAGCGGCGGGGTGGTCGGTGACATAGTGGGGAAGGCGCACCTTCTTCTTGTCGTACCGCACCGCGTAGAACGGCGTGTCGACAAATGACGGCGCGAAGAACGCATCCTTCATCCCTAACGGCTCGAACAGGTCGGTTCGAAACACTTCGGTCAACGGACGCTCTGCCACAGTCTCCGCCGCGAATCCTAGAATGCCGTAGCCGATATTCGAGTACACGTACCTCGTCCCCGGCGGCCGGCAGATATTTCCATAGCGCCCAATGGTCTCGATATCCGACGGTGGCCGTCCCAATTCGTCGGCAAAGAAGAACTGGAAGTAAATGGGCAGCCCGGCAGTATGATTGGCAACACGTTTGAACGTCGCCGCGCCGCGGTCGCCAATCCAGGCAGTAAGGCGTGCCCCACCAAGATAGTCGTTGACCGGCGCATCCAGATCGACCTTCCCCCGCTCCGAGAATCCCGCCAAGATCGTGGCGATCATCGGCTTCGTAATCGATGCGATGGAGTACGGCGTTCGAGTCGTCGCCGGAACTCCCGCCTCCACATCGGCTAGACCAAACGCCGCTTCGTAGACGATGTCTCGTCCGACCTGAACCCCAATTGCCACTGAAGGCACGCCGAGTTCCATCATTCTCGCCGAAACGAACTGCGACACTCCTTCGAAGTTGTATTTCCCGCAACCTGACATGAATACGGGTCAGTCTAACACGATGGAACTTTGGCGGGTCATGATCGCTTGGGAAGGGCGCGCGTGGCGCCGGTCGACATACCCCCGTCGATGAGCAAGGTCTGCCCGGTGATGTAGGCGCTGGCTTCGGAGGCAAGGAACACGACGGCGCCGCGAAGGTCGCTGGGGCGACCAGGTCGCTTCAAAGGGATCCGGTCGCTCAGATACTCGACCCATTCCTCGTTCTCGTACATCACCGCGTTTTGTGCCGTTTTGAACCAGCCCGGGGCCAAACAGTTCACCGTGATGCCGTGACGCCCCCAGTCGTCGGCGAGGCTCATCGTGAGTTGTTTGACTCCACCTCGACTTGCACCGTAGGGTCCGAGCCCGGCCGAGCCGGACACGCTCGTGAGAGAGCCGATGTTCACGATCCGGCCGTAACCGGCCGGGATCATTCGTCGAGCGACCGCTTGCGAAACGAAGAAAGTGCCTCGTAGGTTGGTGTCGAGCACCAGATTCCAGTCATCCCAAGTCACGTCGAGGGCGGGCTTTCGAACGTTGCAGCCGGCGTTGTTCACGAGAATGTCGATCTTTGCGCTTGCCCGATGAGCGGCATCCACCATTCGTTCGATCGAATCGTGGTCCCGCACGTCGCACTCGAGCGCGGCGCACGAGCGTCCCATCTGCTGGATCTTTGATTGGAACGCGGCGAGATCCTCCTCCCGGCGGCTTGTGACCACCAGATCCGCCCCCGCTTCGGCCAGGGCCTCCGCGAATATCTGACCCAGTCCGCGGCTGCATCCGGTAACCAGCGCCGTCCGCCCAGTAAGGTCGAATTCCTTCACGGCCGAACGATTACCTTCATGAGACCCGGTTCCTGCTTATAGAGCCGATCGAAGTACTCCGCCGTCTCGTCGAGCGAGATCTTGGCTGAGATCATCCCGTCGACATTGACGGCGCCGCTTGCGATCAGATCAAGGCACTCCGGGTAGTCGCCCTCCGAGCCATAGGTTCCGTTAACCGTAATCTGGCGTGTTACGACCTCTTGAAGCGGGAAATCCACGTGGGACGACAAGTTGCCGATGAGGACCACGGTGCCCGCCTTCTTGACGCTTCGGATGGCCATGTCGACCGTCGGAGTGATCCCCACCGCTTCGATCGCGCAGTCCAGTTCCATTCCGATCGTCGATTGGGTGACCATGTCCGCGCCGTGAGCCGCCGCCATCGCGAGTTTTGCTTGGTTGATATCGACGGCGATAACCTCTCCCGCCCCCCTCGCCTTGAGTACCTGGACAACGAGCAGTCCGATCATGCCGACTCCGACGACTGCCACTCGGTCTCCGGGCTTGATACACGCTCGATCGACCGCATGGACGGCGACTGAAACTGGTTCAGCCATGGCCGCTTGTTCATAAGTGAGGCCGTCAGGCAACTTGAAGAGCGAGCGAGCATGTACCGGCAGATATTCAGCGAACGCCCCCTCCTTCCTGAACTCGGTGCACGAAACGCCAAACACCTGCCGGTTGTCGCAGAGGTTGGTCTGCCCTCGCTTGCAGTAATCGCACTTGTTGCAGAAGATCACGGACTCGAACGTCACGCGGTCGCCGACGTTCCAAGCCGAAACACCGCTGCCAAGCTTAACGATCTCGCCGGCGGCCTCATGTCCCATTACGATCGGCGGCAACCTTCGTCCGGTGCTGCCGTCGAGGCCGTGGACGTCGCTTCCACATATCCCGCAAGCTTTGACGCGGATGAGCACTTCATCCTCTGCTATCTCGGGAACGGGCATCTCGACCCGCTCAAATCGTCCGTACTCGACAAGCTGCAGCGCCTTCATGACTCCAATCATGCACGAATTCCGGTCGTTCTGGGTTGAACTCGCTCAGCTAGTTCTTCGGACAATCGCGCCAATTCTTTGTGCGGGTAACGGCAGAGTCGTTCGACCGTCTGATATTGCTGTGAGCATCAGCGCCGTCATCTCGATCTCTGCTCTTTTCACAACGATGATGGACCCATCCACTGGTCCGGCTGGGGCCTGGATGATCCGCCCTGGCCAAGGGATTGGAAAGGTCGGGTTGGGCGACAACTTTCCCGACGTCGTGAAGCGGATCGGAGAGCCGAGCCACAACCCGGGAGATGGCGATGCCGCGATGGGCCATATCTGGTTGGTTTGGCGCGGTGCGAAAGGCGGTGAACTGGATGTCTACACCGTACGCGGAGCAGACGATTCCGCATCGAACCCCCAAGCCTTCGTCCGCCAAATCCGAGTCACCTCGACTTCCTTTCATACGTCTCGAGATCTACGGGTTGGCATGCCTTTGGCCGAGGTAGCGAAGCGGGATCGTGCGGCTAAGCGCGTCCACCTGTCGTCCACGGCGTGCGTCTACGACGATGAGCGTTCAGGAATCGCTTTCGAATTCCGCAGATCGGCGGAGAAGGGCGATTGGCGCTGCTTCGCGATCACCGTCCACCCTAGACGAAGCCCGGTTGATCGGGCATACCTGCCCTTCGATGGCTAAGGGTGCGGAGTAATTGTAATTATCGTAATGACCCGATCGCTCGGGCCGTAATGCCAAAACACCCTCCAGGCGGTTGAGACATTGTTTTCCACGTACGACTCCCATACCTTCACTCCGCTGACTCCCGCGAGGGACTCATAGACATGCGAGTTCAGCCCAGGATGACGGGGATCCATCTGCAGCAGACCCAGGCATTTCCTCACTTTTTTCAGCTTAACGAGATCACGCCTGTCCTCGTCGAACTCAAGGTCGCGCAACTCACGCTCGGCACGAGGCATGAATTTCAGATCGAATCTCAAGGCGCCGTCTCGTCATCCTCGTCGTCAACAAATTGGGTGAAGTCGCCGAGAAAGCGGCCCTCGCCACGTGCGGACTGTTCCAATCCCTCTTTCACGGCCGTGAGGGCTTCCTGATTCCGCCACAGCCATAGCTCGCGCTTAGGGATCGTGGCCATTGGAGTCAGAACGATCGTGCCGTCGTCCAATTCGTTTACTCGATACTGCTCGCCGGCGCGCGCTTTCCCGAGGCTCAGTCGACCTGACTCGTCAAGTTTCCGAACGTCGTTTTGGTAGGATATGGGCATCAGGTACTCGATTCTTGGCGGCACCATCCCATTTTGGGGTAGTCCCATCAACATATTCTACGCCACGGACCCGCTTTCTCCGCCAATGGATTTCGCTTGATTTCCACACGGCCATACACGTACTGCTGAACGGCTGTGCAAGTATTCTAGCGAGGCTGAATGTCGAAGGAGATGCGTCGGACAGGTCGACGCCTTCCCCGCTCCCCACGAAGGAACTCTGCCACACTGCAAAATGAAATGACCAGGTTTGCGATTGTTGGTGGTGGTTGGCGAACTGAGTTCTTCTTGCGGATCGCGCGGGAGTTGCCGGAGGAGTTCGAAATCTCGGGCATGCTCGTTCGGAGATCTGAGCGAGCCGAGGAACTGACGAGGCAATGGGGTGTGAAGACCCACACGACACTCGACACGCTGCTGGCCGACAAACCGGACTTCGCGGTCACTTCCCTCTCGTGGGACAGCAATCCAGTCTTCTTGAAGGACCTTGCCGAGCGCGGAGTGCCGGTGCTATCCGAGACGCCTCCCGCTCCCAAGGTCGAAGACATGCTGCCGCTGACCGACCTTGTGAAAGCGGGGGCAAGGATTCAGGTCGCGGAGCAGTACTCCTTCCAACCCGAGCATGCTGCTCGCCTTTCCGTCATCCGCTCCGGCGTCCTGGGGGACGTCTTCCAGGCCCAGGTTTCGGTGTGCCACGGTTACCACGGCATCAGCTTGATCCGCCGGTTCCTCGGAATCGACTTTCAACCCGCCAAGATCTCAGCGTACCGCTTGCCGGAAGTCGTGATCGGCGGTCCCGACCGGAACGGACGCCCACCCAAGGAAGAAACGACTCAGCGGCAAAACCAGTTGATCGCGACGCTCGACTTCGGCGACCGCCAAGCGGTGTTCGACTTCGTCGGAACCATGTACCACTCCTACATCCGGTCCCATCGAGTGCTCGTTCGAGGCACACGTGGCGAGATCAACTTCGACGACGTGCGGTACCTGGCCGACTTTCGGACCCCGATTGAATACACGCTTCGACGCGTCGAAGCCGGTCACACCGGGAATCTGGACGGCCACTTCCTACAGGGCATCCTCGCCGGGGAGCGCTGGGCGTATCGAAACCCGTTCCCGTTTGCGCGGTTGATGGACGACGAGATAGCGATCGCCGCCTGCCTGCGCGGCATGGCCGACTACAGCCAAGGCGGCCCCGACATCTACTCCCTCGCCGAAGCCTGCCAAGACCACTACCTCTCGATCCTCATGGAGGAATCGGCAAATCGGAATGAGGAGATAACCTCCACGGTCCAGCCCTGGGCAAGTTGACTTTTCGCCCGTAACATGTGACTGGGACGGCACGCCCCCAAGTAGCGGGAGGTTCCGTGCCTCGCACTGCTGATTCGAAGCGATGCGGGAGGAGTGCAACGCATGACTAGCCTGAACCAATGTGCTTCCATGTGATCTTTCGAAACGCACTCGGGTAGTTCCCTTCAGTCCGTTCGATGGCTCCGGTGAGTCCGATTGCCGGGGTAGTCAGCCGCTCCCAAGCGTAATGCCCCTTTTCATAGTCGAATGTCTCGCCGTCATCCTCGTACAGGAGACCGCGCCCCTCCCCAGGGCCGTAATGTCGGATGATGAGTTCGGAATCGGGACCCAGGGTCGCATTGCGGGCGTTGTCGCCAAGAGTGGGAATTAGCGCGCCCTCCCGAACGTAAACGGGTATTTCGTCGAGAGCGGGAGCAATGTCGATCGTCTGAGATGAACCGGCGAACTTACCGGAAGCGTACTCGTACCAATTGCCTTTGGGCAACCTCACCTTGCGGGTCTTCTCGCCGGTCAACATCGGGGCAACCAGGAGGTCGTCTCCCAAGAGATACTGATCGGTCTCCTCCCCGCCATCGACCAGTGACATCGGGCGAATCACGGGCGTGCCCCGGAAGTGGTACTGCGCGAAGGCAGTGTACAGATACGGAACGAGCCGAATCCGGAACAGCATTGCTGAGCGCACGGCATCCTCAAAGCCGGCAAAGCTCCAGGGCTTGGTGCCGGATGCCCAGGCGTTTAGCTGGGCAATGTGGGAGACGGCCGCCGTTTGCATCCGGCGAACCCACTCCTCGCCATTGGCCGCATCCCGGGCTTCGGCGCACCAGAGGACCCCCGCCAATCCGGTGCTGACCATTCCGGTGATGTACTCCCGATGATCGTAAGTGTCGCTATAGAGGGCGAACGGAAAGCGGCTTGCGCCCCCATTCGATCCGCGCACGAGGCCAAAAGTCCGCCGATTTTGGCGCCTGAACATGTCGTCCAGTTCGCGCTGCCACAGCAAGCCATATATCTGCCGCATGCGAAGACCGCTGAGCCCCGACGGAAACGTCGCATGGTCCGGCCAGAGCCAGTTGTCGAAGCCGTCGATCTCGTCGATCTTGTAGCCGCTGACCCCGATGTCGAGGTGGTTCTTGGTGAAGAAGTCGGCGATGGTGCGGGCGGCAGATGGGAGTTGAAGATCGGGCGCCGGCCCGAGCCAAACCATATGCGATCCATAGTCCGGCTCAAGCGCCTTGAAAATAGGCGAATCGGGCGAAACATATGGATTCGACCAGAGGTTCACATGAACGCCTTTGGACCTCAGTCCATCGACAAACGCTGCCGGATTGGGAAACCGCTGGGGGCTCCACGCGAAGGTGCATGGGTAGGACTTGGACTGCCATCCCGGCTCAAGCCCGAGCACGTCTATCGGAAAGTCGCGCTTCTTGAATTCCGCGACCTCCTGCTCCACATCGGCAGCAGTATCGAGGGATGGCGTCCGATGCCAAAAGCCCAACGCCCACCTGGGAGGTAGGGCTCCGCCACCGCAGTACAGGTTGTATCGCTCCACCGCCTCCATCGGCGACGGTCCGGCGAAAACGAGGACTTCGAGGCCAGGGCCTTGAACGCTTGCTTCGACCGCATCCGAAGGCGGCTGGGCATCCCAATTCGGATCGGTGTTACGGTCCCGCGGGGCCGGGTTGTTGGCGCCTCGTCGGTTACCGACGCCGGCATAGATTGAAACCGGCCTCGAAGTGTTGAAGAGAACCGCGTACCCGGCGCTACTCACGTAGAGCGGTACCGGCGCATGCAGTCGGTCCTGACCCGCCGAATAGTGGTCGACTCGAAGGTGATACACACCGCCGCGGCGGTTCGCGCCGTGCATCTGAAGTCCCAGCCCGAACAGCTTTTCGTCCTTCGCCAGCGGTACGCGTGCGGAAGCGAACTCGTCGGCCACCAGCCCTGTAGCCGACGACAGGTCGATTGGAGGCTTCGCCGAAGCTTCTCCGAGCCTTCGGAGAGCATCGATTTCCGGAGAATCCTTTGCCGCCGAGAGCAGCGTGGGCGAGTCGGGTTTGCCGATTTGGGCTCGCCAAACGCCGGGCGCGACATGAGACCATGATATTTCCATCGACTTGACACTTTGGCCCAAAACGAAAGCGGCCATCAGAAAAGGCATATCAGATTCTACTGGGACAACGGCGGAAGTTTGCCTCCGGCATAAGCCGAATTGAAGAGTGATACAATCCGGGCATCGTGGAAGATCTAGCGAGCCAAAGGCGGTTGAAAGTGGGAGTGGTCGGCCTTAATATGGGCCAGGGACATGCGGAGACGTACAAGAAGCTCCCGAATGCCGAGTTAGTCGCGATTTGCGACAAAGATGCGGGCTGGCTTGAGCTTTGCCGCGAGCGCTGGGAGGCGCCCCATGCATTCTCCGACTATCGTGAGATGCTCGAGTTGGGCGATCTAGAGGCGATCTCGATCGCATTGCCGACGTTCCTGCATTTGCCGGTCGCCCTAGCCGCCTTCGAAAAGGGAAAGCACGTCCTGGTCGAAAAGCCGATGGCCATGAACGCGGCCGAGGGCGAGCAGATGGCGGCGGCGGCCAAAGCCGCCGGAAAGACGCTGATGATCAGCCTGAATCAGCGATTCGACGCCGACGTGCAATTCTTGAAGCGCTATATCCAGGAAGGGCACCTCGGAGATGTCTATTTTGCCCGAACCCTCTGGCGACGACCATTGGGAGGTCTTCCCTCGCCGACTCTCAACAGACCGAGTGGAATCTACTCCGGGCGAAACTGGTTCAACGAAGCAGCAAAGGGAGGAGGCGTGCTGCGCGATCTTGGGGCTCATGTCATCGACGTAGCGCTATGGCTGATGGGCTATCCCGAATTGGAGGATGCGGTCGGTCGTGCCTACACGCAGTTCCTGCCCGACTTTCTGTCTGGAACGCAGCTAATCGGCGACGCAGACGATCATTCTGTAGGATTCGCTCGGTTCAAGAACGGCGCCAGTCTCCAGATCGAGGCAAGCTTTGGTCAGCACATCGATCACGATGAACTGATTACGGAAGTGTTTGGGTCCAAGGGCGGGGCGATTCGATGGTCTGGAAGACCGTTGAAGCTGTTCGGACAGGTGAGCGGAGCCTACACAACGACGGAGCCACGGCTCCAAGAAAGGCGGTCGTCGGTCCAGGAGGAGTTTGTCAGCTCAGTCCTTGAGGGTCGACCGCCGTTGGTTACGCCGGAGCAGGGCATTGCGGCTACCCGCATCATGGATGCCATCTACTCCGGCGGCGGTTCTAGTGCTTCGCCGAGATAGGGTCGGGAGCGCTTTCGACCGGGATCATCGGGGCGCCGTCTTTCCAGATCGTTCCATGGGGCGCCACATACTTTGCGGCGTTCTTGAGGATGAGCTTGACCGTCTCGTGATGGTAGATTGGGTAGGTTTCGTGACCGGGTTGGAAGTAGAAGATCCTTCCGTTGCCGCGCAGGAACACGCATCCGGAGCGGAATACGTTGCCGCCTTCGAAGTGGCCGATCATAACCGTCTCACTCGGTTCCGGTATGCCGAACGGTTCTCCGTACATCTCCTCCATGGGAATCTCGAAATAAGGGCTCTCGATGCCTTTGACGATCGGATGGCCAGGGTTGCAGATCCAGATGCGCTCGCGCTCGTCGGCTTCGCGCCAGCATAGGGAGCAGGTCGTGCCCATCAGCGACCGAAAGATCTTGGAGTAATGGCCCGAGTGCAAAACGATGAGGCCCATTCCTTCGAGGACGCGCCGCTTGACCTTGTTAACGATCTCGTCGTCGACCTTGTGGTGGGCGGCATGTCCCCACCATGTGATCACGTCGGTCTCTTCGAGAACTTCGTCTGTAAGGCCGTGCTCCGGCATATCCAGCGTCGCGATCTTCACATCGAACGCGGGATCTTCCAGGAGCCCGTCGGCGATACATCCATGCATGCCCTTCGGGTAGATCTCGCCAACCTTGGGCATCTCGTGCTCGTGCACATTCTCGCCCCAAACCGTCACTCTAATTTTGCTCATTTGGTTCCTTGAGCAGCCGGATCCGGCATGCCCCCGATGCCGAGATTACCTAAGCTGAGGCGCCGTTCTTGAGAACATGTATGAACAAGTTCCTCGCGGTTTTAGGGGAGAGAAATGGGGCGACGATGTCCGCATTCAGGCAAGAACATAAACAAAAAAAGCCCTCCCAATAGGGAGGTTTCAGGCGATGTGTCCTTCTAGAACAACAACCACTCTCTCGTCCGACCACGGCTGTTATTTGGACCGCACCCAACGAATCCCTCGCGAGGGGATACGCAAAAAATCAGTCCAAAGGACGCTTATTCGGTTTCGCGCACGGCTTACGGAATCTCTCAGGGAAGATCTCCCTCCTGCACATCGCCTTGTCACTAAGGTATCCGACGCTCCGTTTGACGGCCAGTCGTCGGTTTTATGTCATCCATTGTCATGACATAAAACCGACGACTTGGCACGTTATTGCCCTTCAAGGCAATATGACTGTGCGGCGACGCGCAGCGGGATAAATCCGAGATGTACGCCCTTAAGACACATTGAGGGCATCTTTGGAATCCCGTTGGAATGGAGGTGCTTCTCAAGGCTTCCGGTCCGGTTCGGGACAGCCGGCCAGGGTTAGCGAGAACGTGTCGCCGCCTTCGCATTTTCTCCCTGTAGCTATACAGGTATGAGAGGCTACCATGACGACTCAGGAAGCTATTTACTCCCGGCGAGCAGTACGGGATTTCAAGGACGAACTCATCCCGGAGTCGATTCTGCACGATCTCATCGATGCGGCCATTCAGGCGCCCAGCGCAATCAACGCCCAGCCGTGGGCGTTCGTGGTCGTTCAAGATAAAGCGATCCTCGACCACATCTCTCGTCGGACCAGAGATCTGATGGAGGCCCAGCCGATGTCGGAGGAACTTCGAGCCAAGGTGTTCAAACCGGGCTGGAGCATCTTCTACAACGCAACCACCCTCATCGTCGTCTGCGCTCGTCCAGAAGGGTCACACCCAGAGTGGGACTGCTGCCTTGCGGCCGAGAATCTGCTCTTGGCGGCTCGCGACATGGCGATCGGCGGCTGCATCATCGGATTTGCATGGGCTGCGTTGGCATTACCCGATGTCAAGGAGCTCCTCGGGATTCCCGAGTCGTATGACGCGGTTATGCCCATCATCCTTGGTTACCCGCGGGAGTTCCCCGCCCCAACCGGCCGACGGTCCCCGGAAATCCTTAGTTGGAAGGTTGCTGCAAGGGCCTAGAGGTCCTTCGCTCTAGCTTAGTGCAGTATCGCCCCGCTCGCCTGTTCGAATGCGAATGGCATCGCCTAGCGGATACGTGAATATCTTCCCGTCTCCAACCTCGCCGGTTCGCGCGACTTCGAGGATCGCGGCGATGACCGGTTCGACCTCGTGATCGTGGACGACGATTTCGAGTTTATATCGAGGCGTTAGGCTCAACGTATATTGGGAGCCTCGGTAGGTGTGGGTAATGCCTTTCGACCGTCCCATCCCCTTGACTTCGGTTACCGTCATTCCCGAGATGTCGAGGGCGTGGAGAGCGTCTTGGACGTCTTCCAAACGCTGCAAGCGAATGATTGCTTCGATTTTCGTCATGGATTATTCCTATAGGTTGTAGCCCGATTCCCCGTGGAGCGAGAGGTCCAGGCCAGCCTGTTCCTCGCTCTCGCTGACGCGAACGCCGGTGATCGCCTGCGTGAGTTTCATCAGGACGAACGAGCCAACGAAGGAGAAGACGCCAACGACCAACACTGCAAGGAGTTGCGTCACGACCAGGCCCAGGCGGCCATTGTTCGACTTGAGGGAGTCCGATACCGACGGGTTGATGACCGCAGTGGCTAGGCACCCAGTCAGGATCGCTCCGGTCGCCCCTCCCACTCCATGTACACCGACCACATCGAGGGAATCGTCGAACTTCAATTTGAGTTTGATGCCCACGGCGAAGCAGCACAAACTGCCGACGACAAGCCCAATGAGGATCGCGGCCATCGGCGTCACATATCCGGCGGCCGGCGTAATCCCGACCAGACCAGCAACCAACCCCGAAGCGGCGCCCAGCGCTGTTGGCTTGCCGAAGTGGAGCTTCTCGCAGATCAGCCACCCAAGCATGCCGGAAGCGGCGGCGACGTGGGTCGCAACGAATGCAGAGAGCGCGATGTCGTTGATCGCAAGCGCCGAGCCGGCGTTGAAACCAATCCATCCAACCCAGAGCAATCCGGCTCCTAGCAGAGTCGTCGTCAGATTGTTCGGGAGTATCGGGTCGTGATGCTCGAGCGCCTTACGCCGCCCCAATGCGATGCATGCCGCCAAAGCAGAAGCTCCGCTTGCCAGATGGACGACTGTGCCGCCGGCAAAGTCCAGGGCGCCCCGTTGAGAGAGCCACCCGCCCGGATTCCATACCCAGCAGGCGACCGGCGCATAGATGACGACCACCCACATTGTCGTGAACAACATGTAGCCGCTGAACTTCATCCGCTCGGCGATCGCACCAGAAATCAGGGCGGGCGTGATAATGGCGAACATCATCTGAAACAACATAAACGCGCCTGCCGGTACCGTGCCTAAGGGCGTGGTGTACGGATAGGCGTCCTTCATGGAGATGCCGTTCCCAAACAGGAACTCGAGGCCGCCAATCAGGCCGTTGGACGTCTTGCCGAACGAGAGGGAGTAAGTGAGGACGATCCAGACCACACTGACCATTCCCATCATCACGAAGGAGTGCACCATCGTGCTGAGCACGTTCTTCCGGCGCACCATCCCTCCATAGAACAGCGCAAGCGCCGGCGTCATCAGCAGTACAAGAACAGATGCGACGACCACCCAAAGGGTGTCAGCCTTGTCGATCGCAGCGGGCTTTGGTCCGGCGCCTTGAGCACAGGCGATCGCACTCATCAGCACGACGGCCAAACTGGTAACTGGACGAGACGGTCGGAAACGCAACGGGCGGCTGGATGGACCTTGGGCTGGCGATATTGGCATTTTGAGGGTCGGAATTCAGTTCGCCGGCGCTTGGCCGGCGACTCGTTCATTGTTCGAGCGCACCTAACCCCGCTTGGGCCAAATTCGCTGTTCGTTGCCGAATTCCGCAGAGTCTTTTACCACGATCATCCAAGAACTCGCTCGTCTGAGGATCTGACATGGGACTGAATTCAGCTATCGACAACCTCAACCGCAGGCGGTTGGGTTCTTATGGCAACAACCACAGACACGATGACGATTGCGGCGCCGGCGAGCATACCGACATGGAACCTCTCCGAACGAACCATCGCGCCGAGCGCCACCGCGATAACCGGCACGATTACGCCAAGGAATGCCACGGTCGTCGCTTGCCACTTTCCAAGGAGCCAGGCAAACAAGCCAAATGCAAGTCCGGAACTCGCCACGGCGAGATATAAGACAGGAAACGCGCGCGCGAATGTGAAAGGCATGGGGTGACTCGATTCGAGCGACAATGTCGCCACCAGGCTGAACGGAACCGCCAACGTCGATCCAACCGCATTGGCGCCGAGCGCGCTTTGCGCCGGACCACGGCGAAGCAAGACGGCGGCCATCGAGCCACAGGAAGCCGCAATGGCGACAGCAATCAGTCCGGCAACGGAACCCTTCCCTGCCAATTCACCCCAGAAGATGACCGCGACGCCCGCAAATGCCGCAACCGCTGCCGCCAACCTTTTGGGGCTGAGTTCCTCCATGCCCATAGCGCGCGAACCGATCATGGCGACGACCGGGCTGATCGCATAGACGATGGCGGCAAGGCCAGAACTAATCGCCTTTTCAGCCCAGTAGAGCAGGGGAAGACTCACCGCAAACTCCAGGAACCCATACCAAAGGGCCGCTTCCAGGGCCTTCCCCTTTGGCCACCTTTGCCCGGAAGCAACGAGGATGCCGTTCAGGAGGATGGCAGCCAGGATCAGTCGAAGCGCGCAGGCCCACAACGCCGGAAGCGCATCGTTGCCGATCCGGATCGCTAGGAAAGTGCTCCCCCAAATCAACGCGCATCCGGCAAATGCCGCGTATGGCATCGCCTCCTTTCTCATGCGCTTCAGTATGCCGAGACAAGCAGATATTTGTCTACTTCTCTCCGAATCGACGGAATCTTCAGTTAGGTTACTTGGGCCTCCAAGCAAGCGGATCGGTGAAGAGCCCGCTATCGCAGATTGGGGTTGCGCGTCCTGACAGGTCGACTTGGTAAAAACTGAATATCGGTCGGCTGTGGGCATTTGACTCGGTACCAGCCAGCACATAGATCGACTTACCGTCTTTGGCAAAGATCGGAGCACGGTTGTAGTGACTAATGCTCGTGAAGCCCAGCGCCTTGGGGTTCTTGCCATTGCTGTCGGACGTGTAGATGTCGTAGGCAAATGGTTCAGCACGGTCTGAAATGAACACGAGGCGATTGCCGTCGCTCAGTGAAGCAATATCGCTCACCCACGATCCGATCTGCTGGCTGCTGCCGGTTCGGGGCATGATAGCGGTCGGAACGGAACCGGACCCCACAGAGATCGAAAAGGCGCTGGTCTGAGCCGATTCGCCATGGGCCGATGCAGAATAGACGATCGCTCGTCCGCCGTCAGTAAAAGTGGGCGAACTCGCACTGTAGTATTTTTCATGCGTCAGCGTCGTAACGTTGCCACTGGCGACATCGAGCAAGCAGATGTCGAAGTCGTCCCATACCATCCCACCCATGCTGTAGGCCCGATACCGGGCGGCCCGAATGAAGACTATCTGTTTGCCGTCAGGCGAAAAGGCCGGCTCGGAGTCGCTCGTTCCGGAACCATGCGTGAGACGCACTGCCTTGCCGCCGGCAGCCGGCTCCTCGCATATTTCACCTCGACGATCGGTGGGATTCCATGCCACGTACACGATCGACTTGCCGTCAGGCGAGTACTTGGGCGCGGTTAGGATCTCCTTTGATCGATTCAACTCGGTGGCCTTTTTCGTCAAAAAGTCGTACGTGAACAATCCGCCGTTGGCCGAGGAGAACACGATGCCCGATCCATCCGGCTTGAGATCGAAGGCTACGTTGGCATGTTCTATCTGATTTCCGCCGATGCCAAATAACCCGAGTACCGTAGTGGCGGCGGAAAGGAAGATCCCCAATCCGACAACTGCCAGGCCGACGCCCACCCAGTGTACTGAACTGCGCCCACTAGCTCTTGTGAGTGGTGGGATGGAAGCAATTGGGTCGGTGTCCGGCTTGTTCTCATTCATGTATTCACCCGAGGCTGCGAATCTGTCTCAAGCATGACTCCAAAACCCGCCGCAAGAGGTCCCAATTCTCTGGGACGGTCATCGATTGAAACGACGAGGCGGAGGGGGGCCCAAATGAAAACACAAAGGTCCCTCTCGGCTAGTTGCCGAGAAGGACCTTCCGTGCCCTGGCCAGTACCCTATTAGTGGGGAACTCGCCGTTGACGTTAATTACTGAGCGCTTGGCTTGACTTCCTGAGCCTTTGCCGCACCGCCGCCCGCTGCCTGGGTTTTGACGCCCATGGCCTGCGCATGCGGAGGAGCTCCGTCCTCAGACTTTACGGTTCCACCGCCAGCCTGGCTGCCGGAACAACCGTAAGCCAAGAGGAGGCATCCCGTTACCATCAACGTCATTGTGGTCTTTTTGAGAGTGCTCATAGTGTGATTAGTTAGTGATCGTCGGGCTGTAGTAGTACCACCAGGCGCATCCGTCGTTAGCGGCTGTGCCATCGACCCAAACTTCCTGGCCGATACCGGTGGAGTCGGTCGAAGCCCACGGCGACTTGGCCGACGGGTTTACGATGTACTTGGAGTGACCATCCATGAAGGAGTAGTCGCTGCCTCGGCTGTAGACCCACCAGCTGGCGTCGAAGTTGAAGCTATATCCCCAAGGAGCGTTAACGCAGTGCTTGCCGCCGTCGTCCGCGATGAACATTCCTTCCCAGCCAGCAGCGCTGATCATGAGCGGGAATTCGTTCGCATAGCGAGGCATCGTACCGATACCAAGACCCTGGGAGAACAGGATAGTGCCGGCGGGGGTAACCGTGCTGCTCTGAGGCCACTGGTTGAGGTAGCCGTTGTATGTGAGCGAGTAGGTGTAACCCTGAGCGGCGGTGAGCGAGACGCCGAACACGTCGCTTCGATCCTTGTACGTCAAAGCCGTCGTATAGATCTGATAGTTCTTGATATACGGAGCGATGGAGTTGGACCAGAAGCAGTCGCGGGTGGGCGTGTGGCCGAAGACGTCGGCAGGAGTCGTGACGCTAGCGCCAGACCACGCACCGGTAGACGGCGTGTAGAACAACGATAGCGGGCTGATGTCATCGTTGTCGCCGAGATACTGCATAACGCCGAGAGTCATCTGCTTGGTGTTGCTGAGCGACTGCGTGTGCTTGGCGGCTGCCTTGGCTTGAGCGAAGACGGGGAAAAGAATCGATGCAAGAATGGCGATAATCGCAATAACGACCAGAAGTTCAATAAGTGTAAAGGCTCTTCGAACCATGGAATCCTCCAGAAACGAGATATGCAGTTCTTTGTGGGAACCGCCTGATAAAGATCGAGTGTTGGTAATGATACTAACCTTGCGCATCTGCAAACCGATTAACGGCAACTAAACTGTGCACGGCGGCGCTTAACCAGCAATTCTCCGTGCCAAATACATGCATTGGGTCAGGGCCTGTATACCAAGACTTAGGATAGCTTTTACCCGTTCTGAAAAGAAAAATGCTGTCATCGAAAACAATGACAGAGCAGATCCGCAATAATACGTGGTTTCGTTCGGTATTCACGGGTCGAGATCACGTCCTATCCGATTTAGCTCCCTTGCCCGTCTGGGAAGAAGCCGGCGATTGGGCACCAATCGCCCATTACAAGCAGTAGACACCATCAGGACTCCCGATTGCAGAAACTTCGATGGCTGCGATTCGTCCCAAATATATCTCGCTCAAAGACGAGAAGAGCCCACTGGGCCGTCTTTCCGATCGATCAGTCTCTCACGGCATGGCGTAGAAAGATTCCGAGAGGCTCAAGGAGATTCAGATGGCTTCGCTTAACGTTGACGCCCTGGCGTATCACGACTTAGGTCGGCCAGGAAAGATTGAGGTCGTACCGACCAAGCCTTGCCTCACCGCTAGGGACCTGTCTCTTGCATACACTCCGGGAGTCGCCTCTCCTTGTCTTGCCATTGAGAAGGACGAACATCTTGCCTACCGCTATACCAATCGCGGGAACCTCGTCGCAGTCGTGTCGAACGGCACCGCAGTGCTGGGCCTGGGCGACATCGGAGCGCTCGCCGGCAAGCCGGTCATGGAAGGAAAGGCAGTCCTCTTCAAGCGATTTGCCCAAGTCGACGTTTTCGACATTGAACTCGATACCCACGATCCGGCCGAGATCATTCGTGCCTGCCAGTTGCTTGAGCCGACGTTCGGCGGCATCAACCTTGAGGACATCAAGGCGCCCGAGTGCTTCCAGATCGAAGAAGAACTCAAACGGACGATGTCGATTCCCGTATTTCACGACGACCAACACGGAACGGCGATCATCTCCGGCGCAGCGCTTCTGAATGCGCTCCACCTGACTGGTAAGCCGATCGACCAGATCCGCATCGTCGTCAACGGGGCGGGAGCATCAGCCCTGGCCTGCGCCAAGTTCTATGTGCTGCTCGGCGTCAATCAGAAGAACATTACGCTCGTAGACACGAAAGGTGTTATCCATACCGGCCGCACCGAGGGGATGAACCCATACAAAGCCCAGTTCGCGCGGGAAACGCATCTCAGAACACTTGAAGAGGCGCTCGCAGGCGCCGACATGTTCTTGGGATGCTCGGTCGCAAATTTGCTGACCCCCGAGATGCTGGCGTCCATGGCTCCGAATCCCATCATCTTCGCTCTCGCCAACCCGAACCCAGAGATAACCTACGAGGCAGCAAAGGCGGCGCGACCCGATGCGATCGTCGCCACCGGGCGAAGCGATTTCCCGAACCAGGTCAACAACGTGCTCGGGTTCCCGTTCATTTTTCGGGGTGCGCTCGACGTACGAAGTTCGACGATCAACGAAGAAATGAAGTTGGCCGCGGCTCACGCTCTAGCCGACCTGGCACGCCAACCGGTTCCGGATGAGGTCGCGATGGCGTACGGCGGAGCTCACTTCGAATTCGGCACGGACTACATCATTCCAAAGCCGTTCGACTGGCGTCTTCTCAGCTACGTCAGTCAAGCGGTGGCCCGTGCGGCATGCGATACCGGCGTTGCCCGAGAACCGATCGAGGATTGGGAAGGGTATGCCGCTCGCCTCGACGCGATGACGAACAAGACCGAGATCCTCATGCGCCGTATCCGCTCCGGCGCACGCGCGCGCAATCCTCGTATAGTCTTCGCGGAAGGAGAAAGCAGTCGCGTAGTCGACGCCGCCCGTATCGTACTGCAAGAGCGAACCGGCCGTCCGATATTGCTCGGCCGCCACGACGTTGTCGAACAACTCGCTAAGAGACTTGGTGTTCCTCTCGATGAGATCGAGATTGTAGACCCGAACAATGCGCCGGGCGTGGAGGAACTCGCCCAAGAACTGATTCGCGTTGGCGCACGTGACGGGATCACTCCTCACAAGGCGAACAAGCTGATACGAACGCCCATCTACTTCGGCATGATGCAGCTTCGCCTGCGCCAAGCCGATGCGATGATCGTCGGTGCCTACGACGCTTATAGCGATACCCTCCGAACTCTATTGCCGCTTACCGAAACCGAGCCGACCGTCCATCGGGCGGCCGGGTTCCACGTCATCATGATCGAGGGTCAAACTTATGTAATCGGCGACACCGTTCTGACCGTCGATCCGACGCCCGAATATCTTGCCGAGATTGCCCTGGAGGGAGCAGACTTCGCACGCGAGATGGGATTGTTGCCAAAGGTGGCATTGCTCTCCTTTTCCAACTTCGGCGGTAGCCACCATCCTCGAGCGAAGAAAGTGCGCAAGGCGGTCGAGATCCTGCACGCGTCTCATCCGGACCTCATTTGCGACGGTGAAATGCATGGCGATGTGGCAGTCATTCCCGATGCCGCCCAGAGGAACTTCCCGCTCAGCCAAATCCAGGGAGACGCCAACGTGCTGATCTGCCCCGACCTGGACTCAGCGAACATCGCCTACAAGCTCCTGGCATCGATTGGTCACCGCGCCGAATCCATCGGTCCGGTCCTCAAGGGTCTGCGGATGCCGGTAAACATGGTGTCGCACAACTCGAGCGCCCGAGACATCGCGATGCTCGCCGCCTTCAGCGCCTACCGATGCGGCCCGTCGACCGATCGTGAGTCCGCTACCGCCCCGGTTCGCTGAGAACCGGGGGGGCGGTTCGCGCTTCGCAATAAGCGAAGAGTCAGAGCGAGCGAATAGGGTGTGTGATTGCTGACAAGCAACGAATTCGCCACAGCCGTTCCATGTGTTCCTAGGCCCTCTGTCCCCGGAGTGTCCGAGGATGTGTGGGGAGGTTTCCCGTCAACGCGCCGCAGGCTCCGCTGTTTCTGGTCCTTCCAGACCAAGGCTCATGTCACCGAAGGGGGACGCGAATTCGAACCTGAATATCCGACTGCGCCGGCGACTTGCGGGGCCAGGGCAAGCCGCCTGCCCTGCTCCGCCGCAATTGGTAACCCGGGACCCGCTTACCGCGCCTCGCACCGTTACGGCGCCTGGAAGAAGTGCTCAAGCGTCAGAGAGTCAAGGTTGACCTTGCCGTCAGCCGACTTCTCCCGTCCAAGGCCGAAGGAGTCGTCGTAGCCCCAGATCGCATTCGGCAGCCCTAGGTCTCCTATTACCTCGCGCATCGCGTCGAACCATCGGGCTCGGGCATCTTTTGGCGCCACCAGCGGATAGGAGCCAAATTCGCCGAGGAGAACGGGAACTTTGTTTTCGACTGCCCAGTTCTTAGCCTTTTCCAGGCGCGACTGTAGATACGGTTTACCGAGTCTCTGCTCGCCATACGATCGAACCGAATCTCGATACTGCTCGGGGATCTTGTCGATCATCGCGGCAACCGCCTCCGGGCTCGACGGGAACGGTATGTCGCGCATAGCCTTCTGCTGCTCTCCCGTCCACGTCGCGCCCTGGTGGGTGTAGAGGAACGGATCGTAGCAGTGGAATGAGTAGATCAGGTTCTTCTCCGGCAACGGCTTCATCGCCGCGAGGGTGTCGATGCCGTTCCAGCCGGACGACGAGACCAAGATCGTTCGAGCCCGATCGATCTTGCGGACCGCTTCCACCGTCTGTTGCTGGAGCTTGTACCAGACTTCCGGGTTCTGCTGGAAAATCGGCTCATTCACCAATTCGAAGACCAATGTGCGTTCGTGGCGACCCTTGTAGTGCTGCGCAAGCGCTTCCCAGAATCTAACGAAGCCGGAATTGTCCTGATTTGGAGCGTCCAGCTTCATTTCGCCGTTATCGTGTAGGTCCCAGAGGACGGCCAAGCCGGCGTTCTCGAGTTTGTCGATGCCTGTGTCGACCAACGACAAATTGGTCGGATCCGGAGCTCCGTTCCGGTAGATGACCCCAGGCGAGACGCAAAGACGCACGAATCCGAGATTGATCTTCTTGAAAGCCTGAAGATCGTCTTCCACGAGATACGACTTCATCGCATTCGTATCCGTCGGATCGACGTAGCCAAACCAATGCGTGATATTGACGCCCCGAGTCAGTTTCTTCATCAGGGAATCTGGAACCCCGTTGGCGTTTTGGCCTGGCGCTGCCGAAACGGCGCTCACTGCCGCCAATCCCAGTGCGACGATCCCGATCCACCTACTGAAAACGACATTGTTCATATCCCTCTTCCACTTCCCGTTACATTTGGATAACGCGTTTACCAAGATGTTCCTGTTTACGAACATCATCGGCGTAAACTTTGGCCGATGCGAAAGCCGCCCCTGACCAACCGCGAGAAGATGAAGTTCGTCACGACGTCACAGCAACGGGTGAGGATGGAACTCGTTCTGGACTTCGACCGTCCGATCTCGGTCCTGCAGGCTCGTGAATCGGCACGTAAACTAATCGACCATTTGACGATCCAAGTAGAGGGGTTTGAAGCTCCGGTCGAACTCGGCGAAGTGACCCTGCGATCCGCCGAACTGAAGCGGGCGATCAAGATCCAGGTCGGCTAGGCTTCGTCAACCGCCTGAGCGTCGGCGAAGACGAAACCGCCCCGCTCCACAACCGGCCCAATGTGGACGGGAATCGGGGACGAGAACATCGGGCCCGCCGAAACGACGGTGTGAAACTCCCCATATTCGCCGCAAGGATCGATCTGACTCGGAAGGTCTGCTAGAAGAGATCGATCGAAGGCTCGGCCGGCGAACGAGGCATCCAGTTTCTTTGGATCGACGCATACCAGGTGCGCGACGATCCCTGATTCGATCATCTCTGAAGCCAACGCAGGCGTTCCACGTTGCCACAGAGGAAAAACTCCCGTCATTCCGTGTTTCGCCAATTGAACCTCTCTTGGACCGCGGACATCTTCGAGAAACAGGTCGCCGTACACAACATGGTCGATTCCCTGCATCTTGATCGATTTGAGAGCCGCATCCATCCGCGACTCGTACACCTCCATCGTGCAGTCTGCCGGCAAGGGAACCTTCAAACAAGGTACGCCAAGGCGCTGCACCTGGCAGTCAAGAAGGGAGTGGCGAACCCCGTGCATGACCACTCGATCGTAAGTCTCGCTGATCGTCGTAATCAGTCCGACGACCTCCACGTCGCCCTGCCTTTGGGCTTCGATGAAAGCAAACGCGCTGTCCTTGCCCGAACTCCACGAAAGGTAAGCCTTCGTCATACGAGGATCCTGACATAGAGCGCTCTGATTCGGCATGACGCGTGACCCGATATGAAATACTGCGGAGGAAAGCCAATGGACAATTCCAGGTTCGGCGTCTCTTCGCCTTCGGTCAAGCGGCTCTTGGCAGCTTCCCTTCTCCTCGCTTCGGCAAGCTGCTTGTGCTTGGGTCAAGCCCAGGGCCTTGCCGCGATCGATCCGATCGGTTCGCCAGTTTCGCTAGATAGCGTTGGCCTCTATTCGATCGGGTGTAAGTATCGGGACGGACGGACGGTTTCGTACCCGATCGGCTGGTCGGCAGATTTCGATGAATCAACCGGAGTCGCCTGTCGGCCTTACGGGCAGCAGCATGGACGGCTGGGCATCCTACTCCATTGTCCATGGAGAAACGGAACCGGCGTTTCGTTTCAAGAGTTTCGGATTCGGATGCCCAGCAAATACCCCGCTACGCTTAACGGTGCGATCGCGCTAGGTACCTACGCGGTTGGCCGATCGGATGGAGCGACGTTCCGAATCTTCGCCAACGGGCAAAAGTTGCTGGACGAGAACCGAAGGGACGACGCTTGGATGCCCTACTTGCTTGATCTTGGCCGATTCGCGGGCCAGACCTTAACCCTCCGATTTGAGACCGATCCCGGCCCGAAGGACGATCCTTCATTCGACTTCGCGCTGTGGGCCGACCGCAGTCTGACATTCAAGGGCATGGCGACAACCGCGACGACAACCATTCCGCGCCCGTCGCTCAACTTGCTTGCCGCATCGTCCTCTGGAACCCGCGACGTCGTGCCAACCGACGGCGATGTCGGTTCGGGTTCAACAACCTTGGGACAGAGTACGGCGATCTTCAAGTGGTCCGGTTCAGCCGGAAAGATGGTCTACGCGTGGCACATGCCAAGCAAGCCGTCCGACCCGCTCCTTGGTGAGTTGACGCTCGAAACGACTTGGGGAACGGGTGCCAACTCTACGCGAACCGTTATCCCATTCGCCAATTCCGCTACGCTAGCCTGGACGAGCGCCGCCCAGCCGGGCGAGATAAAGCCGCTCCTGGTAGGTGGATCTCCTGGCGTTGAGCGAACGTATCTCGTCGACGGGAGACCGGCGAAGCTGAGAATCGCCGCCCGATTGGTCGCCAAGAGCCTTGTGTTCGATGTCACGTGCGACCAGCCGTTCATCAGCGAATTCGCTCCCGGCGGATGGGGTCCGGTCGCCTTCCGAAGCCAAGTGACGGTCCCCTACTATTCGGGCAACATCCAGTACTTGCCCGCCCAAGGACTGTTCGTCAATTCGTGTTTGGATTGGACGTTAAGCCAGGCTTCGAGTCTCGAAGGCGGACGAGCGATTTACGGAGCGTTGACCGATGGATCGAGGAACCGGCTTCACGAGCGGGCTGTCTTTTCGGCATCCTGGCACTTAGCGGGGGCGCTTCCGTCCATTCCCAACCCGCGATCACCCTATATCGGGGATGTCGGCGGAAGGATCGTCCTCGATACGTGGGGCGGCATGTTTGAAGACATCGCCCATAGCATCAACCAACTTCACGATTACGGAATCGACGACTGCACCGCGATCGTTCATACCTGGCAGCGTTCCGGCTACGACAACGCTCTCCCTGCCCACATTCCGGCCGATGCCTCCCTCGGAGGCGAGCCGGCGATGCGCGACCTCGTCGACGCGGGGAAACGTGCGGGATACCGGGTTGCCCTTCATGAAAACTACGTCGACTACTATCCCAACTTTGAGGGTTTCAAGGATAGCGACATCGCCGTCGACTCGAACGGCAAGCGTGTTCTCGCGTGGTTCCAGCCCGGAACCAAGATTCAGTCGTTCGCAGTAAAGCCCACCGCGATTCTGCGACTCGCCGGCACTCAGTCGCCGGAGATCCATCGCCGATACGGGACGAATGCCGACTATCTGGACGTCCATTCTGCAGTACCGCCGTGGTTCCATGTCGACAGCCGCTTCGGCGAGGACGGCGCGGGGACGTTTCACAAGGTATGGGAAACCCACCGAGACCTGTGGGCGTACGAGCGTGAAACTCACGGCGGGCCGGTCTTCGGCGAAGGCGCGAACCATTGGTATTGGAGTGGCCTATTGGACGGCACGGAAGCCCAGTTCGGAGTTGGCTGGCCCGCAAATCAAGGGATGACGGCTCCTCTGATGGTCGATTTCGACCTCCTTCGCATCCATCCGCTCCAGGTTAACCACGGCATGGGCTACTACGAGCGCTGGTGGAGCGATGCCGGTTGGGGAGCAATCCCTCCCATGGAGGTGATGGACCGATACCGTATGCAAGAAGTGGCATTCGGTCACGCCGGCTTTCTCGCCGCCTCCACCTGGAACCTGCTTCCCTACGCATGGCTGGAGCACAACCTGCTTGGCCCGTTGACCAAGGCATATGCGGGAATTGCGCCAAAGAGCATCGGATATATGATCGACGGCAAATGGGTCGACGCCGATTCTGCCGCCATTCGAGGTGTGTGGGACCGAGTCAGGGTCGTCTATGCCAACGGACTCACGGTTGTGGCGAATTCAAGCGGCACGGATCTCGACTTGGGGTCGATGGTGCTTCCTCCCCTGGGTTGGTCGGCAACTGGCCCGGGCTTCAAGGCATCGACCGCAAAGCACGGCAACCTGATCGCCGACTACTCGGAGACCGCAGACGAAGTCTTCGCCAATGCGCGGAACGCCTCGTTCTGGAGTGTTTCGGGAGTGACCCGGATCCGCCCGGAGGCCTTCGGATTCCAGCAAACCGGGCCTCGTCGCTTTCGGTTGGGCTACCACTGGCATGTCGGTGAGACGGTGGATCGAGATTACAACCTGTTCGTCCACTTTTCCGATTCCAAGGAAGACCTGAATTACGAAGGCATCCGTTTCCAGGGCGATCATCGCCCGAACTTGCCGACGTCGGCGTGGAAGGCTAACTCGGCCATCGAAGACGGCCCCTGGGAAGTCACGATCCCGAGCGGCATTCCAGATGGTATGTATGCCGTCTCGACGGGACTGTGGCTTCCGGGAAGTGGACGACCCAACATCGACGGCCCGACCGACAAATTCGGACGCGTCGTGCTCGGTTCGTTAATCGTCAAGGATGGCGGACAGACCATTCAGTTTGCCCCCAACCCAGACCATGGCGATCGGCGACGCGCCATATACTCTCGCAACCTGAATCCGTCTGGGGCTGCCGTCGACTTTGGCGCGGTCCGCACGAATGGAAGCGTCCACATCGTTCGCAAAGGGAACGACTGGATTCTTCAGACCTTCCCGCGAAACGCCGCCTTCGATCTTGAGCTAAGCGTCGCCAAGTTCGGCATGCCCAAAGAGGTCCGGAGCCTGGGAGTTAAGGCGATGCCGTATCGCCCCGTCGCCAAGAACGGCTACTGGCGCCTTCCGCTCAACACGGCCCGCGAATACCGTTGGACGACAGCCCATGGTGGCGTCACCCGGAAGCACTGAATGCTCAGCATGAGTGGTGCAACAGGGTTTCAGCCCTTTGGGACTGACGCCAGATCTGTGAGGGCAGCTTGGCGGGATTCAGGGGGGGCTTGGCTCGCCTTCACGTCGCTCAGGACCTTGGCAATCGCCGAACCGTAGGCTCTTCGCGCCGCGTCAACGTTGCTTTCAACGGCTGCGCTTGCTAAAGGGCGTACCAAGGCAGTTAGCGACGAAGGCGAATCCGACCCTAGTCGCCAGGACGCTCTCACCAAGCTACGAAGCACTGGCTGCATCGCAAAACTCCATCGATTCGGCGGGGAGAGAGCCTCCAAGGGTGGGCTCCAACGGCGAGCATCGTCGACGTAAGGGGTGACCCAGTGGAGGCCGCCGCGAGACAGGACGGCGACTGGGTCCGAAAGCAGGCGCTGAATCTGCTCGGAGGAAAGGACCATGTTCAAATGGGCGACCTCACCGTTCGGGTCATCCCCCGCCCGAGCGGTCACCTCGATCCCCTCATCCGCGATCCGGATCGTCAGTCCGATTTCGTATGTCTTCCCCGACGCTTTGACGAATGCGTCGGTAAGCGGTAGGGCTCGGCTCTCACCCCCCAGGGCGGTGGCGTCAACGACCAAGGTGCGCCTCCGATCGACGAGCACCGCCAACATCGATCGGTCCTGCACCCCGAGCCCAAGGCCGCACATGCCCCCGTCCGGGTTCCGTTCGAAGCCCACTAGACAGCCGACCGTCGGTGACGAAATCCCTCGGTGCACCGCGCCGACCAGTCTCGACTGCGGATGGAGCGGGTAGTCCATCCGTAGTGGGTCGAATGCGGGCCGCTCCTTTGGCGGGAACTGGAGATTGGTTTGGGAATAAGTCCCCGTCTGCGGGAAGCCGTACGACATCAAGGCATCTCCGTCTTGCTCCCAACCCCAGTCGACGTAGTGGAACGACGACTTCCGGGCTCGAACCCATGCATCGAAATCCGAATCCAGTCGACTCGCTCCGAACAACTGCTCGATCAGCCGCTTCGAGTCTTCCTGATAGGCGCGATATTTGGCCAGCCGCATGAGTTCGTCCCGCCAGATCCGAAACCGGGCCTCTCGCTCGGGGTCGGATTCGAAGTAGTTGACGAGCAGGAACCCAAGTGCTCGTCCGCCTCGTTTCTCATCCAGAATATCGCTGGCCTTGAAAGGGCTCTTCGCGTACTCGGTGAGAGCGGAATCGAGCCAGTTGTTGACCGTCGGCTTGTCGAAGACGGAGACGGTGAGGCGTTGCTTGTCCGCTTCCCAAACGTGATGCGAAATCCCGTCGGCGATCCCTTCATAGAACCAACTCGGCGTCGTCATCGTCGCGCCGTAGAGACAATCTTGGAACAGGTGGACGCATTCGTGAAGGACGATGTAGCGTTGGTGATATTGAAGCGAACCGCTGGGATAGTTGAAGGCGGCGTTCAGCCCCTCATAGGTGATGCCGCCGCCGTTGAAGTCCCACTGGATCCCATCGGCATCCATCGCGGTTTTGAGCGACTCCTTGCTTGAGCCGTACACGACCGCCATCCGTTTCTCGGCGATTCCGGCCGGTTCCCTTCCGAAAAACTCCACGTAGTGCGGATACGCCAGTTCTAGGATGGTCAGGAGGTGCTTCGCCCGGTCGGGCGGATAATCGGTCTGAAGCGCGTAGTGCCGGCTGACCCACCAGCCGAATCTTGGGACGTTCTTCAGACGGACGCCCGAGAACGTGGCGGGAATCTCGTTTCCCGTGCCCTGGACGGTGATCGACTGCAGCGTAGAAGTCCGGCCCGATACGACCATGCTGACCGGTGTTTGGGCGGGAGTGGGAATAGGACCACGCGTGTGGATGGAAAGGGCGAACGCCGCGAGGACCAACTCTATCATCCGGATACCTGTTCCGATGATAACCTAACGTACGGGCATACGGTCAGCCGACGACGTCCCCAAGGACCATGATCGAGCCCATGTACCAGTTCGTCCCATCGTAGATCTTTGGGTCCAACGACGTGATCGAAGCGTTCTCGCGCCTTTGATGAAGGATCTGAAGCTTATCAGGCTGATCGGGCAGTATCCGGATCGTCACCGTATGCACCCGATCAGGCAGTCCTTCTGCGATGGGCAGGGCCGCCAAGCGATGATAGGTACAGTAGGCGTCGAAGCGAGGAGTAGTGAACGGCTTGCCGTCATCGACTTGCACGCTGACCTGCCCGCAGTTCGGCCCGAGTAGGTCGTATATCGACGCCGTCGTGCCCTTGAACCGGAATGTCAGCGTCTCACCTGGTCTTCCTGCCTGCCAAAGGTCGGGCATCCTCGCCACAAATCGCTTCGCAATGTCGTCGGTGCCCGGATCGAGATGTTTCCAGCCTGAACTGAGCATCGACCGGCTGATCGGAACCAACCGAGCCCGTTCCCAATTGTCCATCCCTAGGGGAGAGCCCATCCGATGGCGGAACGGCTTCGTGGGGGAGGCTTCGATCTGGGCAAACCCTCGCTGGATGCACTGCAGATAGATCTCGTGTCCGGTTTCCGGGTATGGATGAACGCCGTCGCCGGAGAACACAATTCGACCATCAAGGGCGGCTCGTTCTGAATCGGTCTGCGGCAACGGGCCGGTAAAGAGCAGCTTCCCATCATGGTGCATGCGGGCGACTTCGACTCCGAGGTGGATCGACGGTATGCCGTAGTGGTCGGCGACCTCTTCCATGACCCCCGCCGCACGGGGACACTTTCCTGCTACCAGATCGCCCAACATTCCTTCAGTCAGGGTGTAGACGAAGCAAATATCGGTGCGTGGGTTGGCGTGCCAAGTCTGACGCACGATCCCCTCGATTCCCTTCCGAATTCGATCCTCTGGCGCACCTGAGTCGTTCACCGCGAATTCAACGAAGAGCAGGTCCGGCTTGTGGTCGAGCACATCCTGTTTGAGTCGGAAGACTCCGAGATCGGACCCCGTCCCTCCGATCGCCGCGTTTATCTCGACAGACTTGGCGTTCGGAAAGTGGCTTGCGAACCAGGCCATCGTCTTGGGACGCCATCCGTTCGCCTCGGTGATGCTTCCTCCCAGATAGGCGACCCGGACCTCATTTCCCGCCCGCCACTTCGCCAACGCGTTCGGCAACCCCTCCCGAACCCGGCATTCCACCGCCTCCCGCAGAGGCGTCGCACTTTGAGGCTTCGTCGAAGCAACCACTCCCATCATCAGTCCCAACCCAATCGTCAAAACCATCTCATCGGCAGTTTAGCCCTGCCGGAGGTCTTGTGGGGCGCGCGGCGGACTGACGTGCGGGGGTACAAATTGCGATCCCAGTTCGTTACCGCCGAACTGCCCCACGCCCTGCGAGCAAACCAATCGGCAACCCGACAGCCCTGGATCGCGTCGGTGTTAGTAAGAGATGACACCATTGATCGCATTGCTGGCCCTTGCTACATCCCAAGGTGACGCACCCAACCACCGGGGTTGCCGGGTGGGGCTGACCTTGAACGTGTCGGTGAACGGCGGCGTGCCGGAACTCCTCGCAAATGCCAAGGAGGCAAGAAGGCTGGGATGTGATATCTCAGCGATGTCGGTCAAGTGGTCTGACTTGGAGCCAACGGCCGGCGCCCTCAAAGTCGACAGGCTGAATTGGGACTTGCGAAACACCGTCAACACCGGTTTTGTGCCGATGCTGACGCTCCAAACGATCGACACCAATAACCGGACGCTACCGGCCGACCTGAAGTCCGAAGCCTGGGACTCGCCCAAGATGCTTGCCCGTGAGGTGGCCTTTCTGAAAGCGGTCGGGGCCGTGCTCCCCAAGGAGATTGGCGCGGTGATGCTCGGAAACGAAGTCGACGGTTATCTACCCTCGCATCCCTCCGAGATCAAGCCCTATCTCGAGTTCTTGCGTGCCGGACGCGAAACGCTCAAAGCCGCTGATCCCGGCGTGCAGGTCGGTGTCACCACGATGTTCAACAGTCTCGCCAACGACACCGGGCTCATCTCGCTCATCCAGAAGAACATGGATCTTGTGTCGATGACTTACTATCCGCTCGGGTCGAACTTCGCCGTGCTGCCCGTCGACGACGTCGGCAAGCACATCGCGAAGATGGTCGCGTTTGCAGGGTCGCGAAAGCTATTCATCCAGGAAGCCGGCTTTCCCGCCTCGCCGCTTTTGGGCAGTTCCGATGAGAAACAGGTTAAGTTCGTCGACGCTCTCTTCGATGCGATGGTCAAGCACCGGGATCGTCTCATCGGCGTCTGCTACTTCCTGCTCGTAGATCTGAACGACAAACTCGTCGACTCGCTCGTCGGTTACTACGGCCTCCAATCGGACACCTTTCGAGCCTACTTGTCCACCCTCGGTCTGAAGAAACAGGACGGCGCCCCACGTCCGTCGTGGGAGGAGTTCAAGAAGCGAGCGACCGGGTACTAGCTTGATTTGCGCTGGTCGGTCCTGACGTTTGATCATGGAGGATTCGGCTCAGTGTTGGATTCTATTGACACATCGTGGATGCCTACCAGCTTGCGTGTGGCTCGTTTTGCGAAGAGATTGGAACAACCTGGATTCCGTTCTGAAGCCACCGTTGGCAAAGTCACAGGAGCATGGAGACCCTCCGGCCCAATCCCATGCACCCCTCGTTGGGAGGCTGACAGAGTCCCGCCGAGGCGAGTTCGCAGGATGCAATTTCCAATGCGAATAGATGGCATTGGTGGCACTTCGGATCGGCTTTGGCTATATGATATAAACGGTCAGAGTCCCAAGTCGAATGGAAGCCAGGCACCTATCACATTCGAATGCCCGCACAGGATCCAAGGTGACGACGATTCACATCGCGTTGCTATTGGCCATGGTCTGCGTAGCGCGCGGGCTTTCCTCGGTGCAGGGCCAATCAGGACCGCCTGCGGGGTACTCCTGGCAGATAACTTGGGCCACCGGTATTACCGCTTCGTTGATCGCGTTGCAAGAACTGCGGCTGACCAACAGGAGCCATTTAAGGATTTACGGCTCACTGACATTGGGTCTCTGTACGATTGGGTGCTGGCTACCGCTCGTCGGCTTCTTTCAGGTGAACCACGACTACTGTTGGCCGGTCATCGTCGTGTTGGGCCTGATCATGATCGTGGGCTCCGCCCTTTGCGGTCTGCGCGTCATCCCGATCGCGACATCCCTCTTCCTCATCGTTTGGTTCTACGGAATCGTTGTCCCTCCTTCGACGATAATGCCGACCGTCAGGCAGGCGGATGGAATTCGATGCGTGCTCAAGTCGCCGCAGGAGTTGGACTTCCAAACCCTCTCCGGCCAGGACATTTCCCGGGTCATTGACGAGTCGAGAGTCGAGACGAGGGCCTCGGTAGGCTGGCTGGTTCGCGCGACTTCCCAACCCCGGAGACGCTTCACCCTCGAGATCGCAAAGGAGCACGGCCGAGATCGCTCGTTCGTCGCGATGAATACGGGGGTGCAGAAGCCAAGTTGGTCGAGGTCCATGGACCTTCAAGTCACCGTTCAACGGTGGCCGGAAACGCCCGCCTGCGAATTGAAAGTTCCAATCGACCCCGCTCCCAAGGAGGAGACTCGTGCTTCGGGCGGCGGATTCGACGTTTCCACGGGGCCAGTGCAGACAGACGGACCGAAAGACCGGTCACTGATATTCAATCTCACGTACGCGCGTAAAATCTCGGCGTTCAATCCCGGCACAACACCGCCCCCTCTGCTGACTGGAGACGAGTTCGGAATCGTCGATGACCTGGGCCACCGGCTCGAACCGCTTCTGATGGGTACGGCAACAAAGGCGTACGACGACGGATTTGACCCGGCCGTATGTGTCCTGCTCAGGATCGACGGCATCGATCCAAAGGCCAAGTTCATCAAGATCCAAGTGTATAGAGACGAAGAAATGGCAAGCCATCGCACCGTTTTCGAATTCGATCGAGTTCCGTAGGGCAAACGATGTCGTTGCATCTGGATTTTAGCGTCGGAAGGTCTTGGATTCGAATTGCACTGACCGCATGATGGCCCCGGTCAGCGAACCAACTCCGTTGAAGCCGCTCCCATAGGGCGACCTCCCCGAGAGTAGGGTGCAAGCCCCTTGGGCATCGGCGAACCGAACCCCTTCCGTCCAGAAGCGACGGAATCAACGGCAGACCGAACGTTATGTCACCGTCGAAAGGGCGGTGCACGGATCGAGGCGGAGAATGAACTGGCGTCCGTCGGCGAGGGTGACTCGGACGACCAACTGGCCAGCGTCATTGATCGAAACTGGGTTGAGGGCAAAGTCAGCGATCACCGATCCGAACAGCGGATCGCCGAAGCCCAGGACGCGGTCCTCGACAGGATCGAGGCCCGCGTATATCCCGAGACTCCCGCCTTTCGGGGTTCCGAAGAAGACGACTCCCCCTGTTCCATCGATGAGTGCGCCCCGGACGCTCTCGAAAGTCCCCGCAGCATCGATCGCCTGGAGTAGCCCTTTGGAGTTCGCCGTGAAAACTCCCCATCCGCCATCGCGAACGGCGCCGGCAAACACCACGGTTCCCGTGTTGTTCATCGTCGGGAAGCGGCCGAACTCGCGAAACCGATCGCGAGTGTCGGCCACCAGCGAGATGACGCCATGCCTAAAGATACCGATCGCCCCTAGACCGTCGACCATATCGGCACGGAAGAGAACCGTACCGCCGTCGGCGACGACCGGGAGGCCTTGGAATGCGCGGAACTCGCTGTCGGCGAGGGCGATTGGAGTAACCCGCGTCGAATCGCAAACGAATACACCGCTCGTTCCGTCAGCCGTGTCCGCCCGGAAGGCGACTGCTCCTTGGTCGTTCATCGTCGGACCCAACGGACCGATGCATTTGAACAGCGAACGAGCGTCGAGCAGTGAATGTAGTCGACCGTCGACAACCCCTAGCACTCCCTGGCTGCCCGAACTCAGGTCGGCATAGAAACACACGTTGCCGCCGTTGTCGATGTCCGGGTGGCTGATGACCTCAACCAATGCCCCATCGCCAGTCTCAGCGAGGCACTCAGCCGTACCCTCATCCAACCTAAATACGCCGGATCCACCCTTTCGAAGGGCCGCCTGGAAGGCAACGACGCCAAAGTTGTTGATGGAAGCGACATAGGGCGCAAAACCGGAAAAGCGATCGCCAGTCTCGGCGATGACCTTGATACCAAACCGAGTGTTCATGAAATCTCGCGACACTCATTATCCAGGTTGGGGACTAAAGCCGCGTGCTTCATCCACTAGAATCGAGCATGCGCCTCTACCTTTCTTCCTTTACCCTCGGCGACCGACCCGACGAACTGCTATCCCTCCTGCGCGGCAAGAAGCGAGCGGCGGTGATTGTAAATGCGGCGGACGCCGGCCCTGAGGAAAGGCGGCCAACATCGGTGGCACGAGAGATCGGGTTCATGGCCAGCCTTGGACTCGAGGCAACCGATGTCGATTTGCGACACTACTTCGGACGTCAGGACGAACTCGGCGCCGTGCTCGCAGGGTTCGATCTGCTGTGGGTTCGTGGCGGGAACTGCTTTGTTCTCCGGCGCGCACTCCGGATGAGCGGGGCGGACGAAATCATCGTCGACCGGCTGTCGCGCGATACCATCGTCTATGCCGGTTACAGTGCCGCGATGGCCGTCCTCGTCCCCCATATGCGAGGCATGGAACTGGTGGACGATCCGAAGGTAGTTCCCAGCGGCTACGATCCCGAGATCCTCTGGCAAGGGCTGAACCTGCTCCCCTACACCGTTGCTCCGCACTATCGATCCGACCATCCTGAATCGCCGATGATCGAAGACGTTGTGGCCTATTTCATCGACAATCATCTGCCCTTCATCGCTCTTCGCGACGGCGAGGCGATTGTGATTGACGACGACGGTGATCGGGTCGTGGGATGAATCTGGGCGACGGATCAAAGCCGAATGATTCGCCCGACGCTGCCGGAAACTGAGGATTGAAGACGGAAGCGGTCCATCGAATACTCGTTCCTCGTCGCGCTGGACATAAGCCCAGATGGAGCCGCAAGGATATTGAAGCGCTGAGCCGCCAATAGCAGACCGGCGGAGGCTTGGCGCCATGGGCCAGAATCAGCGCAGTGATGTTTCGAATACATGTTGCCGGTCTGGTCCTGATTTCGGTTGCCGCGCTGCTGCCGGGGGCTCGTGCCCAAACGGGCAAGTGGGAGCCGATCGGGCTTTCCGGTGGCGGCGCGATGTACACACCGGCGATCAGCGGGGCGAATCCGAAGCGGATGATGCTCAACTGCGACATGAGCGGCGTGTACGTGTCGCAAGACGGCGGGGACGACTGGCAGATGATCAACCATCTGCAGCTTCGGTCGAACACCCGATGCCGCCCGGCGTTCCACCCGACCGATCCTCGGACGATCTATGCCGCAAACGGTTGGGCAGGCATGGCGGTCAGCCACGACGGGGGCGAGCACTGGAAGCCGGTCCCGAACCTGGAAGGAAATCTGGTAGGGGACATCGCGATCGACGAGGGGAGACCTCAGAATATGATGACGGGAACGGAAGGTCATATCCTCCGCTCCCAAGATGAGGGGCAAACGTGGGCGGTGTGCAGCGGACCTACGGGGACCTACCTCTCCGCTCACTACGATCAGACGAGCCCGGTGACTAATAGAACCTGCTTCGTCGCGACCACGAAAGGCATCTGGCGTTCGAATGACGGAGGATTCTCATGGGAGAAGCGCACGACCTACCTTCCGGAAGAGGCGATCCTCTCGTTCTCGGGCGGATCCGACCGCAAGTCCGGCCGAGTGGTCCTCTATTGCTCGGTGCCTAGCCACGAATCCAGTGGCCGGTTCACCGGCGGCGTCTATCGGTCATTCGACAAGGGCACGACGTGGCAGCCGGCAATGGGCGCCGGGATCAATACGGAGACAAAGGCATTCGATCCCTGGTCGATGGGCCCGATCGCCCAATACGCGCACGTCGTAACAACGGACGCCGATCCGAACAGGGTTTATGCGTGCAACTCCAACACCGGCGTTCCGCCACCTCATCATGCGACGGTCTTCCGGTCTGACGATGCCGGCGAAAGTTGGCATTCAGTGTTTCAGGCCGACCCTCGATTTCCCGGACTCAACGTGGCGAAGGACTACGTGGTCACAGTCGATGGGCAGTTCTACCAGGACGTTGCCGACATTGCGGTTTCCGGGTCGGACCCGGACCATATCGTGATGGTGAACGGCGGTTGCCTCTACGCGACTTCCAACGGCGGCAAGGACTGGACTTGCGGACACACCCGTCCGGCTCCGGAAACCGCCGGCGAAGGTCCGATGTGGTTCTGTACAGGCCTGGTCGTCACCTCTACCTGGAACTACTACGTTGACCCGCTCAGTCCCACCATGCACTACATCTGCTACACCGACATCGGCTTCGCCCGATCGTTCGACCGCGGACGCTCTTGGTCGTGGTGGGCGCCGAAGGGGCGCGCACCATGGACTAACACGTGCTATCAGTTGGCGTTCGATCCATCGGTGCGCGGTCGAATCTGGGGAGCGTTCTCGGAGATACACGATATCGGGAACGGGAACATCGTCTGGGGCTCCCATAGCGCCCACGGTAAAGGCGGGATCTGCGTCAGCGACGACCATGGCGCGACATGGAAGGTGAGTAATCAGGGCCTCCCGCTCGCTCCCGCAACGAGCGTCGTGGTCGACGCAAACAGTCCGGCAGAGCGGAGGATCCTCTATGCGGGGATGTTCGGCGAAGGTGTTTATCGCTCGGACAATGGTGGCTCGACGTGGATGGCGAAAAACGAGGGTCTGGGCTCGCCCACCAATCGTCGCGTCACCCGAGTGGTCATGGCGTTGGACGGCACCCTCTTCGCAACGATAAGCGCGAACTTTAGCAACGGGAAGTTCCAGGACGACGGTGCAGGAATCTATCGGTCGATCGACCGGGGCGAGCATTGGCTGTGCATCAGCCGATCGCAGTCGTTCCTATGGCCAAAAGACCTAAACGTCGATCCGCGCGACAGCCGCATCCTGTACGTCGGCGCGGCCGATGCACGGGCCGATCAGGCGGGACTCTGGCGAACGAAGGACGGCGGCGCCCACTGGGCGCGGATACTGAAACAGGGCCCCGAGCACTTCGGCGCGTACCTCTCGCCGACCCATCCCGGCTGGATCTACGCCACTCTCACCGAGGGCGCCCCGAAGGAGGGCCTGTGGCTGAGCAAGGATGACGGCGAAACCTGGAAGCCGATATCAGGCTTACCATTCAGCAACGCCCAACGAGTCGCCTTCGACCCAACGAACACGGACGCAATCTACGTCACCACCTTCGGCGGCAGCGTCTGGCGCGGTCCAGCAGAATGAAGGCGGGGGCTACGAGCGGGGGGCGGGGAGCGGGCCTCGGACAGGAGTAGTGGAGTGGTGGAGTAGTGGAGTAGTTGTGCATTCACCATGCCTCTCGCCCCACGACCCGCTAGTTCCGCCCCGCTCCCCTCGTTCAGAGCACCGTCCGACCGGCTCACCGCGCCCCTCGTCCCGCGAACCGCTCGTAGCCCCGCCTCTTGCGCGATCTTATTACACGGCGTATTGTTGGAGTAGCCGGGAAATGAGATCACGAGGACCGTGCTGCCCATCTCGTTCGTCGGCGTCTTCCGGAGCGTTGGAGCCCAAATTCGATGAAGGACAACCTATATCCGATCAAGATCGGGCCGGAAAGCCGGCATGTTGTAGACCGAACGGGGAAACCGTTCCTCATCCAAGGCGAAGCGGCTTGGTCTTTGTTCACCGGCCTGACTCACCAAGCGGCCGCATACTATATCGAGAACCGGCGGGACAAGGGATTCAACACGCTCATCGTGAACCTGATCGAACACCAGTTCAAAGGCCCCGTCAACCGTTACGCTGAGGCGCCCTTTCTGACCGCCGGCGATTTCACGACCCCCAACGAGGATTACTTCAGGCGAGTCGATCGAGTCATCGAGATGGCGGAAAACGAAGGTATTCAAATTCTGCTGGCTCCGATCTACCTGGGATATCCGGGGACGAACGACGGATGGTATGCCGAAGCAATCCGTAACGGCCCAGCGAAGTGCCGGGAGTGGGGTCGCTACGTCGGCAAACGGTATGCCCTACGCGACAACATTGTTTGGCTTATGGGCGGCGATCGCAACCCAAACCAAGCACTGGAGTTGGTTAACGAAGTTGCCTACGGCATCCGGGATTTCGATGAGCGTCACCTTATGACGGGGCACACCTTGGAGGAGCACTCGCCGATCGTGGAGTACTCCGACGGCGGCTGGATCGACCTCAACTGCACTTATACCTACGGGTCGGTGCAGAAGAAGTTAATGGACGACTATGCCCGGCGACCGCCGATTCCGTTCTTCCTGATCGAGAGCGTCTACGAAGGCGAATGGAACGCGTCGGAGGTACAGATCCGGCGACAGGCCTATTGGTCAATCCTGTGCGGCGGGACAGGCCAGATCATGGGCAACCGACCGATTTGGCTGTTCGATCCCGGATGGCGCGAAGCAATGGAGAGCAAAGGCTCCAACGACATGATGCGTCTCGGCGCCCTGTTCCACTCTCGTCCTTGGCACGAGCTCGTGCCCGACGTCCGCCACGACGTTGTCCTCGACGGCCTCGGCGAGTTTCGGGGATTTGACTATCTTGCGGCCGCCAGAACCAGAGACGGCTCCTGCCTAATCGCCTATATGCCGACCGCGCGTCAGTTCACCGTCGATCTGTCCAAGCTGAAGGGCCCGGACATCACCGCATGGTGGTACGAGCCCGGCACCGGGAACGCAACTTCCGGTGGTCAATTCGAAGCCAAGGGCACGGTCCCGTTCGTGCCGCCAAATCCCGGCGATTGGGTGATTGTGCTAGACGGCGGGTCCGGTCCGAGCACCGAACCGGGCCGAAGCTAGGTTCGTTTCTTCCAGGCCCTCAGGTAGGCGATCCGATAGACCGAAGGCAGGTCTGCTTCGTTAGGAAGCCCGAACCACTCGGGCATCGTTTCACTGTCGATATTCAGGCCAAGCGCTTGATGCCAGTGGGTGTTCGGGCCTTTGCGCACCAGCACCCCATCGTAATAGAACTTGAGTTCCTGCGGGTCCCACTCGAAACCGTACACATGGAAGTCGTCGGTAAGCCGGGCCGGCGCCACGAAGGCGCTGCCGAACCCCCAGTGATCCTTGTACTCGGGCGTGCGCCAGGAGTGGACGGTGATGTGCATCTTCCGCTCGAATCCAGGCGCGTTTCCGCCGATTTCAAAGATGTCGATCTCGTTGGCGTGTTCGCCGTCACCCCCGGTGAACCAGAAGGAACTGGATGCCGCCGAGTTCATCACCTTCGCCCGCATCTCGAAGTAGCCGTAGCAGGTTGTGGCGGTGCTCTTGATGGCAGCCGTAGTAAAGGTGTGATACCCTTGCCCCTTGGGCATCCCCGCCGGCTCCGCCTTACGGGCGTATAGTTCCAGAAACCCGTTATGAACGACGCTATTCGCCGGATCAAACCAGCCGGGTTGCCGTCCCTGCCAATCTGGATTCGTGTACTTCCACTTGCGCAGGTCTAGTCCGCCCTCCCGGAACTCGTCTGTCATCGATTCGTACCGAACCCAACCTCCCACATCTGCCTGGTCGGACAGCGGGTACCGCTCGCTCGTACGTTTCACCGCTTCCGCCGGCATGTTTGGATGATAGTCCACCCACTTTGCCTTCTGGGCGTCGGTAAGTGGACCTTGCCCAGAGGCAATACTCACTGAATACAGAATCGTAAAGATTAGGTTCATCCGATGTCCCCAAGTACCTATGATGGAGGGATGGGTTGGCGGTTCCCGGCAAATCCGAGTGCGCGTGAGCGTATGCTGCGGTAGTGGCATCCGACCATTGCTTGTGTACAAGCTGCCGTCGTGAGATCGAGTCAGGATGGGGATTTTGCCCCTATTGCGCAGCGGACAACCGCCGCCCGGAAGCCAGGCACCCGGTGCTCGATCATGAGCATAAGTTTCAGATGGCTCAACCCCATTGCGTCGTCTGCGGTCATCTGTACAGCGAGCCATTCGCAATCGGAATGCGACCTCGGGTGCGATTGGGATGTGCGCTCATCGCGGTTACGCCTTTCCTTGTTCTTGCCGGCCTGATGGTGCCAACTTTGGCTTTCCTTATCCATGGGCCAGCCGGAACATGGGTTCGGAGCTGGTGGTCCATGACGATTCTGGGCGGGACGTATCAATCCGCCGAGCTTGACCTCGGAACTCTCGTGTCCATTGCCCTCGTCCTCGGCGGTAGCCTCGGTCTCTTCTACGGCATCGCCCTCCGGTTCAACCTGGACGTGGACTGGGCATTCCCATCTCGCTGGGGCTCAGGCGATTCGGACGAATTGTAGGCTCGACTGGTCGCGCAAGCCGGCCCTCCAGCAAAGTCAGAGAGGCCGGCATTGGGTAGATACCGGCCACTCGCTCGCATAGGCCTGTCGCCGAATGATCATCCGGCGACTCTGCATAGCCGGATGATCCCCGCTCCGTGCACCTAATAGATCGAATCTGGGAAGTAGAAATCCTTCGCGTTGTCGGGGGTGATGAGGTCGAGGTCGATCATCACGTGGCGGGGGATGTATTTTTTGGCGTCGTCCTTTCCTGCGTGGAGTATGCCGGCGACCGTCTGGATTCCAAAGCCGATCATGGAGGGCGGGTAGGTGATGTCAGCCGGATACAGCGGGTCCTTGTCCATGACTCGCTTTACGATGTCCTTCATGCCTCCGCCACCCAGAATCCAGATGTTCTTGTCCCGGCCCGCCGCCTTCAGAGCGGTTTCCACGCCGAGCGCCATGTCGTCGTCGCTTGCCCAAATGGCATCGATCTTCGGATTGGACACGAGCATGTTCGCCATCACCTTCTCGGCCTTCTCGCGATTCCACATGCCGCTGTCACGCGCAACGACCTGGATGCCCGGGTTGGCCTTGAAGACATCCATCGCTGCGTTGATTCGGTCGGTATTGACCGTGCTGGGAATGCCTTCGAGGATCGCGATTTTGCCTTGACCGTTGAGCTTCTTGACGATGTACTCCGCCGACTTGCGGCCGAACGCCTTGTTGTCGCCTTCGACGAACACGTCCGCGACTGGTTTCGTGAAACCGCGGTCCACGTTTACGATTAGGATGCCGGCGTTGTGGAGCTTCTCGGCGATCGGCGTAAGCGGCGCACTTTCGGTGGCAAGAATCACGAGTGCGTCGACACCCTGCGTCTGCATGTTTTCCAGGCCGCTAATCTGCTCGTTTGGCTCCTTCGCATCCTGAATCACCCAGTCGATATCGGGGTTATGCTTCGCCGCCTCTTGAGCCCAGTATTTGATCCCGGCCGTCCAGCCGTGATCTGCGGCGGGGATCGAGACCCCAACTTTAAACCTCTTGGCGGTCGTGCCCGGCCCGGTCGAAGGAGACGAGCCACCCGATTGGCATCCGGCCAGAACCAACACTCCGATGCCGGCGACGGCGCCGAATAACGCATTCCACTTAGTCATTTTCCTTCCTTCCTCTTTGAATCAGCACGGCGACCAGGATGACGATGCCCCTCACCAGTCCCTGCCAGTTTGTGTCGATGTGATACGCGGTAATCATATTCGAGATCAGGGTCAATAGCAGCACTCCGACCACGGTTCCCCATATCCTTCCCTTGCCGCCACGCAAACTCGTTCCGCCGATGACGACCGCGGCGATCGCGTCCAACTCGTAGTACAGACCCACCGAGCCGGTGCCAACCGAGTTCATTTTCGCCGCCACGAGCATCGCTCCCAGGCCCACTAGCGCCCCAAGAATCGTATAGACGGCGAGACGAACCATTTGAATGTTGATCGCGGAATACTCCGCCGCGCGCGGGTTCGCCCCCACCGCGATCACGTAGCGGCCGAAGCGCGTGCGATTCAGCACGAAGCCGGCGCCCAGCGCAACCAAGATGAAGACGACAGCGCTCCAATAGAACAGGACCGGTCCACCCGAGGCGTCCTTTACGAACGGGATCGGAATGCCTCCGAAGCCGAAGTCCTGCAGGCTCGAAACCTGGGAGCGGATCTCTCCGCCGTCGCCGAGCACCAAAGCGATCGACCGAAATCCCGCGAGACCGCCCAAGGTCACTACGAACGCGGCGACCCGGCCGTACGCCACGACCAAGCCGTTGAACAAACCGGCCACCGCTCCGGCCAGAACCGAACCGATGGCCGCGCAGAGGATCGCCTGGTTGGCGCCCATCCCACCGGCGGCGAACTTGTTCGCCAGAAGGATCACGACGGCGCCGCACATCGCGGTCATGCTCCCAACCGACAGGTCGATGCCTCCGGCGATGATCACGAGGGTCATGCCGATGGCGATCACGCCGACCGACGCGTCCTGGCTCACCAGATTCCGCAGATTCTCGACCTGCAGGAAGTTCCCTCCTCGCGTCACGACATTGACGATAAAGAGCAGCACCAACGCGAGGAGCGCTCCGTACTCGCTCAGCAGATTCGCTCGCTTCAAGCCGCCGCCACTCCGGCCGCCAGATGCATTACCGCCTCTTCGCTCATTTCATTCCCTCCAAGTTCCCCCACTACCCTGCCCTCGCGCATCACTACCGTTCGGTGACAGATTCCCAGAATCTCGGGAAGCTCCGACGAGATAACGATGCAGGCCATACCTTCCGCCGCAAGTCGCTGGATCAGCTTGTACATCTCGCGCTTTGCCCCAACATCCACGCCTCGCGTCGGCTCGTCCAAGATCAGGATCCTCGGCTTCGTTTCCAGCCATTTCGCGATCGCGATCTTCTGCTGGTTCCCGCCGCTGATGCTCAGGACCTCCGAATGGAAATCGCCTGCGCGGATATCCAAGTCAGATCGCCAGGTTTCCGCCGAACTTGACTCCGCCTTCCGATTCAACACCACGTTGCCATAGGCACGGAGGTTGGCCATCGTGACGTTCTGAATCACATTCAAGCTCAGGTGAAGCCCCAGACCTTTCCGGTCCTCACTGACGTAGGCGATGCCTAGCTTCATCGCGTCCTTCTGGTTCCTAATCCGTTGTGGCCGACCATCGATGAGGATCTCTCCTCCGGACGCCGGGCGAGCCCCGACGATCGCTTCCGCAAGTTCGGTTCGGCCTGCACCCACCAGCCCGGCCAGTCCAAGGATCTCTCCTTGCCTGACGGCGAGGTTGGCGCCGCAAAAACCCCGGAGTTCCAGTGCCGGATCTCCCTCCGGTTGGGCCGTCTTCGGCGGGTAGAAGTCCTGGAGCGGCCGTCCGACCATGAGTCGGGCCAGCTCTGCCGGATTGGCTCCTCGGGCTTCGACGGTGGTCACCCAAGCTCCATCCCGCAGCACCGTGATACGGTCACAGATGGCGCAAACCTCGGCAAGCCGGTGTGAGATGTAGAGAACGGTCGTTCCGTGAGCCTTCAGTTTGGCGATCAGTTCGAAGAGCGATTCCGCCTCCGGTTCGCTCAGCACGGCGGTTGGCTCGTCCATGATCAGCACGGAGGCATCCACCGCCACCGCTTTCGCGATCTCCACGAGCTGCTTTCCTGCAATGGAGAGGTTCGCAACTTTGTCCGATGCCGAGAAGGTCGCATGGACTTGCCGCAGGATCTTGTCCGTTTCCTCCACCATCCGGGTCCGAACCAGCAGACCCGCTTTAGTGACTTCGCGACCCAGGAACACGTTCTCCGCCACCGTGAGTTCGTCGACCAGGTTCAGTTCCTGGTGGATCATGGCGATCCCGTGGCGAAGCGCTTCTCGCACGCCTCCCAATGAAATCGGCGAATCGTCAAGCTCCATCGTGCCGGATGTCGGCCGCTGCACGCCGCCGAGAATCTTCATAAGCGTGCTCTTTCCGGCTCCGTTCTCGCCCACGATTCCGTGGACTTCGCCCCGCTCAAAAGACAAAGAGACGCCATCGAGAGCCCTGACCGCAGGGAACTCCATCACTATGTTGTGGACCTCGAGCTTCGGCACGTGCAGTATTCTAACCTGCCGTCCCCCGCCTGTGAATCCCGCCGCAGTCTCGCGGCTGATATTGGGATCACGATGGACCACGGTATTCTGCGCGAATGCTGATAACGGCCCTTGTCTTTGCCACTGCGATTCATGGTGCGGTTCCCGCGCGTTCGATCCTCGTCTTCTCCAAAACGGCGGGATTCCGGCACGATTCGATTCCGGTTGGACGCGCTGCCATCGTGGAGATGGGCGTTGCTCGCGGATGGACGGTCACGTGCAGCGAAGATGCGTCGGAGATCGACTCGGCGAAGCTCAAGTCGTTCGATGCGGTCGTATTCCTGAGTACGACCGGGACGATCCTGGACGGCAAGCAGGAGAAGGCGCTCATCGGCTTCATCCACGGTGGCGGCGGATTTGTTGGCGTCCACGCCGCCGCCGACTGCGAATACAAGTGGCCCTGGTACGGCAAGCTAGTAGGGGCGTATTTCGAGCAGCACCCTGCCCAGCAAGATGCCGTCGTCAAGATAGAGGATACGACTCACCCGAGCACCAAGGACCTGCCGAATCCGTGGCGAAGGCGGGACGAGTGGTACGACTATCGGACGAATCCACGCAGCTCCGTTCGCGTGCTTGCTTGCCTGGATCCGACAAGCTACACCGGGTCGAAGATGCTGCACGACCACCCAATCGTCTGGTGTCAGGAGTTCGAAGGCGGACGGAGTTGGTACACCGGCATGGGACATACCCAAGAGTCTTACAAGGATCCGGCCTACCTCAAAATGCTCGAAGAGGGAATTGAATGGGCTTGCGGCAAGAGTAAACGGGGCGACCGCTAACACCGTAACTTCGTCGGCCAGAGTCACCAAAGCAGGAGATCCCGGGACGATCGCGAAACAATTCACGTGCGAGCGGAGCCGATACAGGTCGAGCCGCTCCTTTCACAGACGAGAGAATCATGGCAAACGGAATCACGAGAAGAGATGTGTTGCGAGGCTCGGCAGCCGCGGTTGTCGGTTTGGCAGTGGGCAAAGTGGAAGCGGCCGGTGGACCGCAACTTCGTTCAAAGGGCGACGGCCGCTTGCGGATCGGCATTATTGGATGCGGCGGAAAGGGTTGGAGCGGTATGCAGGACGCCGCCCGATTCGGAGACATCGTCTCGCTGTGCGATATCGACGCTCAGAATCGCTCCAAGGCGATGCTGGAGCACCCGCGGGCGTCGGCGTTTGACGACTATCGCGCCATGTACGACGCGATGCGCGGCAAGCTCGATGCGGTAGTCATCAGCACCCCCGACCATCATCACGCGATCGCCACATCGTTGGCCCTGCACCACGGATTGCACACCTACTGTGAAAAGCCGTTGACGCGCACGATTTGGGAGGCGCGGCAGATCGCAAAACTTGCTCGCGAGAAAAAGCTTGCCACTCAGATGGGAAACCAAAGCACCGCAAGCACCAATATGCGCAAAGTGGCGGCCCACATCCAAGCCGGCACATTCGGCCACGCGAAGGAGGTCTACCTGTGGACTGACCGTGCCAAAGGGTGGTGGCCCCAGGGCGTCGCGCGCCCCAAGCCATCGAACCCTCCTAAGACGGTCGATTTCGACCTTTGGTTGGGCCCCCGCCCCATACGGCCGTATGCAGACGGATATCACCCGTTCGCTTGGCGAGGCTGGTGGGACTTCGGAACCGGCTCTTTGGGCGACATGGGTTGCCACATCTTCAACATGCCGTTCATGGCCCTCGACCTACGCGACCCAGTTGCGGTTCGTGCCGAAACGAGCGGACACAACCGGGACAGTTTCCCGGAATGGGCCATCGTCCACTATGAGTTCGGAGAACGCAACGGTCGTCCGCCCGTTACTTTGCACTGGCACGACGGCGGAAAGCGGCCGGATCCCGCGCTTGCGCCGGGAATCACCTATAACGGTAACGGTTCGCTGGTCGTATGCGAAAAGGCGACGATCTACTGCCCCGACGAATCCAACACGGAATTCCATATCGTTGGCGGGGCCGCCATGCCTGATATCGACGTTGACGAGTCGCCGGGACACATGGCCGAGTTCATTCGTGCGGCCCAGGGAGGGAAGCCGGCGAGATCCAATTTCCCCGACTACGCCGGTGGCCTAACGGAAACCGTTCTTCTCGGAAATCTGGCCATTTGGGCGGATGGTCCGCGGCTCGAGTGGGACGCCCACCAGATGCAGGTGAAGGGCACGCATGAGTTCGATTCTCTCATCAAACCGACCTTCAATTCTGGGTGGGGCGTATAGCCGAACTGGCATCAATACGGTCCCGGTAAGGTCCTATTTTCAATAGGTCGTTTGACCTTTTTGGCATATCATGTAGGCCTATGAATGCTATGGCATGCTTTGCCCGCTTGTTCCGCTCAGCACCTAACAAGAGGCGAACTGCCATGCGGCTGCCAATCCTATTCCTTGGATGCCTGCTATTGTCTTCAGTGGGGCAGGCTCAGTTGGCATCCTCAGCTTGGCCGAAGTACCGGGCCAACATCGACAATACCGGCGCTTCCTTGGGATCCGGGGCGACAAACGCAGTCAAATGGACGGCTGCCGTAAGCTTCAGCGTCACGTCGGACTCTTTGGCAATCGGCGCCGATGGGACGATCTATGTCGGATCGGCAGATGGCAACCTCTATGCGCTCAACGGTAATACCGGCGCCCAAAAGTGGGCCTACCAGACCGGCGGTGAGATAGACGGCTCGCCCGCGATCGGCTCAGACGGCACTGTTTACGTTGGGTCGTCGGACAACAGCGTGTATGCCCTTGATGGGTCGACTGGCGCCCTAAAGTGGTCCTATGCTACTGGCGACATGGTACTCGCCTCCCCCGCCATTGCGACGGACGGCACGATCTACATTGGCAGTCTCGATGGCAGTCTCTACGCGTTGAATCCTGCTACAGGCGTGGTGAAGTGGACCTTTGCGACGCAATCGTCGGGCAGCGGTATTGCCAGTTGCCCAGCAATCGGTTCGGATGGCACCGTCTATCTCGGAGCGCTTGACGATAATGTCTACGCGATCAACCCGAAGACGGGAACCGCAAAGTGGACCTTCACCACCGGAAACTGGGTTTGGGCATCGCCGGCTCTCGGTTCCGACGGAAACGTCTATATCGGCTCTGAGGACAACACGCTATACGCCCTCAACGCAGCGACGGGAGCCAAAGTATGGACGCTTACGACCGGCGACCAGATCAACTCATCGGCGGCTATCGGACCGGACGGGTCCATTTACGTCGGATCAGACGACAACTACCTTTACGCGGTGAAGAACGGGGCGCTTGCCTGGCAGTTCCTCGCAAGCAGCAGCATCGACTCCTCCCCCACCGTCGATGCTAGTGGAATTGTCTACGTCGGCAGTTGGGACAATAACCTCTATGCAATCGACGGAGGCACCGGCAACCAGATCTGGCAGTACGCAACCGGTAACTCGGTCGTTGCCTCCCCCGTAATCGGAATCGACGGCACGCTGTATGTCGAGTCGACCGACAACACCGTGTATGCGCTTAAGAGCGTTCCCCTTTCCTTGACTACGCTCACGTTGAATCCCACTACGGTGTTGGGCGGTACCTCTTCTACCGGCACTGTCTCGCTGAATAGCCCGGCCCCCTCGGGAGGCGAGACGATCGCGCTTTCAAGCAACATCGGAGCCGCGACGGTACCGGCGACCGTCACCATCGCACAAGGCCAGACGACGGCAACGTTCATGGTGTCAACATCTTCGGTCGCAACCGCCGCCACAGCAACGATCAAGGCGACTTTGGGAAGCGCATCGCTATCGGCCGCTCTGACGATCAATCCGATTCAACTATCGAGCCTCACGGTGTCTCCCACATCCGTTTTGGGCGGATCGCCGTCCACCGGAACGCTAACCCTGAATGGGCCTGCCCCGTCGGGCGGCGTCATTGTCGCGGTCTCTTCAAACAATGCGGCCGCAACCGCGCCGACATCGGTGACAGTGGCGGCCGGAACTACGTCGGCGACGTTCACGATCGCAACGTCGGCGGTAGGTTCTTCCACGCCCGTCACGATCAGCGGTTCGCTGAACGGCTCGCAGGCATCGGCGACCTTGACCCTTATGCCGGCAGCGGTCACAAGCCTTACGCTCGCGCCAACCGAAGTGGTCGGAGGCAACCCCTCGACGGGAACCGTAAAGCTGAACGGGCCCTCGCCAGCCGGTGGCGCCGTCGTCAGTCTTACGTCGAGCACTCAAAGCGCAACTGTCCCGGCGACGGTTACAGTCGCTGCCGGATCGACCTCCGCGACATTCTCGGTAACAACGACGGTCGTCACCTCTACTACGACCGCCACGATCTCGGCTACCCTCGGCGGCAGCACCCAAACGGCCACCCTCACGATCGATACGCCGCTACTTCAATCGGTCTCGGTCTCCCCCACAACCGTGGTCGGTGGAAACGGTTCCGTAGGAACCGTGACTCTCAGCCGGCCTTCCACATCTGGCGGAACAAGCGTTGCCCTGACTGCCACCGGGCCGGCGGCCTCGACTCCCAGTTCGGTCACGGTAGCGGCCGGTGAGACGACCGCGACGTTCCCAGTCACCACTTCCGGCGTGTCCGTTACAACGACGAGTACAGTCACCGCTTCCCTAAGCAGCATTAGCGCTACGGCTTCGCTTACGATCAACCCCGCGACACTCACCGGCGTTTCGGTCAACCCGAATCCAATTCCCGGAGGCTCAACTGCTACCGGAACGCTGACGCTAAACGGCGCGGCGCCAACCGGCGGTTTGGTGGTCACACTGTCTTCGAGCACGCCCGACGCGACAGTTCCTGGCTCGGTGACGATACCGGCAGGCGCACAGGGCGCCACGTTCGCGGTTGGAACCAAGGCCGTAACCAAGACGGCCACTGGTACGATTACCGCTCAATTCGGTTCGGTGACCCAAACGGTCGCGATCTCGGTAGTGCCAGCTTTTCTCTCCTCGGTGACCGTCTCGCCGAAAGAGGTCGTAGGTGCGTCGAAGACAACCGTGACCGGAACGGCCTCCCTTGCGGGAACGGCGCTAGGAGCAGGTGTGACGGTCAAGTTGAAGAGTTCCAACACTAAAGTTGCAACGGTGCCCGCTTCGGTCCGGATCCTGCCCGGCAAGTCATCGGCTATTTTTGCGGTCAATCATCTTCGGGTGACCTCTAGCCAGACGGTGACGATCACGGCTTCATCTGGCACGGTAAGTGTGACGACGGTCTTGACCGTCGACCCCTTCACCGTCACCGGCCTGACCATCTCCCCCGCATCCGTTGCCGGGGGGAAGACTGCCACCGGCGTGGTGACGCTGAATGCAAAGCCCAAGGCGGCGATCTCGGTCACCCTGAGTTCAAATTCCAAGAGCGCCACCGTTCCCGCATCAGTATCGGTCCCCGCCAATGCAACTACCGGCAAGTTTACGATCTCGACAAAGGCGGTTTCCGCTGAGGCGACCGCGACGATCACCGCCAAATTGGGCAGCAGTTCGGCACAGGCCAGCCTGAAGATCGAAGCCGCTGTTCTTCGGTCGATATCGGTCAAGCCGACGACCGTCAAGGGGAGTTCTACGGTTGTCGTGACCGGCACTGTCACTCTCAGCGGCCCCGCACCAACGGGTGGGGCCGTCGTCAGCTTGTCAAGCTCAAACGCTGCGGCGGCTTCGGTTCCGGCAACGGTTATGGTCGCCGCCGGGCGATCGACCGCTACATTCCTCGTGACCCATAAGAAGGTCTCGGTGTCCACGTTGGTTACGCTCACGGCGACCCTTCAAGGAGTCACCGTTACGACAAATCTTGGAGTGACGCTGTGATGCCGCCTGCTGAGTCTGGGCGAAGAATTGCCTGCGCCTGACCCAAGTCAACCTCCACCCATTCAGCTTCTCTCTCTTTTCGCCTTCCTATTGATATTTTCGGGGACATCGATGAACCTAAGCCGCTCAACACTAGCTCTCGCTTTCTCGGTGGTAATCGCCAGCCAAACCGCGTCTGGAGTGGATAGCCGTCAAAAGGTCAAGCTCCTGGCAGCCAACTTGCAGGAGATCTACACCGGCCGTTTGTTGGTGAAAGTCAACGGCGCCAACCGAATCGAAGGCAAGCCTGCGATTCTGAGCATCCAACAAGCCGGCCGGCTTTCATTCAAACTCCGCGGTGGCCACCTTCTTGCCGGCATGCCTCACGGTGGATGGACGGTCTGGCAAATTCCCGTGGAAGAGGATCCGCGTGTCGCCGTACAGGCGCTTAAGGGCGACCCTGACGTGATCTGTGCCGAACCGGTGAACAAGGTCTATGCCCTTGATCTTCCCGTTCCCAACGATCCCGATTGGGCCTACATCGAGACGAGCACCCAGTACGTGTTGAACCTCGGTTCCGGTTCCGGTTCTGGTTCGGGAAGTTCGGGTGGCGGATCTCACTCCCTCGGCTTCCGGCGCCTCTGGAACGTTTGGGACATCAATGCGGTGACCGACGACACGGGTGGAGTCGTGTCCGGCGGTTGGGCGGTTTACCCAGGAACCTGGTACACCGCAGCGACGAAGCCCGCCGACTGCCCGATCATCGCGTTCGTCGACACGGGCGTGGACATGGACCACCCCGACTTCATCAACGCAGGCGGAACCGGCTCAGATGTGACGAAGGGCGGACAGATTATCAAGTCGTTGAGCGGCTATTTCACGAACGGGCAGTTTGTTCCCGGTGGCGATCCGACAGACCAAAACGGTCATGGCACGCATGTGGCAGGAATAGCGATCGCCGCCGGAAACAACGGCGCGTTTGGCGGGAAGGGAATGATCGGCGTTGGATACAACTCACGGGGGATCGTTTTACGCGTTTTCGACGCGCAGGGGAACTCGACCGACGCCGACGCGGCCGCCGCGATCTACTATGCGGCCGATAAGGGCGCCGCGATCATCAACCTCTCTTTGGGGACCACAAACTACTCTCAAGTCTTTCAGGATGCGGTGACCTATGCCACCCAAAAGGGATCGCTCGTGGTTTGTGCCGGCAACGAGAGTGGTAGCGGGGGAGGCAGCCTCGGACCGATCTACCCGGCGGCATGTTCCGGGGCACTTGGTGTGACGGCGAACGCCCCCGGGCTCTATCCGGCAGATGACTACTATGCCGGTTCAGGGAACTACGTCGGAATAGCCGCTCCAGGCGGCGATGTTATATCTAGCATCAGTTCCTATATCATCCAGTACGTGTGGTCCACATCGTGCCGCTATGCATGCGAGTTGAGCCAGAGCTCGCAGGTGATACCGCCTTACACGCTGGACTACACCTACCTAATCGGGACGTCGATGGCATGCCCGCACGTTTCAGGAGCCGCCGGTCTCTACTACGGCCAGAACGGGATGCATCAGTCCGATGGATTCGCCAACCTCAAGGCATTTCAGGCCCTCCAGATCAGTTCGATGGGTACGGCAGGCGCGCCTAACGGCGGGTGGGAGCCGTCCCAGGGGTTTGGCTCGCTGGACGTTCAAGGACTCCTGCAACTCTCGCAGAACTCAAATCCCCGCCAGGCGACGGTAGGAGACGTCACTGGGATCGTCTACTTCGGAGGGGTCGCAACCAAGAACTTGACAGTCGCCGCTACGGAAGTTGCAGCGCCCCACCGGACATTCCGAACCACTACCTTTGACGACGGGACATACCGATTCGACTCGTTCCCCGGCGGCGTATACGACATCACGGCGACGGCCTACACGATCACCAAGACGAAACGCGTCATGGTGACCAACGGTTGCGATATGCCGGGAGTGGACTTCTTCGTCGGGCCGCTTGTGAGCGATCCGACCCCGCCCGTCGTTGCCCGATTCAATTTCCTTGGGAGCACAAGGAACTCCATGGATTTCGACCAATGGGGCTACGATACGGAAACGGAGATCGATTCGGTCAAGGCCCAGATCGGCAGCACTCTGGGCGGATCCGATATCTTGGCGCCGCAACTCGTGCTGCCAGGCACCACAAAGGTCCACCTAACGGGATTCCTTTTGCCGACCCACTACTATGCGACCTTCAACTATACAAACGGCATCGGGGGGACAAGCAGAGGCATCCGGGCGGCAGAGATCGACACGGCGGACGCATTTGTTGCCGATGCGAACCCGACAGGAAACCGCCTCCTAAGCCATATCGACGTCACGGCGGGAAGCGCTGGAATGAACAAGGTCGCCTACATCGGAGTGGACCTGTCCAGTCTTGGCAACAATATCTCCAGCATGAAGCTGAATCTGACAGGGTCGGCGAAAGGATCTGCGGTTCCGGTTGGCGTCTACGGTACAAACAACCCGTCATGGAGTGAGGTCAAGTTGACGTGGAGGAATGCGCCCACCATCGTCGGCTCCGCCGTCAGCGATCAGACGGTGAACAAACTGGGGACCTACTCGTGGGACATCACTTCGTTGGCACAGGCAGCAAAGCAAGCGGGAGCCAAGATGATGACGGTGGCCATCAAGTGCGACGCCCTTTCATCGACGGGGGCAACGTTCAGCAGCCGCCGAGCGAAGCTTTCTGGTCCACTTGTCACCCTGACCTCGAATGACTGATCGCGGTCAGGCAACTCAAATCGGGTAAGACCTCGGCATGATTCAACCTTCAGCGACAAGCCGAGGCTTCCACCATATCGCCATCCGGGCTTTCGACTTCGGTGCAACTGTCCACTTCTATGAAGAAGCGATCGGTTGCGTGCGGCGATTCGGGTGGGGTGAGGGCCAGTCAAGCGCCGCTTTGATGGACGTGGGGGACGGCAACTACGTCGAGATCTTTGCAGGCCGAGATCCCGGCGAGGTGCCGGAAGGCGGGATTATCCACTTTGCGCTTCGAACTGACAACGCGGATGCGGCCTACGCCCGAGCGGTGGCCGGCGGCGCTGCGCCGATGATCGAGCCGAAAGACGTGTCCCCTGCCAACGCCGACCACCCCATCACCTTGCGAGTGGCATTCGTAAAGGGCCTAAACGGCGAGGTCATCGAGTTCTTTCAGAACGACGAACTCTGAGCCGGCCGAGACGCACCGGGAGTGGTGGAGTAGTGGAGATTGCCCTGGGCGAGTCTGCCATCACTCCGGTTCCCCGCGCCCTCACCACTGCGTATCCAGCCCAACCCCGGAGAGGGCGAGCAGGTTCCAGACGACTTTGTGGGCGTCGATATAGCTGGAGTAGGTCCCTTCGACGGTATAGGCGTCGACGTGAGAGATCGTCACGAGTTTGGCGCACATGTCGGCCATTTCCGACCGGTTGAATTCGATCTTCACATGGGTCGGTTCGTCGTAACGCTTCGGCTGAATCGAACCCAGCTTGCGAATACCCTCTTCGGCGGCCCGTTCGATCGCCGGCCCGGTTTCGCTCGGGTGAATAAGGCGGCCCATGTAGCGGCCGAAACCGTACTTGGTGGTTGCGGTAACGACGCCCGGCACCAACTCGGCAGCCTCTCGGCATCCCGCATCGTCGGAACTCACCATCACGAGCGGCACGCCGAATCGTCCGGCGACGCCCGCACTGAGGCCCATCTCGCCGGTCAGGACGCCGTTAACCCACATTCGGTGAACGCCGCCGGAAATCGTATGCTCCATGATTCCCGCGAGGGTGCCCGCCATGCCGTGATAGCCGACGAGAAGGGCGGCATCGAATGAATCGTCGATCCCCATCATCATCCCATCGGTTCCGCTGCCATGCCCGCTCACCAGTTCGATGCCGGGTTCGAGATCGTCGATCAACAGGTTCTTACTGTTGCCGTGCGAGTCCTTTACGACGATCTTGGTGGCCCCTGCCGCGCGGACGCCGCGAATCGCCGCGTTCACGTCGTGGCTCATCATCCGACGTGCAAATGCGAAATCAAACGACTTGCCGTCCGGACGGCCGCACTGCGACCAAGAAACGAGACCGGTAATGCCTTCGATGTCTGCCGAGATGTAGACCTTCACGCGGGATAGGTTACCGTCGTTGTCAATCCCCTGTTAGGCCGTGATGCGATCAGTACCCACATAGGGTCGAAGCGCTTCCGGCACCACGATCGAACCATCCGGCTGGTAGAAGGTTTCGAGCACGGCGGAGAAGAGCCTCGGGCAGGCCAAGCCGCTACCATTCAGGATATGAACGAACTCGGGCTTCTCCCCCTGGGCGCGCCGGAATCGAATGTTCGCCCTTCGCGATTGATAAGCCTCGAAATTGGAACAACTCGAAATTTCAAGATAGCGTCCGACGCCGGGAGACCAGAGTTCCACGTCGTAGCATTTGGCGCCCTTCGAACCTAGGTCACCTGTGCAAAGCTCGATAATCCGATAGTGCAGTCCAAGCGTCTTCAAGACGCTTTCCGCATCCTGAACCAACATCTCCAGTTCAGCGTAGCTCTCCTCCGGCTTGGTGAATTTCACCATCTCGACCTTGTCGAACTGGTGAATTCTCAGCACGCCGCGTGTGTCCTTTCCGGCTGCGCCGGCCTCCCGCCGGAAACACCCGCTGTATGCCGCAAGTTTGATCGTCAGGTCCTCACCCTTCAGGATTTCGTCTCGATAGATGTTCGTGACTGGCACTTCAGCGGTCGGAACCAGATACAAATCGTCGTCGACCTTGTACAGGTCTTCTTCGAACTTGGGCAAATTGCCGGTGCCGATCAGGCTGGCCCGGTTCACGAGGTAAGGCGGATAGATTTCGTAGTAGCCGTTCCGAGTCGTCTGATGATCGATCATGAACGTGAACAGAGCACGTTGGAGTCTGGCGCCCATGCCCGTGTAGAGCACGAAGCCGCTTCCCGTAATCTTCGCCCCTCGCGGCAAGTCGAGCAACCCCAGTTTATCGGCGATGTCCCAGTGAGCAAGCGGTTCGTGATCGAACTTCGGCTTTTCGCCCCAAGTTCGCACAAGGACGTTCTCGTCCTCATCCTTCCCATCAGGTACCGATTCATGGGGCAGGTTGGGAAATTGAAGTTCGATCTCGCGGAGCGCGAAATCGAGTTCTCGCTGCTGAGCCTCACCGGCAGCGATCGCCTCCTTTAGGTCTTTGGTCTGAAGTTTGGCAACTTCCGCCTCGTCCTTTTTGCCCTGCCCCATGAGCATGCCGATCGACTTGCTGATGCGGTTCATCTCCGCCTGCTTATCTTGCAGTTCGGTCTGGATCTGCCGCCGCTTCAGATCGACTTCCAGGAACTCGTCGACCGGCGCAGACAGCCTCTTTCGAGCAATCCCGGCACGGACGACGTCAGGATGATTGCGGATCAGTTCGCGATCTAGCATGGGTTCGATGATTAAACCCCAGATACCTGCGTCAAATTGGCGCCCCAATCCGTCCACAAAAGTTTTCCATAGCGCGTTTTTTGCGCAAATGCTTGCATGAATCCCTTATGTCGGTCATAATTTAGATTGACGTGAGGTGAACCTCAAGTCGGACCGACGCAGGATGCACGGACCGGGCGAAACTCCGTGAAGGGTTGGACGCTCATAGGAAACTCAAGGAAAGTTGTGGGTTTCCGCCCAGAAGGAAAGGGCGCAAGGTCAGAGCAACTGTGATCGGATCAAAAACACAAGGAGCACTGACTAAGCATGAAGCGAACTCTCAAGTACGCTCTATCCGCTGTCCTGACCGCCGCGATCGTTCTCCCGGCAGTCGCTCAGGACAACTTCCCGGACGTTCCGGACAATCATTGGGCATTTGAAGCCCTTCAGCGACTGAAGAAGGACGGCCTTCTCGTCGGTTACCCCGACGGCCTCTTCCGAGGCGGTCGCCCCGCATCCCGCTACGAGTTGGCGGTTGCGATTCACGCGGTCTATACGAACCTCAAGAGCGTCACCGACGGTCTGGATTCGCAGATCAAGGCCCTCGGCGACAAGCTGAACGGCGTTGCATCGACGTCCGACGTTCAGAACGTTCGCGACGCCCTGACCGCCCTTCAGAACCAGGTCGACGGCATGAAGAGCTATGGCGAAGACATCGCCAACCTCAAGAAGCTGGCTGACAAGTTCGAGAAGGAACTCACGGCCCTCGGCGTTGACGTTGAAGCCCTCAAGAAGGACCT
>JARLGV010000083.1 GCA_031292555.1 Fimbriimonas sp.
GGCCCACGATCACAAGCAACACGTTTATGGCAAGGAAAGCAACCAACGCGGGGTGGGCGAAGAACGCGACCAGTCCTCCGATTGCCACGATGCATATGCCGAAACAAATGACTGTGTTCGCGATCAGAATCAGAGACCTAACGGCTGGATGCACCTCGCCTCCCGCTCGGCCACCAGACTGGCGACCGGGCATTTGAACGCCCAATACTGGGGCCAGATTACCCACGGAGTCGGTTTCGGGACCTATCGAGGTTGCGCCACGATGAGCCAGCCTTTGGCGCCGGGCACCGAGATCGAATCGCTGGGAGACCAGGATCCGGATGCTTGGAAGCCGTCGATCGGCTCGGCGGTCAAAGAGGTGGTTTTGGGATCCAGGCCAAGCGCCTTCCAGTCGATCTGCAAGTGACAGGCTCGATCCTGCTTGCTCCAGTTGGCAATGGCGATCAGCGTTTTTGCGCCCTTCCGATAGACGGTGGCCAGCACATCCTTCGAGTCGGTGTGGACCGGACACGCGGCGTCCCACCAGCCGATCATCTTTGAGCCGGACATTCCGAATCGATCCCAGAATTTCCACATCGAACGGGGATCACCGGACCATCCGAGGCGGCAAGTTTCGCCAAAGAGCATGCCGCGCCAGACGTTGCCTCCGCCCTGCAGCATTTCGCTCATGACCCCGTACGGAATGCCCGACATCGCGACCAGCCAGTAATCGGGCGTCGCATCGGTGTAGTCGAACCCCTCCCCGAACCAGATGCGATCGATATAGGGGAACAACTCCATATAGATGCTCGTGCTGGAGCCTCGCGCTGCAAGCGGGTCCTCATGGTTCCACGAGTGGAGGTCGATGAGCGGGGCGGGACGGCCCGCTTCGAGAATCCTCCTGGCACGCTGGAGACTCACGCGGTCGAGAGCGGTGTCGTCGATGTAAGTTCCATCGATCTGCACGTTGTTCACGAGCCAGTCCAACCCATGAAGGTAGTAGTCGGTCCAGGCGGAATCGGGACGGGTGATAACGGCGAGATCCACCTTACCCTCATATTTGCCATCTAGCGACGTTGCCCAAGCCGGTATGAAATTCTTCTCCAACGCCTCCGTCAACCTGGGATCGGGACCGTTCGGATGAAGCACCGTACGCGCATCGGCGCCCGGTCCGGCTTCGATGATCGAATCGCCGAAGCTCTTGAGGGCCCAAATCTCCGGCAACTGCCACGTTAGCTCGCGGGTCGTGTAGTACAACTTGACGCGCACGTCCCGAGCGTGGGCGCTCGCAACAAAAGACTTCAGATCGGGGACCGAGAAGTCGTTGAACGGGTAGTTGATGAATGGATTCATCTGCTTGCGGTGGTGTATGTTCACCACGTTGGCGCCGTCTTTGACTGCAGTGTCGATCGCTTCGTCTAGTTTGCCGGTGGGGGGCAGATCGCCCGGATGGTAGTAGCGCGTCGACCACTGAGCTTCCGTATCGATTGGCCGCGAAGGCGTGATCTGGATGTCGAAATCGAATGCCAGCGATTCGCCCGCCTCCATCGTTCGGGGCCCGCTTGCCGCTTGAAGTAGGCGGGTCGCAAACTTTTCGGGAAGGACTCTTATGCTGCCTCGGCCCTCGTTTCCCCATGAATCGGGAAGGTTCAGCGGTCGGTAGCCGTAATAGATGTTCACGAGCGGACGGACGTAGTTGTCGCCCTTGAATCGCCATTGGGCTCCGACGGAGACGTCACCCAGCCAAATGCAGTCCTGCTGGAAGGCGACGTTCCACTTCCAATCGGTGCGCTCCGGCGTATAGCCTCCTCGATATCCCAACCCAAGCTGGTACTTTGCGCTTGCGCTGCGGTAGGGTGCGGTCAGTCGAACGTCTTTGAGCACCAACCGCTCGTTGGCGGTGAGGGTGAGGCGATAGCGGACGAAACCGTCGAACTCGACCGAACCGTCGCATCGGACGTCGGCCGCCTTCGATCTCCACAGATTTGACCATGCCTCACGGTCCATTCGGGGGGGATCGTAAGATGTGGCAGCGTGATTCCATTGAATCGGCCCCTTGTCGGTAACGACCGCAAAGTCGGTGGGAGCGGCAAGCATTCCAAGGTTGGGAGCGTCAAGTGAGGCAATCTGAGCGGGGAGTCCGCTCCGGGCGAGCGTAAGTCGAGTGGAAGTCAAATCGATCCGATTTCCCAGCCGGACTACTGGCTTGAATCTCTTCGTCGGCTCCGCCTTCAGCCCGAGATCCGACGGGAGCAGCCACTGGAGGCGGGCGAGCCGCCAGCCTTCGTCGAATCCGTGGTTTGCGACCGGCTGACCGGTGACGTCGAGAGTAACGGGCACCGTAACCGTCTGGAACTCCCCCGACTCGCCGAGAGATACGCTTGCTTGAACCCTGCCGGTAAAGGCGCCGGGCCGGTCGAATTCGACGCCGCACCAGAGAGTCTGGATGCGTTGGGCTGGAACCTTGATGTGCCGACCAGGTTCTTGACTCACGGCTCGGTTCAGGCATACCGCGTGGACGGCATCGGGACCCATGTCGAGGTCAACCGAGCAGACCGTAATAGGCTGAGAACCGTTGTTATAAAGAGAGACCTGAAAGACATAGAACTCTCCAGGCTGCGCCTTGCCGCTAAACGACGGCTCTGAAGTCAAAGATGTGCCGAGCCATTGGGCCGGAATGCGGTCGGTCCGTTTGACCGGATGCTCGCGAGAGTCGGCCACAACGATCACGCGGCGATCCTTGAACTCCTGTCGCCATCGGCTCGCCTGGTCGTCGGTGGCATAGGCTTGAGTAGTTGGCGATTGTTCGATTTGGTTCGACATGAGACCGGCGAGAAGAAGGGGAGCGGCGACAAAAAGGCAGGAGAGGCCCATCGAATGAGGATTCTACCGACGATTCTCCCCTTCGAGGGGGAAACTCCGGTAAGGTGCACAACGAGGATTCATCATGAACAAGGCCAAACTCACCGTCGCGCTTGCGCTTCTCGCCACTTCCGCCGTCTTTGCCGATGCGCCGTCCCACCCCGCGAGTTGGAGAACGGCTTTGCGCCAACAGCTGCCAATCCTGGGGCACCGGAACTGGATCGTCGTTGCGGATTCCGCCTATCCGGCGCAGACAAGCCCGGGCATCACGACGATCGAGACGGGCGCTAGCCAGTTGGAGGTCGTGCAGGAGGTTTTGCGGCAGTTGGGCACTTCGGTTCACGTGGCTCCGATCATCTATACCGACAAGGAACTGAACACGCTGAACGACAAACTTGTGCCGGGAATCGGCCGCTACAAGAAGGACCTCTTCAAGGTCTTCAAAGGTCGATCCGTCCAGGGCGTTCTCCATTCAGACCTGATCGCTAAACTGGACGAGTCAGGCAAGACGTTCAAGGTCCTGATCTTGAAGACCAACATGGCGATGCCTTATACGTCGGTCTTCTTCAACCTCGACTGCAAGTACTGGGGACCGGCCAAGGAAAAGCAGCTTCGAGATTTGATGAAGAAGTAGCCTGCCAATCGATTGTGGAATGGCCCCTGGAGTCCAGGGGCTATTCGATCTTGAGGGTGACGATCTCGAAGGGTTTGAACGCCATTTCCACGGCGTTTCCATCGACAAAGAGAGTGCGTGTCTCCTCCTCAAGAAGATTCGTTTCGCTCACCCGATCGACCGGGAAGCCGAACCGGATGACGGCCGTCGTGCATCTTCCATGGGCCTCGTAGAGGCGGATGATCGTCGCATCGCTATCCTCGCACCTCTTGATCGCCTCGACCACCACATCGTTCGATTCGATTTCTAGAAGGGGCGCCGGAATCGAATCGCCGACCCCTTCAACCACGCGGAGCGGAACGTTCAGGGAATACGCCTCGCGCACGACGCCTCCCTCCACATAGTTGCCCGCATGAGGGTAGATCGCGTAGGTGAAGTCGTGGCACGCATGGTCCGCCATCGGGTCGGGATAGGTGGCGCTTCGCAGCAGATTCAGGTCGAGAATCCCGTCCCGGACGCTGTGACCGTACTTGCAGTCGTTGAGCAGTGCGACCCCGTAAGCACCTTCCGAAAGGTCCACCCACTTCTGAGCGCAAACCTCGCGCCGAGCCCAATCCCAGCTTGTGTTGGCGTGCGTGGGGCGCTCGATGTTTCCAAATTGGATCTCGCATCGGGCCGTTTCGGTTTGGATGGCCACTGGGAAGAGGGTGCGCAGCATCCGCCGGCGCTCCTGCCAATCGACATGAGTCACAAACTCAAGTCGTCGGCTACCAGAAGTCAATACGATCTCCTGGGTCAGCGTCGAGTCGCCAAGGCGCCGCATTTGGCGGACGATCGCCTTCGGACCGTCGACCCTGGCATCGGTTGAAACCAACTCAAACTCAAGTGGAGTGATGGCGTCATAGTCCGCCGGAAAGTCCCAGGCGTCGCCTTGATCTTCGTAGACCACAAGCCGGTTGGCCGCTTCACCGCTTCGAACGACTTCTCGGCAGTTCTCCTTGTCGTAAATCGACTGAATCTCGCCCGACTGGGTGAATGTAACGCGTAAGTACTCGTTTTCGATCTGCTCGGCGGATGCCGTCAAGTCTGATTCCAAGGTTGAGTCAATCCCTAAAATCGCGAATCCCATCGAGGGCGCCTCGGCCTTGAGCCAAGCCGTACCCACGCAAATCCACTCTGTACGCGGCCAACTTAAGGAGTTCGACACGACCGTGCATGACCCTTCGCCGAGCAGTGCCCTTACTCCGGACTTGGCGCAACGCTCGACTGCCTCGTGGAGGTCGCTATAGCGTGCCAGGGACTCGTCGTAAACGCGCGTGATCGACGAGCCGGGAAGAATATCGTGGAATTGGAGCAGGAGCATCTCCTTCCACACCGCGTCAAAGGTCGCTTGGGGATACTCGCTGCCCGAACGAGCGGCACGCAAGCAGGCCAGTTCGGCTTCTCGAAGCGCGACCTCTAGCTTGCGGTTGGCCCGCTTGTTTCGAGCCTGGGAAGTTAGGGTGCCTTGATGCCGCTCCAGATACAGTTCGCCGCGCCAGCGCACGTAGCGGTCGGCGCTCTCTTGCAGCCGCTGGAAGAATTGGTCCGAGGTCTCTTGAACCACCGGACTCAGCCCGGCGAGATTCTTCTCTCTTGCCAACCGCTCCAAGTGCTCTTCACCTGGGCCGCCGCCTCCGTCACCGATGCCGAAAAGTAGGATGCTGCTGTTCGACACATCCTTGTCGAGGTACTCGTTTTCGATCTTGGCGATCGCGCGCGGCGCCGCCGAACTGTTATACGTGGCCTCGGGCGGCATATGTACCAAGACGCTGCTTCCGTCGATGCCCTCCCAATGGAACGTGTGGTGGGGGTGCTGGTTGAACAGGCTCCAAGACAGTTTCTGCGTCAGGAATGTTGTCACGCCCGCCTTTCGCAGGATTTGGGGGATGCTGCCTGAATACCCGAAGACATCCGGCAACCAGAGGTTTGTGACATCGATCCCAAACTCGGACCGGTAGAAGCGCTTCCCGTATAGGACCTGACGGACGAGCGACTCCCCGCTGGGGATGTTCGCATCCGGCTCGACCCACATTGCGCCCTGGACCTCCCAACGGCCCTCTCGCACGCGTTGGCCGATCTCGGCATAGAGAGCAGGGTAGTGATCCTTCATCCATTGGTAAAGCTGAGGTTGGCTGGCCCCGAAAACGTAATCGGGATAGCGTTCCATCATCCGGAGCGCGGTGGAGAACGTGCGCGCCCCCTTCCGGAGCGTCTCTCGCAGGGGCCATAGCCATGCGAGGTCGATGTGAGCGTGGCCAATCGCGCTGATCGTTAGGCTCGGGTCGCCGCCGCGTTTTGCCAACTCGGGGGCGAGTAGCGATTTCGCACTTGCAACGCTCGCATCGTCTGCGCCGTGGCCGAGTACGGCGGCGGCTTCATAGAGCGCTTCGAGGATCGCTGCGTAGCGAGCGCTCTTTGCCGGAAGCTGATCGAGCAATTCCCGCAACACCTCGAAGTCAAAGCATAGGGACTGAACGTTCTCGCGGCGGACGGCGATACGCGCCTCTTCGAGCTTTCCGCCCGACGGCAGATCTCCAAACAAGTCATTAAGGCCGGCGTCTACCCACATGTCGATCGCCTCGCCGCCTAGCGCCGGATCGGCGACTGGAACAACTCGTTTTCCAGGTTTGCCCAACGAGAAATCGAATCCGGACCCGATCGAAGTAAGGCCAATCACGGGGTTGCCGCTGTCGTCGACGACCAATCCCTCTCCTCCGACATCGATCAGAAGGACGACCGACTTCCCCTCGGCTTCGGCCGGGACTTGGCCGGTGAAACGGAACCAGGCGCAGTCCCAGAGCTTGCCCCACACCTCGCCGGGTTTCGGCGCGATCGCTTTACCCTCTAAGCGACGATCGTACGTTATCGGCTCATTGGTGACCCAGGCTTCCGCTTGAAGGTCGGCGAGTGGTTCGTATATGGACTGAGTCAGACGATACATCGTATCGCCGATGCGGGCGAGCTTGGTTCGATTCGGAAAAGACATGGAGTGCGTTACGATTCAGGTTCGAGATGAATGGGTGCTAGTAGGCGCCTTTGACTTTCATTTGGAGGCCATAGATTGCCTTGCTTGCGGTGATGAAGAGCATCCGGTGATCTTTGCCTCCAAAGCAGACATGGCCAACCCAGTCTTCAGGCACGTCGATGTGCTCGATCTGTTGACCAGTCCGGTCGAATACCGTCACCCCCTTGCCAGACAGATAGACGTTCCCATCGATGTCGATCGTCATTCCGTCCGATCCGAGCTTACAGAACAACTGCTTGTCGGCCAGATTCCCGTCGGATTGAATGCGATACTGGTAAGTTTCGTTTAGGCCGAGGTCTGCGACATAGAGCAATCTTCCGTTAGGCGTCCCGACGATGCCATTGGGCGTTTTCAGATCGTCGACGACGCTCATGAGGTTGTGGCTCCCCTTGGGCAGAAAGAAGACGTGGTTGGCGGTCTGTTGGGTGGCTGGGTCGCGGGTCCAATACGGTCGAACGTAAAGCGGATCCGTGATGTACATCCCGCCGTCCGGCCGAATCCACACGTCGTTCGGTCCGTTCAGCAGCTTGCCTCGATACTCTTTCACAATCACAGTCGCTTTGCCTTGGGGCGAAATCGACCAGAGTTGGTTGTTCTCATCGCAGCAGGCGATGAGATTTCCCTTCTTGTCAATCGCCATGCCGTTGGCGCGCCCGCATGGTTTCATCCACTCGGTGACCGTGCCATCCACATTCCACTTCAAAATCCGATCGTTCGGCTGGTCAGTGAAGTAGACGTTGCCGGCCGCATCGTCGACGGGACCTTCCGTGAAGCTGAAGCCGTCTCCAAGCTTCTTGAGCGTCGCGCCCGGCGCGATAATGGGAGAATCGAAGCGAGCCAAGTGGGCGAGGACAATAGACAGGGCTACCGCAATCATGGTCTGATTACTTTACCGAGTCTGTCGGATGTCCAGAGGGACATTCAGAGGATACGGTGGAATCAGGGCCATCAGTCGTCGACATACTTGAGGAGTGCTTCAATGTCAGCCAAGGTGATCGGTTTGGCGACAAGCCCGAGCATCCTGGCATCTACATATTCTTGCCGGCATTTGTAGATCGAGCAGCGCCAGGTCGCAACCAAGGGAATTCAGGTCCTGAAGGGCCAGTTTTGAATCCGTGTAGCACACGACGTTGGTGTAGCCAGCCAACTGGAGAAGCATTTGAATGAACCGGAGGTTGCTCGCTAGATCGTCCACTACGACGATTCGAGCATCTGGGAAAAGGTTTGAACCGATGTTCATTGAATGGCTTCCTGCGGACCAACGAATTCTCTGCCTGAGTTTTGACTCTTAAGTCGTTACGGTGACTAATCGCTGATGCGAAGGTTTCTCAGCATCGACAGCAGGACCTTCCACATGGGTCTCGTGACGTTCGCGACCGATGGATTTGACACGATGCCCTTACGTCGTCCATCTTGCCGCCTATATCGTCTATTCTAGCGATATCCGGACCGAACGCGCCAACTGCCATGGGCGGAGGTTGAACCTGAATCCACGGCAATTGGGGCGTCTTTCTCGACTCCGCTATGGAAGTTCAAGCCCAAACCGAGCTCAACAAGACTGACTTGAGGTGGCTGACCAATGAGTCTGCCCTTAGCGAGTTGGTGAACGCCTTGGAGAAACTGCGCTTTCAGGATCCCCAGAAATGCCTCCACCAATTGGCAGTCCTGCTGGAAATCGCCGTCAAGGAAGGCAATCGCCTCGCGCAGGGGGTGTTCATCTACATCCAATCGGAGTGCGAGCGGTTTCGGGCCAACCCCGTCGAGTCGTATCGCTTCGCAGTTTCGTCGGTCGGATTGCTGGAGGGACTCGATAGCCCGGCGTACTATGTTCGCGCCCTAAATGCCTTGGGACTCGCAAAGAGCGACATGGGCGACCCGACCGACGGATTTGGGACGTTGGCGATCGCACTGAGCCATGCCGAGCGAAAGGGCATTCTGAGAGAGGTGGCCTTTACTTGCCTTAACATCGGCTACCTGTACACGGTCCATAGCCAGCCGGAGAATGCCCTCAAATACTACGAAAGGATCAAAAACGAGCTGACAGACTACTGCGAGCGAAAAACCCTCGTTTTGACTTACAGCAATTTCGGCGGATGCTACAACGAGTTGGGGCGCTACGACGAAGCGCATCCCATGATCGAGCGAGGGCTGGAACTCATCAATCGCGAAGAGGATCCGATGCTCTACGCGCTGTTGATGGGGAACAAGTCTATGGTCCTCGCCTCTCGTGGTCTGGACTACGAGGCAAAGGAACTCGCGGAGAAAGCCCAGTCGATCTATCGCGAAACAGGCCGTCAGCAGAGCATCCCGGAGCCGCTTTACGATCTTGGCGTCGTCTATCTCATCAAGGGCCGGTTTGCGATCTCCGTCCAGTGCTTCGAGAGCGCGCTCGACATCTCCAAAGCGATACCGGGAAATCCGTTTATGTTGCGAATTTGGACGAGCCTGTCGAAGGCGCACAAGGGTCTCGGCAACTACGCCGAAGCATTGGAAGCCCTTGAAAACGCGAACTACATGGTCAACCGTCGAGCGGCGGAAATCAACGATCAGAGCGTGAAAAACGCGGTCTTGCGACACGAAATGGAGTGGTCTGCTCGAGAGGCTGAGATGCTGGTGACGATCAACAAGGATTTGGTCGCCGCAAAGGAAGAGGCGGATATTGCCAATCGGCTGAAGTCAGAATTCCTCGCGAACATGAGCCACGAGATTCGTACGCCGATGAACGGCGTGATGGGGCTGACCACCATCCTGCTGGACACGAAGCTGGACCGGCAGCAGCGGGACATCGTGAAGTTGATCCGCACTTCAGGCGAGAACCTTCTGACTATCATCAACGATATTCTCGACATCTCTCGCATCGAATCCGGAAACCTGGTGATCGAGGCCCACGACTTCGATTTGCGGACCCTCGTGGAGGACATCGCCGAGCTTCTTCGTTCCCGATGCCATGAGAAGGGAATTCAAATGTTGGTCGACGTTGAGCGGTCGGTGCCCGACTGTCTCCAAGGGGATTCCGCTCGCATCCGCCAAGTGATCCTGAACCTACTTGGGAATGCGATCAAGTTCACGTCCCAAGGGCATGTCGCCATCGTGGTGTCGAGTCAACCGGCACAAGGCGGTCGAGTTCTGGTGAGGTTCTCGATCGAGGACACCGGCATTGGCGTTGCGACCGAACGCCAGGCGGCTATCTTCGACAGCTTCATTCAGGCGGAAGGGACGACGTTCCGTCGTTTCGGCGGCACGGGCCTGGGCCTAACGATCTCGAAGCGGTTGGTGGACCTAATGCACGGCCACATGGGAATGCAGAGCGTCGTGGGAAGCGGCAGCGTCTTCTGGTTCGAATTGGAGGCGCCAGTCGTCAGAGTTGCACGTCGGTGGGCGACCGGCGTCAAGCGGAACGAAGACGCGATTCCTGGTGATGCTCCCTTTAGGGGCATGATGATCCTGGTCGCCGAAGATAATCCGATCAACTTGATGGTGGCCGAAAGCATTTTGGAGCGTTTGGGCGCTACCGTCGAGTCGGTTGAAGATGGAGCCGAAGTTGTACGCCGCGTGCTGGCCAGACCCTTCGACCTGGTACTGATGGATTGCCACATGCCGGGCGTCGACGGTTACGAAGCCACTCGCGAGATTCGGAAGAGCGAAGTGAAGACCAAACGACACACGCCGATCGTCGCCTTCACCGCCAGCGCGATGGAGGGTGACCGCGAGCTATGTCTGGCATGCGGCATGGACGGTTTCACGACGAAGCCGATCAATATCGCGGATCTGATCTCCGTGATCCAGATGTGCAAGAACTCGTCTAGGCCATCAGATCCTGAATGACGTGCCCATGGACGTCGGTTAGGCGGTAGTCCCTGCCTTGGAACGCGAACGTGAGCTTCTTGTGGTCGATACCCAAGAGCCAAAGCAATGTTGCCTGCAAGTCGTGAACGTGAACGGCGCCCTTGGTCTGGACGTCTTTCGTGGGCTGGATCGCGTGTCCGTCGGCGTCGGCAATGTTGTAGCCGTAATCGTCGGTCCGGCCGTAGGTGATGCCGGCCTTGACTCCGCCTCCTGCCATGAAGACGGTGAAGCACCGGGGATGGTGGTCTCGGCCAAAGGAGTTGATGTCCAAGGAGCCCTGACAGTAGCTCGTTCTGCCGAATTCGCCACCCCAAACGATGAGCGTGTCGTCCAGCATCCCAAGCCGTTTCAAATCCTTGATGAGCGCCGCAGTCGGTTGGTCGGTGTCCTTGCACTGGGCCGAGATTCCGCCTCGGAGGCCTCCGTGCTGATCCCAACCCTGATGATAGAGTTGAATAAAGCGGACTCCCTTCTGGGCTAGCCGCCTTGCCAACAGGCAGTTGGAGGCGTAGCTGCCGGGATGGCGGGAATCCGGTCCGTATAGGTCGAACACCTCGGCCGGCTCTTTGCTGAGATCGGTGACATCGGGGACGCTCGTCTGCATACGGTAGGCCAACTCGTATTGAGCGATCCGGCTCTCAATCTCAGGATCCATTTCCTGTTCGAATTCGTGCCGATTGAGATCGGACAGCCGATCCAACATTGCCCGTCGGCCGGAACCGCAGATTCCATCCGGATTCGAAAGATATAGCACCGGATCGCCGCCGGACCGGAAGCGCACACCCTGATACCGCGAATCGAGGAAGCCGCTACCCCAAAGCCGGGCATAGAGAGGCTGATCGCCCTTGTTGATGCTCGCAAGGACGACGAAGGTGGGCAAGTCGTCGTTCATCGACCCGAGGCCATACGACACCCAAGATCCGAACGAGGGGCGGCCCGCGATCTGGCTGCCGGTCTGGAAGAAGGTGATCGCCGGATCGTGGTTGATCGCCTCGGTGTACATGGACTTGACGAAGCAAAGGTCGTCCGCCATCTCCGATAGGTGGGGAAGGACCTCGGAGAACCATGCCCCGCTCTGGCCATGCTGGGCGAATTTGAAGGGCGTACCCGCAAGCGGAAAGACGCTTTGATTGGCGCTCATCGCGGTCAGCCGCTGCCCGCCTCGCACGCTTTCCGGCAAGTTCTGCCCATGGTTCGTGTTGAGGAGGGGCTTGTAGTCGAACAGATCCTGTTGGGCAGGGCCGCCTGCCTGGAACAGGTAGATGATCCGCTTGGCCTTTGGCGTGTGATCGTATCGCCCTGTCTTGAGGGCCGACTGAAGCCGGTCGCCAAACGCCATTCCGGGCATGAGACTAGCCAGCGCAAGGGCCCCAAGTCCCTGGGCGGACCGCCCAAAAAACTCGCGGCGAGTGAGGCTGAGCAACTGGTCGAATGAGGTCTTAGGGGCTTGGGGGTTCATGGGGACTTTCGGGGTCGGGGGTCTATAGGTCTTATAGGTCGTATGGGTCCTATATGTCCTATTCTAAAGGTTTCGCTTTGCTTTGCGGCGATGATACAGTCGCTCGGTGATCCCGCCTTCTTCGACCAGGCGATTGGCCAGCTCTCTTTTGAGCCGGACGAGCAAGTACGTAGACTGGCAGATCAGGCAGATCATGGTATTGGCTGCGGTTTGAGGGCTTTTCTCTTCAATGTGGATTTGGTAGGTATCGTAGTTCCGTTCGGCCGCATGGGCCAGCCGGCGGACATATACGGCCTTGTCCAAGTCCTTCGGCCAGAGTTCCAAGTTTCGCTGTCTTCGAAAGTCCTGGTAATCCACAAGCAACTCCTCCAAACTGGCGCGTGCCACGCTCACAAGTTCAGTTCCGTCGTGCGAGACGATCCACTGACCGAACTCCCTTCGGCAGTATTCTGTTTCCCGCTTCGTGCCGCCTGGACCATCTGGTCAACCGTTCGGTCAGTGGGCCCCAGAAATCGCCGACAGAATGCAACCGTAGCGTCGTGAATAATCTCAGCATTCTGGTAAGCCACAAGGTCGCGATACCCGCCATGCGGCGGGAGAAGAGGATCTTCACTCATTTGGATTCCACCAGCAAGTGCCTGATCCGTGTATAAGACCTATACGACCTATATTCTCCCTCGCCCACTCGCGTCACCTCTTCCAAACCACCGCGTCCGAACTCAGGATCTCCTGAACGGTTACGGTCATGGCAGCCAAATCAACGACAGGAATCTCGGGGTCGGCTTTGGCGTCGCCCATCTTTACGAGTTTCGCGGCATCCGACGGCGTCGACGCGAATTGCTTCCGCTGATCGGCGAACGTCTCAAGGAGGATCGCCGACTCACGAGCGTCCGGTCTCCTTCCGGACAGCCGCACAAACGCGTCGCGAATCCGATCTCCATCGGATTCATGGCGCTTCAACACGAGTTCGGCGAGCACTCGTGCCGCTTCGACGAATTGCACGTCGTTCAGCATCACGAGGGCCTGGAGCGGCGTGTTGGTCACGGGGCGTCGGATTGAACAGGCCTCTCTCGACGTGGCGTCGAAGAGGAGCATGCTTGGAACGGGAGTCGTTCGCTTCCATGTGGAGTAGATGCTCCGTCGATACAAGTCGGCGCCCTTGCTTTGCACGAATTCGGGGCTGAATGCGTTGTTCTCACGCCAAAGCCCGGCTGGCTGGTAGGGGTTTACGGGAGGTCCGCCCACTTTGTCGTTCATCAGGCCGGCAGCCGCAAGTGCGGTGTCCCGAATCATTTCGGCGGGAAGACGTCGGCTCGGGCCGCGTGCGAGGAGATGGTTGTCTGGATCGATTGCGTTCAGTTTCTGGGTGTGCGTCGATTCCTGGCGATAGGTCGCGGAGAGCACGATCGTTCGGACCAATGCTTTGATGTCCCAGCCGGAATCGACGAACCGCCGCGCGAGGTAGTTCAGAAGTTGGAGATGGCTCGGGCGAGCTCCTTGGACGCCGAAGTTCTCGCTCGTTTCCACGATGCCAACTCCGAACAGCATCTGCCAGATTCGGTTGACGGCGACTCGTGCGGTAAGAGGATGATTGGGATCGGTCACCCACTGAGCGAGCGCCAGGCGAGTATTGGACCCGTTCAGGTGAAGCGGAGGAAGCGACTTTGGCACGTCGCGCACGACGAGAGTTTTGGCATTCCTAGGCGCGTCGTAGTTGCCGCGAGCCAGCACGTAGGCGGGTATCGGCTTTGGAGTCTCTTCCATCACTTCGACCTCGTAGATCCCCTCCTCGAAGTTGGTCAGATTTGTTTGGGACTCGTGCACCTTCTGGCGTGCCGATCGAACTTCGGGGTCGATCGCCGAGGCGTAGTAGCCAACAAGCTCTGGCGTGTGCGCGTCCGGGGACTTGATGGCGTTGGCCAAGGACGTGTGGTCGCCTAAATCGGCAACTTCGAGGTCGCTGAGAGCGCGGGTGGCGAACGCGATGTCGGCCAGTCGTCCGCCCTTGAGTCCGGCGTCTCTGAACCGCTGCCCAAACGTCCAGTCTCCACGGCTGTCGCCGAGGTCGCCGTAGGCGTCGATCTTCTTCCAGAGCTTGCTCTCAAGGATGGTGGTGTCAACCGAATGCCCGTCGATATACAGCTTCAGACCGCTAACATCGCCGCTACCGTCCCATGACCAAGCGACATGGGTCCACTCGTCCTGCGGAACCCGCTTTTTCGATCGGACGGCGACCGAGTTGCCGGGCCAAGCCCTCATTACGCGTGCAGTGAGGTATCCGTCATCGAGCAGGAGATCGAAGCCGCAGAAGCCCACATCGGTGCCTCCGGTCCGCTGCAACAGCACGACCTGTTTCGACGAGCGCGCCACGTCGTTTATCCAGAACGACCAAGTGAATGCGTCCCAACGCTCTTTACCGGGCAGGCCGCGGATAGCGAATCCGTTGTCGCCGTCCAATACGACGCAGTTGCCCTTGGGACTCGCCATCTCTTGGACAGGGCCGATCTTCTCGGCGTACGACTTACCGCCCAACTCGTCTGCGAACTTTCCATCCCTTTCGTTCTTGAGGGTGAAACGCGCGGCCAAATCCGGAATCTTGGCGTCGGTCGGAAGATGTCCTCGCCATGCCACGAAGCGGCTCTTGGCGGATGCTGCATCGGCGGCAAGTTGAGTCTTTGCCGCCCGGTCGGCGTCTCTCAATAGGGCGAGTCTGGAGTCTTGTTCGGGAGTCGGCAGAAGCATCGACGGGGACGGGACGATTTCGGTACTCAGCAGCAGACCGTATTCGTCGATCGAATTGAAGTAGGCGAAGAACTGGTAGTACTCGCGCTGGGTGATTGGGTCGAACTTGTGATCGTGGCAGCGAGCGCAGCCGATGGTGAGGCCGAGCACGGCGGACCCGAACGTATCGACTCGATCGTCGGCATACGTCGTTTTGAATTCGAGGGCGATTGAGCCTCCTTCGTTCGACTGGCGATGCAGGCGGTTGAACGCAGTCGCCAGACGTTGGTCCCTGGTTGCGCGAGGTAAGAGGTCTCCCGCGATCTGTTCGGTCAGGAATCGGTTGTAAGGCATGTTTTGGTTGAACGCCTTGACCACCCAATCGCGATAGGGCCATGTCGGACTGAGCAGGTCGGACTGATATCCGTAGCTGTCCGAGTACCGCGCCGCATCGAGCCAGTCCACCGCCGCGCGTTCGCCGAAATGCGGGCTCGCCAAAAGGCGGTCGACGACGCGCTCGTACGCGCCCTCCCTCTTATCGGACTCGAATGCCCGGATCTCGGCTTCGGTTGGCGGCAAGCCCGTCAGGTCCAGGGTCACTCGACGCAGCAGTCGGTCTTTCGGAGCAGGACCGGAGGGCATCAGCTTTTCGCGCTGGAGACGGACAAGTACGAACCGATCGATGTCGTTCTTCGGCCACGCGCTGCTCACCGTAGGAACTGACACTTTCTCCGGCACCGGTTCAAACGACCAAAGTCGATCGTATTTCGCGCCCTCTGCGACCCACTCGGTCAAAGTTGCGATCTGACCTTTCGTCAGCGACTTGCCACTGTAAGCCGGAGGCATGGGGTCATTCGTGCTCGTGATTCGCTTCACGACCATGCTGTGTTCCGGATGGCCCGGCACGATCGGGAACCTCCCGCTTCGGTTCTCGAATGCACCTTCCGAGACATCGAGGCGCATGTTCGCTTGCCGACCCTGGGCGTCTGGTCCGTGACACTTGAAGCACTTGTCAGACAAGATCGGAAGTACGTCCCGTGAGAAATTCACCGTGGGTTTGGACGGTGCGGTTTGGGTCGGCGCGATCAGTGCGGCCATCAGCAATCCGGAGGAGGCGGCGAGCAATCCGAGATTGGAAATCCAGCGCTGGACTTTCATGAACGCTATCCTACCGAACCTGACCAAAAGAGGATAGGAGCCCTGAAAACTCAGACCGCACGTTGCGCGGTTTGGGACCGTCCTTTCAATATGATGTTGCTGACGCCTGTGTTGGCTGCCGTTGCCATGTTGAGTGCCCAGACACCGGACCCTCTTCTGCCGAAAATCGTTCCAAATCCGACGGGAAACAATGCCTATGAGGACTACCTTCGGGCTGGCGACTTGGCCGGACCATCCCTGTGGAACCGTTACGATTCGTGGATTGCTTACCGAATGAGGGCTCTCATGGATCCGCCCGGAGATCCCGAACCGCCCGAGATTCCGCCTGGGGTGTCGCCGGGCATGACCGATCTCACAATTCGGCGGGTCGCCAACGAGCGGCTTGGCGGAGTGATGGACATTATTCGGAACGGCAACGAGAAGCCGTCATTCGACCCACGCAGTTCTTACGATGCAAACACTTTGCTGCCCGAGTTCGCCAGGTTCAAAATGCTGGCGAAGGTCGATCTCAACCGAGCCCAGGTCGAATTTGCCGACGGACATACCCGGCAAGCGGCTGAGGACCTGCTGGATGGAATGACTTTCTCCCACAAGATCCTTGGCTCCACGATGATCTCGGCGCTCGTGTCGGTTGCGATTCAGGCGATCATGACCGCCGGGTTCTCCGCGCATCTTGGTCAACTCACGCTGGACGACGCCAAGATGATCGAGAAACGCTGTAAGAGTCTCCTTGAAGTTCGATTGCCGATCGGCAACGTCTTTCGCACGGAGGCAAGCATCAACGTGAGCGCCCTGGACACGTATCTCGACGATCCCCAGGGGATCTTGTCGGACGACGAGTACAAAGCTCTGGGACCGGCGTTCAAGGCGCTGGGCCCGGCGGAACGTCAACAAATCAAGGACATGTTCTCGCAGGGCCTCGCCCAACGATGCAGCGAGGAAGAGGCGCGTTTCAACGGCCCCGAGTCAGGGTGGCTTCTTAGGGATTGGGATCATGACCCCGTACCGAATCTCGGTGACAAATCGGTGTCGAATCTGGTGCTCGTACTGCTAAACAACATCGAAGGCAAGGACACCCACCGGCAATTCTCCAATGCGGTGGCAAAATCCCGCGTCCAATTGAAGTTGCTTCTGCTGCACGCGAAGGTGATCCAATATCACTGGCAAAATGGCCTGTGGCCAACCAAGATCGAGGATTTTGCCGACACCAAGACGGCGATGGATCCGTTCGAAGGAAAGCCGTTCCATTACGAGTTGAAGGACAACGGCTATCGCCTCTACAGCATGGGCATCCCCGGAATCGGGCCGGTCGAACTCAAATATCACTCGATTGGGAACCTGAAGGCGGTCGACTCGGGCAATCCGTAGAAAAGTCGACTTCAGTCTCTCGATATCTTGGGCCACACCTTGTACCGGCCCTTGCCGTCTTTGCCTGCGAACCCAAATGGAGTTAGCAGGGCAGGATCGTCGTGCCGTCTATCCTGCTAGACCGTGTGAATTCAAGCAAGTTTCGATGGCGATTTCGCCGCTTCGGACGAAATCGGTCCCAAACACCGTCCATTTCGTATGTTGCTGCTATCGCCGCTGTTGGCCGCTGTTGTGCTTGGGGGAGTGCAGAACCAGGA
>JARLGV010000084.1 GCA_031292555.1 Fimbriimonas sp.
ACTACATCGGAATTTCCAGGACACTTGAACCTGCAGACTTGCCCAACCAATTGCCACCACAGGTTCAAACGGGAATTCCTAAGAATTCTGAGGCCACGTAACTGCGGAACTCAGGCTAGCCGAATGGTGTCCACGCGCCATGCGAAAAGTCGAACTGGGGATTGGGCGGCTAAGCTACGGCGCTTTTCATGCTCCAACTATCCATTCTCCGCCACTCCATCACTCAACTTCTCCGCCTGGATATCGGACCATCTACGAACAAGACGTGGGTGCGACACCCCCGACGGTTGAATAGGTTTTGGTTGCTATTGGATGGTGTAGCTGGCGATGACTTTCTTGATTTCGGGGGAGTCGAGCATGCCGTGTGGGACGTAGAGGGTGAAGAAGTAGGCGGTATCGCCTTTGACACCAGCGTCGATTCTAGCGTCAAGCGTTCCGTCTCTCACTGTCACGAACCGGAAGTTGGTTAGGTTCGAATTATAGGTTTTGAACTCGCTGAACGATAGTTCATCCTTGTCATCGGGGTCTCGGGCGTCTTGGGCGACGGTCTTGAGCATCTCGTCGAGCCCGTCTTCACCCATCTCTGCGCCGTATCCCTTTGGGAGTGCCCGGCTATCGACCGTGAGGCTGACGTAGCCGAACTCGATCTGGAGTGTCTTGTCTTGGGGACCTTTGTTGTTGTCCTGAGCGTCCTTGACTTCCTTCAACTCGCCAAGCGTCCAAAGCTCCACATGGGAATCGAACATGACTTGCTTCGACGGAAGAGGTCCCCATGTTTCGAACCTCCCTGAGCCTGCTTCTTTGGGTAGGCGGAACGAGTCGACGATCTTCTGTCGATCGGTCATCGCCACCCCTCCGAAGATCTGGGCGACAAAGTAAGTCGTGTCGGTCCGATAGACCAGATATCGAAGCGGATAGGCAGTAGGGACATCGGCAAGCTTCCCGCCGATCGGAAGCTTCCTGTCAGGCGCCACCGCAACATCCATATCTAGTGTGGGCCACCCCTGTCTTGCCCGGTATCGAATGGCAGAGAGCTTGTCTTCACCGAGGACGAGCTGTTTGAATACGATGTCCTCGATCTTGGTCGCGACGGATTCCTTCGCTTCCTCGTCCGACGGAATCGGCATTTGCGCCAAAGCAAATCCGCGCTTGCCGTCCTTGGATTGGTATGTCTCAGCTCCTCGCAGGCCAACCCATTTCCCGTCAACGATTTGCGATTCAGGCGATCTATCAACAGAAGCGAGCGTTAAGTCGGGCGGCAATTGTACGAACGCTCCGATCTTGGTGACAACTTGCCTCCATACGGCCGGTCGATGGAGATTGGTGGCTGTCTTCTTATGTTGGGGGCATGAAGAGACCAAGAAAACGGTTACTGACATCAGGCTAAAGAGCATAAATGCACACCTAGGGATTTTTCCTTACTATGGAGCATTTTGGGATTCGGTAGGTGCATATCCTGGTGAATCGGTGCGGCGGACAATCTACTCGCTCGCTGGTCCCGGCGATGGAAGGACCTGGGGAAGTATAACAAGGCGTTAGATGTCGATTCACCATCGCCGTATCCCCCGTCTTCCCGAACGCCCCCGAGTCCATCCCGTCGCCGAACGCATCAGTCGCTCGTATCCGGTGGGACGCCAAAGCTTCTCTCGTGCCTACCGAGGAGAGCCGCTCTCTTTGTCACTGTCTGCTCAAGATTGCTTTCCCGACCCGTTGTTGGTCCGCCTTGTTACGACTCTGAATTCGAAAGCGGGGAACGTATGGTCGCATGTTCCGTTCAAGCGGATCGACGACAGCTTGTACACATGCCGGCTCATTCCCGATCATTCGGGGGTGTACTCGTTTCACGCCGAGTTCTCGGTCGACAACGGCGTCACTTGGCTTCAGGACACCGTGCCGGATGCCTGGATCCTCATTGACCCTCCGCAAGCCAAGGCACTTCGCCTCTACACTCTTATACCGACCGTTTCGGGAACGATCGCGGATTGGCGCAGCGATCTTCCGCGGATACGGGATCTCGGATTCAACGCGATCCATCTCTTGCCTATTACGCCGCTTGGATCCTCCGAAAGCCCTTACGCGGCTCGGAATCTTTTCGACGTGGATGCGAACTACCTGATCCCCGGTTCGTTGGCGGATGGTCTAGCCCAGCTCGAGGAGTTTGCTGAAGAGGCCAAAGCCCTGAGTATCCGCCTCTGCTTCGATCTGGTGCTGAACCATGTCGCGGTCGACAGCGAGATTGCGAGGCATGCGCCGGACTGGATTGTGCCGGATCAGTCGCGACCAGATGGGCTCAAGAGGGCCGGATACTGGTCGGGGCAGGGCTGGAGCACATGGGAGGATCTCGTGCTTATCAACTATGAGCACCCGGCAGAAACGGCGCGGCAGGAGATTCGGGCGTACATGACGGACTACGCCCTCTTCTGGGCAAAATTCGCGAACGACACGGGCGGATTTGTGAGGTTCGACAACCTGCACAGCAGCGACGGAGCGTTCATTGAGCAGGTTTCGTCGGCTTTGCACGCCGAGTTCCCCGAGTTGGGCATCCTCGCCGAATACTTCACCGACGACCGAACGCTTCTGGAGTCATTGCCGAACTGGGGCCTCGACCTCGTGCTGGCGACTCCGTGGAACTATCGGTGGGTGCCGGATCTCAGAGGCTATCTGACCTACACCCATCGTCAGGCCTCTCAAGTCCGCTACTTTATGCCGATCACCACCCACGATTCGGGCACTCCTGCGCAGGAGTTTGGGACGGCCGAGTCGACGATTCCGCGATACGTCGTGTCGGCGTTGCTAGGTAACGGAGCGACCGGCATCGTTCAGGGCGTCGAGTATGGCTTAAAGGAGAAGGTCGAGTTCATTGGGGTCAAGGAAAGGATGAATCTGCAGGCCGACCAGCCATACGCCTCCATTATCCGGCGCATAAACGCGATCCTTGAGGAGTTCGAGGCATTTCAGGGGGACGGCAATATGCACTTCGTGGACGAAGGTCACGCGGCAATCCTAGCCGCCTTTCGACAGGATCGAACTGGGCAATCTGCTGGATTTCTTGTCGCCTGCAACTTCGACATCAGTCATCCTCAGCGGCTCACGGTTGACGTGTCCGCCTACTTGGGCGCCGAAGGAAGTGTCAAAGGCGTGGATCTGATCGGATGTGATTCGGTTGAGTGCGTGGACGGGAAAGTAGATGTCCGGCTAGAGCCGTGCGACGCGTGGGTTGTGCGGTTTTCTCCGTCGGAGTAGCCAGGTCTTGGGGTGGGCCTAGAGGACGTGAAGCCTGGTATGTTCGAGAGTGGATTTCCGTCCGGGGCGCCGACGCAAGAGCCGGCAGCCGCCTCGAATGCCTTGGGCCAACGATATGAACGAAACAACTCTCTATCCGCTACGATTCGAACCGATCTATCAGTACCGCATCTGGGGAGGCCGACGACTGGCCAACTTTCTCTCCGCGCCGTTGCCTGGCGAGGATCCAATCGGCGAGGCTTGGGTGCTGAGCGATCGGGACGACTTCCCAAGCACGGTTGCGGATGGCCCCTTGGAGGGAAAGACACTCAAGGAGTTGATCGCCGGCTCTCCTCTCGACATGTTGGGAGCATTCGGCCAGTCGATGTCTCGCTATCCGCTCCTCCTGAAGTTCCTCGATGCTTGCGACGTTTTGTCCGTTCAAGTTCATCCGTCGGACGATCACAAGGCGTATTTGCCGGCAGGCGAACGGGGCAAGACGGAGGCCTGGCTTGTGCTGGATCCCGGCACAGATAGCCGCATCTACGCCGGTCTGAAGCCGGGCGTCGATGAAGTGCAACTCAGACAGGGGATTCACGATGGCACCGTCGGCGACGATTTGGCCAGCTTTACGCCAAAGGCCGGCGACGGAATCTTCTTGCGCGCCGGCACGGTGCATGCAATGGGCGGTCCGGTCATCTTCGAGGTTCAGCAGAACAGCGACGTCACCTTTCGGCTATATGACTGGGGGCATGTCGACGCCAAGACGGGCAAGCCCAGGCAGCTTCATATCGAGGAAGGGATCGCCTGCACCGACTTCAATCGGGGACCGGTTTCACCGGTGGTACCGATCGTCGAAGCAGAGCAGCCAGTTCGTCGCGAGCGGCTGTTTGAGTGCGAGTTCTTCTTGACCGATCGAATCAGCGGTGCGGCTCCTTTCCATGTCGGATCTCAGGGTAAGCCGACCGTCCTCGTCAGTCTCGGCGGAGATTTGGCGCTTCAGTACGAGGGATCCACCTATCCGGTTCGAAAGGGAGATGTGTACTTTCTGCCCGCCTCGGTGGGCGCTTGCCGGTGCGTGCCTTCGGAAGAAGTTTGCGTGGTGGAGATTTCTCTCCCCGATGCCTAAGCGGACGAATCGGCCTATTTCGGCGTAGCTGTTTAGGGGTGTTTTGAAACCATGGAAAACGTTCATTCCGATGCGCTTGTGCTCTTCGGCGTTACCGGAGACTTGGCGTATCGGATGATCTTCCCGGCGCTGTACGCGCTGGCCAAGCGAGACGCGCTGGGAGTGCCGGTGATCGGGGTCGCTTCGACGCCGTGGACGCTCGACGAACTGAAGAACCGGGCCAAAGACAGTATCAACCGCTCTGGCGGCATCGACGATCCGGCCGCTTTCGAGAAGCTCCTTTCCCAGTTGCGCTATGTAAGCGGGGACTACAGCGACCCGAACACTTTCGCCGAACTGAAACGGACCCTCGGTCCCGCTTGCCGTCCGGTGCACTATCTGGCGATACCGCCGATCCTCTTCGAGACCGTGATCGGCGGACTGGGAACGGCGGGGCTTGCCAAAGGGGCGCGGGTCATCGTGGAGAAGCCATTCGGTCGCGACCTGGCTTCTGCCAAGCAGCTTAACGGATTCGCAAAAACGGTCTTCCCCGAAGACTCGATTTTCCGCATCGATCACTTCCTCGGCAAGGAAGCGATCATGAATATCTTGTATTTCCGGTTCGCCAACACGTTCCTTGAGCCGATCTGGAACCGAAATTACATTGCGAGCGTGCAGATCACGATGTCGGAAGATTTCGGCGTTGGCGATCGGGCGGGTTTCTATGAGACGGCAGGGTGCTTGCGCGACGTCGTCCAGAACCACCTCTTTCAGGTGCTCGCGCTGTTAGCGATGGAGCCGCCGTCCGGCCGGGACTATGGCGAAGTGAGCAGCGAAAAGGCGAAGGTGCTTCGGGCCATCAAGCCGCTGACTTCTGACGACATCCTTCGCGGCCAGTACGCAGGCTACCGGGAAGAACCGAATGTCGCACCGAACTCTGATGTCGAGACTTACTGCGCCCTTCGGCTTTACATCGATTCGTGGCGATGGGCAGGTGTTCCTTGGTATATCCGGTCTGGTAAATGCCTTGCGCTCAAGGCGACGGAAGTGATGGTCGAATTGAAGACTCCGCCGCAGCGTCTCTTCGAGGATTCCGCTCCAGTGGCGGACCGGGCGAATTACGTTCGATTCCGGCTTTCGCCCGATTCGTCGATCGCGCTGGCGGCTCGGGTGAAGCTTCCCGGCAAGGAGTATATTGGCGACCAGCGCGAGTTATTCCTGCACGAGGAGCAAGTCGGGGAGCAATCCCCATACGAGCGGCTCTTGAGCGATGCGATGGCGGGGAACGGCGCGCTGTTCTCCCGGGAGGACGCGATCGAAGCCGCATGGGCGATTGTGGAGCCCATCCTGAAGTCTCACCATCGAGTACGAACTTACGCACGAGGCAGTTGGGGCCCGAGGGAGGCCGACGCCTTCATCTCCCGAGACGGCTGGTGGCACAACCCCGAGCTCTAGGCGGCCAGGGAACGAACAAGGCGCGGTACACGGGAAACGGAACATGCGCCTAAGCGGAGATTGAAGCCGAACGGGGCATACGTTCGAACGCCTGTCTGTCCTTTGACCATGTGTCGTGCCCCATTAGGCTCATGCGTTGCCACGGAGGCAGCGGCTACGGGGCTGCGGGCTGTCGCTCGATCGCGTCGCGAACGTATGAATGTAGTCATGCCGTCTCTGTATGTAGACATTAAGACTCGGCATGCGATACGTAGTGCATACATACGGGTTATAATTCGGACGTTGCGCCGTCGATGACGCGGGGTTGCAAGCGGTGGAAAAGGGGCAAGGATATCAGGCGATCGCGGAGGAGTTGCGCGAACAGATCCGATCGGGGCGGTATGCGCCCGGCGTTTTCTTGCCCACCGAAAAGGAACTCCAATCCTCGTTCGGGGTCAGCCGGAGCACGATTCGGCGCGCATTGGCGGCACTTGCCGACAGCGGTTGGGCGGATGTCCACCCTAAGCGCGGGGTAGCAGCGTGCCTGGGCCCGAACCAGGAACTTGCGGGCAGCGTGGCGTTCATCGACCACGCGGACCTTATCAACGAGCGCGTCTTCTTCGGGATCAGCCGTGCGCTTCACGGCACCGGCCTCCACCTGAGCCACGTGGACTCCAGAGTCTATGGCGTCGAAGGTGCAATCGAATATGCGGCGGAGATCGGCTGTGCCGCGGCGTATATCTGGTCGAAAACGGGATTTCCAGACGTTGCGCGTGTCGAACGGGCACGCCAGAAGATGCCGATCATCGCGTTAAGCCACCGGCTTGGCGCGGTTCAAACCGACCTCATTACCGAGGACAATCTGAACGATGCAGCCGCGATCGTCCGTCATCTGGCCCAACAGGGCCGCCGCCGAATCGGAGTCAGCGGCATGATGGACATGCTCGAAGTGAACCACGACCGGTTCTCCGGCTACCTCAAGGGGCTGTTCGACAGCGACCTAATGCCGCACCCCGTCGATTTCTTGTTTTGCGTCACGAGTGGAGGCGGCCCGGAAGAGACATCTCTACTCACTCGACGACTCATGGATGTAGATCGTCCGGACGCTCTTTTTGTGCTTCAGGACATGTGCGTTCCCGCCGTGGTGGAAGCGATCTTCGAAGCCGGACTTCGAGTGCCGGAAGACGTCGCGGTCGTTGCGTTTGGTGGCGAAGCGCCCCTCCAGATCGACGACGTCGGTCTGACTTCGATGGTCGTCGACTGGCCACTTTTTGCCAGCGAGTGTGTTCGAGTCCTTCTCGAGCGGCTCCGCCGACCGAATCAACCCTATTCGCGCGTCGCGGTTTCCACCACGTTGGTCGTGAGGGGATCGTGCGGGGCCCCGTACGATCCGGCACATGACCCGCAACTCAGTCCCGATCTTGGTATTCACTTGGGTGGCCGGTGGCGTATGCAGCAGGAGTATCTGCGAATCCGCTCCGACACCCCTCGACGTTCCGCTGCTTTGCCTAAGTAATCAACGGAGATGGCCTTTATGAAACAGCAATCAATCCGAGCCTTTACCCTCATAGAACTCCTCGTCGTGATCGCGATCATCGCGATCCTTGCTTCCATCCTCTTCCCGGTTTTCGCCCAGGCGAAGAAGGCAGCGAAGACTACGACCACCCTTTCCAACCTAAAGCAGACGGGGCTCGCCGCCCTGATGTACTCCAACGACTTCGACGATGGGTATGTCTTGACGAACTACCTCGACGATGACACGGGCGCCGGATATGGCCTCGACCTGAACTCCCAATGGCCCCATCTGTTGCTTCCGTATACCAAGAACCAGAACATCTATTGGGACAACGGCCAGCAGATCCCATCGTTCACGGTTGTGACGACCAGTTCCTACGGATCATACGATTGGTCATCATTGGTCACGCTTGCCATCAACGACTCGGGCGTGGCCGGATACTATCCAGGAACTGACCCGTGCGGTTGGCCAAGCACGGCGTACCAGTGGGGACGGGTCGTGAGTTCCCAAGACGATCCGGCCGACCGTGCCGCCTTTACGACGAACGTCAACATCGGCTCACCGTACGGCTGGTATTGGCAAGCGAACTACGAATCCTCTTGGGCGGAGGAAACATCGGACACCGATCCGGGTTCAAGCGGCTGGAACCAAGTGTGGTCATCCCGGCTGTACTCGGCTGGCAATCAGATTCCAGTCAGCTACTTGGATGGGCACGCCGCAAAGGTAAACGGCGGGAAGTTCGTCTCCTGGAATGAGGCGCCGGACCGGACCACTTACTGCAACGACATGACCAATCGAAAGCTCTTCGCATTCTGGGGACAGTGGTGGACGGCAAACTAGTGCGTACGCTAGCGGCGATTCTTGTGGCCGCGAGCGTACTGATCATGGCAGGTTGCTCGGATCAACCAACTCCTACCACTGGCAAGCCGGGCCCACCGAGAATCTCAGGCCATCCACCAGGATTCACTCCTCCCGCCGGGCCCGCCCATACTCGACCATGACGCTGAACCGGGCCGATCCTTAGGGGTCGGTCCGGTTGTCATTTAGGGGAACCACTTTGCGAGAGCGGTTGCCACAAGCAGGTGACCTGCCCGGTTCGGGTGATTCGACTGGGCCATGAGGGTGGAAAGTACCGCCCCACCATGGATCGCCGACTTGAAGGCGGCAAGACTGTCGACCAGCCCCACGCGATAGGTCGTTGCCAGCGCCCGGATCTGCTCGGCGTGTTGATTTAGCGGATCGGTCGGATCGTCTAGCTTGGCGCCTTGGTCCGGCGTGGGCGTCAACAGGATCAACTTGACGCCTGACTTGCTGGCTGCCTCAATCATCGACACCCATGCGGCTCGTGCCCGCTCAAGGCCGATTCCCCGGTCATTGAGCGCATAGTCGATTGTGACGACGTCTGGCCGTAGGTTCAGAACATCGGCTCGGAACCGTTTGGCGCCCTGCTCGGCATTTTCGCCTCCGATCGCGGTTACGATCACATTGATTACCGCATGGGGGAACCGTTCCGCCAGCGTCTCGTGCAGGAGGTGAGGATAGGCCGACATCGTCTCGACCTTCGGCGTTTGAAAGTAGCCGGCTGGAACGCTATGGCCGTGGCACACGATGTTAACGGTGCGGTTGTTCGGCCAATCTCGCCGCATCACCTCCGTGACGCTCGAGAGATAGGTCGACGGCTCAGGAGTTTGGGTAACCATGACAAGCGAGAGGATCGGCAACCAAAGCACATTAAGAGTGTAGAACAGTCGGAGCTTGTGCTATCGCCGTCGGTACCGATCGATGATCACCGCCAGGACAATCACGATGCCGGTGACGACTCTCTTCACCTCGTCCTGAGCGCCCATCGCCGCGAGGCCGGAGCCAAGAACAGAGATAATGAGAACGCCGACAAACGAACTGATGACGGATCCCCGTCCGCCCATCAGGCTGGTTCCACCAATGACGACGGCGGCAATCGCCTGAAGTTCGAGACCAATCCCTGCGTTGGGATCGGCGCTTTGGAAGCGTGAGACGTCGATGACGGCGGCAACCGAAGCCAGAACTCCGCAAATCAAGAAGACTTTCCGCTTTATCGGACGCGGGTCGACTCCCGAGAATCGCAAGGCCTCTGGATTCGTTCCCGCCGCCATCACATACCGGCCGAAGACGGTGCGGATGAGCACGAATTGGCCGCATGCCACCGCAAAGACCGCAACGTAGAAAGGCAGCGACAGCCCGAACAGCGAAGTTGCGGCTACCGATTCGATCGGCGAGCCGATGTATTGAGTCTGCGAGTGGGTGACCCAGTACGTTGCGCCTCGGGCGATTTCGAGCATGCCGAGGGTCACGATAAACGAGGGCAGTTTGAACCCGGTCGTGACCCACCCGTTGAAAAGGCCGGCGGCAACTCCCGATGCAAGACAAGCCGCGATCGCGACCGGCATTGGCAGATGTCGCTGGAGAAACAGGACTCCGAGGACGGAGCCGCTCAGTCCGACAACCGAGCCGACGCTCAAGTCGATTTCGGCGGCGATCAGGACGAATGTGACTCCGACCGCGACGAGTGACGGGGCCGGAATCTGATTGGCGATCGTCGCGAAGTTCGCAAGCGTGGCGAAGTGGCCGGTCTTCAGACTGAAGAAACCGACCAACAAAGCCAAAACCACAAACAGCGGGCCGTACTCGGCCAATGCCGCTCGAACCGGACTGCCGGGAGCCCTTGCCTGCATCAGCTCTTTGTCTTGGCGAGCGATTCGGCGGTCACGAGATCGACAGGCAGTTCCTTGTCCTGGGGCGCCGACTTCTTAGTCAGGATCTCAAGGGCATATTGAATGCCTTCCACCGCGATTTGATCTCCGTGTTGATCGGCGGTGGCGAGCACCTTGCCCTCTTTGATGAGCGCCTGAACCGCCGCGATATTGTCGAATCCGACTACCGCGACCTGCTTGATCCGATTCGCGCCATTTAGAGCGCCGATGGCGCCCAGCGCCATGCTGTCGTTAGCGCACAGAACCGCCTTCAGTTGGGGGTGCTGGGTCAAGATCGCGGCAACGATCGTTTCGGCCTTGGCGGTGTCCCAATCGGCAGGCTGTTCAGACACGATGTTGGCGCCACACGCCTTCATCGCATCCTCAAATCCCAACTGCCGTTGCACGCCGTTGAACGCGCCCGCCAGTCCGCCCACGATTGCGACCTCATCGCCCTTCTTGAGCGACTTGGCGAGGAAATCGCCCACCAACTTGGAGCCCTTCCGATTGTCGGGGCCCACGAATGGTATTGAGGCTTGCTTCTCCTTCAAAGCATCGACATCGAGCTTGTTGTCGATGTTGACGACGACGATGCCGGCGTCCATCGCTTCTTTGCAGACCGGAACGAGCGCTTTAGAGTCGGCAGGAGCGATGACGATCGCGTCGACTTTCTGGGCAATCATCTGCTCGACCAACTCAACCTGCTTGGGCACGTCCTGTTCGTTTTCGATTCCGTTCGCGATCAGGTCGTAATCTGACGGGTGCGCCTTCTGGTGGTCTTCGGCGCCCTTTTGCATCGTTTGGAAGAAGGCGTTGGCGAGCGACTTCATCACCAAGGCAACCTTGGGCTTGCCGGCTTTGGCTGTTTCCGGTTTGGAGCTTGCCGTGTCGGAGGCTTGGCCGCAGCCCGCCACGACGGCCGCACAGAGAATTAGGGAAATGAGGGTCTTCATCGACATAGTCAGCAGTGCCGAATGGGCACTTCCATGCCCCGAGTATAGCTTCAGGAGAGTCAGGTTGAGGCCTGCGCCTCCCTTTGAGTGCGAGCACGTGCAGCGGCGGCCATGAAGCCGCCGACCGTCATTACGAAGATGCCGATCCAAATCAACGCCGTTAACGGCTTGTAGAAGAGAAGGAGCGGATAGAGCGTATGCACATACGGCATCTGAAGCTTGATCGAGCCCGTCTCAGGATTGAATCCCGAGATCGTGGCTTTGAGGGAGGGCGAGACGGCGGGAGTGTCTTGCTTGCCGTCTCTGTCCACTTTCGGCTCGCCAAAGTACTCCTTGCCGTCTTCGACGACCTTCAGTTTTGCCCCGACCCACGAATCCGGTTCGCCACTCTTGCCGTGCATCGAAAGCCCGAGAAAACTGATTGCCACCCCTGAGCCGGACTTTGTCTCGCCGAGCATGAACTCCTCGGGTTGGTCCCAGAGGTTTGCCTGGGGCGATTCCAGCGCCAGATAGAGATCGTGGGATCCGTAGCGCTGAATCGAGGGACTTGTGAATACCTCGTCCCCTACGGCGCCGGGCGTGAGGAAATAGCTGCACAGAGCTTCAGCACTTCTGGAACCATCTGGCCTGGAGATCGAAAAGACAGCCTTGTTCCCGGGATCGGCCGCCGGATTCGACGTGAGGCGATCGAATCGTACCGTGTAGCCGAGGGCAGTTCCCGGCGTGCCATCCATCACGAGAACCTGCTGCTTCTGTTCGAGCCCGCGCGACAGGATCAATCCCGCAAGAGTAAGGGCGACACCGACATGCGTCACAAGACCGCCGGTTCCGAGCTTGGATCGTCGGAAGAGTTCGGCCGCCCTCCAGCTATTTCCGGCGACGGCGAGCGCGGCGAAAAACGTGAGAGTGAGCACCCAGGGCGTGCGAGGAACCGAAATGCCGGCAGGAAAAGTGATACGCGAGGCGCCATCGGTCACGTTCGGCCAATCGGAATTGTGCAAAGCGAAAATGATCGCACTTTCGATGAGTATGGCGATTCCCAAGACGAACCAACTTAGTCGGCTAAGCTCCTTCCATTCCATGGACCGCCAAGAAAGGAACGGAGCGCCGCTCATCAGGACAAGAATCGGCACGAAGAACCAGACTACGACGTCGTGGTACAGCGGCTCATCGACGACCTTTGCATCCTTTCCGAGCAAGCCGAGGAGGAAGGGAACGCTCATTCCGACCGCAACCGAAAGTGCAAGCAGGGCCAACAGCAGGGCGCCGGCTTGGAATGCGGACTCACGAGGCGATCGTGACTCCGCAGTTTCCACCGGCAGCGAGGATGCCAGTTTGCGACCACGAGCGATCCAAACTCCGATGAACCCGCCGAAAGCGGTCCCGACCACTCCGAGAAGTATCCAAAGTGCACTTCGATCCATCTGGGCAAAGCTGTGGACACTGAACTTGTCGAGATACCCGGACCGTGTGAGGAACGTGCCGTACACGAACAACAAGAACGGCGCGCCACCAAGGAGGAGATTGGCCCAGTGCCACTTGCTTCTTGTGACCTGAACCATTAGGCCGTGAACCAGAGCGGCCATCAACAGCCACGGAACTAGGCTGACATTCTCGACCGGGTCCCAAGCCCAGAATCCACCCCAGCCCTGCGTTTCATACGCCCATTGGCCACCTAGCACGAGGCCCAGGCCGAGGAGGGTCATCCCAGTCAATGCCCAAGGGCGGACCTGATTCGCCCAAGACCGAACGTCACCCGTCAGCATGGCGCTGAGCGAATACGCGAAAGGCACGGTGAGCGACCCAAATCCGAGAAAGATGATCGGCGGATGGATCACAACCCAGTAGTTCTGAAGCGAAGGGGCCAGCCCCATGCCGTCCAGGGGCAGATAAACTGCTCCTCCAATCACCATCTTCTGCAGAATCGCAAACGGGCTCTCAAACGCGAGGATGGCCGAAAGGCTAGCTAAGAACGAAGCGTATATCGCAATATAGGCCCTTTTGTAAACGCCGGTCGATCGAAGCGCCAGGATTCCGAAGAGAGCCGATGCTACGGCCCAAAGCATGAAACTTCCTTGTTGGCCAGACCAGATCGCCGCGATTTTGTAGGCGACGGCTGACGCCTTCCACGAATGGCTTGCGACGTACTCGTACTCGAACTGGTCACCAACGAACAAAGCGCCAAGACACACCATCGAGCCGGCGATCGAAAGCGAACCCAATGCGAAGAGGCGAATTGCCAAGCGGAGTCGAGCCGGTTCTTTCTTCGTCGCCGACAGTAGCGCAGACGCCACAAAACAAGCGATGGCAAAGAAGACGAGACCCTTGCCGGAGAGTCCGGCAAGGGTCGACCAAGTTGGTGCGGCGTGGAACCCAGCGGCCGCCAGGGAGCTTTCATCCATGGCGGTTACGGGGTCGTTCGCTGTTTCATCAGGTAGTCGATGATCGCAGAGTATTGACTGTCGGGCTTGTTGAAGTTAGGCATCTGAGTGCCGGGACTGAAGGACTGCGGGTCCTTGAGGAACCGGAGCATCCAGTCTTTCTTCAACCGAATAGGCGACATTCCAAGGTCAGGTCCGAGCTTCTTCGTGTCTCCGCCGGCGACGCCTTGCTTTCCGCCGATCGGGTGACAGCTTTGGCACTTGAGATCCATGAAGTATTTGGCGCCGAGGACGGCCATCGGGAAGACCTTCTGGTCGGGTGGCGTGTACTCGTAGGGCGCCGGCTGGTTCGACAGCGCCATGAAGTACTCCGTCAGCATCGCGGCGTCCTGATCGTTCAACTGGAAGTTCGGCATACGTGCATCGGCCCACCACCGGATTCGGGCTGGACGCTTCAGGAACTCGAACAGCCAGCTTGGGCGGACCATCTCCCCCTCTCGCGTCAGTTCAGGTCCTATCTTGCCGCCTTGACCTGCGATACGGTGGCACGCCAGACAATTCTGTTGGTCGACGATCTTCCGCCCCGCAAGCAACGGAGATCCCTGTTCGAGCAGGTCCTTAGCGTATTCCGGTGGAACCTCGTCTGAGGTTAGTGACATAAGGTAGATCGCGATGGTGCGAGCATCCTCCTTATCCAAACCGAACTTCGGCATCTTGCCGGTGAATTGGCCGGTGTCGAAGGCTCTGGGGTCGGTTATCTTCGTGAGGATGTAATCGTACAGGTTGCGCTTGACATTCCTGGCGTTGCCAAACTCAAGCACGTCGGCGGTCTTGTCGCCAACATGGGTCAGTTCCGGAGCCGAGATCCGGTCGAACCCCTTGATGTCGTGGCAGCCGGCGCAGCCGCGTTCAGCGATCAATCGGGCGCCGACGTTCTTGGCCTGAACGTTAGTCAGGTCGGGCATCGAATCTTGAGGGTTCGGTTTGCCGTCTCCAACGGACAACAGGTAGTCCCCAATCAGCACGCACTGATCGCTCGTCAAGTTCAGAACCGGCATTCGGCTCGCCGGGTAGTACAGCTTAGGATTTGCGATCCAGTTGTACAGCCATTGAGCGTTGACCTTGGTTCGGATGTTCGTCAGGTCTGGACCGACGGATAGACCTTCGCCACGGATCGCGTGGCACCCAAGACACCCCAAATTCTGGACCAGTCTTTTGCCTTGAGCAAGACGTGCTTGATCGAGGCTGGAGGGCTCAGACTTTGCCGCTCCCGACGGAATACCGTGCTGGGTCAACAGGTAGGTAGCGATCCCGGTTGCCTCGTCTATCTTCAGCCCCAGGTTCGGCATTCGTGCGTCGAGTGAGTGGGACTGCGGATTGCGCAGCCAGCCGACCAGCCATGCCGGTTGGATCTTCTCGCTCACACGGTCGAGGACGGGACCGGCCTTCGGCATTGCCGACTGCACGATCATGTTGTTCTGGCTAACGGATGCGAGGAGTCGATTGGGTTCGACCTTGTGGCATCCAAGACAACCGGAGGCTTTGAAGAGTTGGGCTCCGGCGAGGTAGGTTTCCTCTCCGCTTAGCTGCCTGGTTTCTCCATGGCATTTGCCGCACGAAGACTGGACTTGGTCACCTACGAGAAGGGGGCGTCCCTTCCCGATGATCTGACCGTGGGCCTCGTTCTTGTTGAGAGCATTTCCCCAGCCACCGTGGCAACTGACGCACCCGAAACGCTCGATCGGATGATATTTGAGAAGATCGGGAGTGTGGGTTCGGAACGGCTCGGCAGCAGCCTCGAAACCGGTTTGCTCAACTGCTCGATGGCAGGTCGAGCATCGGTCGATCGATCCGAGCCGGTCGACGTAGTTCTGGTCGATATCGGGGGATTGACTACCGTTTCGGGTCAGCTCACCTTCGATGAGGCGCAGATCACGGGTCAGGTCAGCTATGTGGGCGGCAAGCCCGGTCTTCGCATCCTGAAGCTCTTTCTGCCGGTCGGCAGGTTGGGCGCTCAATTGGCTCTTTGCGGTGAGATCGTCTAGTTCTTTGGCCTCCGCTGCCCATTTGGCCCACTGTGCAGCCTTCTTGACGTCGGATTTGGCCTGTTCCAGAGGGACCTCGGCCCTGGCCACCTCAAACTTCTGCTGGGCTTCCGACCATCTGCCATCAGAAAGCTGGCGCTTACCGGTCTCGGTTTCGGGAAGTCCAATCATCTCCTTGTTGTGGATCTTTTGGGAGTTGAGAAGATCGCGCTGGGCAGCTTCAAACCTTGCCTTCGCTCCCTCCAAATCGACTTTGAAGTCGGCCTCTTCGAATGAAGGGGCGGCCGGCGCGGACTGAGTGGCAGGCGTTGCAGACGCCGGCGCGGTTGAAGTGCCAGGCGTGGGGCCCTTAGGTGCGGATTTCGAGTCGGCGAACTCCTTGTCGAGGTCGGCCATTTCCTTATCCGAACCGCCCGACTTTGATGACGTAGTGGACGACGCTGCGGGGGTCTGTTTGCCCTTGCTGTCGTCGGCAAATTCCTTGTCGAGATCGGCAAGCTCCTTATCCGACCCTTTGGAGCCGGATGCCGGCTTGGACGGTTGACTTGCCGTAGCAGGCTTGGAAGCCTTCTTTCCCTTTCCGGAATCGGCAAACTCCTTGTCGAGATCGTCCAGTTCCTTGTTTGAAGCCTTCGGAGAAGTCGCCGGCTTTGTCGATGAGGTCGGCTTCGGCGGTGCGGAGTGCTTGCCTTTTCCTGCATCTGCGAATTCTTTGTCGAGATCCGA
>JARLGV010000085.1 GCA_031292555.1 Fimbriimonas sp.
ATCTTTCGTCGATACTAGGGTCGGAGCAGGACCCCCACGGAGTGGTCCTGTGAGAGTAGCCAGGGCGTCGAAGCCCCCTGGACAGGGGCTATGCATCCAGGAGATTGATTCGTCCGTTGAACTCCATCTCCTAATAGAATCTAGAAACAGACCAATCTAGTCGCCAAAACGAACCTAGTGTTCTGAGTTTTTAGTCTCTCGGCATCTCTTAACCTTGTCGATTATTGATTCTGCGGATGCCGTCCACTTGAACGGCTTGGCATCTCGGTTGTGCAGTTTCAAGTAGTTGTTGATCGTCTCCACGAGTTCAGTGACGGAATCGAATGCGCCTCGTCGGATTGCTTTGTTGGTCATTTCGGCGAAGAACCTCTCGACCAAGTTCAGCCAGGAGCAAGATGTTGGAACGAAGTGAAGGACGAATCTTGGGTGGTCTTTGAGCCAAGCCCTAACGTTGGCGTGCTTGTGGGTGCCGTAGTTATCGAGTACGACATGGACGTCCAGGTCCTTGGGCGTCTTTCTGTCGAGTTCCTCGAAGAAGGCAAGGAACTCCTCGTGCCGGTGCCTCTTCTTGCACGAGCCGATGACCGTTCCGTCAAGGTCGTTCAAGGCGGCGAACAAGGTCGTGGTCCCGTGGCGTTTGTAGTCGTGAGTCATCGTCCCACACCTCCCTTTCTTCATCGGCAAGCCAGGTTGGGTTCGATCAAGCGCCTGGATCTGGCTCTTTTCATCCACGCAAAAAACGAGCGCCTTCTCAGGCGGGTCCAGATACAACCCGATGACGTCGACCAGCCTCTCTTCGAACTGCGGATCGTTGCTGAGCTTGAACGTGCGAACCAAGTGCGGTTTGTTGCCGTTTGCCGACCAGATGCGCTGCACAGACGATTGGCTCACGCCGGCAACCTTGGCCATCTCCCGTGTATTCCAATGAGTCGCGTTCTCCGGTTTGGTCTGGCACGCCAGCATGATGACTGCCCGTTTACGCTCGGCCGGTATCATGGCAGGACGCCCAGGACGTGGAGCATCGTGCGTAAGAGCCTGAATGCCGCCCTCCAAATAACGAGTCCGCCACACGCGAACGGTATCGGCATCAACACCCTGCTCACGACTCACTTGGGCCAGTGTCTTGCCATCGCCAAGCGCCAGTAGCATCTTCGCCCTACGGGCACGTCGCTGCTCACCGCTCGACTTGCGAACCCAACCCACAAGCGTTGAGCGATCCGATTCCGACAGCTCGACTTCCATATCCGAAAGTCGAAATAGTGAGCCGAAGCGTACCGGAGAATTAGTGACTCAGAACACTAACCTCTTCCGGTCGTCTTCACGCGAGTGACCCGATCCCGAAGTAACTGAAGATCGTACTTGAGCCGCTCAATATCCTTGATATCAGCACCCTGCGCAGCGTCGAGATGCGATTGGACATTAGAGATCATGCCCGAGACCTCATCCAGAAAGGGTGAGAAGCGATATCTTGGGACATACATCAGCACATCAACCGCATTAATCAAACCGGGTAGATTGCGAGCGTTTGATGGTTCGGTAGTTGCGAGGACTACTTGGCTTATGAAGCCGACATCTTCTGAGTGAGAGTCCTTCAGAACATTGAGCGTTCTTTTGCCGACTGACCGATCGGCACTAAACATTTTCTTGATCAGCGACGCTAGTTCACTAACGGGAGCGCTTTGCACAGGTTCCTTCGGCTGCTCTTTCGTATCCGAGATCCTTGCCTGGATTCTTAGAATCTGGTCGGGCGTAACTGGCTTATTGGGATCGCTCGGAAACTCCTGAATGATACTGTCCTTTTTCTGGTTCTTGCGCTCCTCAACCGTTACCTTCTTCTTCTCGATCGCTGTTTGTGCTTTAGCCTCTCGTGTCTGCTGTTTTGCCACAACCACAGGCTGCAAGATGCCAGACCAAATGAGGGTTCCGACGGTAATGAGGGCCGAGATGTTGGTGAGTGGCCAAAGGTAGCGCTTCTGCCAGCGGTCGGTCTTGAGAATCTGTATCTCCAGACGTCGTTTCTCCACGTCGAGCGCGTCAATGTCTGACGTTTGGGACGGCGCACTGCTCATGCAATTATTATACCAGAGATACCTGAATGATATTCAGCCAATCTCAGAACCGAACAACATTCACGTAGGCAACCACTTCAGGTTCTCGAAAGTATATCTCTTAGTGTGGCAGAATAAGTTGGTGGTCCAGACACCGATCTTCATCGATCCTGACACAGACAAGTACGCTCGAAAACAGCGATGGACCGACGATCTGCTCGTCAAAGCCGTCGATGACGTTGAGCAGGGGCTGAACGACGGCCCGCTTGGATCGGGCGTATACAAACCGAGAGTCGCTCGGGAGGGAGCAGGAAGCGCCGCAGGCTACCGTGTGGTCGTTGTCATACGTATCGGTGAGAGAGCGTTCATTGTTGAGGCCTTTGCCGAAAACATGAAGAAGACGCACACGCCTCCGGAGATTCGGGCGCTCAGGTCACTTGCGGATAGCCTTCTGCCCATGGCCGACGAGGCATTTGTACTGGCCTTGAATGCTGGACACCTAAGGGAGTTGAAACGGAATCATGAGACAGACGAAGACACGGAACTCTAGGGTTCGCCTAGCGAATCCCGTCGGCAAGCCGAAGGGGCCGTTCGAGGGTGTTCTGGTCGTCGACATCGACCCTGAAGGGGCAATGATCGGAACCGGGAATGACGGCGAAGAGATGGAAGTGGACGCAGTAAACGGGGGCGATACGCTCTTGACCGTACATCAGATCGCATCTAGGCTCTTCCAGTCGGGCGCGTTCGACAAGGCGACCATGCGCCAATTCGACGATCTATGCCTTACGCCCATCAAACAGATGAGCGCGGGAGACATTAGGGAGCTTCGAGAGGTAACGGGCGTCAGTCAGGCCGTTCTCGCACGCATCCTGAACGTCACCGCAAGCACGGTGGGCCAGTGGGAACGAGGGGAAAAGAGGCCCACTGGCTCCGCCCTAAAGCTACTCGCCCTGATGCAATCGAAAGGTGTCGGGGCAGTCCTTTGAGCCGTTTCTCGATCCACGATCTGATAGTACTAGACCCCTAGGTTCAGCCGCCTGGTTGGATGTTGACGGGATGACACGGTCCAATAGCGTAATAGCCCTTGGCCACTCCGCCGTCCGACCACGGCGGTTGATTTCAAAAGCCAGCGCCGTTTCATTAACGGATTCGAGGAGTCTCGGTCCGAGAGCCATTTGGACCTTGATTACGGGGTTAACGACTTCCTTGGCGGTCTTTGCTCCTTTGCGGGCCGCTTTCCCTAACCGTCCCCTTAGCCGCCCGGGGCGCCCCGCAGGACAAGACACCACCCCCGGTTCTCGTCTCCCGTAGAAGGTGAGGCGGTACCCTTATGGGGATGTCCGTACGTGTTCGATTCGCGCCCAGCCCGACTGGGATGTTGCATGTGGGAGCGTTGAGGGACGCTTTGTTCAAATCCCTGTTTGCCCGGCATTGGGGCGGACAGAACATCCTGCGGATCGAAGACACCGATCGGACTCGCTACTCGCCCGAATCGGAGCAGGAGTTCATCGATACCCTGAAGTGGGTCGGCATCGAGTTCGACGAGGGGCCCCATATCGGCGGACCGAACGCGCCGTACCGCCAGAGCGAGCGAAAGGAAGCCGGCATCTATGCCGAGTGGATCGTCGTGCTCCTTGGGAAAGGGCATGCCTACAAGGCGTTCGATACTCCCGAGCAGCTTGAGGAGATGCGCGAGATCCAGATGATCAACAAGCGGCCCAGCGGCTACTTCGGCGGCATCTGGAGAGACGGCTCGCCTGAGCAGGTCGCCGCCGCCGAAGCCGAGGGAAAGCCGTTCGTGATCCGGCAGCGCATTCCACGGGACACCGCGATCGTGATCGAGGATGCGATTCGCGGCCGGGTGGAGTGGGACAGCAATACCGTCGACGATCCGGTCCTGATCAAAGCCGACGGCATGCCGACGTACCATTTCGCCTCGATGGTGGACGACCACGTGATGGAGATCACCCACATCATCCGCGGCGAGGAGTGGCTCTCGTCCGCCCCCAAGCACGCGTGCCTGTTCGACTCCTTCGGCTGGGACCGGCCCATCTTTGTGCATTGCCCGGTCATCGTGGGCACCGACGGGAAGAAGCTCTCCAAGCGACACGGCGCCACCCGGGTGCTGGACTATGCGGCAAGGGGTTTCCTGAAACAGGCACTGAAGAACTTCATCGCCCTGATTGGCTGGTCGCCCGGCGACGATCGAGAGGCGATGACCGAGCAGGAGTTGATCGAGGCGTTCGATATCAAGGGCATTCAGCCGTCGCCCGGCAAGTTCGACTATGAGAAGCTGAAGTGGCTGAACGGCTGCGCGATCCGGGCGCTCGACCCCGAGCAGCTTCTGCAGGAGATCGCGGATTACCTCGCCCGTCCCTACACGACGGAGTACTTCGAGCAACTGGAACCGGAGCCCGGCTCGCCAAACCCGAAGGACGTGCTTCGGACCCTCCTACTTCTGAGAACCACGATCGAGACCGATCGTGCGTACGCGCTGGAAGCGATCAAGCTGGAGCAGCAGCGCGTGCAGACGCTCGCCGATTTTGGCGAAGCATGCGAGTTCTTCTTCGTCGATCTGCCACCCATGGATCAGAAGGCAGTCGACAAGTGGTTCAAGGACCCGGTCACCGCAAGTCTGTTCGCCTATCTGCTCGAGGAGTGCAGTTCGGCCTATCTGTCGGAGTCCGGACCCGAAGTCTACGATGCGTCGCTAAGAGCGTTCCAGGCGGCATACGGACTCGAAAAGCTTGGACCCGTCGTCCATCCCACCCGTGTCGCATTGACGGGCAAGACGACCGGACCCGGTCTGTTCGAGCTCATGTCGGTGCTGGGACCGGCTCGAATTGCCGCTCGCGTCGAGCGAGCGAAGGGGCTGCTGAAGTAACCGTGGGTCTCTGCCGATTCGTCGATGCTCGAACCGAGGACCCCTTCGCCCTGCTTGCAGCCCGCCAAGTGGGCAGGGATGCCCAGATCGAGAAGGTCGTCGCCGAGATCATCGAGGATGTGCGCGTTCGGGGCGATGCCGCCCTCCTCGATTCGGCACGCCGGTACGATGCCCCCAATTTGGCGTCGATCGAGGTCCCACCCTCCGACATCGATTCGGCCGCCCTGCCGGCTCACTTCGAGAATGCGATTCGATTCGCAGCCAATCGAATCGAGCAGTTTCACACGCTGCAATTGAGCCACTTCACGGAAGGATTGGTTCCGGAGGCCGGATCCTTTGGCTGGGAACACGCCGGACTTGGACAGCGGGTGATGCCTTTGGATCGAGTCGGAGTGTATGTGCCGGGCGGCAAAGCTACCTACCCGAGCTCGGTTCTGATGAACGTGATTCCGGGCCGGGTCGCCGGCGTCGGAAGCGCTTTCGTGACCACTCCGGCTCGGGCCGACGGGTCACTGGCCCCGTCGGTATTGTTCGCCCTGAAGACGGCCGGAGTGGATCGAGCCTACCGGGTCGGGGGCGCGGCGGCGATCGCCGCTCTGGCCTTCGGCACCGAGTCGGTTCCCCGAGTCGACAAGATCGTAGGCCCCGGCAACCGGTTCGTCAACGAGGCGAAACGCCAACTTTGGGGACGGGTAGGCCTCGACGGATACGCGGGTCCGAGCGAAGTCTGCGTTCTGGTCGACGAAACGGCAAACCCGAAGTGGGCGGCGGCCGATCTGTTGACACAGATCGAACATAGCGACGATAACTCGGCGTTTCTCGTCTCGACCTGCGAGGAGACCCTTCGAAGGGTGCTGGATTGCGTAGAGATTCAGCTTGCCGGCGCGCAAGCGGAAGCCACGATGCGAAATGCGCTCGCCGATCAGAGCATGGCGATTCTGGCCAAGGACGTGAGTCACGCCGTCGATATCGTGAACGCGATCGCGCCAGAACACCTGACGATATCGACCGCGAATCCCGAGGCCGTTCTCGGCAAGGTAAAGAACGCGGGCGCCGTGCTCCTCGGCGACTACACGCCGGAAAGCGCGGGCGACTTCGTGCTGGGACCGTCGCACACCCTGCCCACGTCGGGCGCGGCCCGCTTTGGCAGCCCAGTCAACGTGCTCGACTTCCTCAAGATTCAAAGCGTCAGTCAGATCTCGTTTGACGACCTGGCCGGGCTGATTCCGACCATCGAGGCTTTCGGTCAGATGGAGGGCTTTCCGACTCACGCGCGAGGCGCCACCATCCGGCAGGAGTAGCCTCCGGGGTGCGAGGGTATCTCGATTCCTTTCGAACCGGGCCATCGAACTTGCTCGACTGGTACGATAACGCTCGTGTCTAGCAGAGTAGGATTTGTCGGCCTGGGCGTGATGGGAGGGCCGATGGCCGGGCACCTCGTATCGGCCGGCTACAACGTCGTCGTTTGGAACCGAACCCCGTCCAAGGCCAACGCCCTTGTCGAGCGAGGAGCCACGCCGGCCGATTCGCTATCGGCTCTTGCAGGGCTGTGCGAGGTCGTCTTCCTCTGTGTGAATCGCTCGGAAGATGTGCGCGAATGTCTCGATCAGCTAGTCGTTTCCGCGAAACCAGGAACGCTCTTCGTCGACCACTCCACGATCGCACCCACCGCCGCGACCGACATCGAGAAGTGGCTCGCCGATGGCGGCTTCCGGTTTGTGGATGCGCCGATCACGGGTGGAAGCATGGGCGCCCAAAAGGGGCAGCTCACGATTTTCTGCGGCGGCGCCGAAGCGGACGTGAATGAGGCGCTGCCGTATCTGAACGCGTACGCCAAACGGGCCGAGCGAGTCGGTGGACCGGGCGCCGGTCAGATGATGAAGATGGTGAACCAAATCGCGGTGGGCGGGGCGCTCCTCGCCCTTTGCGAGTCGCTCTCGTTTGCCAAGAAGGCGGGCCTCGATCTGGCTCAGACGAAGGAACTCGTCGGCGGAGGCGCGGCCGGGAGCTGGGCCTTCGATAACTACGGACTCAAGATCCTCGCCTCCGACTGGACTCCCGGCTTTAGCATCAAGAACCAGTTGAAGGACTTCGGCTACTGCGCCGAGGCGGCCAAGGCGATCGACGCCGCAATCCCGGGAACGATGCTGGTGGACAAACTGCTGAAACAAGCCGAAGCGGAAGGCAAGAGCGAATTGACGACGGCCGTCCTGTACGAGACGATTTTGGGGATGGGCGCCTAGGAATGAGCTTCGCCGTCCGGATGCGAGGCATCACGAAACGGTTTGGATCGGTGACGGCGCTCGACCGGGTGGACCTCGACGTCGAACAGGGCATCATTCACGCGATCGTCGGCGAGAACGGGGCCGGCAAGACCACCCTCATGCGGGTTCTCTACGGGGCGCTCAATTCAGATGAGGGCTCGCTAGAGGTCGAGGGTAAGCCAGTCAAGTTCGGTACCTCCCGGGAAGCGATTCAGGCGGGAGTTGGCATGGTGAGCCAGCATTACGGGATCATTCCGGAGTTGACCTGCCTTCAAAACCTGATTCTCGGGGCGGAAGGCGGTCCGATCCTACGCAATCGCGCTGCGGAAGAGCGTGCGAATGCACTGGCCACGAAGATGGGCTTCGAGTTCGACTGGCAGGCGGATGCATCGTCGCTGAGCCCTGCCGGAGCCCAGAAGCTGGAGATCCTCAAACTGCTTTGGCGGGAGGCGCGCGTCATGATCCTCGACGAACCGACCGCAATGCTGTCCCCCGCCGATGCCGGTGCGCTATTCGAAAGTCTCGACAGCCTGGCGAGAGACGGCGCCACGATTCTCCTGGTCACTCATCGTCTCCCTGAGGTCCTCGAGCACTGCCGGACGGTGACGGTCCTTCGTGCCGGAAAGCGGATCGACGAAAAGGCAGTCGCGGGCACGAACGGATCGGAACTGGCCCAGCTCATCGTCGGTGGGGCGCTTGAAGCCTCGACCCATACCGCGCCGTTCAGGCCCGGCGCGCCGGTGCTTGAGGTCTCGAACCTCTCGGTGAAGGGCGATCGGGGCGAGATGGCATTGAAGGGGGTCGGCTTCCAACTCCGGTCGGGCGAGATCCTGGGAATTGCCGGGGTGGACGGAAGCGGGCAGCGAGAGCTGTTCGAGTCGATTGCCGGTTTGACGAAGACGGTCGAGGGAAGCATCGTTCTGGAAGGGAAGAGCGTGGACGCGCTTTCTCCGTCCGATCGAATCGCGGGAGGCATGAGGCTGATCCCGGAAGACCGCCACGCTCAGGGAGTGGTCGAGGAGTGGAGCCTGAACGAGAACGCCGCTCTCGGCCTTCAGCGCCTCAGCCCGTTTGCGAGGGGTGCGACGATCGATGGTTCGGCGCGGCACGAAATGGCGTCAAAAATCGCCGAACGATTCGACACCAAACACGGGGGGCTGAATTTGCCGATGTCCAGCCTGTCCGGTGGGAACCAACAGCGTTTTGTCGCCGCCCGCTCGCTGTGCCTGGACCCTCGGCTGGTGCTCGCGTTCCAGCCGGCTCGTGGCTTGGATATCAAGGGCACGTTGAGCGTATACGAGGGCATCCGGGAAGTTTGCCGGAATGGGGCCGCCGCTCTCGTCGTCAGTTTTGATTTGGACGAACTCCTCGAGCAGTGCGACCGGGTGGTCGCCATGAACCATGGGCGGATGCATGAACCTCCGGCCGACCGATCCAAAGACCGGGACACGATTGGACGGCTGATGGTGGGAGCCGAATGATCTGGCGTTTGGTCGCCATGGTAGCCGGCGCCTGTGCGATCTTGGCAGGGGCGATCCTTGTGGCGCATCAGAGTCCCATCGAGAGCCTCACGACGCTGATACACGGAAGCCTCGGTTCGCCGACGGCGATCGCCGGGACGCTCCGCGAGTCGACGCCTCTGCTCATCTGTGGGCTGGCCGTATTCATCGCCCTGCGGGCCGGGCTCTTCAATATCGGAGTCGAGGGCCAATTGCTGGTCGGCGCCTGCTCGTGCGCGGTGGTCGCCGTTCGTTTTCCTGGTCCGCTCGGGATGGTCTTAGGCGTGTTGGTCGGGATGGTTGCCGGCATGGTCTGGGCGTTGCCGGCGGCCCTGATCAAGGCGTACCGGAACGGGCATGAGGTCATCACGACGATCATGCTGAACAACGTGGCCCTGTTTCTGACCAGCGCGCTCGTTTCCGGTCCGATCAAGGACAAAACCCAATCGGATACCGCAACCTCGTTCGTGGCGCAGACCACTCGATTGCCGTTTGTGTACAAGACCCAGACGGTCGAGATCAATTGCGCGCTCGTTCTCGGAATCGTTCTGGCGGTAGCGATGGCGATCTGGCTGAAGAAGACGGTCGCCGGTTATGAGCTGCAGGCGGTCGGCGCCAATCGGGTAGCCGCCCGGTTTGCGGGAATCTCGCCGCAAAAGGTGACGGTCTTGGCGATGTCGATCTCAGGCGCCTTGGGTGGCCTGGCGGGGGCGGTCCAGATCCTGGCCTACGAAGGGCGGTTCTACGATGGGTTTTCCCCCGGTTATGGTTTTGACGCCCTGGGAGTGGCCCTGCTTGCCGGCGGCAGCGCGTACGCCGTCCTGCCGTCGAGCCTCCTGTTCGGGATTCTGAGCAAGGGAGGAACCGCGCTCCAGATCGACGGGGTGCCCAAGGGGATCACTACCGTCGTCCTCGGGCTCCTCATCTTCATTGCCGCCGCGATCCGGTATCGAAAGGTGACGTCCGATGCTTAATCTCCTCGTCCTCACCATCCTCTTCTCGACGCCGCTGGTTCTCGCGGCGATGGGCGGCTATACGAGCGAACGCGGTGGCGTCATCAACATCGGTCTCGAAGGGATGATGCTGATGGCGGCGTGCGTTGGGGCGCTGGCCTCGGCCCGTTACGGACCGGTCGGCGAACTGGTTGGCGGCATCCTTGCCGCAACCGTCATGAGCCTTCTGCACTGGCTGATGACGCAGGTCTATCACATCGATCACGTGATCTCCGGGATGGCTCTGAACGCGGTCGCTGCCGGAGGAACCAACTTCCTCTATCTCAAACTCGGAGACCCCGCTCACGGAAGCGGTCTTCCGCACCTTCCGATCACCTTCTTCTGCATCAGCGCCATCGTCGTGCCCTTCGCGATCTGGATCTACTCCCGGCATACCCGGGGCGGACTTCGGCTCCTCGCGGTGGGCAGCGATCCGGACAAGGCCCGTCTGATGGGGATTCAGCCGGTGCGCGTTCGGTTCTTTGGCCTCCTTTGCACCGGTGTGCTTACCGGCTTGGCCGGCGTGGAACTTGTGGCGTACACCGGGGTCTTTACGGACAACATGACCTCGGGACGGGGCTATATCGCCCTCGCCGCCTTGATCTTGGGCGGCTGGCGCCCGGTTCCGGCTCTGATCGCCTGCGTGGCGTTCGGCTTCTTCAGCGCGCTTCGTCTGCAACTCCAAGGAACGCCGCTCTTCGGCGCCCAACTGCCATCCCAACTCTGGGCGGCATTGCCGTATCTCGTCACGATCATCGCACTGGCGGGCCTGATCGGCCGGAACCGTACGCCGGCCGGGTTAGGGAAGCCGTAGCGGGGTAAATTCGGTCGGATGATAGTTGCGACCCTTCTGTTGACCGCCGGAATCCCCCAATCGCAAACGGTGTTCGATGCGTGCCTACGGTCACAGAGTCGGCTGAGTTCCTACAGCGTTCATGTCGAGACCGATTCAGCCATTCCGGGGCGCAAGGACCAGTCGCAATTCGACTTCTCGGTCAGCGGGTCCAATGCGCTGTTTCGCATGCGCGAACCGGCGACGAGTGCCCTTGAACGTTCGGATCGCAGCATTCAGTTTCGGAAGAACAAAGTCCTGGCATACGACGCGGTGGCCAATGAGACGCTGAGCCGAACGGCTAAAGCCAATGCCGGATACCTCGCTCGACTGACCGATGTCCTTGGGCCGCTGCCGGAAGCGCTTGCCGTCGCCATCGACCCCAATGCGATGAAAGCATTTCTGGGGCGGTTCCGTGGGTTTGCCGATTGGTCTATCAAGAAGCGCTCCGGCGCCACCACTCTGTATCGAGCGACCAAAGGCGCCGCGACCATGTTCCGATTCGACGGTGATCGGGGTCTCCTTCGTGAAGTGATGATCACGATTCCCAAGTCGCGGCTACATTGGACGTTCCGGTTCTCCAAATCAGCGAACACGGCTTTGGAGATCCCGTCGGACGCCAGTACGGTCTACACGTTCACTTTGCGGGCGGCGCCGCCAAAATACGCGAGCGCCGATGCGAAGCAAACCATGGACCGCATGCTGTCCGCCTATACGCATCTCAAGAGCGGCATCATCCTCGTCAGCAGCCGGGACGGCAACGAGAAGCTCTATTTGAGCGGCAGGAAGCTTCGAGAGGAACGGGCGGGCTTCCAGTGGACCTACGATGGAGCGATCCTCTCCGTTTGGAACAAGAAGACGAACCGGTTCTACCGGGGGAAAGCGACCCGAGTCGTGCTCTCGGAATATGTCGTTGCCGTCGGCGCCGAAGTCGACCCAATCCTCCGCCGCAACCTGGCCCACCGGGTGCCGTTCGCGGACCTGTTGGTGACTGGGTCCACCGTGAAATCGGTGGGCAGCTCGATGACGAACGGGGTTGGCACCGAGATCCTTCAAATCTCTGGCATGGGACCGAATACCTCGATCTTCGTGCGGAAGGACAACCATCTGCTTCAAAGCATCGCGGCTGAGACAGTCGATAAGGCGGGCAAGATGCTCACCCAGAGCACCCGCGAGTATACGTACCGGAATATCGGAGAGCTGGCGCCGTCGAGCGTTTTCGAGCTTAAGCCGCCCGACGGCAAGGTCCTGCCTCTCCCCAATGTCAAGCTGACGAACTAACCGGTCTTCTTCGTCGAGAGGAAGGTGACGACCTTGGAGATGTCGTTGCCGGTCATGTGGGGCGCGGTCTTCTGGAGCAGCACCTTGAATGCGGCGACCTCAGCCGGCTCCGAAGGGTAACCCATGTTCTGCTTGTTCGGCAAGAGGGAGTCTCCGATCTTCTTTCCGTCCGGAGTCAGCACGGCGAAGTAGGGAATTCCGCTATCCTTGGGGGCGCCGAGTTGGGCCATGAGGTCCATGCCGCCTTCGTTCTCGAGGCTCTTCTTGTCGCCGTTCTCCAAAACTACCACGTGGGTGATTACATAGCTGTTATTGAAGATCGACTTGAAGGCGGCGGACTCCAGCATGTCGTCCATCCGATGGCACCATCCGCACCACGAAGCGTGGAAGATGACCATCACGTTCTTCTTTTCGGCCCTGGCCTTTGCCGAGGCGCCGGCTAACAAAGCTCGGGCGGAAGCGGTGCCGGGGGTTGCCATCGCCGAGACGGCAGATGCGGCCAAGAGGGACAGGACGAGCAATTTTGGAGAGAGCTTCATGAGAACCATTGTAGCGCGATTCGCCGAAATCACCCCCTTGGCTTTGCCCAAAGGACGCGCCAGAATGCCTTCGCCTGCGATCTGGCTCGCTCGTTTCTAAAGCCGGAAGCCAAATGCCGAAGCGACCACGCCAGCACTCTCAGTCCGGCACCCAATCGGTCGAGGATAAAGCAGAGGAGCGAGGCGAGGCGGCCGTAGTGGATTGCGAAATAGAGTTCCTTGCCTCGGTTGTAACGGATGACGCCGAGGGACGGGTCTTTTGCGCTGCTGGAACCCAGGTCGTGAACGAACGTCGCCTCCGGTACGTACAGGATCGTTCCGTGCACTTCAAGGCGCCGACATAGGTCGGTGTCCTCGCAATAGAGGAAATACCGCTCGTCGAACGCTTCGATCGGCCGGCCTGCGCTGGCACGGACCATCAGCGTCGCTCCCATCACTTGAGGGCTCTTCTTGGGAGTTAAGTCGACGGCCAGTCTTGCCGTGGTCCAGTAGGGACTAAGCCATGACGACGTTGGGAAGGCCTTCTCCAGGTATGTCTGCTCGCAGAACACGGACCAGAGGGTGAGCCTGTTCGCCGTGCTGAGCTGCAAGCTCCGGTCAGGGTTAAGTTGCCTGCCTCCTACTGCCACAACGCCGGCATCGGCGAACACGGATGCGAGCTTTCGAATCGCGCCAGGGTCTGCATAGGCGTCGCTGTTGAGGAAGAGAATCAAATCGCCCGACGCCCGGGTGCAGCCCAGATTGTTTCCTCGTCCGAACCCGAGATTGGTTGGACTTTCGATCAGCATGACCGACGGAAACTCTTGACGGACCATCGCAGCGGAACCGTCATGCGACGCGTTATCTACTACGACGATCTCGTGTTCCGGCTCAATACAGCCAAGGCACCGGCGCAACTTGTCGCAGGTGTTGAAGCTGACGATCACTACAGTGACTTTTAGGTCCAAAATGCTCCTGAAATGCTACAATATCCCTCCCATGGGTAAGGAAATCCACTTCACTCGCGAAGGCTTCGCGAAATTAAAGAAAGAACTGGAAGACCTGAAGGGCCCAACTCGAATGGCGATTGCCGACGCGATCCGTGAAGCCAAGTCGCACGGGGACCTGCGTGAAAACGCAGCCTACCACGAAGCGAAGCTGAATCAGAGCCGGCTGGAGAGCAGAATTGCCGATTTGGAGAAGGCGCTTCAGTTGGCGAAGGTCGTCGAACGCCCCGATGCGTCTGGAGCGACGGCTCATCTTGGCTCGAAAGTGAAGCTCATGGATTTGGAGTTTGACGACGAGTTCACGGTGACGCTGGTGGGATCCTTCGAAGCCGATCCCGCGAAAGACCTCATCTCGATCGGTTCTCCGCTTGGAGAGTCCATGCTCGGAAAGGTCATCGGGGATGAATTCGAGGTCGAAGCCCCCCGTGGCAACAGCCGGTACCGGATCCTAGGGGTGGAGTGAGATGGTGAGGCGCGCCCTCATCCTCTGCCTGCTGATTTCCGCATTGTGCGGTTGCCAGGGCGGAGATGTTGCCGCTCCTGCCGGGGATTCGACGGTTCAAGAGAAGGCTTACACCGTCGGTGAACCGATCACGAACGACAAGCGAGACGTCAAGGACACCAATGAGATCGCGCTGGTCGTGCGGCACGGCGCCCCCATCACGATCTACTCGAATCACGAATCGGCCTTCCAGAGATTTCACGACACCAAGACCGTCGGCTTCGAGTCCGACGATCTGCCGCCTCACTTCCAACCTCCCTACAGCGCCAAGACCTGGGAGGAAGATTCTTTGCACCTTGGGTTTGGCGAGATCCTGTACAACGGCGAACTTGTGGCGGCGATCTACGAGGAGGACAAGGCAAACCAGAGTCGGCTCGACGGGCTCATCCGAGATCACCAAGATCAAGTAGGGGACCTGAAGGACACCTATATCGACGGCCAGCACGTGAAGTACTGGTTCTGGGAGAAGGACAGCCGCCGGCTCATGATCTGCGCATTCCCAACTGGCCGAGATGAGATCCGCATCACCGTGGCGATGGGTGACGACGTCGTGATGGACGGCCTTGGCATGTCGATCGCCCGGGCGCACAAGGACCAAGCCGACATTGACAAATCGTACTTCCGGACGAAGGGTTTGGCGGTGCCGGGCTAACCCTCCGGTGAAGCGTTCTGGGCTTTTCCAACGTATAGAAAAGTATCCAATCAGGCGGAGGTGGTGCCGTTCAATGAATTCCAAACGCAGTGCCCCAAGAGGTCCACGGTTTTAGCAATTGGCCGAGTCGACTTGATGGCGCGCAATGAACCAAGCTAATTGGGAGCACGTTGTAAAAGCCCCGCCGGAGTGCGGGGCTTCCTTTTTTAGGCTTCGGCGCCTTCGGTTGCCGTTTCCTCGCCTGGTTTGGTCGGTTTCATAGTGGGGAAGAGCAGTACCTCACGTAAGTGGCTCGCTCCGGTAAGCATCATCGCCATCCGGTCGATCCCGATACCGCAGCCACCGGTCGGCGGCATGCCGCCTTCAAGGGCGAAGAGGAACTCCTCGTCGAGCGGATGCGCTTCGTCGTTCCCCGATTCTCGCTGAGCCATCTGCTGAACGAATCGCTCACGCTGATCGATCGGATCGTTGATCTCGGAAAACGCATTGCAGACTTCCCGGCCGCGCACGTAACCCTCGAAACGACGCGTCATTTTGGGATTGTTAGGATCCTTCTTGGCAAGTGGAGACGTTTCGATCGGGTACCCCACGAGGAACGTAGGCTCGATGAGCGTCGGTTCCACGAACTTCTCCAGCAGCTTTTCGATGATGCCGCCTAGGTTGTTCTCCTTCTCGGTCGGTAGACCGACCCGCTCCATCGCCTTCTTCGCCGATTCGTATTCGCTCAACTCCTCTCTCGTGACACCCGCCCGCTCCTCAAGCGCGCTCATCAGGTCGAGACGATGCCATGGCTTGCCGAAGTCGAGAACGACCGGTTCGCCCTTGGCTTCTTCGTCGTGCTTGCTGCGGTCGGCCACCTCTTCGTTGGGATCGACGGCTACACTTACCTTCGTGTCGCCGAACACTTCGAGTGCGACGGACTTAAACATCTCCTCGACGATCACCATCACCTCTTCGAGATTGATGTACGCCTCGTAGAACTCAAGCAGCGTGAACTCCGGATTGTGCCGGTTATCGACGCCTTCGTTCCGGAATACACGACCGATCTCATACACCTTCGGGATGTCGCCGCAGATGATCCTCTTGAGATACAACTCCAGCGAGATGCGCAGCTTGACGTCCAAGTCGTAAGCCTTGTACTTGGTTACAAACGGCGTAGCCATCGCTCCGCCCGCCACCAGTTGGAGGATCGGCGTTTCTACTTCCAGGTACCCGCGTCGATCCAGAAACCGGCGAACCGCCGAAGTGATCTTCATTCGGTTGATGAGGGTTCGCCGGACCTCCTGGTTGCAAATGAGGTCCAGATGCCGATGCCGGTACCGGAGATCGACGTCAGCAAGGCCATAGAACACATGGCCGTCCTTCTCCTTGCCGAGGGGAAGGGGCTGCAGCGACTTGGTCAGCGGAACGTACTCTTCGACGTGGATCGATTTCTCGCCAGTTTTGGTGACGAACAGATAGCCTGAGACGCCGACGTGGTCGCCGATGTCGAGCAGCTTGAATAGTTCCCAGGCGGTGTCGCCGACTTGGTCCATGCGAACGTAGCACTGAATCTTGTCGTCGCCGTCGCTAACATGTGCGAACCCCGCCTTACCCATCAGTCGGTAGGAGTGCACGCGTCCGGCAAACTTGATCTTCTTGCCCTCTTCGAATTCGTCAAGCATCTGTTTCGCCGTGTGAGTTCGGTCAAAACGTTCGATCCGGAAAGGATCATGGCCAAGCTCGCGCATTCGCTCGAGCTTCTGTAGCCGCACATCGCGGAGGGATAGATCTTCTGTCATGGGAGGCAATATTGTACTTTGTCGCGAGAAGCGAGAGGCGCGTCAAGGCGATGAGCAAAGGGGTACGGCGCCACAACGGTCGGTCGTGCTCCCTCTCAGTACGTCCGCTTCGCGGGGGACGAGAGAACCCGACTACAAGACTCCGAGGAGATCTTGCGGCAAGGGTGATACACATATTGCGAACGGGGAGCGGGCGAAGTGTCCACTTCGCCCGCTCTTGCAGCTACGGATTCACGGTCAACGTCACGGTTGCAGACTTGCCCCCGCCGGTTGCGGTAATCGTTACGGTCTGAGCCGATGCGACTGGATGGGTCGTGACGGTGAAGGTGGCGTGCTTGCCGTTTTGGGTGACGGTTACGGAGGCTGGAACCGCCGCGGATGACGTGTCGGAACTCGACAGCGTCACCACGACTCCGGACGGACCGGCGTCGCCGTTGAGGTTCACCGTACCGGTCACGGAACCGCCTCCGGTTACCGACGAAGCGTTCAGTGTGACCGTATAGATCGCCGCCGGCAAGAGAGTCACCGTGCAAGTCTTGGATGTCGATCCAAGCGTTGCGGTGAGCGTCACCGGCGTGCTGGAATCGACTCCAAGCGTGGGCACGCTGAATGTCGTGCTCTTCGACCCAGCAGGCACTGTTACCGATGCCGGCGGTGTGATGAGCGCGTTGTTCGAGCCAATGGAAACGACGGTTCCTCCCGGAGGTGCGGGCACGGTCAGAGTAACGGTGCCAGTGGGGTAGTCGCCTCCGACGATGCTTGTCGGAGAAGTCGTGATGCTGGCGAGCGACCCCGGGTTGACGGTGAGGGCCGTGGTAGCCGATGTGCTTCCGGTCTTTGCCGTAATCGTCACCGATTGTGCGCTGGCCACGGAATAGGTCGTCACGGTGAAGGTGGCGTGCTTGCCGTTCTGAATGACGGTCACCGAAGTGGGAACCGTCGCAATCGCCATATTCGAAGTCGACAGGCTGACCACCGTTCCCGAAGGACCGGCGTCTCCGTTGAGCGTCACCGTACCGGTGACGACCGTCGATGAACCGCCGACCACCGAAGTTGGAGAAACGGCGACTGTATAGATGCTGGCCGGGAGCAGTGTCAGCGTGCACGTCTTCGACGATCCGCTGAGAGTAGCCGTGATCGTCACCGGCGTACTGGAATCCACTCCGAGGGTCTGCACCGTGAACGTGGCGCTGGTGGAACCTGCGCTTACCGTAACCGTCGAAGGCACGCTGACAAGCGAGTTCCCAGAGCTGAGAGACACTGCCGTGCCCCCGGCTGGCGCCGGATTATTCAATGTGACCGTGCCGGTCGGATAGTCGCCTCCGACGATACTCGTCGGAGACGTCGATACTCCAGCCAGACCCGATGGGTTGACGGTGAGGGTGGTTGTAGCCGAGTTGGCCGAGATGGTGACCGTCTGGGCAGACGCGACGTTATGGGTCGTCACGGTGAAGGTAGCGTGCTTGGTGTTTGCCGCGACGGTGACGGTGGCAGGAACGCTCGCCGCACTTGTATTGGAACTGGACAGGTTGACGACAACACCCGAGGGGCCGGCACTGCCGTTCAAATTCACGGTTCCAGTGACCGTCGTCGACGACCCCCCGATAACCGAGGCAGGCGATACCGTCACAGACGTAACTGAAGCGGGAAGCAGGGTCAGTGTGCAGGTCTTGGACGTCGAGTTTAGGGTCGCCGTGATGGTCGTCGCTGTGCTGGAGTTGACTCCGAGGGTCGGTACCAAGAACGTCGTCGATGTCGTGCCGGCGGGAATGGTTACCGTCGATGGCAAATTCAAGCTCGAACTACCTGAGCCAAGCGAGATGACCGCGCCGCCAGTTGGTGCAGGACCGCTGATGGTCACCGTTCCGGTGGGATAGTCGCCCCCGACGATGCTAGTGGGCGAAGTCGAAACACTTACCAGGCTCGCGGGATTCACCGTCAGAGTCGCCGTTGACGACTTGCCCTGGTTCGTTGCGGTTATCGTCACCGTTTGAGCGGTCGATACCGAATAGTGAGTGACGCTGAACGTTCCGTGCGACGATCCGGCTGCAACTGTCACCGACGCCGGCACGGTTGCCGCGCTCGTATTCGAGCTTGAAAGCGTTACTACCGTTCCCGATGGCCCGGCTTTGCCGTTCAGGTTGACGGTTCCCGTCACCGACGTCGAAGAACCTCCGAGCACTGATGCGGGAGACACCGTAACCGACGCGACCCACGCCGGGAGCAAAGTAAGCGTGCAGTTTTTGGATGTTGAGTCTAGGGTCGCCGTAATTGTCACCGGTGTGTTGGAGTCGACTCCAAGGGTGGGAACACTAAACGTTGCAGAGGTTGCTCCGGCGGCTATGGTCACCGTCGATGGCGGAGCGACGCTTGACTTGCTTGCGCTCAACGCCACAACCGTCCCGCCAAGAGGGGCAGGCGCGGCTAGAATCACGGTACCGGTTGGGTAGTCGCCACCAACGATCGATGCCGGCGAAGTTGAGACGCTCAACAGACCACCTGCTCCTACCGTCAGGTTGGCGGTAACTGAGGCTCCATTGAAGGTCGCCGTGATCGTTGAACTGAATGGAGTTGAGGATGGCGAAGTTACCGCAGTAAAGGCGAAGCTTGACGAATCCGATGTCGAGGATATCGACGAAGGAACTTGGCACAACGGATTGGAAGAAGATAGAGCTATGGGGGTGTTTGCAGGCACGAGGCCCAGGAAGGAGACTGTCCCCTGCGAGGAGCCTCCGGCCGTTATTGAGCTTGGAGTGAACGAGAAGTTACTGAATACCGCAGCATTCACTACAAGGCTCGTGCTAACTGGAACCGCTACTTCGCTCGTGATGGCCTGAATGGTGTAGGTTGTATTCGAAAGCACGACTGGGGCGTTGAACTGGATGACAGTGCTCGAACCTCCAGCCGGAATAGTCATCGTAGTCGGTAGGCCGGGAATCGCTGGCGTAACATTGAGATACACGGTTTCGCCTCCAGCAGGGGCCGCACTACCGAGGTTGATCGTCAAGGTAGTAGCGGTTCCTGATGCGACGGGTGAAGGCGTAGCCAACGAGTCTACAAAGCTCGGAACCGGTAAAGCCTCGATGCGTTCTCCAAAGGCATCTGCGACATACAGGATCGAATGATCCGGCGAGAATGCCAACAGCGCGAGATTGAACGATGAGCCATGTTCGATGTTGAAACTCCTGATTCCGGTAAAGGAACCGTTGAGGGTCTGAATAACTGCGCCATCCGATGTACGCTTAACAACAAGTTGACTAGAAACGGGATTCCCGTATTGGTCCACGTCATGACCTTCCGTGAATGCGACGACCTTTCCGTCGAACGAGATATCGCCGTTTGCGAAGAAGTCGCCAAAACTGAATGAACCGTCGTATGACGGTTGATCCGGCGGAGTATAGGAATAGGTCTTGTCAAGCGAGATCTGACCGTTTCCGTCAATCATGTATGTTGTCCAGCGGAAAGAGTCGAATCCAGCATCGGTGGGTGCGTCTGCAGGGCCAAGACAGGCGACCTCTCCATTCGATAAAGGCACTATCCGATAGAGGTTCCGAGCAGCGTCCGGAAAGTAGAAGGGTACTGAGGATGTCTGGCCTGCCAACGAACCGTCTAGTGCCACCGCAGTAAGCCCTGAACTCCCAAGACCAACTGCAAAGTGGGTCGTGCTTGGTTGCCCGTCGCTACCTTGGCCAACGTGGAAGCCAATCGCGCACCCGTAGTAGAACTTCTGAGTTGTGGAGTTGGTAATCACCAAGCTCGAGCCGTTGAAGCCTACGTCGAGGCGGTTCCAACTAGAATCAAGAGCCAAAAGCCGTGTGTCGTCAATCCAGGCTGTGTCCTTGTACGAACCTGCCAAGGTCGCAAGCACAGAGCCGTTCGTCGCATCGTAAACAACTAGCTGCTCCGATTGTCCCTGATTGTTCATATAGCAAGTAGCGACATAGGAACCGGAAGGCGAAACGCGGGAGATTGCTTCTCCCGGAAATGTCTGATTCCTCCAAACTGCCGTACCGTCAACTGCGTTGTGGAGGCCAGTGTAGGTGCGGCTCGAGGCGTGATCCAGGTCTGCAATGGCGCCTCCAATGATCACCCCGTTTGGCGTGGCTGCCAACGAATACACACTGTCCGGGGGGATATTCGGGAGAGTGCCGACAGCCGTCAGACCGTCGTTCGTAATTGCATATTCGACGAACGTTTGGAGAATGCCGTACGGGCCCACCTCAAAGAGCATATGACCGTCAGTGAAGGTTGGTGAATTGCTTACGGAAGCATAATCATTGTTTCCATCAAATGGAATGGTAGCGCCTCCCCACGCAAGCGCGCCGGTTTGCCAGTTAAAGGCCATAACTCCAGTAACATAGCCGGCAGATCCGATCATAAGGCTGCTGGATGCAGAGCCAAGGCTGGACGGAGCATAGAACCCCGAGTTATGCCATGCGATTACCGGGTTGCCACTGCTGTCTGGAACGAATCGGTAGGTTCCATTCGAGGTCGATCCCCCGTTCCACATCTGTACGATCAGGCCATTGCCAGGATCAAACCCGTCGATCAGCGCGGAAATTGATGATGAAATAGTGGCGATCAATGCGCCCGTCGTAATGTCCCAGATCTGAGTTCCTTGCGCTATTGCGTCATGCCCATTCCACGAACCATAGTTAACGTAGTTTCCATTTGCAAAGGTAAGTGTATTAGCGGCAAGGACAGGCAGAAGCGTGTTCGAATCATAGCTTGCGATAGTGAATCCGCCGTTATAGCTAATGGCAGCGACAATTTCGTGACCACAGACCTCAAAATAGGAAGTGCCGCCAGGAAGAGCAAGACTTTGAAGCGAGCCAGTCGATTGATTCGGGACCGGATTGCCGGTCGTAGCATCGTATTGAGTGACGTATCCGCCGCCTCTGCCCTGCCATATCCAGACGGAGCTACCATCAGGGGCAAACTGCGTTTGTGCCGCGAAAGTGCCGTTAATTACCCTGCGTGACCACATGAGCTTGTAGCCAGGATAGCTGAGCATCTTTACGCTGTTACTTGACGAGATCGCGACTTGGTTTCCAAGAGGTGAGACAGTGATGTTGCCGCTGTTGCTGCCCAAAGACCATTTCGGTGCTTGCGGTGCGGGGCTCGTCGAGATGTTAAGCGATGCGTCGATCGAGACGTTTCCGGCTGAAGCGGTAATGGTGGCAGGCGTCGAAGTAAGAACCGTCGTCGTGGTGACGGTGAAGCTCGCCGAAGTTGTCCCCCATGCCACTGTCACAGTCGGCGGTGGAACCGCGTTTGGGCTACTTGATGACAGACTAACGCTTAATCCGCCCAATGGCGCGGGTCCAGTTAGGGTTACCGTACCTGAGGACCAGAACCCGCCCGGAACCGACGTCGGATTCAGCGTTAGCCCGCTTAGCGTGCCGGGGGGAGTGATAGCAAGGTTTGCTGTCACTGAATTTCCGCCGACCGTGGCAGTAATAACTGCCGTTGTTAGCGTCGTGACGGCCGATGTTGTTATCGTGAAGGACGCCGAAGTAGCCCCTGCGGGCACAACGACTGTCGTGGGAGGCACTGCGCTCGAACTACTAGATGACAGATTCACTGTCGTCCCTCCCGAGGGGGCCGGGCCATTCAGTGTTACGGTGCCAACCGAAGGGGTTCCGCCGAATACAGAACTTGGCGTCAATGTCACACTCGTCGGAACCGGCGGGTTAACGGTAAGGCTTGCCGTGACGGAAATCCCGCCCAAAGTCGCCGTAATGGTCGCCGCAGTCGAGGAAACCACAGGGTGAGTTGAAACCGCAAAACTTGCCGAGGTAGCACCAGGCGAGACGGTGACACTCGCTGGCGGAATTGCACTACCGCTGCTAGACGCCAAACTCACTACTGCACCGCTCGAAGGTGCTGGTCCATTTAGAGTGACGGTTCCGGTTGACGGTGAGCCTCCCGTTACTGACGTTGGAGACATGGTTAGGCTCGAAGGGACCGCTGGAGAGACGGTGAGGCCAGCCGTCACCGTCGTAGTTCCCGCCGCGGCGGTGATCGTAGCGGTCGTAGAAGTCGCGACAGCCCCCGTCGAGATCGTGAATGAAGCGGTCAAGGCCCCGGCAGCCACGGTTACGTTTGGCGGAGTTACAGCAACGGTGCTGTTGGAGGATAGGTTGACTAGGATCCCGCCTGAGGGGGCGGGACCGCTCAAGGTGACAGTACCCGTTGAAGGCGTTCCGCCGATCAATGAAGTTGGTGTCAGCCCTAGACTCGACAATCCAACTGGAGGAGTTATCGTCAGTGTCGCAGTTGCAGAATTGCCCCCCGAAGAGGCGGTGATCACAGCGCTTGTGCTAGTCGAAACCGGGGTCGTGGCAATTGTGAAGGTAGCTTGGGTCGCGCCACCAGGGACAACAATGAAAGCAGGTGTCGTGGCTGAACAACTGCCGCTCTTGAGTGTTACGATGTCCCCTCCAGCAGGAGCAGCACTCGACAAGGACACCGTGGCGATTGAACTGGCTCCGCCGGTCACGATGCCCGGATTCAGGCTCAAGTTTGATATGGCAATCGTGTTAACCTCAGTACCTACAGCATAGAGGTTGCCATCATTGGACCCTACGTAGATGGTGCCGTCCGATCCAATTGACGGCGACGAATACAGAAGATCACCTAGGCCGCCTAAGGTCCATTGCATTGTTCCGTTAGCGCCAATAGCGTAGAGATTTCCATCATGGTTCCCCACGTAGATCGTGCCATCCGAACCGACAATCGGAGAACAGAAATAAATGGACCATGTTGTTAAGAAGCTCCACTTCGCAGACCCATCCGGATTCACTGCATAGAGGTTGTCATCCGCGGACCCTATGTAAATGGTCCCATCCTTACCGATGGCGGGCGAGCTCTCTATCGGGCCCGACGTTGGAAATGCCCACTTCCTCGAGCCATCAGGGTTGATGGCATAGAGTTTGCCGTCCTCCGATCCCACGCAAATCGTGCCATCCGACCCAATGGCTGGCGATGAGAAGATGTTGCCTCCGGTCGCATAGGTCCATTTCTTGGAACCATCCGTATTCAATGCGTAAAGACTGCTCCCCGCTCCCGCATAGATGGTTCCGTCTGGCCCGATTGCGGGCGACGTTTCGATGGCGCTTCCCGTGTCATACTTCCACTTCTCAGAACCATCCGGATTCACGGCGTGAAAGAGGTTGTCATCAGAGGACCCCACGTAGATGGTCCCATCCAGACCGATAGCGGGCGAACTCTCGTCAATTGCACCGCTCACGAAGCTCCATTTCTCCGAGCCATCCGGATTGACTGCATAGAGATGACCATCCTGAGATCCTATATAGATAGTGCCATCGAGGCCGATAGCTGGTGACGAGGCGACAAAGCCGCCGGTCAAGAAGCTCCACTTCTTAGTTCCGTCAGGGTTCACCGCGTAGAGGCTCAAATTCCCCCCGACATAAACCGTGCCGTCTGCAGCTACTGAGGGTGAAGACGCCACGATGTTTCCTGTGGCAAAGCCCCATCTCTTGAGCCCATTTGACCCTCCGTACGCGCCCACACCAGTATTGAGGGCGTTCCGGTGGAACTTGGGCCAAGGAGAGTTGGCAAGCTGGCACAGCGCAGAAATGCAAAGAGCCAGCATCAAAAAAGGAATGAGGAGGATGCGGATGGACTTCATGAATGGACCCTAGAAATACCGAAGGCAATGCAGTACAGCCGGAGAACTCCAGGTGGACCGTTCAGGTATGGAGCGCAAGACCCATTCGGCCCAGCTAGTAGACACCCATGATGGTTTCAGTAATATTATGTCACTCGCGTATGGCTGGAATGTTCAGCTTGGCTACCTACGAAATCTAGCGAAAGTTTTACGGAATGAGTGTGATCTGGCCGTCACATTTCGGTATTATTTTTGCTTCTCGCTTCGGCAACTTAGTTCTGCAACGTCAGTTTGCGTCTGAGTAAGCGCCCGACGAACTTGAATTCCGGTGGTTGAAGAGCAATGCCCATCTGGCTAACCGGGCGTAAGGAAGAATTGACTCAGGTCTCCCGAGCGTTGCGTCCGGGGCGTATCGTAACGCTAGTCGGTCCAGGAGGAGTGGGTAAGAGCACTCTGGCTCGAGCGGTAGTCGAAAGGTTTCGCAGGGCGGGGTTTTGGGCGGACCTAGCGCTCGTCGACGATCTGGATCTGTTGAGATCGACAATCCTATATGCGTTCAACGCGAGTTCGCTAGGCGATGCCGCGACTCGAGTCGGTCAGTCTCGATCCCTTCTGGTCCTCGATAATTGCGATGGCGCGGACCCTGACTGGCACAAGGCGATTCAAGAAATTCGACTGACCTTGCCCAGGATCAGCATTCTGGCTACGAGCAGGAGACGGTTGGGATTCCGAGAGGAACTGACTATTCCAGTCAATCCCCTGGCCACCGAATCCACGCCGGGACTCCGGGTGGCTCCCGCAACCGATATGCTTGCTTTGCGCGTTAGCTCTGCACGACGGGGGCTGTGGCAGCCCAATGCCGCGGATATGGAACGGCTAGCAAGACTCGCCCGCATAACGGATGGCTTGCCTTTGGCCCTGGAGCTGATAGCAGCCCGATCTCAGACACTAACTCTCTCAGAACTTGAGTCGGTCTTTGCGAACATAGAACCTGGATCCACGGAGACGTCATTTGGAGCATTGAGCGGTGTCTTTCGACGATCGCTAGTGTATTTGCCCACAAACGAACGGGACGCACTCTTCCGGCTGACCGCCTTCCCGGATTCCTGGGATGAAGACGCCGCCCGTGCACTAGACGTCTCTCGCTCGGAGTTGGATGGGCTAGTCGAGGCATCGCTTGTCGTGGCGTTGTTTGAAGACGATACGATTCGATACCGCCTACTTGACCCAATTCGTGAAGCGATTCAGGCCGAACTCTCCGATAGTAGCTCCGTGGAGGAATGGCGGTCTCGACTGGCACTTCACTTCCTCGAACGTGTACAGCCTCAAGGAGTGAGGCCATTTAGAGAGTCGCCCACCGACCCCTTCAAGATCAGAAAGGACTTGGCGAGCTACATTCAGGCACAACGCTGGTTTGGCCGGCGACAGATGACAGAGCAGTGCTCTATCATTACCATCGGACTGGCGATTACACATCTCCTTCAGGAACCGCGAAGTCAGTCGTATGAATGGATTCGTGCACAGCTGACTCAATCAGAAGCCGATCATGCGGCATTTGGACATGTCCTGTGTTGTGGCGCCCTTGCCGCGATGAACATGGGTGAGTTTGATGAGGCTAAGGCTTACCTATACCGCGCAACGACAATTGCCGAGACTCAGAAGAGCCGTTTCTATGGTCCCGCTGCATGACGTTGCTGGGCCACCTAAGCGCCTATAGTCGTCAACCGATGGAACGCGAAGAGCGCCTCATCGAGGCCATCCGCTTCATGCGTGAGACCGGAAGCTGGCGCGAGCCTTCGGTTCTGTTGGGCACTGGCTACGCTTCCCGGGCCAGAGGAGACCTTTCTGGCGCAAGAAAGTGGTTTCAATCTGGAATTGATTTCGATTCCAGAGGTAACGTTTCAGCTGGCGCGAACCACTTGGCGCTTGCGGAAGTGGCCTTTCTCGAAGGGTCCTACCTAGAGAGCGCAAGGCTGTGGCGAGACATGTTTGTCGTTCATTCAGACCTAAGGTTTTGGAACGAAGCGACCTATTGCGCTATGGGCTTGGCCGCCTGTGCAACTCGGCTTGGTTACCCCGAAATCGGTCTTCGGTTTGAAGGGTTTGCGAAGTCTCTGTCCAAGCGCATGCTCGTTCCACCTAGCCCGTTTGAATCGGAATGGACGCCCGCGTATTTAGAGGCGAGATTGGTCGTGGGTTCGGATGCAGAACGGCTGGTTCGTGCCGGGGCGTCCGTGTCGCATGATACGGCCATCGGAGAAATTGCGGGATGGCAGCCCAAAACCGAATCTTCCCGCATTGCGAGACGCCTGCGTAGCTTTCCGCTTATGGCGCCCATTGAAAGAACGGAAATGCAAGCGGTTGTTTCGGCATGCAAGATTGAGAGATTCCCGCCAGGAAGTCTAGTTGTTGCCTCCGGGCAGATCAGCGATGGATCGCTTCGCTTGGTGTTGGGTGGGCAGGTAGCACGTCGAACTGCGCAGGGCGATGTTCCTATTGGAGATAAAGAACCCATTCTGGATGGCGTATTCCTTAAGGGCTCGTCACTCTACGACACCCTTGTCGCTTCGGAATCGGCAGAAGTCGCTCTCGTCGATGCCGAGACCATTGAGGCTGTGGCTGGCCTGCGCCGCCTGGTGGTCAGCGCTTTGGCGGTTCGCGCCCAACATAGCGCCGGATCACTTGGAAAGTTGGACGATCGCTTGCTTCTGTTCGCAAGGTCACATGTTGCAGGCGGCGTCGGAACATTTCGCGTTCCTCTCACCCAAAACGAACTTGCGACTCGGTTCGGTGTAACACGGGAAAGCGTCGGCCGCGCCTTGTCCCGGCTCGAAGGCAAGGGCCTAATAATCCGACACAAGAACTCTCGATGGACGGTTAGGTAGGCATCTCGGCGAACGGGCGATTAGGGAAGTCGTATGGCGCCACAAGGTACGTCGTGACCGAGTGGCTTGGAGCCCGGTCAGCCGCTCGGGTTCGCCGCAATCGGGCCAGCCCTCGTGCAAGGCTCCTAGGTGGTACAGAAACGAGAGCCTTACATTTACAGGGTGCAAGGAGCGGGCGAAGTGGCAAAGAGCCTCTGCCCGCAAACTTGCTTCGTTCGGCGCGCAAAGATCGTCCATTATCGCAAGAAGGCGAGATTCTCTTCAGAATATGCTCGCGTTGCCAGGGCCTGAGTGTCGGCCCTTGACATGCGGTTGACTTCAAAGTCATAATTCCTCACTGTCTGGAGATCCTGTGTCTTCAGTCACTCATCACGTCAGGAGGCGCAGAACCGGGTTCGTCGGGACTACGAGACAACGCAAAGAGCGAAGGCTGTCGGACCAGTGTGCCCCTTGCCGCGTGAGTTGGCAGAGGGGTTTTTTGTTGCTTTAGGGCAGCCCCACAGGCAGAAGTAAGGAAATACGAGATGAATAGAGGTGTGAATGCCGACCGTTAACCAACTGGTACGCAAGGGCCGCAGTGCCCCCAAGGTGAAGTCTAAGTCGCCCGCGCTAAAGAGCAATCCGTTCAAGCGCGGTGTCTGCACGGTTGTGCGGACCATGACGCCGAAGAAGCCGAACTCGGCCCTTCGGAAGACCGCCCGTGTGCGTCTGACCAACGGTATCGAGGTGTCGGCATATATCCCCGGTGAGGGGCACAACCTTCAGGAGCACTCGGTGGTTCTCGTTCGAGGCGGCCGCGTGAAGGATCTGCCGGGCGTACGCTATCACATCGTACGCGGCACGCAGCAGACCGCCGGCACCGCCAAGCGGATGCAAGGCCGGTCGAAGTATGGGACCAAGCGGCCGAAGCCGGGTCAGCCCGCCGCCGCAGCCGGTAAGAGAAAGTAGCGCTTCACGCGAATTTAGGGAAAACTAATGCCAAGAAAAGGACCAGCAGTTAAGAGAATAACCGTTCCCGATCCGATTTACGGGTCGGAACTCATGACTCGGTTCATCAACCGAATGATGGTTGATGGAAAGAAAGTTACGGCCGAGAAGATTTTCTACGGCGCCATGGCGATCTGCGAGCAGAAGTCAGGCGTTCCCGCGTTGGAGGTGTTTGAAAAGGCCCTCACCAACGTGATGCCCGCCGTGGAAGTTCGCCCTCGCCGTGTCGGTGGCCAGACCTATCAGGTACCGATGGAGGTACGACCCGACCGTAGGCGCACATTGGCGTTGCGCTGGATGATCGGGGCCGCCCGAAAGAGGTCAGGGAAGACGATGGTCGATCGTCTTGCCTCTGAAATCCTCGACGCGTTTAATGGAACAGGAAGCACGATTAAGAAGCGCGAGGACACGCACCGTATGGCGGAGGCCAATAAAGCCTTCGCCCACTATCGTTTTTAACAAGGACTGAAGATGCCCCGTAGCCACGCCCTAGAACTGGTCAGAAATATCGGAATCGCCGCTCACATCGACGCGGGTAAGACCACTACAACTGAGCGAATCCTGTATTACACAGGTAAGTCCCACAAAATGGGAGAAGTGCATGATGGCGCAGCTACGATGGACTGGATGGAGCAGGAGCAGGAGCGAGGGATCACGATCACCTCGGCCGCCACGAGCTGTTTCTGGAAGGGAAGCAAGAAGGACAAGCCCGAGCACAAGATCAATATCATCGACACGCCCGGTCACGTCGACTTCACCGTAGAGGTGGAGCGATCGCTCCGCGTCCTCGACGGCGCCGTTTGCGTGCTCTGCGCGGTCGGCGGCGTCCAGCCGCAGACTGAGACGGTCTGGCGTCAGATGAACAAGTACGGCGTGCCCCGAATCATCTATGTAAATAAGATGGATCGCTTGGGCGCCGACTTCTTCTCGGTGCTTGCCCGTGTAAAGGAGCGACTTGGCGCCAATGCAGCGCCCATCCAGCTTCCGATCGGTGCGGAGTCGCTGTACTCCGGCTACGTCGATCTGATCCGGATGAAGGCCACGATCTACATCTCCGATGACGGAAAGGTCAGCGAAGAGCGAGAGATCCCGGCCGACATGGTGGATCTTGCCGCCGAATATCGTGAGAAGATGATCGAGTCCATTTCGGACTTCGACGATTCGATCATGGAGCGGTTCTTGGACGGCGAAGAGATTTCCGAGCAGGAAATCCAGGCGGCTCTGCGAAAGGGCACCTTGGCCAACAAGATCGTACCGATGTTCTCCGGCTCGTCGTTCAAGAACAAGGGCGTCCAAGCGATGATCGACGCGGTGGTGGACTACTTGCCGTCGCCGTTGGATGTCGCCGTCGTGAAGGGTGTGCACCCGCGAACGGAAGAGGTCGTCGAGCGAAGCGCTAACGACAAGGAGCCGTTCGCCGCGCTTGCGTTCAAGATCATGTCCGACAAGTACGTGGGTCGTCTGACGTTCCTGCGGCTTTACTCCGGTGTTCTCAAGAAGGGAACGTCGGTTGCGGTGACGTATCGAGATCCGCAGACGAACGAGTTCCGGGTGAGGCACGAGCGAATCGGCCGTATCCTCGAAATGCACGCGAATAGCCGAAACGACATTGACGAGGTTTACGCCGGCGAGATCGTTGGCGTGATCGGTCTGGGCGACGTGAATACCGGGCACACAATCTGCGACGAGAACAACCTGATTGCGCTGGAAAGCATCAAATTCCCAGAGCCGGTCATCCAGATTGCGATCGAGCCGAAGTCGAAGGCGGACCAAGAGAAGCTTGGTTCTTCGCTTCAGCGCTTGGCGCAAGAGGATCCGACGTTCCGTGTGTTTACTGACCAAGAGTCGGGACAGACGATTATCTCGGGAATGGGCGAGCTTCACCTCGAGATCATCGTGGACCGTCTCAATCGAGAATTCGGTGTCCAAGCGAACCAAGGTAAGCCTCAGGTCGCCTACCGCGAAACGGTGCGAATCAAGGCGAAGGGCGAAGGCCGCTTCATCAGGCAGACCGGCGGTTCCGGCCAATACGGCCACTGCTGGATCGAGATGGAGCCGCTGCCACCCGGATCCGGCTTCGTGTTCGATAACAAGGTTGTCGGCGGTTCAATTCCGAAGGAATACGTGCCGGCGATCGAAAAGGGCGTGCGCGAAGGGTTGCTGGCAGGCGTGCTTGCCGGATATCCGGTCGTCGATATCAAGGTGTCGCTGCTGGAAGGTTCGTACCACGAAGTGGACTCGAACGAAAACGCTTTCAAGCAGGCTGGAATTCTCGCTTTCAAAGAGGCGATGAAGAAGGCGAATCCTGTGCTCAAAGAGCCGATTATGCATGTCGAGGTCACCACGCCGGAACAGAACGTTGGCGACGTCATTGGAGACATGAACGGGCGGCGGGGCAGGATTGAAGGAATGGAGAACGCAATGGGTGGGGTGACAATTGTCAACGCACACGTTCCGCTTTCCGAAATGTTTGGGTATGTTACGACGTTGCGGTCGCTAACACAGGGCAGAGCGCAACCGAATGTAACGCCTTCTCACTACGAGGAGGTCCCGAATAGCATCGCAGCCGAGATCACGGCTAAGGCGCAAAGCGGCCGCTAAAGGCGTGGCCGGATTAGATTAGGTAGGAGCAATAAAAATGGCAAGAGCTAAATTCGAGAGAAAGAAGCCGCACGTCAATATCGGCACCATCGGCCATGTTGACCACGGCAAGACGACGCTTACGGCTGCGATTACGGGCGCCCTGGCATTGAAGGGCCTGTCGAAGAAGGTTTCCTATGCGGAAATCGACTCGGCGCCGGAAGAGAAGGCACGCGGTATCACGATCAACATTTCGCACCAGGAGTATGAGACGGCTACGCGCCACTATGCGCACGTCGACTGTCCTGGCCACGCGGACTTTATCAAGAACATGATCACCGGCGCCGCCCAGATGGACGGTGCGATCCTGGTCGTCTCCGCGACGGACGGTCCGATGCCCCAGACGCGAGAGCACATCCTGCTCGCCCGTCAGGTCGGCGTCCCCTACATCGTGGTGTACATCAACAAGGTTGACCTCGTTGACGACCCCGAGCTGATCGAACTCGTCGAGATGGAGTGCCGCGACTTGCTGAGCAAGTACGGTTTCCCGGGCGACGACACTCCGATCGTCAAGGGCTCCGCGACTCAGGCTTTGGCCGCCGTCGAGAAGGGCCTTCCGATCGAAAGCGAGGAGTTCAAGTCGGTTTTCGAGTTGATGGATGCGGTCGACAGCTTTATCCCGACTCCGACTCGCGACAAGGACAAGCCGTTCTTGATGGCCGTTGAAGACGTCTTCACAATCACCGGCCGCGGCACGGTTGCCACCGGCCGTGTCGAGCGCGGTCAGCTGAAGTCGATGGAGGAAGTTGAGATCGTTGGTCTCAGCGCCGCTCCTCGAAAGACGGTCTGCACCGGTATCGAGATGTTCCGCAAGACCCTCGACTACTGTGAAGCCGGCGACAACGTCGGTCTCCTTCTTCGAGGCGTCGACCGAACGTCGATCGAGCGCGGAATGGTCTGCTGCAAAGTCGGCTCGATCAAGCCGCACACCAAGTTCAAGGCTGAGGTTTACGTCTTGTCGAAAGACGAGGGCGGACGCCACACCCCATTCGTTTCTGGCTACCGCCCGCAGTTCTTCTTCCGCACGACCGACGTGACCGGAACGCTGTATCTGCCGGATGGCGTCGAGATGGTTATGCCTGGTGACAACATCACCATGACTATCGAACTGATCGCCAACGTCGCCATGGAGCAGGGTTCGAAATTTGCTATTCGTGAAGGCGGCCGAACGGTCGGCGCCGGAACGATCACGGAGATCGAATTCTAAGATAAATCGAAGCCTCCGCCTTCAGGCGGGGGCTTCTTAATGAAAGCAACTATGGCAGGAATAAAAGTCAGAATCAGGCTTCGCGCTTTCGATCACCGGATCATCGACCAATCGGCCGAGAAGATCACGGACACCGCAAAGCGAACCGGAGCGAGAGTGGCCGGCCCGACTCCGTTACCGACGAACATTCGCCGGTTCTGCGTGATCCGCGGTCCGCACATCGACAAGGAGTCCATGGAGCATTTCGAGCTTCGGACCCACAACCGGCTCATCGATATTCTTGAGCCGACCAACAAAACGATTGATGCGCTTATGAGGCTTGACCTCCCAAGCGGCGTCGACATCGAAATCAAGAGCGCGTAGGCGTAGATTTCGGAAGGATCAAATAACTGGCGCTTCAAAGGCGAGGATCGTGCGTCCCGACGGCAAAGAGGGCAACGCGCAAAACGACCCAAACACAGTGGAAGCGAAGAAGGTGGAATAAATGTTGCCAGGAATTCTAGGCACGAAAATTGGGATGACCCACGTCTTTACGGACGAGGGGAAAATGGTGCCGGTTACGGTCGTTCAGGCCGGACCCGTGTACGTAACACAACTGAAGTCTGAGGAAACGGACGGCTATACCGCCGTCCAGGTCGGCTATGGCGAGGCGAAGGAGAGCAAACTCACCTTCCCGAAATACGGCCATTTGAAGAAAGCCGGCCTGAGTAAGAACCTCAAGACCCTGAAAGAGTTTCGAGTGGAGTCGACGGATGGTTTGGCCCTTGGCCAAGAGATCACCATCGACATCTTTGCAGAGGGCGAAAAGGTCACGGTTACCGGCAACAGCAAGGGCCGGGGTTTTGCCGGCGGCGTCAAGCGCTACCACTTCAAAGGACAGCACATGACACACGGTTACATGACCCACCGTCGGCCGCTGTCAAACGGCGCAACTGGCCCGCAGAGGGTTTTTAAAGGCAAGCGTGGACCTGGTCACATGGGTGACGAGACGGTTACGCAGAAAGGTCTCAAGGTCGTCAAGGTGGATGCCGAGCGCAACCTCATCCTGATCGACGGTAGCGTGCCTGGTCCAAACGGCGCCCAAGTCATTATCTCGAAGGTGGCGAAGTAAACCATGGCAGAACTACAGATTCACGGAAAGGACGGCAAGAGCGTCGGCACGCACAGTTTGAGTGCGGCGATCTCTGGCGCCAAGGTCAACGCCGTTACCGCTCATCGCGCAGTCGTCTCGGAAGAGGCCAACAAGCGACAGGGCACCCAGTCGGCCCTCACTCGTTCGGAAGTGCGAGGCGGCGGCCGGAAGCCGTATAAGCAGAAGAAGACCGGTAATGCCCGACAGGGAACTGTCAGCGCGCCGCACTATACCCATGGTGGTATGGCGATGGCGGTCAAGCCTCGCGACTACGAAAAGAAGATCAACAAGAAGGAGCGGAGAGCCGCTCTGCTTGGGGCCTTCGCAGCACAGATCGCAGCCGGCAACGTCACGATCGTCGACTCGATCGTGTTTGCCGAGCCAAAGACGAAGGATGCCGTCGCGCTCATCAGTGCGCTGGGATTTGCCAATCAGCGACGTCTGCTCATCGTGTTGCCAGTATATGACGCGGTCACGTACAAGTGCTTCCGGAACCTGCCGAACGTAACGGTGCGCACCGCGCCGTCGTCGTCTGCCGGCGGAGCCGAAGCGGCCAAGACCGCCGTCTTCTCGACTCGCGATCTCCTGCTCGCTCAGAAGATCGTGGTCGCACAGGACGCACTCACCAAGATCGAGGAGGTCTGGGCTAAGTGAAAAACCCATACGATATCATCGTCCGTCCGCACATTACGGAAAAGGCAGTCGCCCTTTCCTATGGCGACCCGCGGATTCGGGATGAGGAACTTCTCGCCCGAAAATACACCTTTGAAGTGCGCACCGATGCAAACAAGATCGAGATCAAGGCTGCAATCGAGGCGATCTACAACGAGGGCAAGAAGAAGGATCAGGCCATCACCGTCGAATCAGTCCGGACCATCAAGATTCTGGGCAAGAAGCGCCGACGTGGTCGCAGCGTGGGATACGAGCCAAACCGCAAGAAGGCTGTAATCACACTCGGAAAGGGCCAGATGCTCGAGGATTACGGAGTCTAAGATGCCAACACGACAATATAAACCGACTTCGCCGGGTCGACGCCACATGATTGGCTCGACCTATGCCGAAGTAACGAAGGGCAAGCCGGAAAAGACGCTTACCTCGGCCAAGCCGCATACCGGCGGCCGAAACAGCAGCGGCCGTTTGACCTCCAAGAATCGAGGCGGCGGTAACAAAACCCAGTATCGCGTGGTCGACTTCAAGCGAGACAAGGACACAGTTCGGGCCAAAGTGGTCGCGATCGAATACGATCCGAATCGAACTTGCCGAATCGCCCTCGTTCACTACCTGGACGGCGAGAAGAGATATATCCTCGCGCCCAAAGGTCTTTCGGTCGGAACGCTGATCGAAAGCGGGGAAGGCGCCGACATTCTCCCGGGCAACGCGCTTCCGCTCAAGAACATCCCGCTTGGTACGCTCGTGCATAACATCGAGCTGCAGCCAAAGAAGGGAGGCCAGATGGTTCGTTCGGCCGGCGCCTCCGCGCAGGTCATGGCAAAGGAAGGGAACTACGTGACCCTCCGACTGCCCAGCGGTGAAATGCGCATGGTGCACAACACCTGCCGCGCAACCATCGGCGAGGTCGGCAACTCCGAGCACGAGAACGAGTCGATCGGAAAGGCCGGTAAGAATCGGGGTCTTGGAAAGAAGCCGCACGTTCGCGGTGTCGTCATGAGCCCGCGCGACCACCCACACGGTGGTGGTGAAGCGAAGTCCCCCGTTGGACGCAAGAAAGGCCCAGTCGACCGATGGGGCAATAAGGCTCTCGGTCAGAAGACCCGGCACAACAAGCGCACGGAGAAATACATCGTTCGTCGGAGGGAGTCCAAGTAGGCAAAGGCTTCTCGGTTGGAATTGGCCGAGGAGCATAGCTCTACACGAAGGATCTATGACCGGGAAAGGGTGCGATCTGCTTACCGAACCCCGACCGTAGATCGACTTCCCAATTAGCACGTGCACTGCCCACTCGGGTGAAACCGGGTCCAGGGGCACCACTGGAGAAATATGGCAAGAAGCTTAAAGAAAGGATTTTTTGTCGACGACCATCTCATGAAGAAGGTTATCGATCTGAACAGGAAGGGCGAAAAGCGGCTGATCAAGACTTGGAGCCGCCGATCGACCATCACGCCCGACATGGTCGGACACACGTTCGCCGTACACGACGGCCGCAAGCATGTGCCGGTTTTCATCACTGAGAACATGATCGGTCACAAGCTCGGAGAGTTTGCTCCGACACGGACGTTCCGTGGCCACGCCGGTGGCCTCGCCGAGAGGGGGACCAAGCTAAGGTAGAGCCCTGACGGGTAAAATAAGCGGCTTTGCGCGAATTTGGCGCGGTAACCGCTTGAGGCAACAGACGATGGAAGTAAGAGCAATCGCAAAATATGTAAGAGTGCAGCCGCGCAAAGTGCGGATTATCGCGGACGAGGTCCGCGGCAAGTCCGCCGTACACACGGCGAGTCTGCTGCGCTATCACACCTCAAAGAGCGCCCAGGCGCTTCACCAGGTGTTGATTTCGGCCATGGCAAACGCCCAGGAGAATCACAACCTGTCCCCCGATCAGTTGAAAATCGCCGCCATCACGGTGGACGAGGGACCGCGACTCAAGCGGATGCAGGCAAGAGCTATGGGCCGAGGCAATCGGATCGTCAAGAAGACCAGCCACATCACGGTGGTCGTTGAGGATTACGAAGCGCCCAAAGCCGTAAAGCCGCATGGCAGCAAGCCCAAGCCGCGGCCGACGTTCGCTGCTCCTACCAAGGGCAAGAAGAAGAGCGCTGCTCAGCCGGTCGCTGCCGATGATCCGGTAGTCGAGGCGACTGATGTCGTCGCTGCGCCGGTAGAGGCGTCCGAACCGATTTCGACGACGGAAACGGCCGAACAGGCCCCTACGACTGAGTCCACCGAAGGCGGAACCGCCCCAACGGACGAGAAAGGAGCGGAATAACTTTGGGTCAGAAGATTCATCCAGTAGGCTTTCGCGTTGGGGTCATTCGTGGCTTCGACAGCCAGTGGTATTACGGAAAGAAGGGCTATGGCAATGCCCTCCTGCAGGATCACGAGATTCGGCAGTTCATCAAGAGGCGCACCGGTCTTGGCAACGTCAGCCGAGTCGAGATCGAGCGCGCTGCCAACCGCGTCAAGGTGACCATCTTCACCGCGCGCCCCGGTGCGATCATCGGACGCGGCGGTAAGGGCATCGACGAGTTGACCGACACGCTGAACCGGATGGTTCGCGCCAAGGACAAGACGATGGTCGTTCAGGTCAACGTCACCGAGGTTCGCCAGCCGGAGTTGGACGCGCAGCTCGTCGCAGAGAACGTGTGCCAGCAGCTCGAAAAGCGCATCAGCCATCGCCGGGCCATGCGGCAAGCGATGACCCGCGTGATGCGAATGAACGGACGTGGGATTAAGATCCAGGTCTCGGGACGGTTGGGCGGTTCGGAAATCGCTCGCCGCGAGGGAGACAAGATCGGCAAGATCCCGCTCCACACTATTCGCGCCGACATCGACTACGGCCAGGCAACCGCTCACACGGTCTATGGCTCGGTCGGATGCAAGGTGTGGATCTACAAGGGAGAGGTTCTTCCCGAGCGACGGTTGCGAGATATCGAGCCCCAGCCGCAGCCAGCCCGCCGACCTCGTCCTCCGCGAGAGGACTCGTCGCAGCAGGCATTCGCTGCCACTCAGGCTCCGGCGCCGGTCGCACCCGTTGAAGGAGGTCAAGCCTAATGTTGATGCCCAAGAGAGTCAAGCATCGAAAGATGCACCGTGGAAGGATGAAGGGCCACGCGACCCAGGGTAACCGGATCTCTTTCGGTGAATTCGGAATCGTAGCCCAAGAGCCGGCGTGGATTACCTCCCGCCAGATCGAAGCCGCTCGTATCGCCATGACCCGCCACATCAAACGTGGTGGAAAAGTGTGGATTCGAATCTTCCCGGACAAGTCGTACACTAAGAAGCCTCTCGAAACCCGTATGGGTAAGGGTAAGGCTCCAGTCGAAGGCTGGGTCGCAGTCATAAAGCCGGGCCGCGTTCTGTTCGAGATGGACGGAGTCCCGGTGGAAGTGGCCAAAGAGGCCATGAGGCTCGCGATTTTCAAACTGCCGATCCGCTGCAAGTTCGTCACCAAGGCCGAACTGGAGGCTGCTGCCGCCATCGCCGTGGTTGAGACAGGAGACGATGCGGTCGTCGCAGAAGCGCCGGAGAGCGTTCAGGAATAGCATAACAAGATGAAGGACACGAAAATATCAGAACTGCGAGAGAAGAGCGTTCCTGAGCTGGAGGCATTGGTTCTCGAAGAGAGGGCAAACCTCTACAAGGCTCGAAGGGACCTCGTTTTTCGACGGATGACCGACACGGCCAGCGTCAAGGTGCGGCGACACAACATCGCCCGCATGCTTACGCTGATTGCCGAGAAGAAGCGAGGTAACGCGTAATGGCAGATACAAACAAGGAAGCTGTTGTTGAGGAGTCTCGCGGCAATCGAAAGGTCCGTCAAGGAATCGTCGTCTCCAACAAGATGGAGAAGACGGTCGTCGTGAAAATTGAGCGCCGCGTTCAGCACCCGATCTACGGAAAAGTCGTGTTGCGCACGAAGAAGTTCAAGGCCCACGACATCATCGGATGCGACGAAGGAGACCGAGTCGAGATTATGGAGACCCGCCCGATCAGCAGAGACAAGTGCTGGCGAGTCACCCAGATCCTTGAAAAGGTGAAGTAACTCGTTTAGGGCAGCCGGTTGGCTGCCAACGTGTTTGAGGCTGAGTTCGCTCCGCCTCAAACGCATGTCAAGCCTCCTCCGGAATGCCGGAATGGCCTCTGAAACAGTACAAGGAATAAGACAATGATTCAGCAATTTACAAGGCTCAAGGTGGCCGACAATTCGGGAGCGCGCGAAGTGATGTGTATTCGCGTCCTGAAAGGATCTCAGCCCCGGTACGGCGGCATCGGCGACGTCATCGTGGCTGCCGTGAAAGTGGCAACCCCCAACATGCCGGTCAAGAAGGGCGATGTGGTAAAGGCGGTCATCGTGCGGACGAAGCACCCGGTCCGGCGCGTCGATGGCTCGACCCTGCGATTCGACGATAACGCATGCGTCGTCATCAACCCGTCCAACCTCGAGCCCCGAGGTACGCGCATCTTTGGGCCGGTGGCTCGCGAATTGCGCGACAAGAACTTCATGAAGATCGTATCGCTTGCACCGGAGGCCCTTTAATGCCAACAAAAGCAGAACTTAAGCAAAAGGCCACGCACATCAAACTGAAGATCCGTAAGTTTGACAAGGTGGTCATCATTTCCGGGAAGGACAAGGGCGAAATCGGATTTGTCGCCGCCGTCTCGCCCAAAGAGCAGAAGGTCCTCGTACTCAAAGAGAACGAGGAGAATCCGGAGCAGCCGCTGCCGCTCAACGCTGCGATCAAGCATCGCAAAGCGAAGACTCAAGGGCAGCGATCGGTCCGGATGAAGATCCCGGTGCCCATTCACATCAGCAATGTGATGGTTTTGGATCCGGCAACCAATCAGCCGACCCGTGTCGGACGGCGAGAGGAAGACGGCAAACTCGTGCGCTACGCCAAGAAGAGCGGCACCAAACTCGTCGATGTTCCTGTGATCGAGCCCAAGTAAGGGTTCGATCACAGCGTCGCCTGGTCAGAAATCAGGCAAAGTAAGGAAGACTAATGGCAAGAAAAGAAAAAGAAAAAGTCGTGGCCGGTCCGATCACCCTGCCCAAGCCACGGCTGAAGGCAAAGTATCAGAGCGACGTCCTACCAAAGCTCACCGAGCAGTTTAAGTACAAAACGGTGATGCAGGCTCCCAAGTTGGACAAGATCGTCATCAACATGGGGACCGGCAGCAAGGAAAAGAGCGGCGACAAGAACCTGGAGAATTCCATCCGGGACATGACACTGATCTCGGGCCAGAAGCCGATCATCACCAAGGCGAAGAAGGCTATTTCGAACTTCAAACTCCGTGAAGGCATGGAGATCGGTTGCAAGGTCACCCTCCGCGGCGATCGCATGTACCACTTCTTCGATAAGCTGGCAACCGTCGTGCTCCCCCGTATCCGAGACTTTCAGGGCCTTTCGCCGAAGTCTTTCGATGGACGCGGCAACTACGCCCTCGGTTTGAAAGAGCAGTTGGTCTTCCCCGAGATCCCGTATGACACGTTCGACCGCATCCGCGGTATGGACATCGTGATCTGCACCACCGCCAAGACCGACGAAGAAGCCCGCGTCTTCCTGAAGGCCATGGGCCTTCCCCTCCGAGAGAAGTAAAACCACCCTCCCCCAAGGAGCGCGGACTTCAGTCCGCCCAAGTGCCCCGGGCTTCAGCCCGGGGTTCCTTTCTTAAGCAAGAGCCTCCACTGGACAAGGCGCCGTGCCCTGGAAGAAACCTCCTGCCTCGGGCAACGAACTCCTGCCCCCGGCGATGGCCCCTTGCCTATGGAGATGATCCGACGTTCGGAGAGTGCATCAACTTTCCAGCACGACTTCGCTCCGTAGCGATCCACCAGGCCCATCGAAACGAATCCGTCTTCTATGAAGTAGCTGAGACATCTGCGATCCAGGTTGCTGTCAGCGGATCGCTACTTTCTCCAACCGACTCGCCCATTTCCACCTTGGCTACAGGTTCGATAGCGTGCAGGTTCCCCCCAAATATGACGCAACCCACCGTTGTAGAGTCCACCTTGTACGGTGCTCGCCAGCCTAGCTAAGGAGGCGTCGTCGGCCATTGCCTGCCAGACCGTGCTTGAGGCTCAATGCGGGCTTACACCGAGCCGGACTGAAGTCCTGGATACTTGGGCGGACTGAAATCCGCGCTCCTTGGAGGGGTTGCGAAGTTCCGACGCCTATTTGGTGGCGGGATGGGCAATAATGCATCCCATGCGGTGGACGTTGCGGAAATGGAGGGCAGTGTTCTCCATTTACTTCCAGGACGGAATCGCGTACCGGGCTAGCGGGCTCATCTGGGTGACTACAGACCTGGCTACCGCGGTTACAATGCCGCTCGTTTGGGCTGCCGCAAGCAAGAGCGGACCGATCGGCGGGTTCACGTCGAGCGACTTCATCCTTTACTACCTCTGTATGCTGTTTCTCGGCAGCTTCGTGATGAGCCACATCATGTGGGAACTCGCGATGGAGATTAAGGAAGGGCAGTTCTCGACGATGCTTCTGCGGCCGATGAGCTTCTACCAACTCAACTTTTTCCGGAATCTCTCCTGGCGCGTGATCCGGCCCGTCCTATTCGCGCCGTTCTTCGTCGCCCTACTCCTCGCCTATCACAGCTACCTCAAACACGTCGACATCCATCTCGGTTGGCAGTTTTGGGCATCCGTGATCATGGGGCACCTGGTCAGCTTCTCTTTCGTGATGATGATGTCGATGCTCGCCCTGTTCACACAGGAGGTCACTTCGATCTTCGAGCTGTATTACATTCCGATGCTGTTCTTGTCTGGTCAGCTCTTTCCCATCGCCATGCTGCCAGATTGGGCGGCCAAGCTCGCCAAGATGTTCCCTTTTTACTTTATGACCGGCGCCCCGACCGAGATCCTTATAGGACGAATCGGCGGCGGCGCCGTCTATCAGGTCCTTGGAATTCAGGTCATGTGGGTCACCGTCTGCTACGGCGTTTCGCGCATCCTCTGGAGAGTAGGTCTCAGGCATTACACCGGCGTAGGCATGTAGTAGGTAGGGTTGATGATCGCCGGTAGACTCTAGGCATGCGTTTCAAGCGGGTGTTAGTGACGGGGAGTTCGCGGGGAATCGGCCGGGCTATCGCTCAGAGGCTGGCTCAAACGGGTTGGTCGGTTGCGATCCACTACACGGCATCCGAGAAAGAAGCCGCCCAAACGGAGCGCCTGCTTGGCAGTGCATGCTCGGGTGTCTATCGGGCTGATCTTTCGGCCCCGAGCAAGGCGAAGGGTCTGATCGAAGCGGCCCTTGCAGACGGGCCGCTCCAAGCATTAGTCAACAACGCAGGCGTCTATATGCCTCTGGACTTCATTCAATCGGGAGACGCCGCATTCAGCGCGAACTTCCATAAGACGTTCTCGATCAACTTCGAGTCGCCGGTGGCAATGATGCGTGCTGCCGCAAAGCATTTCGACCAGAACGGCGGTGGCAAAATCCTCAACGTGGCCAGCCGAGTGGGTTTCAAAGGAGAAGGAGGCGCAGCGCTATATGCATCTTCAAAGGCAGCGCTGATCAACCTTACTCGGAGCCTGGCCGTGGAGTTGGCGCCACGCAACATCCAGCTTTTCGGCATCGCTCCCGGTTGGGTCGATACCGCCATGGTCAGGGAAGGTATGAACGAGCGTTTGGCAGAGATCAATGAGTCGATTCCGCTTGGGCGCATGGCAACGCCCAAGGACTGCGCCGCCACCGCTGCGTTCTTGCTCTCGGACGATGCCGCGTATCTAAGCGGTGTAGTCATCGATATCAATGGCGCCAGCTACTTCCACTAACCGACCGGCCCGGATCTTCGATCGCTTGGCGCTCCCCGCCGGTCAGGCGTCATACTTGTAGTCGTTCGATGCTCGCCTATCTTGCCTGTCTCCTTGTGACCCAGGCGCCGGTTTTGCAGCCGGCGCGCTTGCGGACGATCCTTCCTAACGGAGCGGCGATCCTTGTGGAGAATATTCCAGGGGCGAAAAGCCTATCTGTCCAGCTCTTTGCCGCCTCCCGAGGGACCGAGGAAACCCCGATCTCGAACGGCCTGAGGCACTTACTGGAACATATTGTGGCGAAGGGACCCAAGGGCGACCTCGACCGGAGGCTGGAAACAATTGGTGGATTCTTGACAGCCGAGACCTCGCGAGACGCGATGGCCTTCCGGCTCAGCCTTCCGACCAATCGACTCGCTGAGGGCCTTCAGTTCTGCGAAGAACTGATGCATATGCCTTCGGTTACGCCAGACGACATCAGGCACGAAGCGTCGATCCTGGAGCAGGAGGGTCTTCTTCGTTCGGATAGCACTCGGTTCTCCTCCGTAGCCTGGGCCAAGGCGTATGGGGACAAAGGTTTGGACCCGTTTGGCAACCTGGACGTGATCCGAAATGCCACGCCGGCCATGCTCGACGCCATCCACAAGGTCCAATTTGCCGGCCCCAACTTGGTCGTGTCGGTCGCCGGCGACGTTGACTTGGATGTAGCCACCAAGGCTTGCAGCGACCTGGTTGGCAGAGCGCCGAAACTGAACGTCACGCCCCAAGAGCGGCCCAAAGGGGAAGGTGGTCAGGCTGCGATCGACTTGCCCGGTATTGCATATAGTGTGCCCGTTCCGGGTTTCCGTCTACCGGAAACTGCGGCGCGTTTGGCGGCCGCCCTAGCGTTGGCATCCGAAGCCGACCGATGCTATGTACTCTACACTCCATCGGCGAATCCCGGCATGATCACTCTGGGGAGAAGCGACGACAAGGCGGGTCTAGTCAGGGTCCTGTCGAAGGCCGATGCGAACGACCTTTTTGCCCGGGGGCTGATCATGGCACGCGCCTGGCTTCGGAGGTCGCTCGACACTCCGGAAGACATTGCCGCGACCAGGGGCCTTCTGATCGCGAGCGCCGTCGATCTCAAGCCAGATGTTCTGATCGAAAACCTAAACGCGATGACCCATAGGCAGTTTGCAGCCGCGATCGAGTCTTTCCGGTCGAACGAAGCGGTGGTGGTGACCGGCAGATGATCCCAATTCTGCTCGGATGGGTGGTTGCCACGATGCCGGTGGTCGAGTTGCCCGATGCCTCGGCAAATGAGATCAGCATCCAGGCAATCGTGAAGCTCCCGAAACTTGGCGCCAAGGATCTGGCAAAACTCCGCATCCTTGCCCGAACGATGCTGAAACAGACGAGCGACTATCCGCGCCGGGAGATGCTCATGGTCACGGGCGGGGAACCGATTCGGATCGATATCACGCCCGACGTCATGCGGATCGCCGAGTATGTGCCGGCTGACAATCTCAAGGCCGGACTCAGCGTGATGGAGTCGCTGCTCCATGGAGCGACGTTCCTCCAGGAGAATCTCGATGCGGCAGTGCAAGAGTCGAGCACCGCCGACTACTGGGCGCAAGCCTTGGATCCAACCGTGTTGCCGAGCGTCAAACTCGGCCAGGACGAGGCCTTTACGCTCTACCACCGCGTCCTGCGTCCAGAGCGAATCCTTTTGGCGGTCGGTGGCAAGTTCGTACCTGGGCAGGCGAAGGACCTGTGGGAGAGCCGAATCGATTCATGGAATCCGGAAAGGGAGCCCAGAGGATATTTCGACATCTCGACCCTCGATCCGCTGAAACAACTGTCTTCTCCGGTGACGACCGTGGACCTGGTCGGCGCCCCCATGCTGCCGGACGATGCTGAGCTCACCACTCAGGCGCTTGCGCTTTTCGCGCTAGGGAGCGGTAAGGGCGCGTCCATGTTTCGCGTTGTTCGCGAGAAGCACGCGTGGAGCTACCGCCAGGAGGCGATTCTGGAGCCAACGCTCGACGGATGGCAGCCGCACCTTGTTTTTGCGACGACTCCAGGCGACGATGCGGATCAGAAGGCTGCTGTTGTCAAGGCCGATTTGCTAGCCGACGTGCAGGCTTGGACGGACGCCGACCTAGCCCGGGCAGTCGGTATGGCCGAGTCGGTTCTCTTGCGTGACGTCTCATTCAGTCCGCTGTACGTCCTGGGCAGCGCACCTGTAGGGGGATCGTTGGGCGATCGGACATTCATGGCCGGCTACTGGCAACTGAAGACGGGCCAGCCTTGGGATCCGAGCGCTTTGCTTGACGCGATGAAGCATGTGACGCTTGCCGATCTGAAGGACCACGCCACCACGATTCTGAATTCCACCAGACCACGCATTCTCCCAGGCAGCTAGCCACTCGGTCAGGCAACCCTTGATTCGAGTCCCTTCAGACGTTGGATATCCGGTCCGACTGGATTACAATGAATCTTATGTCGATAACGAGGATCAAACGGACGGATTCGGAGGATACTGGTTTTGTTACCCTCACTCAAGAGCTTTCGGCGGTGCTCGCCATTCTCAACGGTGAGCAGAACGACTTTTACGTCCAGCACAACCGGATCGACACGATTCGCAACGCCATCGTCGCCTATTCGGGCGACCAACCGATCGCTTGCGGAGCGTTTCGCGCCGTCGACGGGGAAGTTGTCGAGATCAAGCGGATGTATGTGCAACCGGAATTGCGCGGCACTGGCATCGGCTGGGCGGTGCTTCAGGCTCTCGAGGAGTGGGCCGGTGAACTGGGGTACTCCGCCGCAATTCTTGAGACAAGCCGGCGGCTCGAACCGGCGGTTCGGCTGTACACGCGATCTGGCTATGCGCTCATCCCCAACTACGGCCCCTACGTCGGCGTTGACGACAGCGTCTGCATGCGAAAGGCCATTGAGTCTTCGGTGACCCGATAGAATTCTGATCCCTATCCGTACTTCTCTCTTGAGCAGTACGCTCTAGGGAGAATTGGGACTTTGATCGATACCGCCCGAGCAGAGAAAGCCGTCGCAGGCCGCATGTCCTTCGAGGAGGCACGCGATGTCTATGAATCGCTCGTCTTTGCCTATGTATCCAGGCGAATCCGGCCCATTGAAGAGGCCGAAGACATCGTCGCACACATCTTTGTGGATGCCTATATGCAATGGCGTCGCCTTCGAGGCGAACCTAAGCACTGGCTCCTCGGCATAGCTCGCCGTAAAGTTTGCGACGCCCTGCGAAAACGTAGGCGCTCCGTTCCGCTTCGGGACGGAGACGCGGTGAGGTGCGCTCTTGGCGGCTTCATCCAGGCCATCGAAGCCAGGCAAGCGGTTGAGATCGTGATGCAGCTTCCAGACGACCAAAGGGACGCCTTCCTGCTCCAGATCCTGGAGCAGTTTTCGATCGAGGAGATCGCGGTAGTTATGGGGCGATCTACTGCATCGGTCAACAGTCTTCTCCAAAGAGCCCGGGCTCGCATCCAAAGAACGCTGGATGGCCAGCGTCGAGAAGGAGTCATCGAGTGAATCTCAACGAATTTGAAAACCATCTGAATGGCGAGTTGACGCCGTTGGAACCGACCGTTGAACTCTCAGGCAAAATCGATCGAGCGATCCGTGCCGCGACCGGTGGCCAGAGACGTCGCCTTAGGATGAGAATCGCAACTGTATCAACCGCATTGATTGCGGTCGGATTGTTCGCGCTTCCCACGATCCGAACCCATGCCGAGCTTCAGCGCATGGTGGGTGCAATGGACAATGTGCAAAGTGTGATCATGAGGAGACAGACGGTCTTGCCGGACGGAACTCGGAAGGACGCGGGAACGATCTCCTACCTCAATGGTCGTTGGCGAGTCGAGGAGCCCTTTGGCGCCCTGACGTATTTCCTGAACGGGACTCGGTATCGCCTCGACAAACCCACCGGCCGGTTTATCGAGGAGATCGGGTTGGCCGGGCCGTTTCGCAACAACACCTCGTCGCTGACTCTCTCGTCAGCCTTGGGCGACCTGCAGAAGTGGGATCCAAGCGTGCATGTGGAGGTCGATCGTACGACCTGGAATGGGAGGGAAGTTTCGCGAGCCACCATTTCGGAACCTAGCCCCCTGAATCGAACGGTCTTGTATGCCGACGCCGATACCGACTTGCCGATCGAGATCGATACCGAGATGCTCAGGTCGGGTCGATGGCTGCCCGAGGAGATCCAAACGTTCGACTATCGAACCAAGCAGGACGTGACGACATTTGTTCCCGACCTCAAGTCGTTCCCGCCGATCTCGAAGGGAGATTGGGAGGCCGCCATGGTGCAGCGCTATGTCATGCATGACCTTGGCGAGATCCCGTTGAAGAACGGCCGGCTGGTGGTCAGGGCGATCGACGTCGCCAAGGATGGAACCGTCTTCGTGGCATGCCAAGCCGGAGACCGTGTCGCCCAATGGGACCGTGGCTATCCGGTGGACCTTTCAGACGGCCGTGGCACAAAGTATGCGCTCGTCGACTTCCTAAGCCGAACGGACAAAGAGTTCATCGACCACTCGAAAGACGGCAAGTTGGAGGTCTGCGTCTTTGTACCGACTGAGCCAACTACTGACTGGAGCCCTCGGGAATTGACGGTCACCGCGCGTTTGACCGCCTCCCGCTCGCTCGCCCGTCACTTGGTGAGCTATGCAGGGAACCGGAAGGGCGACATCACATCGACGCTGTGGTATTTCGACGACACCAAGCCGATCAAGGTCGTGACGGTCGCCCAAAAGGCCGTCAAGTCTCCCACTGTCCAGAGCGTTCCCGATTACGCGGTGCGCATCGAGCCTAGCATTTTCGGCGATCCCTTCCGCTGGGAGATCAAGAAGGCCAAGGCGCGTGCAGATTACTATCGGTCAACTCAAGACGAGACGATGGAAAGGAGTTGGCTGTCGAAAACTATCGGCCTGTCCGCATCCGGCCTTAACTCGCTCAATGCCGACAAACGTTTGGAGGAGCTGAACCAGCCGCGCCGCGTTCCGAACTAGATCCAATGCGGTGGGCCACTCCCGCCGCCGATCTGTCCCAAAACCGCCTGCCCCGTGTCCCGTGAGGATTGTCGATGCGGTAACGTCGGGGATGATGGGTACCTTACGATCAGTCGTTTCGGTGGGATTGGTCGCAGTTGCGGCTTGGGCGATGGCGGATGGGGAGCAGCGGTTCGCCGATATTGGCGACCTAAAGCTTCGATCCGGGGCCGTCCTTCGGGATTGCCGGATCGGTTACCGGATCTACGGCAAACTCGACGTCCAGAAGGACAACGCGGTGCTTGTACCGACGTGGTATTTGGGCACAACCCAGGACCTTCAAGGCTCGTTCAAATCGGGCGGCTTGGTCGACAGCGGCAAGTACTACGTCATCGCGGTGGACGCCCTGACCAACGGAGTCTCCACGTCTCCCTCAAACAGCCGCAAACAGCACGGCGCCAAGTTCCCGACGGTCACGATTCGGGATATGGTGGAGAGCCAGCACGCAATGCTCCTTCGCATGGGGATCCATCATCTCCGCGCCGTGCTTGGGATATCGATGGGGGGATTTCAGACCTTCCAGTGGATCACCGCCTACCCGACGTTCATGGACCGGGCGGTACCGATCGTCGGCTCACCCCTTCCGACATCGTATGACCTGATGTTCTACGGTTCGGCACTCAAGACGATCGACGCCGCGATCAAGAACCGATCGGCCCGCGCGGCCCTTATCCGCTCCTATGCCGACTTCTTCTGGTTGGCGCTCAACACGCCCTCCTATTACGTCGAGCACACAAGGAGGGCCGGGGCGGTCGATAGCCTGCTCGGTTTCGAGAAGGCACTGCTTGCCTGGGACCCATTTGACATGGCGACGGGGATGAGCGCGCTTCTGACTCAAGACATCTTCAGTGCGTACGGAGGAAGCGAGGCAAAGGCCGCTGCGGCCGTCCGAGCGAAGGTTCTGGTGATTTCGGCAAGCCAAGATCACTGCGTCAATCCGGCCCCCGCACTGGCTTTCGCGAAGACCCTGGGTTGTGAGACGATCGTTCTCACTGGCAACCCGGGCCACTCGTCTCCCGGCGCCGAGATGTCGCGAATCGGGCCCGCCATCGACCGATTCCTTAGTGGGGTTAATCAGGACCGATAGGTAGACTTTGGGCGATGCTTGGGGCCCCTGCTAAACTCACCGGTTATCCCTTTGCTTCACTCCTAAACTTGCTCCTTCCCGATTCCGCGATAGCCGGACGAGACCTCGTATGACGGCTCGCGCAGCTGTCTCGCTCGCGTTTTTCGTTTTAGGCGGCTGCTTTGCTTGCATTGCATGCCGGATTCCGGATATTCAGCGCAGTCTTGGGATGGACGAAGCGCAGGTCGGCCTGGCGCTCATGTCCTGTGCGGTGGGCGCTTTGGCGGGAGTTGCCGTTGCCGGTGGCATTTGCGCACGAAACGGCAGCCACAAGGTGACGGTTTGGGCGGGCGTCGGGTGCTGCGTTTGCTTGGCGGGACTGAGCATCGCGTGGAATCTCTGGGTTCTTTTCGGGGTCTTTCTCTGCTACGGGGCGCTGTCCGGCGTGATGGATGTCGCGATGAACACGAATGGAGTTGCAGTCGAGAAGCAAATCGGCCGTCCGATCATGTCCTCGCTTCACGGCATGTTCAGCCTGGGCGGCCTGGTTTGGGCAGGCGTCGGCTGGGCGCTCGTCAAGATGGGAATCTCGGTCCCGGAGCACTTTGTCGGGGCCTCGGTCTTACTTGCCGGAACGATGCTCTGGATCCTTCCGTCGATGCAGGTCGCCATACCGCCGAAGGACAAACTCACTCCCGCTTTTGTTCTCCCGGAGCGAGCGGTCCTGTTGATCGGGATCATCGCGTTTTCGGCGTTCCTGTCCGAGGGGGCGATGGGAGACTGGAGTGCGATCTACCTTCGAAAGGTGCTTCATCAATCAGACGCAGCATCGACGCTCGGGTACTTCGCGTTCTCACTGGCGATGACCACGACTCGGTTCGGAGGAGATAGCGTGCTGCGCCGGTTCGGCCCGACGGCGACCTTGCGCGTGTCCGGCTTGATCACCGCTGTCGGATTGGGGTCGGCGCTCTGGTTCGGCATTCCGTGGCTGACCATCCTCGGGTTCGCCACCGTCGGTCTCGGTATGGCGACGGTCGCCCCCATCGCCTTCAGTGTGGGAGGCCGGATGGGGGGCGACAATCCGGACCATGCGATCGGTTCGATCGCAACGATGGCCTACATCGCGTTCCTCGTCGGACCGTCCGCCATCGGCTTCATCGCGAAGTCGTCCTCTCTCCGCGAGGCTCTGATTGTCGTGGTCGTCCTAAGCCTGACGATCGTCGCCCTCGCCGGCGCGGCGACTGAGCGGTAGAACGGCGTTTTCCTTTGGGTCACGGCGGCGTCGCCTGCGACCAGAAGTAGGCGCATAAGCGATCCCACAACCCCCGGATCCGGGGCCTTGGCCGGCTTGTCCGCATTCGCGCCGAGCGATTCCGTAGGAAATCCACAGGAACGTGGACCGGGCGACCACCCCAATCCCATTCCGTACCGTAGCCCATCGTTGCCTTTGAGACAACCATGGGCCACATTGCGAATCCCTTCGGAATTGGGAGATCGGCCCTCCGAGTCTCGCGCTCGACCCCTGGACAACAATGGGGGATTCGAGTGGAGCGATCGGATGACCGCAACGGGATCAGGCTTCTGACAGGAGCGACTCGATGTCGAGAGGATCGTCTAGCTCCTTTTGGAATCGGCGGAGCCGGTCGACCAGGACCGACTTGATCGGGGCTGAGGCTGGGTCCTGACTGAGGTCATGGATCTCCCACGGGTCGTGCTCCACGTCGAAAAGCTGCATTCGTCTAGCTTTCGGATAGACGATCAGCTTGTGCGTCTTCGTCCGAACGCTGCGCTGATAGTTCAGGTAGTAGCAAAAGACGGCATCGTGCTCAGGTGGGGCATCTCCGCGAAGTAGTGGCACAAGACTTGGGAACTCGACGGTCGACGGCGCCGGAATCCCCGCCAGTTCGCAGGTTGTGGCATACATACTGTGCTGATACACGAGTTCGTCGACTCGCCTGCCGGCGGGTACGCCAGGACCCGAGATCAGAAGGGGCATTCTGACGCTGCAGTCGTAAAGGTTCTGCTTCCCAAAGAGCCCGTGCTCACCTACCGCCAATCCGTGGTCGGCGGTCAGAATCACGTAGGTGTTGGCGGCTTGGCCGGTATGTTCGAGCGCATCGAGAATGCGCCCGATCTCGTGGTCCAAGTGGCTGATGATCGCGTAGTACTCCCGTCGATGAAGGCGCACCGCCTCCTCGGTTCGAGGAAAGGGCGCCAAGACCTCGTCTCGCACCTTGGCGTCGCCTTGGTCGAATGGGTGGCTGGGCAGGTAGTTGGGAGGTATCTCGATCTTGTCCTCGGGATAGAGGTCCAGAAACTCCTTTGGCGCCTGACGGGGATCGTGGGGGGCGTTGAAGCCGATGTACAGAAAGAACGGCTGCTTGCGACTTGGCGCCACATGGGTCAGGTATCGGATCGCCTGGTTCGCATAGAGCTCGCTCGAATGCTCCACGCGGTCCGGCGACTCGTCAAGCCAAAGATTCGTATGAATCCAGTGGCCCTTTTGCTCGAGATCGGAAGGGTCCCAGGTGTCGCCGGCATGCGGTCGGTGATAGGCATCGCCGTTTTCGGGTGTCGATTCCAGGAAGCCGGGAGCGACGATAACGTTCTCCCGGAAGCTTCGACCAAGCTCGACCGGGTCGAGGTGCCATTTCCCGCATATCGCGGTCCGGTAGCCGGCCGCGCCAAAGGTCTGACCCCAAAGGCGAACGCGCTCGATCCCATGTTCGGCGTGAAACGCGGAGAGCCCGCTGTTCAGCATCGTACGGCTAGGGATGCACACTGCGCCGGACCAGGAGCCTTGATGGAAGCAATGAGTGAAAGCGCACCCCCGCTGAGCTAGCCGATCTAGGTTCGGAGTGTGGATCTCGTGGTTGTTGAGGGCGCGAATAGTGCGGAACATCAGATCGTCCGCAATGATGAAGAGGATGTTCGGGCGGGACTTCCTCTCGTCCGATCCGGTAGCCACTGACGACAAGCCAAGTTCCAACACCGATGCAACTCCTCCGCTCGAACCGGCCGCCGCAAGCCCCGAAGCTACCGATCCGATAAATGCCCTTCGATTCATGAAGACGATCCTCTACGCGGCGGTTTACCTGTATCCGAGCACCTAATGCGAAGCGCTTCTGCCATTGCGGAGTCTGATATCGTCTTCGTCGCCATGCATGAAATGTACACGAAAGAGGGGAGAGGGTCTCTGGAGGCTGTCAAGATGGGCGCAACCTGCAATTCTGCATGGCTGATTGATGGACCTTGTCCTATCGGCGAGAATAGAATTCGAGGATCGCTTCGGCAGTGATTCCGCTCTCGAAGACCCGGAAGTTGTGGCCGTTGGGAGTGCCGTTCGGTCCGTAGAACTCGGAGACGGTTCCCCAGCAGCCTAGTTCGCCCGAGGTAGCGATCGTCTTGAGTACCTCTTTTGCCTTCGGATCGTGCAGGACCGACAAGTCGTAAAGCAGGTATCCGAGGTTATGTCCGCAGAAGCCCATGACATCGGGCGGGGCGGTGGGTAAGAACCCCGTCGACGGAATCACAAGACCTTTCGTGGCCAACGCGTCGCCCTTTTGTCGATCCCAATTGAGTTTGGCGCCGACCCAGAGAGGGATCAGGTCGTAGTTTGGCACTGCCACACTCGGCCATGTTCCATCCCGATAGCGGGCCCATACGTGGTGGGCGGGAGCAACGTCAGCCTTCCAGAATGTCGCATCTATCGAGTCCCTGAGTGCCTTGAGCTTGGCCTCGTATTCGGCCGCCTCGCGGTCCCGATGCTGCGATTTGAGCAAGTCTGCATAGAACTGAGCCGAGGCGACCGCGATGGCGGAAGAAGGGAAGGACCATGCGTCGTTGTGCCACTGGGGAAACGCTGGGAAGCCGCCATATTCGGTTCCGTCCTTCTTCACGCAGTACTGTTCAGTCTCGTCGCCGTTGAAGCCGATCCGCCACTGGTTCGCTTCAAGGGCCCTCAATTGGGAGTCGATGGCGAACTTCAGGGACGGACCGGCCCAGAGGAGGATGTCCATGTCATGGGTCGCCGCCAAGTAGCCCCGAATCATCAACGCGTAGTAGCCTGTTATCTCCGAGCTTTCGTTTGCAAACGAATGCCCAATAAAGGAGTCGGAGCCCATCGACCAGTAGTTCGGGATGAACCCGGCAATCGACCACTTGTGGTGGATCGTCTCGATCGCCTGGTAGACCTCGGCGGTGTGGCCGGTCGCGAGGAACAATCGGACCGCGCCGTGAGTGTCCCGCACGTAGGAGTTGGCATACCGCCGAGTTCCTGCGATCGTGCCGCCATCGCGATTCTGCTGCATCTTGCAGGCGATGAGGCTTCCTTCGACCGCATCCCGTTCAACCGGATCGATCACGCGGTTGAGCGACTTCTCACTGAGGCGCATCCATTTCCGCCATGCTTCGAGACTGGCGTCCAGTTCGATCTTCGGTCTTTGGTTTCGGATGCGAGCGGTATAAAACGCCGCCGACCGGCCCTCAGTGTAATGCAGCCAGTGGAATAGCCCGGTTTCAAACGTGCCTAGTGGAGCAAGCCGATGGTCGCGCGTTCTCAGTCGGAATCGCTTTCCGACTTGCTCCACTGAGCAGGGCTCGGAGAACGAAATCTGCGCATAGCGGTCGGCCCAGTTCTTCGTCTCTCCGCCGAAGCAAAACACTCCTTCCATAGCAGATAGGGTGAGGGCGCTCTCATGATCGATCTGCCCGGTTGCCGCATCGGGGGTCACCTCCGCCTGGACGACGATATTGGCGGAGATCGTCTTCGACTGATTCGTGCAGGCGACCAAGCGTGCAATCCACGGGGCTTCGGGCATAGAAAAGTCCGTGACCGAGACCTTGAGATCGCCAATCCGCTGGATTCCGGTGAAGACCCCCGCCCCACGAACGCGGTGCATCTGAAAGGTGAGGTCGACCGGTTTACCGTCGACTACCAGACTGAGCGTTTCCTGCGAGATGTAGTTGGGCGAAGTGTAGTCCGGGCCGATAAGGAAGTCCCATGTTCCGTTCGTCGTTCCTCCAGCACCCGCCAAACCGTTGCCAAAGAAGTACGGTTCCTCCCGGCCCAGATACGGAACGGTTGGCATGTCCGATCCCGCCGTAGCAAAGCCAATCGCTGCTCTCGCCATGAACCACAAAATGCCTACCATTCGAAATACCTGAGTTGCCACGATGGAATGAGTACCATTCTATACCAGGGGACAGAACTAACGAAGACCTTCACGCCGCTCGCTTTGCCTCGTCTGCAGCCCCCGTAGCCGCTGCCTCCGTGGCAGCGCAACATACTCGCGGGACACGGGACAGGCGGATAGGCGACGGGATGGGGGATTGCGGACCTGTCGGTTATCCAGTGCGTGAGAAGTGCCGTGCCTATCCGGACTATCGAGCCATAGGCTCTTCCCTGCGCTGCCACGGAGGCAGCGACTACGGGGGCTACTGGCGGGACCCAGCCGGTGGCATGCGGTCAATCACCATTTCTGTCCACTGTCCGACTGTCCCGTGCCCCGTGGGTTGGGGCCTTGCATCTCCAGGCTTGCACGATCAGGAACTCCAGTTCGTGGAGGTCAACTCTATCGATGTGGACGAGGATGGCGGGGAAGCCGTTGTAGTGAGGTTCGGTGAGGTACGCGACCGTGTTCGACGCCAAAAGCTCGTCCTTGGTCTCCAGGTCGGGTACTAGAAATGCAATGACGTCCAGATTGGGCACCTTCGGCTTTTTGGGGTGGATTCGCTCCATCCATGGCCACAGGAAACCCTTATGCTTGCCTTTGACCAGGACGGAGAAACCGAACCCTTCCGTCGACTGTTCGGCTCCCGGCAGTTGAGACGCGATCCGTCTGATGTCTTCGAGGTCGGCCATAGAGCATTCTAGCCGAGCGATTGCCTCCGACCCAAACACGGAAGCTACTCCACGTGAGGTTGTCCGGTGCTTTCTTCAGCCTGTCTCCAGAACGTGTCCTTCGGGTCGACTTGTTTGATGCCGCGAGTGACCAAGGACAACGGCACCATCACGTATTCGGTCAGCCACTGTGAGATCATGAAGTCGGTGTAGCCGGCCAACGCATTGTCGACGGCGAGCGCGCCCAAGCGCTGGCAATACACATTGTCGTGCGAATTGGCTGGCATCGACCGGATCAGGTACCGAGGCTGGAACTCGAAGTGCTGGCCGACATTTGGGATGTCCTCGATGAACTTGAGGAACTCAAGCCGGAAGTTCTGCTTGGTGATAGGTATGCGAGGATGCAGCTTGACTCCCGCCTTTCCTAGAACTGCCCCAACCCCCTCGGCCGCAACAATGATCAGGTGCGGCTTCTTGGAGTCGACCTTTCGCTGCACCTCACGGAACAGGAACTCGCGGTACTCGTGCAAAATGGCGAGGCACTCTTCCTTGGACCGTCCTTGAAATGCCTCGGGGATCATAACGAGATCGACGTGGCCGTTTGCGAACGCGGCGTTGGCGGCAACGAACCCGGACGATGCACCAAAGAATTCGATGAAGCAAGTGCGCCGCGTCGACTCGGCTTCACAGTGAATCGAGTTGATAATATTCGTCGCCTGCTGAACCGCAGACTCGAAACCGAACGATTGAGATACCCACAACACGTCGTTATCCATCGTCTTGGGGATACCCACAACGATCAAGCGCTTGTTCTGCGGATGAATGGCAAGCTGATGCGCGAAGTTAAGCGACCCGTCTCCACCGACCACGTACAGAATGTCAATCAACGAATTCTGTAATCGGGTCAAAACCAACTCCACTTCCTCTGCTCGGGTTAGCGCGTCCTTTGCGCCGCGACCCGCCCCAAGTTCGGAGCCGCCACTTTCGAGCCACTTCGCGGTCTTATCGCTGTCCAACTCGATCCGCTCGCCCGACTTGAGCCCGTCGATTCCATTGAGATAGCCCCATACGACGCCGTTTGGGCCCATAAGGCGGTGATAGGTTCTCATGTGCCGGTAGACGATCGCGTGAACGACCGCATTCAGTCCGGGAGCCAACCCACCCGTCGTAACAACTGCGGCCTTGAGACCGTCGGCGGAATCGAAGGCAAGCTGTATACGCGGCGCCGCCTCCATAAATGCGGGGATGGGCAATCGTGAGCCGTGGCATTGAGCGATGATTTCGTGGTCGATGGTCGCCAGCTTCAAGCAGGACTGTTCGCGAAACTGGCCCAACACCTTCTCGGGTACTTGGTTCGGGTACGCCGCCGTCTTTGCAGGATGGGCGTGGATGGTGAGGTCAAGGCTCTTCCGGTTGGTAGGGTACTCGTCGATCAACTCCAACAGAATGCGCCGTTCGTCTGTCACATCCTCTATGATGTCAGACTCGGAGCGGATTCGGTGGCCCCGCAGTAACGGCACGTGCCGTGGGCCCGTTCGCGTACAGCAACGCCGCACGTTGGGCTTGCACCCAAGGCTTCAAATCGCCTACTCGATCTGCTGCTCGCAACGCAACGTGTCGACACGGGCCCAGAGTTTCGCTAAGTATCAGCTCCTAGTGTTCGATTACTCAGAACATGCGGATCTCTCTTTCACGAGTTCGCCTGTGTTGTTGCGGCAATCGAAACTGCGTGGGCATTCGGTTTCGGCTTTTCCAGATATCGGTTGTTCGGTGCGGCAGGGTCGATGAGCTTCGGACCGGTCACTTCGACCGGCTTCAAGCCGTGCTTTTGGAGCAAGGCGTTGAGCGCGAGCAAGTCCTTCGCCAGCAAGGCGCGCCACCGATCCGAAACGGCCTTAAGTTTCGACCAATCGGCCGCGTAAGTCTCCAGCATCGGTTCGGTCGGCGCGACGTCGCCATAGTCGAACGAGTCGAGTCTTGCAAGCAGGTAACCGTTGAGGCCGGCAAAATTCGACGGGTCGGGTGGTCCGTAGAAGCGGCGAATATGGCTTACAGTGCCGGCGACCTTTGTCAACTCGCCTTCGAACGAATTGGCTGCCTTGAGGACGTCGTCAGGGGGCTTGGAGGCAATTACCGAAGAAACGGAAGATCGTACTCTCTCAATCTGATGGTAGCCGGCCCAAGCCTCCTCGATCCCGGCAACGAGATCCATCCGGTATCGATTTTCGAGCACCATATCACGCTCAGTGGCCAGTGAGCGAGGATCGTTTCGAACGATCAGTGGCTGCGTTACGGACTTGCCATCCACGATCAGGCGAACCGTGTAATTGCCGGGCAGGGCAAGCGGACCTTCGATCGCTTCAGGGGTATCGCCCGGGATCGCTCCCATCACGTCTCCGACATCGTGAGTGAACGCATGCGGCGTGTCATAGCGAATGTTCCAGTTAATCCGGTTCAGTCCCACGTTCGCCGGTATCGGTTGGCGCACCTCCGGCCAGTACGTCGCGACCGGCGGGGCGGGATCGTCATACGGCTCGATTGGAGCGCTCGTAAAGTGTCGAACGACACGTCCGCCACTGTCGACGATCTCCACCTTGACGTCGCCGACCGGCTTTGCGGTCAGTGAATAGTAAATCACGGCGCCAAGGGGCGGGTTCTCCGCGTGGGGCATCTCGGGTGGAAGCGGGGTGTCGTCGTTGACATTGCGGCGCAACCGAAAGGCGATGGATGGCCGATACAAGTGAGCCGATTCAGAAACCGTAGCCTTTGAGATCTGGCGCAAAGGCGCATAGTCGTCGAGAATCCACATGCCACGCCCGAACGTGCCGAGCACCAAGTCGTTTCCATGGATGACCAGATCCGAGTACGCGGTCGTCGGCAGGTTCAAGGTTAGTGGTTGCCAGCTATCGCCGTCGTCGAACGACACGAAGACATGGCGCCAGGACAAAGCAAAAAGCAGCCCTGGTCTTCCAGGATCGGAACGCACAAGCGAGAGGAACTCGGGTGCATCGGCGTTCTGCTTGAGCAACCCCTTGGCGGTCTCGGTCCAGGCAAGGCCGAAGTTATGAGTGCGAAACAGATGGCTGGAACTCCCGGCGCCGGTAGTGATCGTGACGACGGCGTAAGCACCACCCGTATCGACGCTCGATGCCTCGATATGGGAGACCATCATTTCCTTCTGTCCGGGCTGGCGCGGCAGACTCACGTCTAGCCAGGTTTTGCCATGGTCTTTCGTGAGCCGGATAAGCCCGTTGCTTGTCCCGGCCCACAGGATATTTGGCGAGAGAGCGGACGCCGAGAAAGTGACGATGGCGGCTCCCTTGTCCCGTTCCTTTTCCGATGGAGCCCGAGTGTAGGGAGCGACTGTCAGATCGGGGCTGATCTTATTCCAATGCGACCCTCCGTCGGTTGTGGACAGGATGTACTGGAATGCCATCAGGAGCTCGTGCGGGTTCGACGGGTTGAAGGTTAGCTGGCCCGACCATCCGCGCAGGTCGGAGCCCGGATTCATGTTCGGCTCGACCTGAACCCACTGGCCGCTTGGATAGGTCACCCTGATGATGCCGCCAACCGGACCCACTGCATAGCTGATTGCCGGATTGAGAGGGTCGACCACGATATAGCCCCCTTCGTTGCCTGGATGAGGAAGCCAGTCGAATGCGGTGATTGCTCCGAGGTTGCCTCGGCTGCTGGTCCCGATGCATCCACTGTCCTGTTGGGTGGCATAGACCCAATACGGGAATCGGTTGTCGGTGCTGACGTGATAGACCTGACCGGTGGCCTGGTTATACCAAGATCCCCATGTCTTGCCTTTGTCGAGGCTCACGGTTGCGCCCTGATCGCCACCTAGGATGATGTGGTTACTGTCGCTCGGATTGATCCACAACTGATGGGGATCGTCTCCGCCGGGCGCCCCCTTGAATCCCTGAAACGTCTCGCCGCCGTCGAGAGACCGATACACGCACGTTGCCAGCGTGTAGACGATGTCGGGATTTTGGGGGTCCACATAGACGCCCGACGAATAGTCTCCCTGCCCGTTTGCGATTCGTGAGTCGCCGGCCGCCATCTGCCGCCAGGACGTACCGCCGTCGTCCGAGCGGTAGAGGCCGAATGTTCCGATCAGAAATAGACGTTGAGCATGGGTGCCTGCTGCCACCGCGACAGTAACGCGGCCACCGCTCTTCGGCAATCCCGTCGCCTTGATCTTCTTCCACGTTACGCCTTCGTCCGTCGACCTGTAGATCTCGGGACCGCTCGATATCGAAGAGTCGACCACCGAGCCCTGCCCACGAAACCGCTTCCATGGACTTGCGAAGATAACGCTGGGCTGGTCGAATGCCCATGCGAGGTGTTGGATGCCAGTTCTGTCGTCGATAAACAAGACGCGCGTCCAGTGGTCCCCGCCGTCGGTGGTTCGGTAAACACCCTTTTCGCTATCGACGGCGCCTCCAAGGGCGGCGGCCAAGACAACTCTATCGTTGTGGGGATCCACGAACACGGAAGGCACCAGTTTGCTGTTTGTCAGGCCGATGTGACTCCAAGTCTTTCCTGCGTCAACCGATCGGTACATTCCCGTCCCTTGGCCACCGCCGCTGATCTCACCGGTTCCCGCGTAGACGACGTTTGGATTCGACTGGGCGACCTGAATCGAGCCGATCGTGGCCGTGTCTTTGACGGCGTCAAAGATCGGGTCCCATACCTGGCCGGCACTCGTGGTCTTCCAGATGCCGCCTTCAGGCAGCCCGATGTAGAACGTATCCGGCTGATTGATGACCCCGGTTACGGCCGAGACCCTTCCCCCTCGAAAAGGGCCGATGTTGCGCCACTTCAATCCGGCCAAATGCGCCGCATCGATAGTCTGGGCGCCGACAACTCCTATCGAACCAAAGCACAAGATTGCGACCCGGATGGTATTCAGACTCAAGCGAGATCGCAGCAGGTACGGGTGTCTCATGAAGCATCCATCTTAGCGTATCGAGAGCGGAACTTCTAGCACGGGTTCGATCAGATAAAGTACACGGCAATGCTCGCTCTCGCCCTTGCATTCCTTCAGGCGTCGACAAGCGCCTCGCCCCAATTTCCGTATCTGGCATCGGAGATCAATTCGATGGCGAAAGTGGACCAGGAAATTCGGACGAAACTGATCGAGGAATCGGGCGGAGGGAAGAAGTTCTCGATGACAACCCTCAACGCAATGCGGGACATCGACAAAAAGGACACCGAGCGGATGAAGTGGGTCGTCGCTCGCTTCGGTTGGCCGACTCCGGCAATGGTGGGCGAGGAGGCATGCGGCAACGCCTGGCTTCTTGTCCAGCATGCAGATGCCGACCATCCGTTCCAAAAGCAATGCCTGGCGTTGATTGAGCCGCTTGCGCGGAGCCACGTGATCGAAGGGAAGTACTATGCCTACCTTTTCGACCGGGTACAGGTTGGCGACGGCAAATTACAGCATTTCGGCACCCAGGGCAAGGACGAGAACGGCGTGATGTTCATCGACCCGGTCGAGGATCCGCGCACCGTCGATATCGAGCGCAAAAAGTATGGCCTGACCCCGCTGGAGACCTACGCCAAGCAGCTTGCTGAGGCGTACGGAGAGAAGCTCGCGCCAGACTGGAAGGATCGGCTCATCTCAAAGAAAGCTGTGAAACCCAAGCTGGGCCACTAGCCCACCCGCCTCTCACTTAGCGATGTTAAATTCCTCACCACGAGGGACCAAAAGCGGTATATGATGATGCCTGGAACCGTGCCTTGCGGCGACCTCGAGCGCACCTGTAATCGTTGACTCGACAGGTGCGAGCCAGGGGTAAGAACGCGGTCCACTTCCGCTGACTTCGGTGTTCACTTTGAGATCGCGTGCGCGAACAGGTTTGATTATCGTTGTCGCCATCATGCTGGTGACGTGGTTCGCTTTACGTACCTTGAGGCATGGTCCTCCGCCCCCGATGAAAGTGGGTATCTGGTACTGGCACACGCCCTTTCAGGTCACCAATGAGGAACTCGGCTGGCTGAAGAAGATCGGCGTGTCGACCATCTACGTGCGAACCGCAACCTTCACCACGGACGGCGTCCACGTGAAGACGATGATCCCACAGTCGTGGAAATCGGATGCGCACGGCATGCCGGTGGTTCTGACTTTCAACTTCGATACCGGTCTGCGCTCGCACTTTGAGAAGTTCGCGAATGCAAGCATGGCCGCCGATATCGCACCGGCGATCGCCCGCTTTCGAAGTTCGGCGAAGTCGAAGGGGATTCGGGTCACCGGAATTCAAATGGACGTCGACTGTCCGACCCGGCTTCTCCCCAAATACGCGTCGTTGATTCGCGATATTCGGAGTCGATTGGAGGTAGACGGGGCGCTTGGCGCCCACGACTCTTTCTCGGCAACCGCCCTCCAGACCTGGCTCAATTCGGGGCACTATCAAGAACTCGCCGATGCCTGCGATTTCGTGGCCCCTCAATTTTATGAGGGCCGGATCGGTCGTACGATCGACACGATGCAACCGGCAGCCGACGCTGAGAACCTCGCTAACGGGATGGCGCGTGCCGAGTCGGCCGGACGACCCTACTTCGTCGGCATCGCGACCTACGGTCACGCCTTGCTCTTCAACCGCGGCGGTCAGCTTGTGGCAATGTATCACGGCATGCAGCCCGAAGATGCCCTTCGCCACCCTTCGCTGCAGTTCGAAGTTACTTACCCAATGGCGGCGAACGGGAAACGGGCAGGACCGAACGAGGGGATCGGCGAGAATCTTCTGGTTGTCAAAGCGGTCCACCCCGACATCAACGGGCGTGGTCTGGGATTCCGAATCGCCTACGTCCTGCCGACCGCCGAAATGCTGGCGCGCGAACTCAAGATCGTGCGTGAAAGTGCTTCCTCAAACTGCCAGGGCGTCATTTTGTATCGCTTTCCGGAAGCAGCCGACGAACTGAACCTGCCTTTGGAGACGATGGCCCAGAGCTTTGCCGGCAAGCCCACGTCGGTGGAGATCGACCCAAGCCTCGCCCGACGGTCGGTGCCTTGGTCGCTCATCGGGACGGGTCGATCGGCAAAGAAGGTCCCATGCGATTACACTTTGACCGTGAAATCAACGGGTACGGCCCCGACGATGGCGGCTCCCGGGGCGGTATCGGTGGTGGTTGCATTCGACGGGATCGGCTTGGAGGGGGTTGAGCCGGGCGACTTCGATCGGGCTCAGACCGGGGTCTTGACGCCGGATCGGAGCTTTCAGCCGTGCGCCCCTGCCCATGCCAACGCGGTGCTCTTCGAGCGGAATCAGATGCTCCCCGGAGCTAAGCTGAGGGCAGGCGCCATCGAAGTTGGAGCTGACGGACCGAGTCCGGTCAAGATGTCGTGGGTCGTCGATTGTCCGAACGGCAAGGATCATGTCCAGGGATCGCGCGACCTTGGGAGTCAGCACGCATCCAAGGTGGTGGGGAAGTGAATTTGAGACTGAGATGCCTGATCGGAGGACTTACGACGATCATTGGAGCGCTTGCGTTGGCTTGCATGTCAGCGTACGAGGAGTCCGTGCATTTCAAGGGGGTTCGAGTCGACTTTGGCGCGCCGCCCACTCGATACGCGATGAACTACGCCGAGTTGCCCGGTTTCGGTATTGGTTGGCGTCCGGGGACCGAATACTATGGTCGCTTTCCCGGGGACGAGGATCTGGCCCGTCGGCATGAAGAGAACAGAACGCACCGCCTATTCGGGCAAGCGATCGACGCGGAGACTCATCGGGACTACGTGACTGCCTTGGCGATATGGATTCGCTGCCAAAAATATGGCGTTGGCGAGCCAGGCCCGGTCCGCCGACGCATCGATTTGCTTCGGATCCTCGTGAGACAACCCAACCTTCGCCTTGCTTCGACCTTGCTCCGTGCAACGAGACTGAACAAGCCCATTGGCCTCCTGCCTGAGCGGTGGGAACTCGACTCCAAGTTGGCTCCCTTCGCCCAATATGCGAAGGCGCTTAGAATAAAGGTTCCTCGCCAGGGCGCGGCGGCCTTCCGGCAAATCGCCGATGAGTATCCGCATTCGCCACTGGCCGAGCCGTCGCTCATCACGGTTCCGCGACTGCTCCTTTGTGAGGGCGCCAAGCCGAATTCAGCCGACTATGCGACGGCCGGTTCAGCGCTGGACCGGCTCCTGGCGGTCTATCCGAAATCGCGATTCACGTTCGATGCCTTGGGTTGGAAAGCGCGCGTGCTCTTTCTGCATGGGAAGTACCTACCGGCTCTCCTGGATTACCGCAAGCAGTTCGCTATGTCGACCCCGGCGGCCGGAGCCGAGGGACCCCTCGATTCGATCATTTTGTGCGAAGAACAGCTCCATCGTAGGGCGCGAGTGGCAGCCGCCTATGTTCTTCGGTACGGGCTTACCGAGGAAAGGAAACTTCGGTTCGACTCGATCACCGCCTTGGCCGACTGTTTTGCCTCCTTTTCATCGGCGGACGGAAAGGCGTTTTGGAGGCTCTTGAAGGGCGATCCCAAGCTGCTCCCGTTCTACCTGGACTATCGTCTCGACAACACGACGAAGCTGACTGGGCTCCTTGACCTGGCAGAGCGAAATGACGAGGCGGTGCTTGGCTCGCCCTACCGGGCGCGGTTCTTGGCAAGAGCAGCCGAAGCGGCATACCGACTCCGTAGCCTCCAATTGGCCGCTCGCTATGCCCGGCAGGCACTGGATTCCCGACCGTCCAACGACGATGCGGCACGCGCCGAATTCGTGCTCGGAGCAGTTGCCCGGCGCTATGGCCGGCCGAACGAGGCGATCCTCCACTTCGTTCGAATCGTGCGCAGGTATGGAAGCAGCTATCTCGTTGGGGGCGCCCGGGAGAACCTTGCGCTGCTTTACGAGCACTTGGGACGATTGGGAGAGGCGTTGGACGCCTATCGTGCCCTCAAATATGACTACGACGTCGCCTACCTGCTCGACGTGAGGATGAAGCCGAGCGAGATCGTCGAGTACTTGACGTCGCACAAGCACTTGGCTGACCGAGTAGGCATCGTCTATAGTTTAGGGCTTCGATATCTGCGCAAGCACCAGTGGTCGCTCGCCGAGAAAACGTTGGCGAAGGTGCCCCAACACCAGCGGGATTCGTACCGCAAGACCGCCGAGCCGTACCAGTTCGACGAAGTGGGCCAGCAAGATCCGCTCGTCTCGGTCCGCGACCTCGCCAAACTGGATGGTCGAATACAGTCGGCAAGCTCGGGCGGCGCAAAGGCTTCGGCGACCTTTGCGATGGCGGACTATTACTACGGCCATCGAAACCTGATGCTTTACAACGGTTGGTTGTGGAAAGGCCTACGTGCCATTATGTTCGCTTACCAGTGGAATGCAGGTATCTCGACACCGAAAGACGACGATGCCGTATGGACGCACCATTGGGAGCATGAGTGCTTGGCTCAGAGCCTCTTGCTTTGCCGGAAGATCGTGGCGGAGTATAGGCACCCTCCAATCCGGTACCGTGCCGCATATCTGGGCGCCTGCGCCGCCGCACGACTAAGCCGGTTCAACGAGTACTGGCGATGGCAGAGCGAACAGACGAATCTGAATAACGAGGCCGTGCGGCTCATGAAGATCGCTCGTAAGTCGCCTAATCCCCGTCTCGCCGCCAAGGCACGAAAATTCGCCGCAGTCTTTGCCGAGGGAGTCGACACATCCAAGATCTTCGACGAGGGACGGCACGCTAATCGGTACAAGACGGGATTGGACGAGCCAGAAACGAAAGGTGACGAGCAGACGCCCTAGATGGATCAAGACCCGAGCGCGGTTGCTAGTCGAACCGATCGAGATAGTTCCTAGCTGCGTTCGTCGATAACCCTGATTTGCCAGGGCGAGAAGCGGAGCCGGGTCGTTGCTTCGACCGTTTCGCCGCTCACGAGGTCTTCGCCCTTCTGCCATACCGCCTTAGTAAGCGTCGTGCCCTTGTCGCTCATGTTCGCAAGAACAAGAACGGCGTGCCCGTCGACCTGGCGGCGAAACGCCAAGACGGTTTCCGACAGGGAGTCGATAACTTCCTGACTGCCTGACATCAGCGCCTGGCTCGACTGCCGGATCGCGATCATCTTTCGGTACCAGTTGAAGAGCGACTTGGGATCGTTTTCTTGTTCCTCCAGACTGCGGCCGTCATCGTCACGCGAGTAGCGCAGACTCCACCAGGGGCCAGTGTCCTTGTACCATAACGCAGTTCCCGCGGCGTCCAGCTTTCGGTTCCAGCGGTAGGCCAAGCGAACCGGAATGTCGTTTCCGTCGCTGTTCCATTGGCCTTGTTCACCCTTCATGCCGATCTCCTGGCCGTAATATAAGATGGGCGCGCCCTTTGCGAAGATCATCAATGCAGCGGCCAACCGTTGCCGGACCGGATCGAGTTCCTCACTCGCAAACCGGTTCATGTCGTGGTTCTCTAGGAACGACAACTGGAGTCGGCCCGGGTTGGTGAAGTAGCGATAGCCCTGGAGGTTCTTGGCGATGAACCCCTTTTTGAAAGTCAGTAGCGCGTCGCGAAGCCGGAAGTTATAGCAGGCGTCGGTCGGCGTGCCTTCGAACATCTCGACTGAGCTTCGATACGCCTCCCAATCCGATTGTTCACCGACGAAGAACGTGCCGGGATAGTGCAGTTTGATATCTTCTTCGACTGGCTTCCATAGCCGTGCGTAAAGGTGGGTGCTCTGTCCTGTCCAGTCCAAATCGTCCATCATGTGATCGATCCGGTAGCCGTCGACCCCACGCGCCGACCAAAACCGAAAGACCTTGCCGATCTCCTCAATCACATGAGGGTTGTTCAAGTTGACTGACGCCAACTGGATCTTCGCATGGTCGTACCAGGGCGAGAGTGCGTCCGGATTGGGATGAAACGGCTTTGCGAGATACTCCGCTTCGGGCGCGTTCGGGTCTTTGGCGGCGGCAACGTACCAGGGGTGCCTGCTTGCTACGTATTGCTGCTCCATGTCGATAACGACTCGGATGTGAAGCTTGTGGGCCGCCGCGAGGAGGTGATCGAAATCCGAGAGTGTGCCAAACGTCGGATCGACATCGGTCCAGTCGTCGGCGAAGTAGTCGTGGTAGACCCGTGACTTTTGGATTGGATTGATCAGGATGACGGTCGCGCCGAGTTTCTGGATCGTAGGCAGACCCTCTTCGATCCCTTTGAAGTCCCCGATCCGGTCGCCATTGCTATCTCGGAAGCTGCGTGGGAAGACCTGGTAGAAGACTTGACTCTCCCACGGGTTAGACACCGGTTGCGTCTGGGCGGTCGACAGCGTCAATGCGGCAAGAACAGAGAGCATGTCTGAGCCTACCCCTCAGCGAATAGCCGCAATTGGAAGAGACCTAGGAATGCGACGGGCGACCTTGCGGTCAGCCACCTTTGGACGGCTGCAGTTCGCCCGCCTCCCCAATACTCATTCTAGCCGCCGTAGCCTCCGCTGCCGAATCCGCCGCCGAATCCGCTACCGCTGCTACCGAAGCTGCCGCTACCGCTTCCGAAGCCGCTGCCGGACCCTCCACCTAAGCTGCCTCCTCCCAAGCCTCCTCCGCTCATGCCTCCTCCGCCTCGCGACCCGCTACCCATGCCGCTACCGCCGGACGATTGGGTTTTGACGATCGTGCTACGCTCAGGAGCGACGTTGTAGCTCTGACTTCCTTCCTTCTGTCCGATCATCATGGCAATGAACTCAGGATCGGCGGAACGAATCTTGATTCTACGGATGATCTTGGTGTCTGTCTTGATGGGGGTATCGGGCGTATTCGCGTTCGGACTGATCGAATCGACTCGCCTTACGATCTCGTAGACTCCGCCCTCGATGCGATAGGTGCCGTCCACCTGGCGGAGGATATTCTGAAGCGCGGTCTCGAAGGTGGCGTTCTTCAAGCTGACGGTGACCGCGCCCTGCACCTCAGGAGCGATGGAGTAGGAGACGTTAACGTTCTTGAACAGAACGCGCAGGGCTTCTCGAACGTCCGCCTGCTCCAGGTCGAGTGAAGAGATGGTCTTCTGCGAGATATCTTCCTGGGCCAATGCGGCTCGAGGAATTCCGCCAAAGAGGCAAACCGATAGGGCACAAACGAGTGCGAATCGGCCTCCTCTGCCGCCAACGGGTTGGTCGGGTTTGATGTGTTTTGCGCTCATCTTCATCTTCTGTTCTCCTTCCATGGCGCCTTCCGCTACCACGGTTCTCCCCCGGGCAACAAGGCCCGGAGGAGTGGATCGACACGTGATCCCCGCTTCGGGAAGCTTAGCGAAGTAGTGTCTTCTCCACCATCCAGTCTGGCAAGACAAAGTGAAAGAAACATGAGAAGTGGCAACAGCGGCGGGTCGCCTATCGCGGTCCCGCGAACCCGTTCGTGGACTCCGCAACATGATCACCAGTTCGGCTCCTTTTGCGAGAGTCTCCAAGGTCGGCGGCAACTCTGGGGAGAGTAAGGGTCACGGCGGTATAGCGGTCGACCTGGCTCTCGATCGCGACGGCCCCTTGATGCGCTTCGACGATCGATTTGACGATCGCGAGCCCCAGTCCTGAGCCACCCGAATCTCGGTTGCGCGAGGAATCGACTCGGTAGAGCCGGTCGAACACGAACGGCAGATGGTCCGGCGGAATCCCTTCGCCGAAGTCTTGAACTCGGATGAGCACTTGATGGCCTTCCTTCCTTCCTGAGACTAGGATCTTCTCGTCAGGCGCTGTATGTCGGCATGCGTTGCCGACGAGGTTTACGAGGGCCCGGCGAAGCAACTCCTCATCGCCCCAGATGGTTAGGCGGCTGGGAATCTGGATGTCAATCACCCGTTCGCTCGTCTCGCGAACCGATTCGATGGCAGCCAATGCACAATCTACAACCGATACGCGCCCGAGCCTAAGCGTCAACTTGCCGTCATCGGACCGAGCCAGCAGCAATAGGTCTCGGACGATAGCCGTCATGCGGTCGGAGGCTACGTCGATTGCCGCAAAGTGACTCTTGGCCTTTTCGAGGGTCAGGTCGCCGTGGAGCGCGACTCCCACCCGAGCCTTGATCACCGTAAGTGGCGTCTTCAATTCGTGTGATGCGTCGGCGGTGAACCGGCGTTGCGCCTCGAATGCGGAGGCGAGCTTCCGGAAGGAGCCGTCTAGCCGATCGAGCATGCCGTTGAACGTTCTCGAGAGTTCGGCGAATTCATCCGATCCCTCAATCGGCAAGCGACCTGCCAGGTTGGTCGACTCGATCTTCTCTGCCGCCCGAGCGATGTCTCGTACCGGCTGCATCGCGCGATGGGTGAGCCAAGCCCCCGTAAATGACGTGACTACGATTGCAACCGGCATCATCAGCAGGAGCCCCCGACCAAGGAATGCCAAGTCCTCGTCGACGGCGTCGAGGGGAGTGGCAACTTGGGCGACGGCGACAATCGCAAGCCGATGCAGGATCGGCGCCGAGAGCACTCGGGCCCTAACGCCGTCGATCAGGATCGTATCGAGGCTTTCCCGTCCCTTGACCGCCCGCTGAAGACCTTCAAGGTCCCACGGATGGCTGCTGGGGTCGACGAGGTCCTTTCCGCTGAGGGACAACAGCATCGGGTGGCTGATCTTGCGTTCGATAGCGATGTGCTTTGCGAACTTGTCGTCCTCGGTCACATCGACGGGCAACTGGAATTTGGGCGGCGCCTGAGGCAAGTGGTGAGTGCTTACATCACGCCACATCTGGCGCATGGGGTCGATGCGAGCGCGCAAGTCGGCATCGATTGCAGCGTAGCGGATGATCCGCTCCGTCCCGTATAAGCCGGAGCCAAACGCCGTCAACACCAGCGTGAGAACCACGGCATTCCAAAAGGTAAGGCGGGTTCGAATCATAGCACTCTGGTTGTTTCCCCCCTTTCCCCGAACACATAGCCGATTCCGTAGACGGTATGGATCAGCTTGTGGGCCGGGTTGCGGTCCACTTTGCGGCGGAGGCTACGCACGTAAACGTCGACGATATTGGAGGCGACCCCATCGTTGAACCAAATTCGATCGACGATCGCATCGCGAGTGAGGGTTCGCCCTTCATGGGCCGCGAGCGCCTCGAGCAGGGAGTACTCTCTCGGGGTTAAGTCCACCGGCTGACCGGCCCAACGCACCAAGCGTCTTGCCGTGTCGATCTGCAGATCGCCGAAGTCGAGCACCGTTTGCTTGACCGAACTGTCCCTTCTAACGAGAGCCCGAATCCTCGCAAGGAGTTCGCTGAATTCGAACGGCTTGCAGAGATAGTCGTCGGCGCCCGCGTCCAAGCCGGAGACGCGATCTGGAACCGCGTCTCGAGCGGTGAGCATCAAGATCGGCACCTGAATCCGGGCCATTCGAAGCTGTCGGCACACTTCGATTCCGTTCATTCCAGGGAGCATGAGGTCGAGAACGATGGCGGTGAAATGGGTCGACATCGCAAGGTGCAATGCACGATTCCCGTCACGGCAGATTTGGCTGTAGAACCCGACTTCGTCGAACCCTGCACGAAGAGCCGCCCCGATCTGAGGGTCGTCGTCTACGATCAACAACTTCATCTCTCACGCCTCGCCATGTTCACAGTGTGGGAAGACGAAGTGAAAGATTAATGAAGGCACGTCTACACTATGTGGTGTGAGTCCCAAATTCGACGTCAAGATCTGGCTCAAGCAGAGCCTTCCACAGGAACATGGCAGTTGGGCGTTTGTGGTTGAGCCGCTGCTTATTTCGTGGATCGTTGGTGGCGTTGATCGGGGTGTCTGTGCGATCGGGTTCTTCCTGGCGTTCCTCGGCTATCGCCCCGGTCTGATCGGATTCAAGGACGCGGTCAAGCGAAAGAGCTACCCTCGTACCTTGCCAAGTCTTCTCGCAGGTGGCCTATTGGTGGCGGCGGGACTCGTCCTGATGGCGGTTACCCGGAGTTGGATACAGCTTGGATGCCTTGCCGCTATGGGGGGCGCCTTCCTCATTATCGATGCCAAGGCGCCGAAACGGTCGATCTTGCGCGAAGCCTTCGGTGCATTGTTGGCAGTGCCAGCCGCCTGCGTGGTCGCTCCCAATGCGACCGGCGTTCTGGCTATCCGGCCGATCGTCTCCGTCTTGTCCGTACGCGGACTCATTGCGAGATGGGATGACGCAAAAGTCTGTCGGTGGCTCGCCGTCGGCATCGGAGCGGCGATGCTGCCAGTCGCATGGATCGCTTTTGGAATGCTGGACTGGCGGCTCGCCGCCTACGGCGTCTGCTTCGCGCGTGCTATGTATTCTGCCTTGATTGCAGGAAAGCCGGTTAAGCCAGTGCAGATCGGCATCGCCGAGATGCTGGTCTCGCTTGCCGTCATCGCCGGTTGGCTTGCCGAGAAGTCACTCTACTCACGTTGACCACAATCCTTACCTAATCCAGATCAGGCAAACCCGGTTCCGAGGGTAGTCGAAGATCAGTCGATAGTGGGCCATGAACGTCATGCCGATGTTACCGTCCAGATATGGCACCGAGAAGACGCCTTCTTTCGTTAACTGCAGGCCGACAGTCGGTCCCTCGAATCTGTGCGTCCCCAACGTAAACGAGGCGATCTTCTTGGAGAGGCTTTCGGCGCTTCCACCTGCGCCTCCGGTCTGAATCTTCTGGGTCGGGCCGCCCTCTGTCATATGGAGGCGCGCCACTGTCGGCGAATAGAAGTCGACCGAGCTTCCTGAGCCTGTATCCAAAGTGAATAGTCCCATCTGGCCGGATTCAAATCCACACTTGACGCATGGCACTTGGCCGCTATACATCATCGGCTCCCACTTGGCGCCGGTCGGCAAACTCGGATCGGTGGCCTCGTACAGGCTCAACTTGGATGTGGCAGGATCGATATCGTCGATGCAGCGAGCCAGGAGATTGTAACCGCAGATTCCGCGGATGTCCATTCCAAACCCTTTGGAGAACGGACTCATGTCGAGTTCCAGGAAGGTCGGAGCGTTTAGCGTGACTGGCCCAAGCGTGAATGATTGCGTGCGGCAGATCGGCATACGAAGTGTAGCCACGACGCCTGAGGTCACGTCATGTCCGACTTCGACTGCTCCCAGATCCTTCGCGAACTTCGGATCGATGCACATCCCTTCGGCTCCCGTATCCAAAAAGAACCATCCGGCTTCTTTCCCATCCACCTTCGGTTGGACGAACATATAGCCCGCGATTGACTTGAATTGGACAGAGGGCTGGGCCGAGTGGTCGAAAGCGACGTCGATCGCACCCTTATCTTCCGGATGAAAGATGTCCTCTCGTACTCGTGCCTGCTTCGCGTCCGTGACCGTATACGGGTCCGTCTGTCCAGGCAACACGTCTTGAATGGCGGTGGCAAAAGTTCGTGACCCGAATCTCTGGTATCCGCCGAAGATCCAAGTTTCCTTGCCGGAGTCGCCGGTGAAGGATAGCCTCTCGGGAAGCATAGTCGTCTTGGTGAGGGTTAGTTGAGCGGCGATTGCGATGCCGGGCAGCTGAAGAGGGACGATGATCCGATCTCCATCCACTGTCGGCTCCTTCATGACGATTGGCGTTCCCTTCAATGCCCATGCGCCTGAGAGAACCCAGCCCACAAAGTTGTAATAGAGCGGGCTACCCACGTCTACTTTGTGGGCCACTCCAGACCATGAAGCTTCCCAGCAAGATTTTCCGTCGAACCCGACGGTCGACGCGAGACCACCGCGTGTAGCGATGCGAAAACGAGACTTACCGTCTAAATCAATCTCCAAACTGTCGGCGGCTTCCCGGTACTTGCAGTTGCCTGTCAGAATCCATGACTGTTCGCCAGACTTCGCGCCAGACGCCTTTAGCGCCGCTCTGCAAACCGATTCAGACGAAATCCCATCTTGATGGAAGAAAGGCGATGCTTTGGAGGTCGATAGAGAGGACGCTCCGATAGTGAGAGAGGCGAAGGTTAGGGAAGCGAGGATCATAGCCGTTCACGTTGCTCCTGAAAAGACATATTACCATTGAGAATATATGTGATACGATGATAGGCGCTCCCCGAGTTTCAACCGATGAAGCTTTCCATTTCCGAATACACAATCCTTGGTCTGGTGTGGGCCAAAGGGCCATGCACCACCTACACGATCATGCGGGAGATGGCGGCTTCGCCGACGACTTTCTATCGCAATCGTGCGGCGACTACCTATCGGACCGTGCATCGCCTGGAAAGCGCGGGCCTGGTAGCGCCCGTCGACGGAACGGTCGGCGCGCGCCAAGACCGCCTTATCCGCATATCCGAGGCGGGAGCTCTGAGCCTCGAGTCGTGGCTAACCCCGCCGCTATCCAACGTTGAGGTTGCCCATACGATCGATCTGGTTCGTCTTCGTATGTACTTCATCGGTGCACTGCCTGCCCAAAAGAGAACCGAGCTTGTGGACGATGCACTCCTAAGGTTAAAGGACCGGCTTCGCGTCGTTGAGACGACTGCAGAGCGCGAGCGCGAGAACGATCCCTATGCATATCTCGCGACTCTGGGGGCGGTCTTGGAAACTCAAGCCCGTATCCGATGGCTGGAAGCGGTTAGGGAGAACCTGTCGGCGACGGTTCACCGGGCCACCGAACAATGATCCCCGAATCGTAGAAGTCGAGTTCCTCCCCAGCGGGGGGCTGAAACACTTTCCATGCCGTCCTCGTCTCATCGCGAGTCATGACGAACACTGGGGATTCCATCGAATCATTTCGGTCTGCAATTCGTTGCCAGAGAGATTCAAAGTCCGGCGCTTCCAGGTAGATGAGTTCGATTCGGGCTCCAAGTTCGAGAGCGCCGACCGCATAGAGGGTCCGCTCCTCCTCCGCCCAGAATCCGTTTTCAAGGATGACGGTCAGTCCAAGGCGCAGGTAGTCCATTGCGAGCTCCCACTGCAGATTCTCGATCGGATCGCGCAAGCGGTCTCGTTCCACGACGTCCTCGGGGCTGGCCAAGATCGCCTCTATCCACTCGTCCGGACACAATCGAATCGCCCGGCGTTCGGAGGCGATCCTCCTGGCAAGCGTAGTCTTGCCTGCGCCCGGCAACCCACAGATGAGGATTAGCGTGCCTTCTGACTGCATAGTCTTTCGGAAGCTACCTGGTTGGACACGAACTCCGCCTATACCTTTGATTCGCCATTTCGCAAACCGGTAACCTGCCCACGATGATCGGTTTGTGCACCTTGATCGGCTTGTTCGGCGTCGGCATCGTGATTCAGTCTCATGTGCAGATCGGGGGTGAGGCGGCAAGCTTGCCTTATCACTGTAGAGTCCTGTTCCAGGGCGACTCAATCACCGACATGAATAGAGGGCGGACCGCTGACCCGAACCACGTCCTCGGTCACAGCTACGCATTCATTGTCGCCTCGAAGGCCGTCTCGACGTACCCGAACAGGAAAGTCGAATTTATGAACCGGGGGGTAAGCGGAAACACGGTGAAGGACCTGGACGCCCGATGGCAGTCCGACACACTCGACCTCAAGCCCGACATCCTGAGCATCCTTATCGGCGTGAACGACCTCGGCTTCGGGGTCCCCGCGGCCGATTATGAAAGCCAATACGATCGCCTTTTGGCACGGACGATCGCGGCATTGCCGAGCGTCAAACTCGTGCTTTGCGAACCGTTCGGGTTGCCGACCGGTGGCCTGAAGGATGGGTGGGACAAGAGACGCGCCGACCTTGCAGAGCGACAAGCCATCGTACTCCGACTGGCGGAGAAGTACCACGCCACGTTCGTGCCTCTCCAATCGGTGTTCGACGATGCTTGCCGGCGCGCTCCGGCCGATACTTGGATTTGGGATGGCGTTCATCCAACCTATGCCGGCCAGCATCTAGTCGCCGATGCGTGGGTCAGCGCGGTCAATCGAGACCTGGGTGAACCGCTGCTGACCCCGTCGCGCAACTCCGCGATCGACCCTCAGGTTAACTTTGAGCGCGATTCCTACGATTGGCTGCATCGGCATGCCGACGTCCTGGATGCTCAGAAGACGATGAAGCCCGACGTCGTTATGATCGGAGACTCGATCACCAACTTCTGGGGTGGTGAGCCCAAAGCCTCGATTCGGAATGGTCCCAATGCTTGGAAGTCCACGTTTGCCGGTGTTTCGGTCCTGAATATGGGCTATGGGTGGGACCGCACGCAAAACGTGCTTTGGCGGCTCGAGCACGGCGAGTTTGTGGGCCTGCATCCGAAGTCGGTCGTCGTAAATATCGGGACCAATAACCTGGTCGGCGACGAAACGGCCCGAACGAATACTCCAGAGGAGACGGTCACTGGCATCGAGGCGATTGTACGGATCCTCCGAGACCGGTCTCCCGAGACCCGCATCTTTGTGATGGCGGTCTTTCCACGCGGATTCGAGAAAGGCAACGAACTCGATCAGCGAATCACGAAACTCAACGGCATTTTGAAGTCCCGTCTCGCCGGATCGCCCCGGGTAGTCGTGCTGGATATCGGGTTCGAGCTCAGGGAGCCCGACGGCAGCGTTTCGCCCCAGACGTTCTCGGACGGCACTCACCCGACCGAAAAGGGCTATCTAATTTGGGGCGAAGCGCTTCGTCGGGCGGGCGCAATTCCGTAGATAATTCAGGCCCCTACTTGTGGGGCTGAACTTTGGCGATGACCGTTCCCCCGCCACCTTTTGCCGTGGCAAGGCTTTGAATGGTCCAGAAATCGAGGCGGTTGTCCCCGTCGACGACCGATCCGCTGTAGTCGCCCCAGGCGCCGCCTGCGGTGGCGCCCAATCCCTCGCCAAGGTGGATGATCCCGCGCAACGTGCCAGGCGGATCTTTTGCTAAGCGGTAGGCGCAGCGTGGGCTGATGTACATGCCTGGACCAACCTCCTGAAAGCCAACCAGGACGTCGTTATGCTTGTTGACTGCCAACGTCGTCTCGATGTAGCTGTTCACGGGATCGGCGATTCGGCCCGATTGCAGAAACTTGCCGTCGAGGCTCACCTGGTGCCACTGGACGGCCGATCGCCCTTCGATATCGACTGCTTGAGAGAACCAAAGATAGTGATTTTGTACGACTAGGTTCTTGGGGTTACGATCGCCGGACGCCGTTCGCTTGTCGGTGCCCTTCTGGGGGCTGTCGGGCGGGTAGTCCCAATATTGGAGGTGATGGGGTTTTCGGACGACCGATGCAACGACCGGCGTTCCGTCGCCCGCGTCTGAGACCCTCGTGATGACGATATCGGTGTCGGTTATCTTCACGAAATACAGGTCGTCTATCGCATCCTGGGTATTTACCGGCTCGCCGAGGCTTCCCTTGAAGTGATATATTGTCGCCGGCTTGCCGGCGACCGCATCGGACATCTTCAGGACGAACGCCTCTTCCGGGCCGCCTGGGAATGAGTAGCCGATCCATTTTCGGCTGTGGCCAATGGCGCCGCCGTCAACGCCACCCGGCGCCGGCACCGGATAGGTGTTCCAGGCTCCTCTCGGGTCGGCAGTCTGCGATACTGAAATGTTGACCGGTTTGATCTTCGCCTTGTCCCAGTAGACCCACATGTCGAATCCGAAGACCCTTCGGTTGACGTCATAGAACAACTTTGGGTCGATTCCGTTGTTGAACTCGGTTTGGGGCACGCCTTCGACGTAGGTTCCTTTCTTGTCGTAGATGATCAACCCGCCATTCGTGCCGTGCAGTACAAAGCCGTTTCCAACGGCGATCTGAGGATCGACTTGACGATCGCCGTCCTGGGAGCCGTCGAACAGGAACACGCCATTCTCGGTCCGGGGATTGCCGCCCTGCCTTCGGACTTTAGCTTTGCCGCCTTTGCTAAAGGAATCCATATGGATCGGTGCGATCACTTCCGTCCGGACGGGCGGTATTGACTGAAACGCCTGATGGGCGAAGGTGAAGACGAGGGCTGCAAAGAGCATGAACCGAATGGTAGCCCCAGGCCGCGAAAACTCTCATTAAAGGAGGGTTAAATGCAATCAAACTGTCTTAATGCTCAATTAACGTTTGTACTTCAGAGTATGGAAGGCTGGACATTGCCCACCGCAAGGTCAGCCGGGAGACCTGTCTATGAAGCGTGCATTTACTCTGATTGAGCTTCTTGTAGTGATTGCGATCATCGCAATACTGGCCGCCATCCTATTCCCAGTCTTTGCCCAAGCGAAAGAAGCGGCAAAGAGAACGAGCTGCCTCAGCAACATGAAGCAGGCGGGAACCGCCATGACGATGTATGTCTCTGACTACGACGACGTCGCGCCGACCCTTTACCACTATAGCGGGGGTGCAGACCAGGATTACTGGTACATGCTCCAGCCCTATGTGAAGAACCTGACCGTCTTCTTCTGTCCAGATCGAAATGAGTGGTCGCTGCCTGATGGACCTCCGTACAACTCTTCGCCTGACGACTGTAGCGGTCAGAATAACAACCCCTTTCAGCGGTGCATCGGCTATGGCTACAACTGGGGTCTTACATCCGGGACACTGTCCGGAATGATCTCCGGTCGCCAATCGATTCCGGCCACGAACACAACGCCAAGCGGCTACCTTGAGGTTCCCAGACCGTTGGGCTCGATCGTAGCTCCCGCCAACATGTTCGTTTACGGCGACACCGGTGACAACCCCCGTTACACGATCTGCACGAACTATATCGTCCAGTACTATTACAACGTCTCGCACAATACCGGTTTGCGGCATGGCGGGCATTTCAACATGAGCTTCCTGGATGGCCATGCAAAGGCTGTCGCCTACAAGATGGGAATGGACTCCGGCCAGGGGCTCTGGGGGATTCCAAAGGATCCCAGCTATCGGGCGGCTTACTGCTATGACCCGGCTGCCCAGTTCAACGGCATGGCTTGTTCGGATCTCGCGAACTTCATCGACAAAAGTCTCGGAATCAGCTGGTATCCAGACTAGATTGCCGGTTGGCTCTACGGTCGGCAATTGGCCGTACCGTAGGGCCGCTTTGGAGGCCCGGAAGTCCTACTTCTTCTTGCCAGCCAGCTTCTCCAACATCTGTTGCCTCACCGCGTATTCAGGGCTGGCCGGGTCAGTAACCGCTTTCGCGGTAGCCTTTGGCGCCGGAGGAGTGGAACTGCATGCGGCGGCAACCACCAAGACGCCGATCGCGATTGCCGACCTTGAGAGGCTTCTCATCGTATCCCCTTGGTTCTCAGGAATTGAACGAGGGCTTCCGGATGGTCGGTCTGAAAACCGTCGACTCCCATGTCGATGTACTTCTGCCATGATTCCGGACCTTCGGCCGAGCTTTGGATGTCGGGCCACACCAAGACATGGAGACGATGAAGGGTCGTGATAGCGTCTACTGACAGGTCCCGGGCCGGTCCGTCGAATATGGCGAAGGGATGAGCCTTCCACTGAGCTTCGATTTGATCTGGAGTGCGTAGATCGAAGTCGGAGATGACCGGAATCTTCGGCGCGCCAGATCGCCATTGTTCGACATGGTTTGGACCGTAGCAGTAGGCGATTACGTGGTCGGAGGTGCGATGTCGTTGAAGATAGGGAAGCACCTGCGCCGGCGTGACCGCTTTGATGTCCATATAGATCCGGACCTTTCTTCCAACCGTATTCAAGACTTCGTCAAGAGTCGGAACCGGTTCGGGATGATCTTGGTGGAACTTGAAGTGCAAGGCTCGGATTTCCGTCAAGGCTAGATCTCGAACGGCTCCATGGCCGTCCGTGGTTCGATCGACCTTGTCGTCGTGCATCATCACGATCTCGACGTCCTTTGTGGTCATCAAATCCAGTTCGACATAGTCGGCTCCAACTTTGATCGCATCTCGAATGCCCTGCAATGAGTTCTCCGGGGCATGGACGTGATTCGCCCGGTGGGCGACGACCGTGAACTTGTGGTGGTCCATGAGCATTCCATGGTTATGGACTTCGGGCCCCTTGTCGATCCAGGGATCGGGACGCGAGTCTTGGACCGCAAAAAGGGAAGTGGACGCGAGGCCGACGACAGCAAGTGGAAAGCAGGCAAAGTGAATGGGTTCCATGGGGGATCGCTAAGCTCAAATATAGTCGGCGGTGGTTAAGCTAGGGTCATGCGACGGTTAAGCCGTCGTTAACCGACAACCAGATCGAGGTTCGGTGTGCGGTGTGCGACAAATTGGGTGGAATTGGTTCTCTAAAAATGCCATCTTAGTGACAAGTCGGACTCCAAATCGGCCAATATGATAGTGACCGCTGGCCTCAGCAGAGTTCCATGCGTCGCCCTCTGATCTAGGGGCAACGGCCGATCGTGCGATGAGCGCGCTATCGACGGATTTGGTGAAGGTCCTTCAACGGTCTGAACTAGGCTGGCTCCTCGCTATTTTGCGTGATCGAGGCTATACGGTGGTCGGTCCCACTATCCGAGACGCGGCTATCGTTCTTGACGAGATTGCCTCGGTCGAGGACCTTCCAATCGGGATGACGGCAGAGGAAGGGCCAGGCGGATATCGCTTGCTCCCACGAAGCGATGACGCAGTGTTTGGCTTCGGAGTCGGTCCATCCACGGCCAAGCGTTGGCTTCTTCCGACAAGTCGCATACTATGGAGAACGCGCCTGATCGATGGGACGTTAACCGTGCTGCCGGAAGTCGCGGAGGCAAAGCCGGTCGCTCTCTTTGGAATTCGAGCGTGCGATCTGCAAGCGGTCGACATTCTCGACCGAGTCTGCGCGGGAGGCTGCTATGCCGATTCGCACTACGTTGCCGTCCGAGAGCGCCTATTTACGGTAGCTGTTGACTGTGCGGACCCGCCCTCGACGTGCTTCTGCACTTCGATGGGCGGATCGCCGGCAGCCGAGTCCGGATTCGACATTCGGCTCACCGAAATAGCCGGTCCGCCGCACCGATTCCTGGTCGATCCAGGTTCCGAAGCCGGAAGCGCGATCGTCGACGCGCTCCAAGCGGCCCTAGCGAGTGAAGAGGACCTCGCCGCCAGGGCGAGCCAAGCCGGTCAGGCTAGTCAGAGAATCACGAAGCGGCTGGATTGTCGAGGACTTCGGGAGATTCTTGAGCGCAATGCCGAGAATCGGACATGGGACGAAGCTGCCACACGATGTTTCGCGTGCGGCAGCTGCACGATGGTCTGCCCGACCTGCTTCTGCTCGACCACCAAAATGTCGTCCTCGATGTTGACGGGCGAGTCGGAGTGCGAGCGGCAGTGGGATTCCTGCTTCAGCGAACAATTCAGCTTCATCCACGGGGGCAGCGTTCGAGAGTCGACGATGTCACGGTATCGGCAATGGGTGACTCACAAACTGGCGGCCTGGCACGAGCAGTTCGGCGTTTCGGGTTGCGTCGGATGTGGCCGATGCATCGCCTGGTGTCCCGCCGGAATCGATATCACCGAGGTGGCTTCCACCATCAGACGCTCCGATGTGGCCGCAAAACGGCCAACGGTAGGAAAGGAGCATTGACATGAAACATGACCTATCTGCGAAGCTCGCCGGCCATCCTTTCGTACAGGGGCTGAGCGAAGATCACATCAAGTTCCTAACCGGTTGTATTGCCAACGTGAAGTTCATGCCTGGGGAGTACGTCTTCCGCGAAGGCGAGCCGGCCGACCTCCTGTTTTTGTTGCGAAGCGGCCAAGTTGCGGTCCAGGTGTACGGCCCGGGACGCGGCGTGACGACACTCTCGACGATGGGTGCTGGAGAAATCGTCGGCTGGTCGTGGGCAGTGCCGCCCTACATCTCCCACTTCGACGTAGTGGCCCAGCAGATGACCCTCGCCCTGTCGGTTGACGCCAAGTGCCTGCGGGCCAAATGTGAAACCGATCCGGAGTTCGGCTACCAGATGCTGGCTCGGATGGTCAAGGTGATCGAGAGGCGTTTGACCGCAACCCGAATCCAACTCCTGGACATGTATGGCTCACATCGCTGAACTGCCGAACGTGCTGAATGACTCTGACCCCATGATCCCCCGTCTGATGCGGGTGGTAAAGAATCGGCCGGAAACCTCGAATACCTTTACGCTGACTCTGGAAGACCCGGACAGAATCCCGTTCAAGTTTGAGCCGGGACAGTTCAACATGGTCGGAATCGCCGGTGTAGGAGAAGTGCCCGTATCGGTATGCGGGGATCCCGATTCACCGATGCTGGTGGTGCATACGATTCGGGCAGTGGGAGCCATCACAGATGCACTTCGGCGAGTCGTGCCGGGGCAATTTGTGATGGTGCGAGGACCGTACGGTCACGGCTGGCCCTTGCGGGAGGCGGAGGGTCATGACGTCGTAATCGTTTGCGGCGGCATCGGACTGGCGCCGATGAGGCCAGCCGTGTATCGCCTCTTGCAGGCAAGGGACCGATATGGCAAATGTGCGATGCTTTACGGTACGCGCACCGAGAAAGACATCTTGTTCAAGCGCGAGTTTATGCGGTGGCGCACCCGAAAGGACTTCCGCTTTGAACTCACTCTCGATCGGGGACGTGGGGTCTGGAGGGGAAACGTCGGCGTCGTTACCGACCTCATCTCCAGGCTGGACGTGGATGCGCCGAACACGATCGCCATGGTCTGCGGCTACGAGATGATGATGCGGTTCATCGTCAGCTCGTTGATCGCCCAGAAGCTCGACCCGAGCCGGATATTCATCTCCATGGAGCGAAATATGAAGTGCGGCGTCGGCCTCTGTGGCCATTGCCAATTGCGCGGCACCTTCGTCTGCCGTTCCGGACCCGTGTATCGCTATTCGGATATTGCATCGCTTCTTCCAGTGAGGGAGCTATGAAGCCACGTCTGCTACCCAAACTCGCCGTCTGGAAATTCGCTTCGTGCGATGGCTGTCAGCTTTCGCTGCTGAACTGCGAGGATGAGCTTCTGGCGGTCACGAGCGCTGTCGAAATCGCTTACTTTCCCGAGGCTTCCTCGAACAGAGGGGCCGGGCCTTTCGATATCTCATTGGTGGAGGGTTCGATTACGACGCCTGACGAGCGTGATCGGATCCAAGCCGTCCGGCGTCGCAGCAAAGTACTCGTGGCCATTGGCGCTTGCGCATGCTCGGGTGGCATTCAGGCGCTGCGTAACTTTGGGTCGGATGTCGAATTGGCACGGAGCGTCTACCCGAATCCGGAACTCCTGTCGATCCTGGAGACATCGACGCCGATCTCGGACCATGTAACGGTTGACCTGGAGTTGAGGGGTTGCCCAGTCTCGAAGGTCCAGCTCATCGAAGCCCTTCAAGCGCTCCTGGATGGCCGGAAGCCCACTTTCGAGAACTGCAGCGTCTGTGAGGAGTGCAAACGTGGGGGAACCACTTGCTTGCTCGTTTCGAAGCGAATGCCATGTTTGGGACCGGTGACGGTGGCGGGGTGCGGCGCCTTGTGCCCGGCGTTCGGTCGCGGATGCTACGGCTGCTTTGGTCCAAAGGAGAGCCCAAACATGGATGCTATGACATCGTCGCTTCGCAACGTGGGCCTATCCGATGCAGATATCGTACGGATGTTTAGGGGCATCAACGCCAACACACCGGCTATGGCGAACGCGGCGAAGGATGTTCGGTAATGAGCACGCGGACGATCAAGCTAGACATGATCTCGCGGGTCGAAGGCGAGGGAGGGCTGACCCTAAAGGTCAAGGATGGGGTTCTCACTGAACTCAAACTGCATATCTTCGAATCTCCTCGTTTCTTTGAGGGCATCTTGCGTGGTCGAAGGCTGGAGGAAGCGCCGGATATCACGTCGCGAATCTGTGGCATTTGCCCGGTCGCCTATCAGATTTCGAGTGCATCCGCCATGGAGAATGCTCTAGGAATCGAACTACCACCGGTCCTACTTGACTTGCGGAGACTAATCCTCTATGGCGAGTGGATCGAGAGCCACATGCTGCACGTCCATTTGCTGCACGCGCCCGATTTTCTCAGATACTCCGATGCGATTGCGATGGCAAAGGAGCATCCAAAGGAAGTCCAGCGGGGACTCGGGCTCAAGCAATTGGGTAATCGAATTGTCTCCGTGGTCGGCGGTCGCGAAGTCCACCCGGTAAACATTCGGGTTGGCGGATTCTATTCGTACCCTTCAGAGCCCTCCATGCGAGAGCTTCGAGCCGACCTGGCACATGCGATCGACGAGTGCGAGAGTGTGGTTCGGTGGGTCTCGTCGTTCGAGTTCCCGGACGACGAGACGCCGGCCGAGTTCGTTGCGATACGTGGCCGGGGCGCCTATCCTCTCTTGGGGGGCGAAATCGAGTCAAGCAACGGCACGAGCATTCCGATTTCCGGCTTCGACAGCGAATTCGAGGAGGATCAGCTCGAACACTCGACGGCCATGCACTCCCACCGGCGAAACGGGGACAGCTACCTGGTTGGACCGCTTGCCAGGTTTCATCTGAGTCGAGGCGTGCTGACGCCTCGGGCTCAGGCGCTCGCTCGAGAGTGTCTTCCCGGCGGGGCCATCCGCAACCCTTATCGCAGTATCGTGGTTCGTGCGATCGAGACGCTGGTCGCCCTTGAGGGTTCGCTGCAAATCGTGGAGTCGTATGAGCCGACCGGCGCGCCGAATGTCGGCTATCGAGCGCGTGCCGGAGTCGGCTTCGGTTGCTCTGAGGCGCCACGAGGGTTCTGCTGGCATCGGTACGGTATCACTGCCGATGGCCTCATCGAATCGGCTCGGATCGTTCCGCCCACGTCCCAGAACCTGGCCCAGATCGAGGTGGACCTCTTTGCATTCGCTTCTGCAAGGTTGGAACTGCCCGACGAGGAACTGAAGACCGAATGCGAACGAGCAGTTCGCAACCATGACCCTTGCATCTCCTGTTCGGTTCATTTTCTGAACATGCGGATCGAAAGGAGCTGAGTTGTGAGGGTCACAGTCATCGGTTTCGGTAGCCGGGATCGTGGAGACGACGGAGTCGGCATCGAGGTCATTGAACGCCTCTCCGAGGGCCTTCCCGAATGCGCCAAGGCATTGACTTGCGACCCGGCTCGATTGATCGATAACCTACCAAACTGCGGCGCCGTCATCCTAGTGGACGCTTGCCTCGGTCTTGGCGAACCCGGTTCGGTGCACGTTGTGAACCACGTACCGGAACAGCAAAGATCGACGACGACTCACGGCGTTTCTATTTCTGAGGCATTGGGCCTTGTTGAGGCGCTTGGGGGTGTACGCCTTTTTGTGTGTGTCGTTCTCATCGAAGGCGCCATTTTTGATCTCGGGCAACCAATGAGCCTGGAGGTGAGCAGATCGATCCCGCATGCTGCCGACATTGTTCGCGAGCAAGCGCGGCGGATGGCGGTCGTGAGCGGACTTGGTTGAGAGGCCCGATAGTTCGGCAGTTGTATCGTCACTCGCGAAAGATGCCGACGTCGTCAATCCAGGCAATACCCTTGGTGGCCAAGCGAACCCCAACCGTCGTGCGCACCTGGGCCGGGCCGGTGGGGAGCTTGAACGAAACATCGTACTGCTTCCAGTTTGGGGACAGCGTGAAGGTTTTCGTCGCCGATGCAGGGTCCACGGACAGTTCGAATTTGGGCGACGTGCCGGGCATGGCTCTCGCCCAGATCGTGGCTCGGTAGGTCTTGCCAGGCTGAAGGCCGATCGGATAGAACGACAGAGCCATGCCTCCGCCATCGATCGGAGCAGTCAGGCGGACCGAATGGGCGCCCGAGTGTGACGTCCTTGGGTCCACTCTCGCAGTGGCCCCTCGATCCGAGCCGACGTTCAGATAGCACGCGGAAGGGACTCCGGCGGTTGGGTTCTCCTCGAACGAGGCGTCTACCATCGGGTTGGTCGGGTCTTTCCGCCATTTTGCGCCTTCCTCAAGAACGTAGAAGCGCGTCCCATAACCGTCGATGAAATCACTGATCACACCATGGTCGACCTTGATGTTGCGATTTTCGAAGGGAAGTCGGGCTTCGGCCGAATCGGTTTGAACGGTGATTCGAACGGCCTCTGGAGCGTTTCGTTTGTTCACGACTCCGACCAGCAGTTGTGAGCCATGGCGCCAGCTGCGTACCTGGACTGTCGAGACATCTGTCGAAACGGCGGGAGCCTTGTCTGTGCTGTTCAGGAACGGCTCCAGTTCGAAAACCTCCTCCGCCATTCGTCCGCATTCCGCCCACATCGACGGGGACTTGGGAAAGCCGCCCAGTCCATGGCGGACGAAGTACTGTACTCCGGTCGCGCCGTTAAGAATGCTCTGCCAAGTCATCAGGCGCACTTCTTGAGGGGTCGGTTCGCGCGCCCACCACTCGTTACCGCCGAAGGCCTGGGGGACGACCCAAAGGGGCTTTTCCCATCCAAACGCTTTGCGAAGTCCGGCGATGGTGTCTCCTGCCTCGACCGGACTAGAGTTCGGAATCGGATAGGGGTCGGCCATCGCCACGTCGAGCGCGTCCTTGTATTCGGGCGCCTTGGAAGGTACGCAAAACACCATCAGGATCGGATGATAGGGATCCAGGTCGTGTACGATCCGATACTGCTCCATAAGCGCTTCGGGTGAGACCCCTTGTCCGTCGGGTTCGTCGCTTAGGTACCACGCCAGAAGCGCCGGATGGTCGCGAAACGCCTTGACCTCGTCGACGAGAAGGTCGCGCCGATGAAGGTCATCCTTCGTCAAATGGGCGCCGCTGCCACCTCCTGAGAGGGATACGAGGCTGTAGTTTACTTTCATGCCCAGGGAGGCACACCGGTCCATGTACTTCTTGCGGTCCTCGATCTTCGTGGCCGCGATGTCCTGGTATGGCGAAATCATGGAGAAGCCCCGGACGAACTCCTCTTCCGGAAGCGTCGGCTGAACCGGCGAGTAGCAGTAGAAACCGAACGGAAAGAGAGGTAGGCCGTCGCATGAAAAGGCTCCAGTCAGGCGATCGACTTTCACTTCGTTCGGTTTGGGCGCCAGTCTCTCCAACACGGGCAGCGCGTTCCAGGGGGATCCGGAAGGGGGACTGACCGTACAGAGGATCCTGCTTGCCCCAAGTGGGATCGACTTCAGCGGGAACCGCAGGCGAGCAATTCCTGGACCTTTGATTTCACCTTCGGCAAGCGACTTGCCAGACAATTTGAGCTCGGCCCGGGCGGACGGCGCCTGCCCGAGATCGATGAGCATTTCGCCCTCCGATTCGACAGAATAGAAGCTCTCACGCGACACGGCGGTATGCGGACCGTTGTCGGAACCGATAGACGCTGGGGAATGTACCGATAGCAAGGCGGCGAAAGGGATCAGCAATTGGACCTCTGGATGGGTGGGGCCGGTTGCCCGACCCCAGTAACCCTAGTTGTGGGCGCGTTCGTTCTTGGCATCGAGCAGCGGATTGCCCGTGTAGCCTTCGCCGCGACCTTGGCGATAGTGGGAGATCGCTCGCCTTAGCAGGCCAATCTGGGCCTCCACCTCCGCGAACTCGTTCTTGCCGGTGTGGTGCTCCACGCCGAGAACTCCCTTGTAACCCGAATCCATTAGGATCGCGAGGGCGTCGGCCAATCGCTCATAGCTTGTACGTTGGTCAATGTGGGTGTGAATCGCGATCGGAGCAAGGGCCTTGTCGTACTCGTCGGGGCTCGTCGACGTGTCCTTGCCCATGTGGAGCAGGATGCCGTAGTGGGGAGAGCCAACTGCCGCATGCAGTTTGAGCATATTATCCGGATAGTTCGTAGCGCCCCAGTGGGTCTCCGGGCCGAACTTGAATCCGGCGTTTCCTGCGAACTCCGAGTACTCGCGAAACGCGGTAGCGATCGCATCGAATTCCTCGTTGGTCCACTCTCGTCCCCGTCCGCCGGTGTCGATCCGCACCGTAGTTGCCCCTAACGTCTCCGCTGCCTGAAGGTGCCTCAAAGCCAATTCGTGGTGTCGGACCCTAGTTTCGGCATCGTCCTCCCAGACGTGACATCCGTCTGCATGGTAGTTGACGCAAACCAAGTCGCGCTCGTTCATGGCCCGACGCACCTTGGCTAGGCGCTCGGGATCGAGCTGAGTCTCTACATCCGGGCCGAGAAGGCCGTTCCAAATGTCGGCTGTGTCCAAGTGATAGCGGTATCGGCAGGCTTCGAGGTACCCGAACACGTCGATGGTCCCGTCGGAGAGAGCGCCATGGAAGGAAAAAGATGCGATGCTGATGGTCATCTGTGCGATTCGCCAAGTCGAGTCGACGCCGTTAACGCCTGTCTGAACTCGATCGTTGGGCCTCGCCTGGAGGTTACCCACCCATTGAGTCGAGCATTCCATTGGCTCCGAATGGACCTCAATCCACAGCATTGGTGCACCGATGGTGTACGGTACTTGTGCAGTTTTTGCGCCAATCCGTTGCGGTGCGAAACCTACTAGATGAAAATGAGTCTCAATGGGTGAGAAATACTCATTTCGCCAAAGGAGGCGATTCGATGGCATTCGAACGAGACTTTGTCCTTAGATTTCAAGAAGAGGGACGAAACGTACTTATCAAATATCACAAGGCTCTCAAGCAGGCGAATCTGGACATGGTTCCGAACGTCAAAGACCTGATCCAAGTGGGAGCCGCCCGGCCGGGTGACGATCGCTACCATCAGCATTTCCTTCAACTCGCCAAACAAGAAGAGAACAACATGATGCGTCTAATAGCGCCACCTGAAAAGGGCGACTATGAGATCCTGAACCTACCGCCATCTGTAGCTGCTGAGATCTACAAGGCGTATTCCATCTTCAATGCGGCGAAGACGGACATGATGCGAGCAAGCGCTCCGGCTCAGGTGATCGAACACTGCGAAAAGGTCACCAGACTCCTCGACGAACTGGCCGAACAGGCCGCCGCTTCCACCGGGCGAGTCGGAATTCCTATCGGATTGCTGAATCTCGGCTACGAAGCGACCCTGTCTGAGGCCAACCCGCAGAACTTCGAAAGAGTCGCGGGCCATCCGATGTAACTAATCAATCGTGGCAAGGCAATTCTCAGAGCCGACGGCGTGATCCTCGCCGCCGGCTCGATTCGTTTCTTTGGACTCTTGAGAGAGATTTACTGAATCGTACGCAATTCGATGCCAAACTCGAACTCCTCGCCCAGTTGGGCGGCCGGGTGCAAGGGGCGATCGAGTGATACGCATTTCGAACCCCAGTGACACGCGGTTTAGATTCCCGGTCCAATTCGTGCTGAGACGAGAGACGATGAGCCGTCGCCTAGCAACCCAAGGAGCCCGTTGACCGACGACATCACCTCCACATTCGCCCTTATGGTTGCCGCCAAGCTCGATGTAGAAGCCAGTTCCTGGCGTGAAATTGTGGGCATCGGCGAAGTGAATCACGTCTTTGTCCTCGAAACGCCCGAAGGCGATCTCGTCGTGCGGTTTCATAGGGATCCCCTGGACACGGACGACTACTCCAAGGAAGAGTGGTGCCTGAGGTCTTTGCCGGCGGAGGGAATTCCGACGCCCGAATTCATAGCACGAGGGCGCCTGGACGGTCAGTCGTATATGGTTCAACGGTTTGTCGCCGGCACGGGAGGCGACGATGTACGGTCGGATCATCTATGGCGACAACTGGGACGCTATGCCCGGACCATCAACGAGATCTCGCTCGACGAGTCGGCGCCCGATTCACTGTTTCCCAGATTTGGGCGCGACCTGCATTCGAATTGGACCAAGCACATCGACTACAACATAGGTGAGTTGTCCCAAGACGATTCCCTGCTGTCTGCTGGTGTATACGAACCTGGCGGTCAAGTGAAGCTAATCAGGCTATTCCAGTGGCTTGCCGACAAGGTCCCCGGCTTTGGGCTGACGCATGGGGATCTGGTTCCCAAGAACGTCATCCTTCCAGACTCCGGACTACCAGTTGTCTTAGATTGGGGTAGCGCGTCTGCCGGACCGGTCCCCAATTCCGACTACGCACGCATCCACTTCGCTCCGGAATCGGAGGGATATACCGAGGCGGACACTAGGGCGTTTGCGGACGGCTATGGGATTCCTCTCGAATCTATCCTTCAGATCTTGCAAGCGCAAAGGGTCCTGGATAGCGTCGATGTTTGTCGTTGGGCGATCGACAACCGCCCTGATCGGTTGGACGCGTATGTAATGCGAGCTTCGGCGGTTGTCAGGCAATTTTCGGAATGGGTCTAGAGAGGCGGAACGCCTTCTCAATTACAAGAGCCGGCTGATCGAGCGGGTAAGGTCTTTGCGAGGGCGCTGGATGGCGAGTCGGCGGAGTTTTTTGAAAGGGGCAGTGGCGGCGGCGGCACAGACAGTCGTCGCCGGCGCGTTGCCAACCGCTCTGACGACCGCTTCTGAATCGGGAGCGTCCGAAGTTCCCGCGCAAAGGCCCAACATCATCGTCTTCCTTTCCGACCAATTTCGGTGGGACTTCGTGGGCGCGAATGGGCACAACAGCTCAACACGAACGCCGTATCTCGATGCGATGGCGGCACGTGGTACGAACTACACGCATACGGTTACGAATCAGCCCGTCTGTGCCCCCGCTCGTTCGGTGCTGTTCACAAGCCGGTATGCCACCGAAACCAACGTATGGTGCAACGGCCGCTCGCTGGACCGCAATCTCCCAACGCTGGCCGGGGAACTGCGAAAGGCGGGCTACTCGTCCAACTACATCGGCAAATGGCATCTTGCCCCGGATTCGGTGGCCGAAGGGGGCAGCATCGGGCCGGTG
>JARLGV010000086.1 GCA_031292555.1 Fimbriimonas sp.
CAGAAAGTCGGAGCAGACAACTAGAGTCCCCGCTCCCCAATTCGTCCTTAGGCTGCCCACCGCCGCCGTCGAAAGGCACGCATTCACACCCAACTGCTTCATACCAAGCGCCATCGCGCGGTAGTTCACACGGTGAGGCGGAACCTTGTGGCCCGCAGAGTGTCTGCCGATCAGATACAGGTTGAGTCCGTCAACCTGTACAAAACGTCCCTGGAGAACCCCTGCAGCAGTCGGAACATTGAGCGGCTTGCCTCCAAATGCGAGCAACCGGTCTCCGATGCCGGTTCCACCGATAATGCCGACGTCGACGTGCATGATGGTCTGGATTATAGAGGATCGAGGGCATCGCGTGTCCGAGACGGCGACGCCCTCACTTGTTAGTCCGTCAGTGCTTCGCCTTCAGTCTGAGAACCGTGACCGAGAAGGGCGGATAGGTCCGCGTGAAGCTCTTCCCCGCCGTATCGAGGTCGAGTTTCTTCGGGAACACTTTCTTCGGCTCGGCAATGGAGTTCACGTCATCCGGCTGTCCTGCCAACTCCCAACCAGAGGCGTGGGCCGCCAGTTCGGAAACTCCATCGACCGAAATCTCGGCGGGCATCGCATTAGGCGATACGTTAACGACCTTCACGATAATCTCACCGGTCGCGTCCACACGGCTCGACCCAACGTATAAAGGCGCCACCGCAGCATGAGGCGTTTCAGTGATTTCGGTGATGAGCTTGTCGTCGAGATAGCACTTCACGTCCGTGCCATGGACGTCGATCTTGATGTCGTACCATCGGCCGGTTTCGACCTTGGTCTCGGTCGATTCCCCGACTTCATCCGCATTGCTGCCTTCATGCCGTTGGATCGCCGAGCGCGAGTTCCCCCAACCGCCGACGTTCCATTGCCAGTAGTTCCGCCGGTCCTCGGCATGGAAAACGATCAGGAAGCCTTCCTCGCCACTGATCTTTCGGGCTTTCACATGGTAGGTGTAGTCAGTCCAGTCGGGGTTGCCTCCGGTGGCATGTGTGTCGTCAGCCATGCTCGACTGCCGAAGGCTGCCGTCTTCGACGCGCCAGGTTCCCCGTCCGAGGCGCCAATCGCTAGTCCCAGATGCAAAATCCTTCCTGTAGAGCGATTCGCCGTTGTGGGTGACCTCGATATCCTTGAATTCCGACTCGGTTCGCCACGTGCCAAGTCCAATGCCACCATGCGGCACGAACGGCTTATCCGGGCCCTTGGCCGCGATCTTCACCTCGGTTGGCAGGACTGTGTCGCCCGTGTTGCGGGCAAAAAGCGATTGAACGTAGAACGATGGCGATCCGAAGCTGGAAAGCGCGTTGTATCCGACCAGATTCGTTCCCCACTGGGCGGCGCCGCGATTGACGTTTACAAGCAACGGTGCATAGGACTCCATCACCACAAGGTCAGAATTCCGTTCCAGGCCGATCAGCCATGACGCGTCGCCTAGTGCTGCCTGATGGGTCGGCGTGGGACTCCCTTCCGTCGAAGCCCATTCGCCCACGAAGATCTTGGGGCCGGTACGCGCGTAGGTGTCATAGTGACCCGAGTCCCGTGCCATTTCGGCCGCTGAGCGGTAGTAGTGATCGTCGACCACGTCCGGCTTGACCGAATGAACTGGCATCGTGGCGATGATCTGAAGCCTTGGATACTTCGCCTTGATCGCGTTGTAGAACTGTGCGTATCGTCCGTCGTAGCTTCCAGAGCGATCGAACGCGTCCTCATTCCCGATCTCGACGTAGGTGAGCGGGAAAGGCCTGGGATGGCCGTCGAGAGCGCGGCGGGCGCCCCACGTCGTGGACGTATCGCCGACCGTGTACTCGATCTCGTCGAGTGCGTCCTGGACGAACGGCTCCAGTTTGGGCCCGGCTTCGACATGCTCGCCACCGAGAGCGTATCCGGCGAAAACGGCAAGTACCGGCTGCATGTGCAGATCCTCGCACCAGCCCAAGAACTCGAGAAGCCCCATTCCGTCGGAGGATCGGTATCCCCACGGCCCTTGGTGGCCCTTGCGGTCGGCAGTATCGCCAATCGTCGCCTTCCAGTCGAACCGCTCCGCGATCGTGTTTCCTTCGAGGTAGTTTCCGCCCGGCAGTCTTAGGAAGCTGGGCTTCATCTCGCCAAGTTTCTCCATAAGGTCAATCCGGTTGCCGTTGGCGCGCTTGTGGTACGTCGGCGGAAACAGCGAGACTGTTCGGAACCAGATGGTGGCCGGTGTCGGAGATGCGATGACGAACACGGCGTCGGCTGTCGGTGCCACCTTGCCCGTTCTGAGGTTCAGCGCGAACTTGCGCCAGTCGGTCGTCAGACCACCGACCTTTCCTTGGGCGAAGATCGTCTTCCCGTCTTTGCTTTCAATCGCGACGGTAAGGGGCCCGTGGAAGCCGTCGGATGCCTTGGCGATGAAGCTCGCCCGGTAGGTGGTCGAGGGCCAGACCGGAATGCCCCAGTACCCCTCGTTAGCGATGCCGGCCGGTCCCTTCTCAACCGTGAGTTTCAAGGAGGGCGCCTGGTCGGACGAACTGCGATCGATGGAGATATCCCCCGATCCGCCTTCGCCATTCATCGTGGACCAATGGACGGGAACGTCTTGGGCATCGCGGAAGGAGCGGTTACGCACTAGTTCAGCATAGAGTCCACCGTCGTAGGAGTGGTTGATCTCCTCAGTCATGAGCCCATAGAAGGTCGGGCTGATCTTGGGCCCCGGCCGGTCTGCATGGACCGTAATCCGGCTTAACTCCTGTCCAAACCCCGACGCGGCGACCAGAGCCAGCATCCCAACGGCAACGTAGCGGCAACAAGCAGAAACGGTAAGCATAGCGTCGCTAGAGCATACACTTGTTGGGCGGGGTGCGAGTCCTGGCGAAGCTGAGTAGTCGTCGGCCCGGTGTTTTGCTCTCGGTTGCTTGCCCGCTTAAGGACGGTCGGATTTCATCGTTCGCATATAGGTCTCGAAGATGCTGAACGCTAGCCCTCCGCCATCGTCAATGCACCAAATCCTGAGCGCATCAACGTCGATTGGCTGTTCACAAGCCACTGAGGTCTTTCACAAGCTCATTCCTGAGCGCCGAGGACGCCGGCGCATCTCCGAGACGGCCGCATGAGCCCGGGATGCGACGACGCCATCGATTCAAGAAGTGGCACCAGTTCTGCCTTGTATGGATATCGTTGGTTAAGCGAAACCCGTCTCGTTCTGCCTTCGAGGGCGCCGCAGATAACTCCAGCCTGTTCAAGTGAGTCGATCGCCTTGATGACGTTTGATGGTGTAGCTCCGAGTAATCGTGCAATCTCTCGTGCGTGGCTCTCTCCGAGCAACGATAGAAGAAGCAAGACGTTGGTCCGGGTGCCCGATCCGAATAGTCCAACATCGCGAGCAATTCCAATTTTATAACTATATTCTTCTTTAGAGATTACATGTACTCTATAAGGATATATATAGCCTCTTAATCAGCCCAAATATTGAAGATCTACCGTCAGCAGTGACTGATCTCCAGACGCCATCGGCGCCTAATCGACATAGTTCAGGTAATCGGACGCCTCGATGATCCGATGTCAAATCACACACAATTAGTAGACATATGTATAGTATAATGTCGTGACCGTGAGCTACATTCTCTGGGTTGAGATCGAGGGGTTCTATGTCGACCATCACGAATCGGAGGGGCGTCCGCTCATCGTGGGGAGGGACAAAAAGGTCCTTGACGCGAACCTCCTCGCCAAGAAACACGGGGCTCGAATTGGGATGGAGGTTCGACAGGCCAAGGCGGTCGTTTCGGATTGCCGGATCGAAAACTGGGAGCCAGAACCGTATCTTCCCCGTCGCAACGCCTGGCTCGACGTTTGCACTGAATTCACCGGCGTTATCGAACCGATCGACCAACATATCGCGGCCCTGGATCTCACCGCCCACCCCAACCCGTTCGACGTGACCGAGAGACTGGTGCGGGAATTGGTTCGCCAAACCCGGTTGAACGTCCGCTACGCGGCGGCTCCGTCGGTTTGGATCGCTCAGGTGGCGGCCGAGAACGAGGACTTGGGACGCGCAATCGAAGCGCCGGAACGTTTCCTCGCTCCTCTTCCAGTCAAGCATCTGATTCCGGCCAGCATCGAGGCGCGAAACCGTCTCGCGTTCCTCGGCTACCGCACCATTGGGGACGTCTCCAAGCTGCCGTTGGCGACCCTGCAGGCCCAGTTTGGCGAGGAGGCTCTCGTCATACAAGCGTCCGTGCAAGGCCGGCACTTTCTTCCGGCGCATGCCCTCTACCCGCAGGACTCCCTGCGTGACTGCCTACTCTTCGACGGCGCGGTGGAGGTGTGGGAAAGCATCGACTTGGGCCTAAAGACGCTTGCCGATCGGATTGGACGCCGTCTGTCCGAAAGGGGGATGCAAAGCTCCCAACTCGCCATGAAAGTGGAAACGGAAGAGGGCTTGCTGACCAAAGAACGTCGTTTCACCAAGCCGATCGGCAACCCGTTGACCGCGCACATCGCGATGCGGCTGTTGATCCAAGACGAGATCGCGTCCCCGGTCCTTGGCATCCACGTAACGCTGACCGACCTTGAGAAAACGCGCCATCGACAGGACGAGATTGTCGGCTTCACGTTGCGCAGCAAACGAACGGACCCGGCGTCCGCGATCGGCTACGTCCGCACCGTATTCGGCGACCAATCGGTGCGGCTGGGAAGCCAAATCGAAGTGCCCCGGCGCGTCCGAGTCCTAAAGGAGTGGCAGAATGCCACCGGATGGCGATGAGACTCTCGCGCTTTGGCGCGAAGCTGGAGAATGGTGGGCGGAACAGCCGCCGCGCGAGGTGCACCGCTTCATCGATGCGGGTGGGAATCGGCGAGAGGTAGCCCGTGCGCTCCCCCCACTAGGCGACGAGGAACTTGAGGCCGATCGGCAGGTTCATGAGATCAGCCGGGCGCGACGCGTCAGCCACGACAAGGTCGCGATTGCGTGCGGCATGGTGCATGCGCCGGACCTTGCCAAGTTCGTGCCAAGCACGGAGAAGATCCCCTTTGCCACCCTCCACACTGTAAGTGGATACGCGTTTGGACGGGGGGCGATGATCGCCGCCACCATCCCTTCCCTGGCCGCCGCCCGAGGGAGCGGCGCAGTGCTACTTGCCGATCCGTTCGCCCTGACCGGCGCGGCCGAATTCGCTCAGACCGCCGAACAGGTCGGCGTCAAGCCACTGATCGGCGCATCGTTCGAAATGGCAGAAGGAGGTGAGATCGTGTTGGTGGCGCGCACCCGCTCCGGGTTCCGCTCGCTTTCGCGGCTGATCACCGAGTGCCATCTCGACGAACCTCGGCTCTTCCCTCTCTGCACCTGGGAACGGCTCGAACGGCACACCGAGGATCTGCTCTGCTTGACCGGAGGAGACTCGGGGCCAGTCAATCGTGCCTTGACAAAAGGCTGCCATGAGACGGCGAAGACGTGGCTAGATCGCCTCATCGGGTTATACGGCCGCGAAAACGTGTTCGTCGAAATAGAGCGCACCTACCTGCCGTGGCAGTTCTCCGTCAACCGGCGCCTGCTCGAGTTGGCGGACGAGATGCGCTTGACCGCCGTTGCGGGAGGTCCGATCACCCATGCCCGGCCGGACCAGTTTCCCGCCCAGGATATGTTGGGATGCATCGAAACGCTCTGTCTGATCGAAGAGGTCGACGGTCGCAAGCCAAGACGGCATCCCTCTCAGCCACAGGTTCAGCACCTTCCTTGGCGCGGACTTAATGCTGAGCGGCGCCTGCGAACCGCCGATGAGATGTCCGCCATCTTCGCCGACCGGCCAGACCTGGTGGCCAACACGTTGAAAGTCGCGGATCGGTGTGAACGAAGCGTCCTTCCCGGACGTACCGAGCTGCCTCGCTTTAGCGACGACGAAAACGGGCTGTTCCGCGAACTGACCTTGCAGGGCGCCCGTAACCGGTACGGACAGTTCGGCCGTGAGCTTCACGTCCGTCTCGATCTGGAGATCGAGCGAATTGCCCGACTCGGTTACGCGGGGCATTTTCTCATCGCCTGGGATATGTGCCGATGGGCTCGAGAGAACGGCATTCTGTTCAGCGGACGAGGTTCGGTGGTGGACTCGGTCGTTGCTTACTGCCTGGGATGCAGCCGGATCGACGCATTCGAGCACGACCTGTTCTTCGACCGTTTCCTTCCCGCCGACGGCAGCAAGCGGCCGGATATCGACATCGACTTCGAAGCCCGGCGTCGGGACGACGTCCGTCACTACCTCGCCCAAAAGTACGGCGAGAGGCACGTCGCCACCGTCGCCGCGGTCGGCACCTATGGCACCCGAGGCATCGTGCGCGAGGTCGGCAAGGTGATGGGTATCCCTCCCGAGAACATGGAATACCTCTCGAAACGCCTTCACGGCAGCGTCTCCGCCCATCGATTGGAGCAAGAGATCGACCTGAAGCCGGAACTGCGCGATAGCGGCATTCCACGCGAGAGATTTCGATGGGTATTCCAACTGGCCCGGGAACTGATGGACATCCCCCGCAACATGCGCTCCCACTCCTCGGGCGTCGTGATCTCCCGCAACCCGATCGCGGATACGGTGCCGGTCATGTACTCCGGAGTCGAAGACGTCCGCATCATCCAGTGGGACAAGCGTAGTGCGAAACGTTGTTTCGACAAGTTCGACGTGCTGTGCCTTCGCGGCAACGACGTGCTTTCGGACACCCAGCGCAGGACCCGCGCACAGGTGGAGGATTTCAGCGTGGAGACCCTCCCGCTCGACGATCCGGAAACGTACCGGGCGATGCGGTCGGGTCAGTTGATCGGCATCCCCCAATCGGCATCTCCCGCGATGCGTCAGGCACACATCCGGCTTAGGACTCAGAACTTCCGGGATGCCGGCATCGTGCAGGCCGCCATCCGACCCGGGGTAGGCGGCGCGGTCAAGATCAACGAGTTCATCGCACGTCGACGGGGCAAGCCGTTCTCTTTCTCGCACCCAGAACTCCAGCGCATCCTTGGACCGACCCACGGCATCGTCGTCTTCCAAGAGCAGATCGATCAACTGCTTCAGACGTTCGGCGGCTACACGTCGGACGAGGCGGAGGAGATTCGCGAGGCGATTCACAAACGACGTCGTGAAGACTACGTCCGCAACATCAAGGATAATGTCGTCGGAAACATTCAGCAAAACGGCTTCACCCGCGAGGTTGCGGAGGAGGTCTACGAGTTAGTAGGAGGGTTCCAAGGGTACGGATTCGCCGAAGGGCATGCCCTCGCCTTTGCCGAGATTTCGATCCGCTCGATCTGGTGTCAGCAGAACTACCCGTCGGAGTACTTCGCCGCTATGCTCGACGCCCAGCCGGCCGGATATTACGGACCCTGCACTTTAGTCAACGAGGCACGCATCCGAGGAGTGAAGGTGCTTCCACCCGACATCAATCGAAGCGAAGTCACTTTCTCAGTCGAAGACGTACTCTCGGAAGAAGACCCCAAACTTATCGTTCCTAACGGCGGCATCCGCATCGCGCTCAAGCAGATCTCGGGGCTGTCGGAAGCCACTCGCGAGCGCACCGTAGAGTCACGGAACGGTGGTTGCTATTGTTCGCTATTCGATTACGTCGCCCGCGTACGTCCGGATCGGGACGAGTTGGAGCGCCTGATCCTATGCGGCTGTTTCGACACCCTCGAGCGAAATCGCCGCTCTCTTCTCTGGGCGATTCCCAGCGCGATCGAATTCGCCGACCTCGTGGAGGCAACTCGCACGACCCTTCCGTTGATCCCCAACGAGCCACCTCTTCCGGCCGGCATCGCGGGGTTCGCTAGGAAAGAGGAGGTTCTCTACGAACGCGCGATTCTCGATCTCGACGTAGAAAAGCATCTGATGGCATTTGAGCGCCCAAGGATTCTCGCCAAAGGAGGGATTACCGCCGCTGAAGCGAGCGTCCTGCCCAACAACGTCAGAGGATTCGCAGTCGGCAATCCGATCCGCCTCCGCTTCCCACCAACGGTAAGTGGAAAACGCGTCTTGTTCTTTGATTTGGAGGATGAGACCGGACTGCTGAATGTGACCTGCTTCGATGACACCTATCAGCGTTTTGGCCATTCGGTCATCTGTAGCCCATACGTTACGGTGCGTGGGGTCGCCCAAGATCGCGACGGCCACATCGCCTTTCTCGCCCATGAGATCTATCCCTTCAAACCCTCCATTCACGACCAAACCCCGGCCTCCGCGCCGTTGCCGATAACCACCGCCGATTTCTTGGTCGGATAGTCCGAATTCGGCAAAACGCGGTAGCCTACCACTCGTCCTGACTTAACAAATGGCGGCCTCGAACAACACCCTTATGACGCGATCGAGAAACCAAGCCTTCCTTGCTGGCGCGTGCATTATTACCGCTCTCGGCGCCCTACCGGTTGTTTCACGCGCCGACGTGATCGAGACCAAGAAGAAACTCGACCTATCCTCCATCGAATCCAATGTTGGAGACAAGCTGATCGCCCAGCACGTACCGGGCGCCGCACTCGTGATCGTCAAGGACGGCAAACTCGTTGACTTGAAGTGCTACGGTTACCGCGACTTCGACCAACTGCTTCCTGTCACGCCGCTCACCCCCTTCCGAATCGGTTCGTGCTCCAAGGGGTTCACCGGGATGGCGATCGAGATGGCGGTCGACTCGGGCGTCGTCTCACTCAGCGACAACCCGAGCAAGTACCTGCCCGAATTCAAACTGCGTGCCCCCGCGACGACCGACCGCGTAACCCTCAGTGACTTCCTCAGCCAGCGATCTCCGCTGGACGACAAGAACCTCGACATCGACTGGAACGACACCACGCCCAAGAAAATGCTCCACGTCATTTCCGGCGAACGACCGACTCGAAAGCCGTCGTCGAAACGCCAGCCGGACATGAACTACTGCGTTGCCGGTTGGACCGTCGCCGCCGCCTCCGGGACGACGTTCGACAAAATGATCACCGACGATATCCTTCGGCCGCTTGCGATGTCCGACACGCGCCTATCCTCCGAGATCTGTTTAGCGGAAGATGCGGCCGGCCATATTCTGGACAAGCACGCCCAGCCCAAGCGTATTCAACAGGAAGTAGACGAGATCTTCCTCCCCGCATCCGGCATCGTCTCCAGCCCAAGAGACATGGCCAAGTGGTTGAACCTTCTCACCTCGGAGGGAGTTTTTGACGGCAAACGTCTCGTATCCGAACGAGGGTTCAATGAACTTCTGAGAAGGAACTTCGACTCCAACACGGACTTCTCCGGCAAGATGGGCTGGGACGGCGAAACGGTGAACGGCTACCGGGTCGTCAGAACGTCTGGCGGCGAACCGGGCTACTGCGCCTGCGTGATGTTCCTGCCTGAACGGCATGTCGGCGTCGTACTCCTCACCAACCTTGGTCCCTCATCCCCCGAGGTCGAACAGGCCCTTCCCGCCTGGATCCTCTCCCAAGTCATTGCCGCAACCGAATAGCAGGAGAGCTGACGGCCACTGCGTTTTGCTTGGCAGCGAATCACCCGAGGGCTTGACGTATAGAACCCTGCGTCGATTCCCCGTACAAAACAAATCTGGCACAGCCGCATTGGCTGTGCCAGATCGAGAATCCGGTTTCGGTTTGTACTGCTAGCCTAGTAGCAGGAACTGTTCCATGACGAACCGTCGGGGGTGTATTGCGGCGCCGGCTGCGGATACCATTTGTCTCCCCATTGATAGGCACTCGGGTTCAAAGTCTGCGAGAACTTCTCATTCTTCGCATGGCCGTCCGAGAACGCATAGTTCGACGAACCCTGTCCATAGCCGCTGTGGTTGTGGCGATCCCACATGACGCGCATCAGTTCCAAGTTATCCGTTCCGGACTGGACGCCGTTGGGTCCCATCATGTCGGATTCCGTGATATAGAAGTAGTCCGTACCTAGCACCTGATTAGGACAAACTTGGCCGCTTCCGCCATAGGCTGAGTTCCAATCCTGGAAGCCATCGGCGCCCTTCCAAGGACCGATCGCGATATTGAACTCCTCCAAACTGGCGCGTCGGTCAGCGAAGACGATCATCGTCGCCGGACTGGCATAGGACGTCATGGAAACGGGAATCCAGTCGTGCGCCGGCATGACGTTATAGTTGTTCACGAAACTGAGGGCAGGCACCTGTGCGTCGCACGATCCGTCCTGCTTCAGAACGCCGCCAACACATGGCTTGTTCGGGATCTGAGGGGTCGGGTCGCTCGGGCAGACGAAAATCTGGATGTTCTTGACATAGGGCTGAACGAGCCAACTCCACTGAACCTGGTACTTGTTGGTCTTGTCCTTCTGCCACGACGTCTGGGGCGGGGTGTCGTCATAGTCGTTCGTGTACATCAGGATCGAGGTCATCAACTGCTTCGAGTTGCTGAGGCACGACGTCTTCTTCGCGGCTTCCTTGGCCTGGGCGAAGACCGGGAAGAGGATGGCGGCCAGGATCGCGATAATCGCGATAACGACCAGCAATTCAATGAGAGTAAAGGCTTTCTTCATGAGGATCTCGCTCTGCTGTTGAGGCAGTTCGAAGAACACTTACTTCCCCACCTTTAAGGAACCGTTAACCTCTCCGTGCTGGAAGAGGTATCGCTCTGGAAGAGGCAAAAGGAGTTGCCTTGCTGAATCACCCAGGTTTCCCCGGGCAAGGAGCGCGGATTTCCGGACAGCTGCCGACACCCCAGCTAAGGGGCCTTCACGACGATGCTTGCTGTCTTCGTCACCGTCCCATAGGTTGCGGTGAAGTTGGCCCACGAGCTGTACTTCACCGGCTTCGTGTGCACCTGGAAGGTCGTTGAGGACTGCCCTGCCGGTACGACCACTTTGCTCGGGAAATAAACGTCGGGACTGCTACATCTCAACAGGACTGCGGTCCCGCCGACCCTAGCCGGACCGCTCAGGGTCACTGTCCCGATGACCGTCGATCCTCCGGACGCCGTGGACGGCTTGAAAGTGAACGCAGCCAGTTGGACAGGACTCAGTATTACCGTCACGGTCTTCGAGTTCGGACCGACAGTCGCGGTCAGTGGAACGCTGATCGACGTCGAAACGGGAGTCGTCTGAATCGTGAAATCTGCCTGAGCCATGCCGGGGCGAATCGTCGCGTGGTCGGGCACCGATATGAGCGGGCTGGTGCTGGACAGCGAAACAACCACCCCGTCGCGGCCGGCCGATGCCGCAAGGGTGACAACTCCCTTTGCTCCCGAGCCTCCCATGATCGGCGATGGATCGACGGCGATCTGTTTGACCGGCGTAGGCGTAATCGTCAGCGAGAATGTCTGCGTGCTCCCAAACAGCGAAGCCACGACGGTCGCTACTCTCTTCGACGCCACCGCATAAGTTGTCACCGTGAAGGAACCAGTCGTCTGGTTGCTCCAGACGTCCACGAACGAAGGGATACGCACCGCCGGGTCGCTGCAGGTCAACGCAACCATAGACTCTGTATGACCTGCCGGCGCCGTCAGGGTGACCCCAATGGTCGCGCTCGTGCCTCCAACGACGGACGTTGGATACGCAAGAAGCGATTGGAGGAGTCCAGGCGTGACCGACAAAGGCGCCGACTGCCTATACGGCCCACTCGACGCGGTGATCACAACCTGGGTTTGACTATCCAACCAGGTGGTTCCAATCGTAAACGCCGCCGATGTCGATCCCTCCGGAATAAAGACCGTCTGCGGCGCCGTGACCCGAAACTGCCCGGCGGCGGCGATTCCGATCGTCACACCGCCGGCAGGAGCGGGTTGGGCGAGCGACACCGTACCTGTCGAGCTACTACCGACCAGGACCGAAGGGGGATTCAGAGTCAAACTCGCAATTCGATACGACAGTAGCGGCGGGATAGTGCTCGCGGAGACCCCGCCTGTCACGTTCTCATAAACAACATGCGTTCCATCCGGAGACACCGAAAGTGTCCACGCCGGGTTGGCAAAATATCCTAACAGGTTGTATTGGGTCGCGTCGAACGCCTGTATGCCGGCATAGGAGTTCGACGCCACGTAGATCACTTTCCCATCCGGCGAATAAGCGACCGCGTTCGCTCCGATGGAATCGGACGCCATCGGCAATGTCGACTTCAAACGCCCGTCGGAAACGCCCCAGACCTCCGCGATCGCATCGGTCGTGTTGTAGCCAGCCGTCGTGAGCGACTTCCCATCCGGCGAGAAGGCAAGCCACCAGAGATAGGTGGCACTCGATTTCGGGGCCTCGATTAGGTTGCCCGATTGCAGATCCCACCACTCCAAGACGGAATAGGTCGATCCCGAAGTGTCGTAAGACGTGCCGCAATCGGCAAGTGTGGAACCATCCGGGGAAAAAGCCAGAAAGTAAATGCCCTGGTTCGACGACGTATTCAGGTTCCAGATCCGAGATCCCGTCGCCAGGTCCCAGATCTCAACCATGCCATTCAAAGAAGCCGAATATCCACCAACGGCGAGCTTAGTGCCATCGGGCGAGTAACTGATGCACTCCACGTCGGATACCCCAACCAGCATTGTCCGGAGAGACGACAGCGTCGCGACGTCCCAGAACTGGACGGTACTGGGCGCGTATATTCCCCGGATGAAACTGATCGCGATGGTCTTTCCGTCGGGAGAGTAGACCGCCGACCTCGCATTCCCGCCAGAGGTCCCAAAGCCTCCAATCCAGCGTCCGGTGAGGGCATCCCACACGTTCTCGAATCCGAACGAAGGTGAACTGCCACCACCCAGCACCGATTTGCCGTCGGGCGAAAAGACTGGGAAGGACGTGCTGCTCCCCGATGTTGCCGCCGACAATGGATGCGTGAGCCCAAGGGCTGGAAATGAGAAGATCGCCCCCGAAGGAAGGATCGCAAAGCCTCCGTAGTCATCGCAAGTACATACGAAGTGCTGGCTGTCGGGAGCGAAGGCGATAGCAGAGACTGCGGTGAGATTCGGCGTCGTAGCCAAGTACGTACCGATGACCGGATCGAACGTATGCACCCATCCAGCCCAATTGCCGTTTTGCAGGTATGAACCTCCACCAACGGCCAAGATGCTTCCATCAGGCGAGAATGTGAGGCAGCCGATCGCAGAATTGCTTTGAGGCGATGCGTGCGCGAGAGAGTTCGACGTAAGGTCCCAAAGCTCGACCACGCTTTCTAGTGAGCTGGCACTGGTAAGGCCCCCTCCGCCGACAGCGAGCGTCTTTCCGTTCGGAGCAAACGCAATGCCCTTTACAGCGATGGCGGTCGTGGCAAGGCTGGCGATCTGGCTGCCGGACATTGCATTCCATATTTCAACGACGCCTGCCACATCGGTCTGCCCGCCGTCGGCGATTTTCTTTCCATCCCCGGAATACGCAACCGAATTGACCTTCGTGCCTGCCGAACTCATCGACCGCAACAAGTAGTTTCCACTAACGCTCCAGAGCTCTACAATGCCCTGGGAGCCCTTGACTCCACCTACCGCAACCGTCGAACCATCGGGAGAGAACACCGCCGAATTCACTTGGTCCACCGTAGTAGGGAACGTTGTTTTCAATTGCTCGGAGGCGACATCCCATAGTTGAAGGTGGCCGTTGACATCACAAACCAACAAGCTCTTACCGTCCGGCGAAAAGGCCAAAGCACTGATTTCCTGATCGGCGGGAGTCGCCAGCCCCTTGGACGGCAGCATAGTCGAGGCGGTATAGAGCTGAACCCCGCACTTCCCTCCAACCGCAATCAGCGTTCCGTCCGGCGAATACCCAACCGCTTGCGGCTGGCTCATCATGCTGAACTCCCATCGAATCGGCATCGAGCTCTGGGCAACGGCTCGTTGAGGCAATGCGACCACTGCTGCCAAGATCAGTAGGCAAAGCATCCATCTTGCTATCGAGGATGTTCTGTCATCGGATGTTCGTCTCATGGTCTCATTCGCCCACTAAGTAACAATATACAACCTAACCGGTTAAACAGCCAACAAAGTGCGGGGGGCAACCCTGTAGTCCTCGGACAGTAAGACGTTTCACTAAATGAGTTATCGACTTAGGGGAGACGTAAGGATATTAACACTATCCCACTCGCGCACGTCGAACACCCGGCATACTTGCTCAGCCATCTGCGACAGGGTCATCAATTCCTATCGTTGGTTGCCAGTCCGAAGCCGCAAGCGAAACGGCTGAGGCGACTCGATCCCCGTCCGGAAGCCACCTGGCGCTAGTGACACGACCCGACAACTCCAACCGAAAACAAGATACTCCTGAATCCACGGAGCACCGTCGCTGAGATGGGGAGAACTCCGCTCCTCCCGCGCTAAGGAGTGCTCTTGAACACTCGCCCATAAATGGCTATAATATTCCTTCTTTAAATCACTGGCCTTAGATGAGCCACCTGGATGAAGATTGATGACCGAAAGCGAGATCGAGCTAGAAAGGGCCAAGCTGGAATTCGAACGTCAGAAGTGGGCGACTCAGTCTGATCACGATTCTAAGCAGCTTCAGATCAGCGAACGCCAGGTCGAACTGGACGACAAATTTCGAAACCTCTCAGCACAACAAGCCAAGGCGGAATCGCTCGCAAAGTTCTGGGGAGTCGCTATCACGGTGATCGTAGCCCTACTTGGTGGTATCGCCACCGTTGTAGGAGGGATACTACAGGCCCAGTCTCAGACTGCTCTGGAGGCAGACAAGAACAAGTCGCAGCTCATTCTGAAAGCGATCGACCCATCAAACACCGATCAATCGGTCAAGAACCTCCAATTCCTCACCGATGTCGGGCTGTTGGACGACAAGGACGGCAAGATCCTCCAGGCAGCTAAGAAGAACGCGCCAACCGTAACGACCAACGGCTCCGCTCCGCCTTCCAAACAAGGTTCCGGGTCTTCGCCGCTCCATGGTCTTCAAGCCGCTTCCGATGTCCTCTATGTCGGCGCAATGGAGTGCGACACCGATGGGAAGAGAGAGGCCGGAATAAAGTACGACCCTGATCACCAAGACATGACGGGCCTCGATCCTTCCGGATCAGCGGTCGATTCCAACCAGATACCCTATGTCGTCTGGCCAGCCGGATCACCGGGCGGCCCAAGTCTGGGGGACTACGTAACGGTCGTCTATCGTGGTCACACCTCGTACGCGATCATGGCCGACTTCGGACCCCGAACTCGATTTGGCGAGGGTTCGATTGCGCTCCTGCGGAGCCTTGGTCTCGAGGAGATCAGCAATGGCCAAGTTCAAGGTATTGCTCTCAACCGAGACGTGATCTACGTCCCCCATACCGGAACCCGAGATAAGTCGATTCCCACTCCAGAAGGGATCAAGGCGCGAGGTGCTCAGATCTTCGATCAGTGGGGCGGGATGAAGCGCTTGCGGACCGAGTTGCAGAAAGTAGGTTTCTCCGAAGCGCTCAATGGCCCGCCCGAATCAACTCCTGGCTCTACCTCCATAAGGACTCCGTCGGCCCAATAGCCAACTCCTCTATCAGATTCTAATCGTGCCCAATCCTGGACGCGTTTGGCCTTGCAGTAGAACTGGATCCGCACCTCTGGTCAAGAGTGCTGTTAAATATGCGTGTAGGTCTTGCATCTCTTACGACATTCTGCGATAATACTCGACAGATGTCTACCATGCAGGCACAGGAGAACACGATGAAATATCAGGACCATATTATCGACCTCACTCAAAGGGCAGCCGACGAGGCGTTCCGCTACGCGGTCGCGGTACCGGCGGACAAGGTGGATTGGAAGCCGCTCGATGCCGGACGATCAGTTTTGGATCAGGCCCGCGAGATGGCCCAGTGCCCCATCTGGGCGATTGGAATCGTCTCCAGCGACGAGCCACCCAAGTTCGACGGACCCGAGATGGAGGCCCAGATGGCCGAAATGCAGACCTGGTCGACCGTTGCCGAGTGCCAAGCGAAGTGCAACGAGAACCTCGCCAAGCTATTCGAGACGATTCGTGCCACCTCCGACGAGCGGCTTGAGCAGACCAAGTGGCTGCCGTTCAGCGGCGGTCGCGACTACACTTACGCCGAGATGATGGACTATCCCCGATGGAACTTCACCTACCATCTCGGACAGATCGCCTACATCCAAACCCTCTTCGGCGACAAGGAAATGTACTGATCTCGTAAGCGCGATCAAACGCGATATGACAAGCGCCGGACGAACCAACGCGCAGGTTCCCACGGCCAATCGCCCCTCGCCCGACCTAGTTCAGGGCAGGGGCATTTTGGTTTGTGAGGCATGGAACGTTCTGCTATGGGAATTGCCCGCGACTCTCCCCCGCACCACGCGCACAAATGCGCTATCGTAGAGCCAGTGGATAGTCTCACCAAGCCGACGGTCAGTCAGGTTCAACTGGAGGCGATCTGCCGGGAATATCTCGGAAGCAAGCTCCAGTCTGCAGTCGAACTCAAGGACGGTTGGTTCAACGCGGCGTTTCTCTTGACCGACGTCTACGGCCAGGAGGCCGTCCTGAAGATTGCGCCGCTCGACACGACCCGGGTGCTCCGCTACGAAAAGGCGTTGATGCACGCCGAGGTCACCTCGATGCGCATGGTTCGGGAACGAACGACGGTCCCCGTACCGGAAATCCTCTCCTACGACACAACCAGGGGAATGGCGGATAGCGACCTATTTCTCGCCGAGAAGCTCCCTGGCATGCCTTTGGATCGAGCCCGCCCATTGATGACTCAAGATGCTCAGGATGCGGTCGACCTCCAAGTGGGCGTTCATCTTCGAATGCTCCATTCGCTCCATGGGTGCGGGCATGGCGTGTTCAACGAACCAGCCCACGCAACATGGCGCGATGCCTTCCTCACGATGATGGATTGGCTAGGACACGATGCATCGGACATGAATGTCGAGTTGCCTGAAGGAGTTTTCGAAGCGGGGGACCACTTGCTTTGGGCGTTGGACGAAGCAAAGACTCCTTCGTTTCTTCACTGGGACATGTGGGACGGCAATATCTTCGTCGATCCCCAGAAGGCGACCGTCACTGGTTACATCGACTTCGAACGCTGCATGTGGGGCGACCCGATTATCGAGGCCAATTACGCCGGGCCACGCCCTGCTTTCCTAAAGGGGTACGCATCCGATATCCTCTCGCGCCCGGGGGCACGTGAGAGCCGGCTCCTATACGACTTGTACCTGCACCTGATCCTCGTCATCGAGAGCCACTTCAGAGGCTATCCTCTCGAACATGAGGCTTGGGGACGTGGCAAGCTCTACGAAACGCTCCAAGCCATTCAAACCGGCTGTTAGCCAGGCGCCAATCACACGACCGAGCGTGGAAGCAAGGGATTCACGCGAGTCGTGATCTCGTAGTTGATGGTCCCCAGAGCCGACGCCAGTTCCTCGGCATCGATCCGCTCGTCTCCTTGGCTGCCCAGCAGCACGACCTCGTCTTCCGGGAGAACGTCCTCGTCCAAACCCAAATCAATCGCGAACATATTCATGGCGATGCGGCCGAGCACCCTCCTCCGAATCCCCCGGACCAGAACCTCTCCGATATTCGATATGCCCCGGTCATAGCCGTCGGCATACCCCTGCGGAACAATTCCGACTCGACTGGGGCGAGTCGTCACGAATGTCAACCCGTAACCAACCGGATGCCCGGCCGGCAGCGTCTTAACCTGCGCCAGGTGGCTTACCCACCGCATAGCAGGGCGTAGGTCAAGGCACTGAAAGCGCAGAGCCAACGGATCGGACGGATACATCCCGTAGAGCCCTATTCCCAAACGAACAAGGTCGTTCCCTTCCTCCACCGTCATCAGCCCCGAAGTTGCCGACAAGTGCCGCCCCAAATTGGGAAATCCGGCATCTCGTGCTTTACGGAAGCAATCGTGGAATACGCCAATTTGGGCATTGGCATGTACAAGGTCGGTCGTATCCTCGATGTTGGCAAAGTGCGCGTAGGCAGCCACGACGTCGATCTGCGGAAAGGCGGAAAGCGCATTCAGCATCGTGGCAAGCCCATCAGGCGTCACCCCTTGCCTGCCCAACAGTGCATCGATCTTCAGGTGGACCTTGGGTCGAATACAGAGTTTGCGCCCAGCCTCAGCAATGGCAGATAGTCGCTCCACGTCGTAGATCGTCAACTCTGCGCCAAGCCCGACCGCCTCAAGCACATCTCTATTGAGGACGTAACCTAAGACGAGGATTCTCTTGTCCGTATTGGGCCTCAACCCACGGAGTTCTTCGATGTCGTCGACCTGAAATCCATCGACCTCGGGATCAAGGACCGCGGCCACCTCTTTCATGCCGTGCCCATAGGCATTGCCCTTTACCACCGCGATTAGGGCGACGCCAGACGGGATAAGTGACCGCAGCGCCCTTACGTTGTGTAGAAGGGCGGATCGGTCGACTTGCACCTCCGATAGATTCAACGAGCCCTCCGCACCAACCGATGTCCGGCACCGGTTTCAAACGGGTCGGCACAGACGGACCGTATCCGGCGAACCACTTTCATGTCAGATCCACCCTCGTCAAAATAATCGAGTCGTGGACCAACTGGGCTGCCAACCGCATGGCGCCCGGCGTCACATCGGTAACGTGGTAATCGGTATGTCCCGATCGACCCAAACGGCACTCGATCTCGGGATGTCGGCAAAGATAATCGGCCAGCTTCTCGGGGATCACCTCGTCCTGAGAGATCACGGGCACGGCGATCCGATTCCGCACTTCCTCCTTCAGGAGGCAATAATGGGTACATCCGAGGACGATTGCCTCGACTGACGCTTCCTGCAACGGCTTCATGTAATCGTCGAGCACGGGCCCGAGGTACTTCCCCCCGTCGTTCTCAAGCAGCGGAACGAGCAACGGCGCCGCAACCTGGACCACGTCGACTCCGGGTTTTCGGTGTACGAGTTCGCGCACGTAGGCGCCCGACTCGACCGTGCTCGAAGTGGCCAGCACTCCAACCCGATTTGGGTCGCCAGATTCGAAGACCGCCTCTGCGGTAGGAATCACCATTCCCAGCACCCGCCGATCCGGAAAGTAGCGCGGCAAATACTCCTCCTGGCTCTTGCGAAGCGCCTCGGCGGAAGCGGTGTTGCAGGCGAGGATCACCAACTGGCAGTCATGCTCGAACAGATATGACAGCGCCTGCGACGTAAACTCGTGAATCGTCGCCTGCGAACGGCCCCCGTATGGGACGCGTTTGGTGTCTCCCAGGTAAAGGTAGTCGTATTCGGGCAACCGACGCATGATCGCGCGTGCGATCGCCAGCCCTCCCAGACCCGAATCAAAGACGCCGATCTTCACTGGTCCGTCAACTTACACCAAGGGAAGCGGCCAGCGCTTGCTCCAATCCGCGATCGTCCCACTCAACCGGATCCAAAAGGTCCGCATTGACGATGACGGAGGCGGGCTCGACGAGCGGCGCGCCGTTCGGGATACTTGCCTGCAGCAGTACCGCAGAATCAGTCAGCCGCAGCGCGCAGCCGCAGAGCTTCCGCCCAGTTAGCCGATGCACGACGTCGTTGGGCGACGAGAAGGCAAAGCAATCGCCGCTCGGAATTCCCTTCCCGTGAAATGGCGTGTCCTCCGCCAGTTCCGCATCGAGGCCGCACACACGTAGCGCCACAACGACCGGCCCTACGATCGCCCGGTAGACGGATTTGATCGACCGGTGGTCCGACGAAGCCAGCATGGATAGGGGAAGCGCGCACCCGATCGTCGTGTCGTGACCATGCAGAACTGCCTTCCCGCCGGTCGGTCGGCGGACCCACCTCGTGTGTTCAGGATCGACAAGATCTTTCTCGACCGACTCAAAACGACCCACCGAAACCCAGACTCCGGCCCAGCAGTAGACGCGCCAGCCGGGCGTTCCACGCTCAGCTGCCTCAAGTAACTCGGCATCCAACCGCATATTCGTTGCTCCGTCCAACCTCAAAATCGCCAGCCTGTCGCGCTCAATCAAGTCTGGCTCCAAGCACGGTAGTTTGAAGACCGTCGATGAAATGGATACCGTTGATCATCGCCTTCTGCACGGTCGAGTCGTGCGTAAGGAAGAGATCCACTCCGCTAGCCGCGGCACAGGACAGGTGGATTGCATCGGCGCAAGAGATCTTGCCCCCGGCACGGATGTCCGCAAAGCGCTTTGCTGCGGATTGATCGAAGGGGAGTATTTTCACGGCGCCGCTCTCAAAGAACCCGACGATTCTCTGTTCCAGGCCCCCATCGCCCTGCTTTCTGGGCCCCACCAATAGTTCGGCAAGCGTAAAGAAGCTCGCGCAAAGCGTGTCTCCCCGGCGTGACATGGATTCGTATATCGAGGCAACCCTCTCCGCCTTGTTGTCCGTGTCCTCAAGCAAGTAGATGAAGAGCATGGTGTCCCAGTAGACCTTGCTCATTTACGATCGAAGTTGGCGCGTTCCGACTTGAGGAATGCTTCGCCGCCGCCCAGCGCCGAAAACACGTCCTTCCCGGCGCCCCTGAGGGAAAGCAGCGAAACCCCTTTTACCTTTTTGGGGTCGTCCGTTTGAGGCTTGAGCCGATAGGTGTACTTCATGGTCGTGCTGTGACCGGAGGGGGGCCCTTCGGCGCGTACTAAAGCGATTCCGTTCTCGGTTAGGAACCGCGTAGATGAGAGCGCCTCGCATACGCTTGGCGTCCGGTTTTTCAGCCCAAGTTCACGCACGATATCGCCCGCGACGATTGTCACCAGTTCGAGGCCCTCCTGACGCGCCGCAAGGACACGGCGGCTGCCCGCTGAACGGATCTTCTCTACAGGCTTCTCCATGTATGTATTTTATCACGACAAATACATACATGAGCAGCTAAGCGGTGGGCCACCACCGTACGTCGAGGTTCTTGACGGCGGCGGTTTCGTCCAGACGACCCACGATCTGAGTCGATGGTGCGTCATGAAGAAGGTCCGGCGACTCGACCGCCTCTTTGCAGATCGCGATCAACGCGTCGCAGAACTCATCCAGCGTTTCCTTCGCCTCCGTCTCGGTCGGCTCGATCATCAAGCATTCGGGAACGATCAGGGGGAAGTAGTTCGTGGGCGGGTGGAATCCGTAATCGATCAGCCGCTTGCTAATGTCGAGAGCCCGGATGCCGTTCTCCTTCTTATACTTTTCTGCGGTCAGGATGCACTCATGCATGCAGGGCCGATCGTGTGCGGGAGGCAATACATCCTTGAGCCTAGCTCGAACGTAGTTGGCGTTCAGGACCGCGTGCCGGGAGATGTC
>JARLGV010000006.1 GCA_031292555.1 Fimbriimonas sp.
AATCGGCTTGGCACGGGGCGTATCTGCCCCGATTGCGGATGCTGCCGTCAAAGCCAACACCAGCCAAGCAAAGCGTCCCGATCTTGCCGATAGAGTCTCATAGGTCTTCATGGTCGTAGCGAGCCAGTGAAATCGCCCCGGATTGAGTTTAGAACGATCGGGCCCCGTCCGGCCAAAGCCGGCAGACCCATCCATTGGACTCATCCAGTCGCCGAGGTTCGCCGGCCGCCCAACCCAATGCTAGGTGGGAGCCGCACCAGGATGTCATCGGGAGGTCTTTGACTGATTCCAATGCCATAGAGCAAGACCCCCAATGAACCCGCCTATTGAAACGAGGAGACCTAGATTGGAGGCGAGGGCTAAGCTGCCGCCATGCCTCGAACCAGAGTACGAATCGTAACCGGCTAGCAACGCCCCCAAGATACATTCGAGAAGGAGGGCTCCTGCTACTCCAAACGCGATGGGCGCGAGCGTCGAATCCCAGAGTGCCGAGGATCCTCGTAGCAGAAACTGCATGATGCGTCTCACCTTGGTATAGATCGTCAGCTTCATTGTAAAGCTAATTGACTCGTTGAACTCCGTCCGTCAGCGTATCATCTCGAGACGGGGAGCAAGAAGATTGCTGTGGTGTTTCGTTTCTCTAAATGGGTGGCTAGATTCTCGGTTGACGAACTGGACTCCTCCCCATCCGCCCTCACACCCTCAGTATAGGGGACGTTTGAGGAGTCTAGGAATTCGTGTTGCCGACTCTAGAGACTTGTAAACCAACAAAATCGTGCAGTCGGGTATCTGGAAACGGGATGGAAATGGTGCATCACAAGCCACCTGGGCTCAGGTGGAGCTGTGCCGACGAAGTCGGTAATCATCTTCCCGCAACAAAACGGAATGGAGCGAATGGTCGTGTCGCGGAATGGAGTGGAGAGTAGGACAAGCGATTGAGCGGATTTTCCTGAAGTCTTCGTGTCTTGGGTTGAGGCACCAATCGATCGGAGCGGTTTGACATGAAGCCTCGAATACTGATAGAAAGCACTAATCCTTGCGGCCAAGACATACCCAGATGACAGAACCTGTAGAACTAGTAGGCTTTGACTGTAAGGTTTGGGGGCAAGAGCACATGGCGTTGTGGCGTGAGAGTCACCGCCTCAAATATCTGCTTAGGCCGGACATCGATACTCCATTGTCGGTTGACGAGTTCTGCTGGCCATCTGTGTTTGATTCCGGTGCCAGCCGTACCTTCGGTCTCGCGAGCATAGCTGTCTCGGAAGACGATGAATACCTTAGGCCCCACGCTACTTACTGGTCGAGCTTATCGCGATTGGAACAAGAGATGGCTAAGCACGAAGTCTCACCAAGCAATTCGAAGGTTGTACAGGTGACGACGTGCTTGAATGAACCTAACACGGGGTCAGCGCTCGCTGCCGGATTTGAGCCACTCGGATATGATGTTGCCGGCCTTGGGTTTCGGAGCTCTTTAAGCAATTGCGGCTACAACCCAGAGGAGCAAGATGTGTTGAAGAGGCGCTTTGCATCCCTATTGAACGACCATCATTTGTTTTCAGACTGGCACTCTGCGGTTGAATACGTTCAGGCCAGCGAAAAGCTGGTCCCCGAGCATTCGCCCTTTTCGGCCTATCTGTTAGCATGGAGATTCAGAGCCTAGACGAGCGGAACGCTGTCCGTGGATGGACGGAGTGAGACGTCTCGATCACGGGTTGTTAGGCACGAATCATCTGACTCGGTGAGCGAAGCGATCATTCAGAAATCCAGAAGTGAGGCCATGGATGGCTGGACTCAGGTTTTGATCGATGGCCGGCGTTTTGGTGGAGAATAGGGGGCTCGAACCCCTGACCTCTTCCATGCCATGGAAGCGCTCTCCCAGCTGAGCTAATTCCCCAAAACCGAAAAACGAGTATACCGCCTCGTTTCGCCATTCGTCTCTAGGTTGTTCAGGTTGAAGGTCGACCTGCGAAGAGATTAGCCTGGCAAGGAGCGGAACCTCGAAAATAGCCCAGCACCCGATCTCGACGAGCAGGGGTAGACTCGCGGGAACCAAGTGGGTAGCACCTCGTCCCAGATGTCCCGGCTGATTCCGTGGAGGAGCGTTCTTTCGGTTCTCGTGACCGTGTGGTTCGTCCTCTACGCGATCCTTCCTTTGCCCGCGACGTCGTACGGAATCCAGTGCCCAACCGCGCCGGTTCAGAAGGTGACCGCAGCCGTCCACGATTGCTGCGGACGCGTTGTCGGCGCCGTCAGCCGCGCGCCCCGTCCAGGCGAGAAGGGGTTCGTGCAGTGTCGCTGCGCGGAGAAGAAAACGAGCGTTGAGAAGTCGAACGTGCCGAGCAAAGCCCCAGTATTTCTCTGCCTCGCCCACTTGCCCGCTCCCGGCGATCTGCTGCCGGAATCCGTCGAGCCGCACCCATTCGCTACTCAGATGACGATCCTGAACCGGCCACCATTGACCTTGCCTCCTGCCTGATCGGGTGTCCGAAGGGCCCTATTGCGCCCGAATTCCGACTTCGCGCCGCGCCCTCCCATTCCCATGGGCGTAGCGCCCCTAGATTCCGAGGCAGGATCCATTGAAACCGAAAGCATTTACTCTCATCGAACTGCTCGTCGTCATCGCGATCATCGCGATTCTGGCGGCTATCCTCTTCCCCGTCTTCGCCCAAGCGAAAGCCGCCGCCAAGAAGACAGCTTGTCTGTCAAACGGAAACCAGATCGGCATTGCCCTCATGCTCTACCTGGGGGACAACGACGACATCTTCCCGCAGGAGCATCCGGCGACCAACAACCCGGTGGTCGATGACTCCGATGCCCAATTGGAGGGCATCGACTACGGATCGCCTCTGCTCGCGATTCTCCCTTACGTCTCCTCGAAAGGCGTGGACAAGACCCAGATCTACTACTGCCCAATGGACCCAGATCCGCACGGCGCTTCGCTGCTCGACACCAGCGGCAATTGCCTCGCCAATGGCGCGCCGCCTCCTGCCCCCGGGTTCCTGTCGAGCGTGATCCTCAACGCGTACTACCTCTTCGGGATGAGCGAGAGCCAGGTCACTTCTCCAAGCCAGTCGGTCTATATCAACGAGCGAAACGACCTTGACTGCGACGTCCACTATCACCCGTGGCTAGGCGAGGTCGGGGATGCCAATGGGCAACCATATACATCGCCGATACCCACCGCGGCCGATCTGGGAACACCGGTTTTTGCCATCGCTTCGGTGCGACACGGAAGCGGATCGAACGGGACCTATTGCGACGGTCACTCGCGGTGGCGCCCGTTTGGCGCGATGCGCAAACCGTTCGAGGGGCACGACCTGTACGGCGAATTCCAGGCGTTCTAGTCGCCCACACCGGGCTGTTCGACGAACTCGAACAACCCGATGTGCTTCGTGAAGAGGAACGCGACCCGCCGCCCACCGAAGGCTACAGCGGGAGTCGGTGGGCAGACGCAGAGGGCACGTGTGCTCAACGCCTCGCGAATCGCCCGTTCGATATCGGGCACTTCGTAGCAGATGTGGTTCAGCCCGCCGCCCTTCGCCAGCGCCTGAGCGACCGGCGAGTCGGATCCGGCCGGCCGAATCAGTTCGATTCGGCTTCCATCGGGAAGGCCGAGAAACTGGATGTCCACTTTCTGCATGGGGTCGTGCACCATCCCGCCCAGCCGAACGCCGCCCAGCACCTGGGCGTACTCATCCGCGACCGCATCGATATCCGCCACGACGATGCCGACGTGATCCACCTTCATTCCGACCGGCTCCCCCATGTCGAACACTTTGGCACGGAAGGGCGCCGCATAGCCAACCGTGCGGGAGCGAGGGCGGCGATGGTGGGGTGAGGGGGGCTTTCGATTGCGCGCCCCTGGCTCCGTGTTCATTCCGGCGCCTCCTGAGATAGGTGCATTCCATCGGCGGGGCCGTATTTGAACAAGGACTTCCGGCTTTGTCGGCGGCTAACGGATTCTCCCCTTGCCCTGCCTCTGTGCGCTTCGCTGGAGGAGGAAACGCAACTCGCATGTTCTCGCAAACCTGCGCGCTATTCGAGGCAGTCCAAGGGTGCAAGACGTCGGTCGGGCAAACGCCTACCCTCTGCCCGCTACCTCCACTCACGGATGCCCGCTTTCGGTGGATTGTTGAGCGGCCATCGGACGGTATTTCAGTTCGACCGGGCCGAGGCCGGGGACGCCCAAGCTGTATAGGCGGTAGCCGTTGTCCTTGACCTCGTAGTGGAACGGACGGCCCTCGAATGGATCGAAGGCGGTTTCCTTGCCGGCGAACTCCTCCATCTTGGTCGGCCACCGATTGTTAAGCCAGTGATACTCGATGACCTTCGCGTTGAGCCTCAACAGGCGCAACTGAATCCGCCCCTTGGCGATCGCCTGGGCGTACTGGCGCTGGAGCCCTTTGCCCTCAAGGGCATTCACAAGCACGAGGGCGAGGTTGGAAACGGACATATCGTTCGGGATCGGCGTCGGATCCTCGGCCGGCCCCTTGACCAGCCACCCCGACTCCGGGCCGCTCATGCGCTCGGCTGCTTCGCCACACCTCTGCTGCAGCGACTGGCTTACCATCGTCTTCAGTTGGATCCGGTCGGTGGGGTTCATCGACTTCAGAGCCGCTCCATACATTTCGGTATTGCCGTCGGAAAGTACGAGCGATGGTGTGTCGATCAGCTTGTCGAGGTCGTTCACCATCATCGCGAACTCGTTTCGATAGACCACGGCAGCCGGCAGCGGCGTCTCGATCATCTCCTGCGAGCGTTTGTCGATCAGTTTCGCGTCGTCGTAGGAAAGCTGGCCCAGATGGGCCTGGATGCCGGAAAGGGCGATAGCCTGATTCCCAACCGAAACCAGCGACGAAATCAGAATCGACCCGAAGATCTTCTGAGAGAACGTGATGCCCTCCAGCAAGTCCGAGACCGCCTGTCGGGAGTGGCCGTCCGCGAACTCAACTTGCGCCCGGTTGAGGTCGATCTTGGCGAGCGTCCTGAAGCGAGCGAGTTCCGGCAAACCGGTATCGAACTTGTAGGCGTTGCGCGGATCGTACGACGCCTTCTCGTTTCCAACGCGAACGATGTCGACCACGCCGCCAAACCGCTCGTTGGCAACCCGGCGCACCAAGAGGTCCGGCATGTCGGGCGATACTCCAGGCGGAACTTCTGGCGCCTCGTCGTACGACAAGTGCTCCTGCGACTGCCGCATCTTGAAGCCGAGCCAGGTCTCGTACTTGCTCCACTGATCCGGTCCCACCAGATCTCCGGCTCTCAGATAGTCCTCGTAGGCGTTTTTCCCGGTAGGATTCGGAACAAGCTTGGCATAGAGCGACTCCTGGTTCTGCACTCCCCCAAGCACAACAGCGGCCAACAGCGGCGATAGCAGCAACATACGAAATGGACGGTGTTTGGGACCGATTTCGTCCGAAGCGGCGAAATCGCCATCGAAACTTGCTTGAATTCACACGGTCTAG
>JARLGV010000087.1 GCA_031292555.1 Fimbriimonas sp.
GGACTTTGCTCCCAATCCGAACGCATTCAATTCGATTCGCTCCGCGAGTCCGCTCCGTTCGATATTTGCCCGGGCCGCCTTGGCGGTTGGCGGGAATAGCTCGTAAGCCGATGTGTCCCACCCATGCACGGTAGCGAAGTAGATAGAGGCGGTTGCCACATTCGCACCGATGTCCCAAACATAGAACGGTGTCCTGGACTCGATCAGATAGACCTCCTCTTCGAAAATCTCAAGCAGGATTCGAATCTCCTGCGCGGTCGCCGGGACAAAGGCTGCTTGCCCGATCCGCACTTCGAGGCGGCCATCTTCAAGGATTTCGAGTTTGGCCCCGACTGAACTCACCAAACGCTCCAGCCGGATGCACTCCTCCAAGATGAAAGGCCGGCTGACCTGCTCGATCGTGAATCCGCGGCGCTCGGCCATGCTCGCAAGCGACCTCTCGAAGCGCTTACGCTCTTCGGCACGGTACCAAACCTTATCCCCCTTCAGCTCTTGAAGGAGGCGGTCCTTTTGCATATCGAGTTCGCTTCGAAGAAACAGCCTCAGGCGGCCAGTAATGAAATCAAGCATAGGGTTCGTGAATGATGGCTTAACAAGTCGAAAAAGGGGCTAACAATCCCCCGCCAAGTGGGCGACTTTCCTCATGAGACAAGGCACGGTGGCAACCATGGCTTTGGTAGTATAGACGTCGGAATGCCGATAGAGCCGTCGCAATGGTCTCGATCGACGAGTTCGGCAACAACACGATGTCTTCTCGCCCCCTTCGAATAGCCGTTTGGTACAACCTTCCGAGCGGAGGCGCAAAAAGGGCGCTCTATAACCACATGGCGGGCCTGAAGAAGCGGGGCCACTCAATCGAGGTATTCCGTCCCCCCGTCGACGACGAACAGTTCATGCCGACCTCGCAAGTCTCCGATCGCGAGCATGTATTTCCGTGGGACAAGTGGCAGCGGACATCGTGGTTCTATCCAAGGAAGATCCAGCTGTCCTGCGGCGAAGTCTTTCGGTTTCTTCAGAGCGCAGACGTTCATGCCAGGCTGGCCGCCTCGGCCATTGAACAGGGCGAGTTCGACGTACTTTACTCGCATAACTGCATGTATATGGCCTCGCCGCACGTTGGTCGTTATGTGTCCATCCCAAAGGTGCTCTACCTTCCCGAGCCGAATCGTCCGCTCTACGAACCCCTTCCCCGCCTGCTCTGGATTGCAGACGAAGCGGAGAAGGCGTCAGCTCCGATGAGGGCAAGACGACGGCTGCGCCACTGGATTGATGCTCGGTCCGCGGCCATCCGGGCACGGGAGGAGTTGATCAACGCAAAGGCGTTCGACCGCATCCTCGTGAACAGCTTCTTCAGCCGAGAAGCGGTTCTCCGTGCATATGGCGTGAATTCAAAGGTCTGCTACCTGGGAATCGACGCCGGGATGTTCAAGAATCTCGGCCTACCGCGCGAGCGCTTTGTAATGGGCGTCGGGACGCTTGGTCCGACCAAGAATGTGCTACTGGCGGTTGAGGCGGTTGGCCGGGTTCCAGCCGAGATTCGCCCGGAACTTGTCTGGGTGGCGAACATGACGGATCCACCCTATCGCGACCGATGCGTCGATCGTGCGTCGGAATTAGGGGTCAAGTTCACCCACCGCAGCATGGTCTCCGATGAGGAATTGCTCTCTCTGCTTAACCGAGCCAGCATGATGGTCTACGCTCCCCGCCTTGAACCTTTTGGCCTGGCTCCTCTCGAGGCGAACATGTGCGGTCTCCCGGTAGTCGCTGTTGCAGAAGGCGGGGTCCGCGAGACGGTTGTGGACGGTGTAAACGGACTGCTAGCTGACCATGACGCCGCTCTGTTCGGGGCCGCGATCGCGCGCCTTTTGCGTGACGAGCCTCTACGAGCCAAGCTGGGCGATCAGGCATTGGAACGAGCCCGTACGACATGGGCCCAGGAGCCAAGTATTGACCGAGTTGAAGCAGAACTGTACGATGTAGCCGGGTTGAAGCCCTAGCTTCGTCCAGGCAATGATCGGGCGAGACAACGCCCATCCTTCCTTTCCATTGCCAAGCGCAGTGCCGGTCTTTTCTGCGTCGATTTTCGATGTATCGCATTGGGATGGGGAAATTGACAATCCTATTTGCCAGTTTCTTATCTTCCTGCACCCTGTTAAAAGCACTGGAAATGCTTGATCGGATCGCGAATGGTCACGAATATTTACAAGAATCGATCAAGGCGATATATGATAGGAAAGAACGATGCTTAATCGGTTCATCAACCGGTAACACGATCTGAAGGAGGTTTGATTCGGCGGTAAACAGGGTGGCTCTCGGTTTGAGTCGTCTGCTATGGCGGCGTTTTGCCGCCGATCCTTGGCGCTAATTTAGGAGCAAGTGAAAGCCATCCGGCGATTCGATGGTCGGCAGAAATGCCGTCGGATCGCGCCCGCCAAAGGCGTTTGAAAACAAATCTGAAACCGAACCACCACCGCTTGCCAGCGAACCACCGGGTTATCCGATGAGTCGGTCAGAGTGGTTTTGTGGCCGTCTCCGTAAGTTGATCTGCGCGGTTTGACCGTGACTTGTCATTGCATTTTCATAACGAGGTGAATCTGTGAATCATAACGCCGTCAAGGCATTCACGCTCATTGAGCTGTTAGTCGTCATTGCAATCATTGCGATTCTTGCATCGATTCTCTTCCCTGTCTTCGCTCAGGCGAAAGCGGCCGCCAAGGCCACTCGATCTTTGAGCAACACCAAACAAATCGGTATCGGTCAGATGATGTACATCGCCGACAACGACGATCGCTATGCGATGCGCCGCTTCTGCGAGTTGACCACGCCCACGACCGTGTACTCCTGGAAGCAGGCACAATACCCATACACGAAGAACACCGGAATCTATACGGATCCGATCAACAATGCGTCGAAGTACTACGACGACACGTCCGAGCCCTTGATTTTGGCGGCCGACGGCCATATGCTTCCCAACGTAACCGGTTTTCCGCAAATGAGCCGGGGCTACGCAATGAACAACATGGCGTTCTTCCTCGACGGCGCCTGGGACGGCGATCCCTGCAACCCGACGACCAACCAGAACACGTACGTCCAGAGCCAAATCGACTCGGTTGCGAACGTTGCCGCACTTTGGGAAACGAAGATGGAGTGGGTCGATGTCGGCTCCTATATCGACTGGCAGAACTGCCCGACGTGCTACAACGACGACGACGGTGTTCATCGGTTCACCGGATGGAACTGGGGCGGCGGCAAGTGGGATGACAAGGCGATGGCTCTCATCTTCACCGACGGCCATGCCAAGAGAACCGCTCACAGCGCGATCTGCGGCACGCCTGCCGATCAGCAGAACGCGTTCGGTTGGTATCGCAATCGACTCACCAACATGCAACCCGGCGGCGACATGAGTTGGCTGGACACGTACTGCGTGACCATGCCCGCATCCGTCAAATAGCGACGCCGCTTCTGTAACAGGCGCTCTCCGTAGGCGAGCGCCTGTTCAAGCGACAAGGAGCAATCCACAGTTGAATCGAAATCGTTTGATTGGATGGACATGGCTTCTCTTGATCGGCATCGCGATCTTGGGATGCAATTCGGCGGGAGAACCTCCTCAGTCCATCGCGACTCCCCAGGAAGTTAACAACGTCGTCGAGATGCGGAAGATCTTCGACTCCTCGCACGGCAGTTGGGACGCGGTTTCTTCTGCCGACAAGGAGCGATACAACAAGCTCGCAGGCGACCCGAAGAAGGGGAGCTTTATGTGGGACCGGATGCTGCATCCGGGCCCTCAGATGGGCGGGCAGAAGTAGCCGCACTCATGCGGCAAGGTCAGCACGCGAGGCGATTAGAGCCAAGCTTGCTGACCTCCTTCTTTCTGGGACCAAGGGCAAACCAATCCTCAGTCTACGACGCCCTTGGATCGAAGGAAATCGACGCTGATCTTGGCCGACTCCAATTCGGGCCGTTCGCAGAGATCTTGCTCGATTGCCGCAAACTCGACTCCTGATTCCTTGCAGGCAGCCAGAATATCGTCCCAATTCAGATCGCCGTTTCCCACCTCCAAGAATCGGGGTTCGTCTCCACCCAGCTTGCCGTCCTTGACGTGAATGTAGGGCACTCGTCCCCTCAATTTGCGCAGGTAAGCGGCAGGATCGGCATTGCCATATGCCACCCAATATGTGTCGATTTGGGCCATCAACAAACTGGGATCGGATGAATCATACAGAATGTCGAGCCCCGGCTTGCCATCTTGTAGCTGGAACTCGAACGAGTGATTGTGATAGGCGAACTTGAAGCCCACTTCCTTGAAGCGAGCGCCATACTCCTCCAGCTCCTTCGCGACTACTTGCCACCCTTGGCTATATTTGGCACGCCCAACTGAAGCGAGGACGATGCATCCGGATCCGTAGAGCAGGTTATCTTCAACGATTTTGTCGAACTGGCTCTCTAGCTCGGACATGCCGACATGACAGGCGCTGATGCCCATCCCGATATCGTCGAGGCCGTTCTTCAGTTCCTTGGGTGTCGGCCCGTAGCTGCCTCCAATCTCGACATAGTTCAATCCCATTGCTTTGAGGGATCGAAACGTCCCCCAAACGTCGCGTTCCATGGCCTGGCGAACGGTGTAGCACTGGATAGAGAGTTTCATTGTTTGCTCGCTCTTCGATTTTCGTTTTCGAAAGTTACCTGATGAGTTGACGGAGAAAAGAGTTGCGAAACCGAAAGCACGGAACTCCTTGCAACTCCGCTACTGCAAACCTATCGACTCCAAGCAATGGCGAAGCGTCGCCACCCTCGAGAGCGAGGTGACAAGGTAGATCGGCGCATCTCCAACGCGGCAGCTTCCGCCAGGGAGAGGGTTGCCCATCAAGTCGAGGCACTGTATGCCGATCGGAATGTTCAGAGTTACTGGTTCGCCAATCGTCCAAACAAGCGCTACCACGCGGTCGCCGACGCGGAGCTGGGTTACATAGCTGCCGCTATGCAAGATTGCCGCCGACACTGGCTGGGGATGCGGCCCCAGGAACGAACACATGACCGCAAGGGCTGCCGCGACCTTCCGCGGCACCCCACCTTCGTCGAAAAGGCAGCACTCCGTTTCAGGCAGATTCGGCGACGCATTCGTGCCGGCGTGGATGAAGAACCGTTCAACGCCCTGGGAGAGCATCAGCGCTAAGAAGCGTACTGTGAACTCAGCGCAGCGAGCTTCGGATGAGAGTAGCCGCGATTCGCCCCATGCGTTTCCGGACGGAATGAATGGCTCGCGGTACGGGTTGTCGATGCCGTAGTACGAGAACTCAGTCATCCAGATGGGGATCGACCGGCCATGTTGCCTCATACTTTCGCGCAGTTTCACCATTTCCGGCAGGAACTTCTCGGGGGCCGTCAACCCGGGGTACATGTGCAGGTTCAGAATGTCGATCTGATCGAGGAGCCCCAGATCGAACATCTCCGAGGCGAGGCGACCAGGATCAGAAGCCGATCCACCGATGATCCGGCAGTTCGGATCGGCCTTTCTCATCTCAACGGCAGTTGATTTGAGTAATGACACATAGTCCGATGGACCGTATTTGGGGCGAGGAAGCGAGTATCCAGTGTAGTTCGGCTCGTTCAGAAACTCCCAAACGTGTATCCGGTCCTTGTATCGGCGAACCACCTCGGCCACAAAGCGCCCGAGATCTCCAGGATCGACGGGAGCCCAGCTTTGGCGCACCATATCCCCCATGTCGTCCGAGCGCGTCATCGTGTTCGGGGCGGATGAGGACCACTCGGCCGACGGGAACGGTGGCAATAGGGGCAAGACTCCGGCGTGCCGCTGCAGAACACGCTCGATCTGCGAGTCGGCGCCAAACCAGTCGAAAACGCCCTTTCTCGGTTCAGTCTGATTCCACTTCAAGGACCAGTCGCGGTAGCTGGAGACTCCAACCTTGCGTGCAACGTCGATCAGGTATGGATCGGCGAATGCGTGGTTGAGGCCGACGAATGTATCCATTCCGGAGACGTCCGGAACAATCGCAACGCGCACTTCTGGCGTGAGTACGCGGACGGCCGATTGCGGCGATGCGATTCGGACGCAATACCAACCGCGCCAACTCGGCGGCAGCCCGATTTCCGTGCGATCCGCCGATACCTTGACATTCGGCAGGGCGGTCTCACGGTTGAAGTAGTCAGTGACTGTCAGTGACAAGCTGATTGGCTTTCGCAACCCTTCACGGACTGATAGCCTAACGGATAGCGCCGGCTTCGTCCCAACCGCAAAGACCCCTGTTGGCGTGCTGGGTACGACAGCAACCGACACGCCCGAGTAAGCAACAAATGCCCCCGCTTCCCTTCCCGCCTCCAACTGGATTCGAGTCACATCGAGCGATCCGGTTCGACCAGGCGCTTCATCCGGTCCGACCTCGACACACACATAGCGCTGGGTGGGCCAAAACGTAAATGAAAATCGTGTCCAATCTGCGAGAGCAGTGACGTGTTGGAACTCAGACCGGATACCTTCTGCACCGGTTTCAGCATTCATCGATTCGTAGCCGATCGCCGTTCGAATCCCTTTGGCGTCTGCCCTCAAATCGCACGAGAGAGTGTAGGGAGCGTTAGGAGTCACCTCGACCCACCTTCGATTTACCGCCAGGAGCCGGGTCTGCGGCTGCATCGTTGCGCGAGGATAATCTGCACCCAAATCGGGCGTTGACGGAGCACCGATAGGAATGCGTAAGAACGGGAGGCGTCCTGGTCCGGCCCCTTTTTGGACTCTTCCGATAAGACGCGCGAAGTCGTTCCCCCAGCCGACCGTAGTCCCCGACGTCGACCAACATGCTTCACCCAAGCCAAAATCGCCGTTTGGAACGAGGTTTCGACTTTCGGAAGGTACGACCACATCGGTCAATCGGCTCGCGGGAATCGAGGATTCGGCGATCCGTACCTCGGCGAGGTAAAGATCGCCGGACTCCGTGTACCAGAACTGCAGCCGCGTCGTCGCCTTGACAGTGCGTGTAGCTTTGAAGAAGCCGTGGTAGGCGCGCCATCGGCTGCCTACTTCCAGGTCCAGATTCAATCCGCAGTTGGCCCAGACCGATGTATCTGAAATCGCCACCGATACCGCGCCGCCCAGCATGCCTCGCTGGCGCGCACGGCAGGAAAACGCATAGGTCTTGCCCGCAACAAGACCGACCCGTCCGATCTGAGCGATCATCGCATGATCGTCGGGTCCGCCACCGTCGAACCTCGTACAGGAAAGCAGCGCACACGGCGTCCCCTCGTCGATCGTGCGGCGAAGAGACTGATTGACATGTTCGCGATTCCCGGTTGCCTCCCAATTGTCCGGAATTCCCTGGGATATCCGCCCAAAATCGCCGTTATCGACGAGATTCGGCGCATTGGCAGAAGCTGCCTGACCAGACAGGATCAGGCAAGCTGACAGCAGTGCGATCATCAAC
>JARLGV010000088.1 GCA_031292555.1 Fimbriimonas sp.
TCATCCTTTTCGAATCACCGCCTCGCGCAGCTTCCCATCTTCCCCTATTCGCCTCCTCGCCTCGCCCGAAGCGCCTCCCTTCCTGCCCGGATCGGGGTACTCTCGGCCCCAATCACTATGAGTGTCGAGACAGTCGCCCAATCGATCCGAACCGAGATCGGCAAAGCCATCGTCGGGCAAGAGCGCGCGGTCGACCAGGCGTTGGTCGCGATTCTTGCGAACGGGCACGTCCTGCTCGAAGGTGTGCCGGGAATCGCCAAGACGTTGCTCGTCCGGGCGCTTTCGCGCACGTTGAACTTGGCTTACGGCCGTATCCAGTTCACGCCCGACCTGATGCCAAGCGACATCATCGGGACCAACATCTTCAACCAGAAGACGAGCGAGTTCGTGCTTAGAAAGGGCCCGGTGTTCGTAAACGTACTTCTCGCGGACGAGATCAATCGCACGCCCCCGAAAACCCAAGCGGCTTTGCTTGAGGCGATGGAAGAGCGACAGGTCACCATTGACGGTGAGCCGTACCAGTTGCCGCCACCGTTCCTCGTGTTCGCAACCCAGAACCCGATCGATTTCGAAGGAACTTACCCGCTGCCTGAAGCGCAACAGGACCGGTTCCTCCTCAAGATACTTATCGACTACCCGGCAGCGGACGTAGAGATTGCGGTGCTTCGGCGCCACCATGCAGGATTCAAGCCCCGAGATCTCGATGCGGCAGGCATCCAACCGATAGTGAGCCCAGAGGACTTGGTCGCACTCCAGCAAGAAGTCGAGAACGTTGAAGTCGACGACAAGATCTTCAACTATATCTATGAGGTCGTCAAGGCAACGAGGACTTCCGACGATATCCTGGTAGGCGCTTCGCCTCGCGCCGGCATCGCCATGCTGAATTGCGGAAAAGCGATTGCCGCATTGAGAGGACGAACATTCGTCATTCCCGACGACGTAAAGGAGATTGCGCTGCCAGTCCTTCGCCACCGAATCATTCTCCGACCCGAGGCCGAGGTCGAAGGACTCAGCGTCGACCGCGTACTGACCAGCGTCATTCATAACCAAGTCGTTCCGCGATAGAGCACCTACTTCGCCGAATTATCCTCCCCAACCGTCAAAGAACAGCATGATCATCAACGCTCTCCTTTCCGTCGTCGCCGCCTTTCAGATGGCTCAGATTCCCGCGACCTATCTTCCAGCCAAACCGACCCCCGACACCGTTCTCGTAAAGGTGGATGGCGTCGCAATCAAAGCCAGCGACGTGGAAAACTTGCTGTGGGACTGGCGCGGGCGCGAGGTCACCCAGGATCTCATCGCCTACCAGTTGATCCACAAGAAGGCGGAAACCCTCCACCTCGCGGTTACGCCCGACGACGTGGCAAAGGAGTACGAACGAGTCAAGGCGGAGGCTGCCAAGACCCTTCCTGCGGGGCAGAACTTCGACGACATGCTGCGGCAACGGGGCCAACCTAAGTCCAGGCTCTTTATGCAGATCGAGAGCAACCTCCTGCTTACGAAGATCGTGGACGTCCAACTCGACCCCAAGAAGTTCTTCAAAGTATCCACCCTCGTCTTCAAGCCGAAAACGGAATCGGCCACCGACCTTGCTGACGCAGTTGGCAAGGCTCAGGACGCTTACAAGCGGCTTGCCGCGGGAGAGGCATGGGACAAGGTCATGAAGTCCACCGGGCAGGACGAAGCACTTGTCACCGGCAAGGGAGATCTCGGCTGGCGAAGTATCGACGCGTTTCCGGCAACCGCGCAGGCTGAACTGCAGAGGGCCGCTGTGGGCGCATACATCAAGCCAGTCCAGACTCAGAACGGCCTTCAGCTTTTCCGGCTCGACGCGGTCGGAGCCAAGGCAACGGCAAAGGACTTGGAGGAACTCAAGAAGATCTACGAGCAGTCCGCAATGCAGACTACTTTTATGGCGCTGAGAAATGGTGCGAAGATCGAAGGCATGTTCGCTCCTCTCCCAGCGCCCGCCCAGAAATAATCGCTCAATGGGTCGCCCACAGGGCGGCCCGGCGAACCTACTCGGTGACTTTCAGGACGCTCAGGAACGCCTCTTGGGGCAGTTCGATCGAACCGATCTGCTTCATGCGCTTCTTGCCCTCTTTCTGCTTTTCAAGCAGCTTCCGCTTTCGCGTGATATCGCCTCCGTAGCACTTCGCGATCACGTTCTTGCGATACGGCTTGATCGTATCGGCCGCAATGACCTTCGCTCCGAGGGCGGCTTGGACACGCACTTCGTATTGTTGGCGCGGAACGACCTTGCGAAGCTGTTCGACGATACCACGACCCCGATTGTAGGCGAAGTCGCGATGAACGATGAAGCTAAGTGCGTCCACGATGTCTCCATTCAGGAGTACGTCGACCTTGACGAGATCGGCCGGCTGGTAGCCGTCGACTTCATAGTCGAAAGAGGCATAGCCTCGAGTATGCGACTTCAGTTTGTCGAAGAAGTCCATCAGAATCTCGCCTAGCGGCAGCGTGTAGTACAAGATGACTCGCTGGGGAGTCGGATAGTCGGTCTTCTTGTAGACCCCGCGCCGCTCCTGACATAGGTTCATGACCGCCCCTACGTATTCGACAGGAACCATGATCGTCGCGCTGACAATCGGCTCCTCGATCAGTTCCAACTCGTGCGGCTGAGGGAATTCAGTCGGGTTAGAGATATGCTCGACAACCCCATTCTTCCACGTGATTCGATAGTCGACGGACGGCGCGGTGAGGATCAGGTCCAGGCTGAATTCGCGTTCCAACCGCTCACGGGCAATCTCCATATGCAGCAACCCGAGGAAGCCGCAGCGGAAACCAAAACCCAGCGCAGCGGACGTCTCCGGCTCGAAGTCGAGGGAAGCGTCGTTCAGCCGCAACTTGTCGATTGCGTCGCGTAAATCCTGGTATTGATCGCCGTCGGTCGGATAAAGCCCGCAGAAGACCATGCTCAACGCCTTGCGGTATCCGGGCAACGGGAAGCGGGCCGGATTGTTTGCGAGCGTCACGGTGTCACCGACGCTCGCGTCGCCGATGCTCTTCATCGCAGCGGTGATATAGCCGACTTCGCCGGTCGCAAGGCCGTCATCCACCTCAAGCGCCGGACTGAAGTGCCCGGTCGAGTCCACGTCGAACCTCGAGTCGGTGGACATCATGTGGATCTTGTCGCCCTTCTTAACGCTGCCGTCTTTCACGCGAACGTACGCCACCGCACCTTGGTATGGGTCGAAGTGAGAGTCGTAGATGAGGGCTCGAAGCGGGGCCGAAGGATCACCCACTGGCGAAGGTACGCGATGCACAATTGCCTCAAGAATCTCGTCGATTCCAATGCCGGACTTTGCCGAACAGGCGATCGCATCGGTTGTATCGATCGCTACCGCACTCTCGATCTCCTCCTTGGCCCGTTCGATATCGGCGTGAGGTAGGTCGATCTTGTTGATGACGGGGATGATCTCGAGGTTCTGATTCATCGCCATGCTGGCGTTGGCGATGGTCTGTGCCTCTACCCCCTGGCTCGCATCGACGACTAGAAGCGCGCCTTCGCAGGCCGCGAGCGCCCGCGAGACTTCGTATGTAAAGTCCACATGGCCGGGAGTATCGATCAAATTGAGCTGATAGGTATGGCCACTCTTCGCCTTGTACGTCAGCCTCACCGCCGCCATCTTGATCGTAATCCCGCGCTCTCGCTCGATGTCCATTGAGTCCAGCATCTGCTCTTGAGCTATGCCACGAATGGCGCCACACCGTTCGATTAAGCGGTCTGCGAGGGTGCTCTTACCGTGGTCGATATGAGCGATAATGCAAAAGTTTCGGATATGCGATTGGTCCATGAATGGGGGAGGGTGGACTACATTCTACCGCGTCCGGTCCCTGCCACCGGTAACACGAATTGGCCGGCCAAACTCGCCAGGTCTACATCAGACCGAAGCGTCGCGCGATCGACGCGAACTCGTCCAACCGAATCGGTTTCTGCATGGTGGCATCGGCAGTCTGCTCGTATCCTTCGCGAACTTCCGCTGGTTCGTCGGTTGAAACCATCACCACAATCGGCAAATCTCGAGTCCGATCATCTGCCCTAACCGCCCCCAGAACTTGCAGACCACCGACTTTGGGAAGCCTAAGATCAAGGAGTACAATCGATGGTAGGGCAGCATCTGTCCCGAAAAGGCTATCGAGCGCCTCTTGGCCATCGCGCACAACTGCGATCTCGACAGGAGCTTCAAGTTTGCGCAGGGCGCGCAAAGCCAAATGCTCGTCGTCGGCATTGTCCTCTACCAGCAGGATTCGAATGAGGCCGGTCATAACAGATAGACCACAGCGCAGTCGGTTACCAGTATCGCGAAGCAATCCTCGATCGCTCGCAACCTATTCTAAGCCAAATCTGTCTAATTGCGTGTGAGCTGTACTTTTGACGCTCACATCTATGAGTCGAATCGGCGTCAGAGTTTCGTTCAATCGGAATTTCCGCGATTACCTTGTTCCAAGGCAACACATTTGTCTCGGATACAGATTCGATTTGCCATTCTCAAAGACAACAAAACGCCAAAAAACGGTGCGTCCTGAACTATGCTGTAGGAAGCGCCCGTTGTCGTGGGAGATCTAGGAGCCGTTCAAATGCGCGTCAAACCGTTAGGAAAGTTAATCATCATCGTTTTGGTTCTTGGCATTGCCATCGGCGGGTACCGCGTGTGGAAGGGCAAGGACGCTTTTTCGAGCTTCATGCCGGGTAGCTCTGAGACTAACTCCATGACCGTCGGAAAGATCGACCTTCCCGGGATCGTCGACCCGTCCAGCGGCGCTCACGTGAGCGTCGATATGCCATCTGATGGCGCTGGCTGCACAGACAAGCCTGAGATCCGGATGCTCGGCTACGCTTGGAACGCTCAAATGGGATTGATGTTCGCCATCGGTGGTCCGCAGGCGACTCAAGGGAGCCTGATGTGCAACAACGGCGTCAACCTAAAATGGTCTCGACAGGACGATAACGGCAAGCTTACCGATGCGCTTGTCGCCTTTGCGACGGATCTGAGTCAGGGCAACGACAACCCCAGCAAGGGAGCCCATTTCGTTACGATCATGGGTGATGGCAGCGCCACCTTCCTCAAGGGTCTGAACGACGCATTGAAGAAGCTTGGGCCGGAGTATCGCGCGAAAGTCGTAGGCAGCATCGGTTACTCGAGGGGCGAAGACAAGTTCATGGGTCCGGCCTCTTGGAAGATCGATCCGACGTCATGCCGAGGTGGACTTGTCGCCGGCGTCATTCGAGACGGCGACTGGAATATCGCGCAAAAGTGGTTGGGAGACAACAATCTCAAGACGAATCCCAATGAGAAGACTTGGGATCCCGACGCGCTCAATTGGGTCAATGCCGACGACTATCTCGATGCAGCCAAGAAGTACATTGTCGGCTACAGCGAGGACCGCAAGGTCGTAAAGAACGGCGTTCCCACCGGTGAGACGAAGCATGTAACGGTCGACGCCTGCGTTACGTGGACTCCCGGAGACGTGAACATCGCCACTCAGAAGGGCGGGGTTGTTCCGATCGTGTCAACTAAGGAATATGCGTCTCAGATGCCGTGCGTCGTCATTGGCATTGACAAGTGGATGAAGGCCCATCGGCAGGAGGTCGAGGGAATGCTCCTCGCCATCGCCGAAGGTGGAGACGCGGTCAAGAGCAACGACACATTCCTCCACAAGGCAGCCCAAGTCAGCGCCAAGCTCTATAGCGAGAAGGACACCGATGCCAACTACTGGGAGAAGTACTACCGAGGCTCTGACGAGCGCGACAAGTCCGGCGTGACGGTCAGCCTCGGTGGATCGATGGCAAGCGGGCTGTCGGACAGTTTCCTCTCGTTCGGGTTGACCAAGGGAGGCGCCAACCTGTTTGGCGCCACCTATAAGCTATTTGGCGACCTTGTCGTCCAGCAATACCATAACCTGGTGCCCAGTATCGATCCTCTTGACGACGTCCTCGATACTTCCTATTACCGCGACCTACAGAACAAGAACATCTCTACTGCCCAGGCCACTCCGACCATGGTCGTGCCCAAGAATAACGATTCGTCCAAGAGCTATCTGGTCAGCAAAAAGGTTTGGCATATTCCGTTCGACAGCGGACGAGCCGTTTTCTCTGCCGCTGCGCAACATGATCTTGAGAAACTGCGACAGGACCTACTCGTCGCAAGCAATACCACTGTTGAGATTCATGGTCACACCGACAACGTTGGGAACCCGGCATCCAACATGCAGCTTTCCGAAGCACGCGCCTTTGCGGTCAAGACTTGGCTGGAGAAAGCGTTCCCGCTCAACTTCCCGACGGGGCGAGTGAAGGTCTTCGCCCACGGGCAGGAGCAACCGCTAGAGCCCAACACCACCGGCGAGGGACGCGCCGCAAACCGGCGAGTCGAAGTCGTCATTCAGGGAATCAAGAACTGACACAACAATGGATGATCTAAAACCGACTCCGGCCTCCAGACGTGTGGTGGCCGGAGCCCATGGGAGCGACGCGTTACGGGTCGGCGATCTCACCGAACGAAAAAAGCATCGAAAAGACCCTTACGGTGCGTTTCTGCCCAACCGGGTGGTTTCTCACAACACGATGCGGCTCATCGTCGGCGTCGAACTGACGGTCGCTCTACTGATCTGGCTAAATTCGCCGTTCAAGGTCCTTCCTCGCCCGATGGAAGTGCTTGAAGCGCTCGGCAAGCTGTGGCGAACCCAGGGCCTGGCGACCGACCTGATGACAAGTTTCCAGCTCAACCTGGAGGCACTCGGCTGGTCGGCGGCGATTTCGTTGGCGCTCGCCTACCTAACGGTGATACCGGTATTTCGACCGATCGTGGTCGCCCTCTCGAAGGGGCGGTTTCTGAGCATGATCGGGTTTACCACCGTCTTCATGGTGATGGGTCTTGGCGGCCATCACCTGAAAGTCGCGATGCTCGTTTATGGCATCACCGTGTTCTTTGTGACGTCGATGGCCTCGGTGATCGCCGCAGTCCCCAAATCGGAATTCGACCACGCACGCACTCTCCGCATGTCGGAGTGGCGAGTCGTGTGGGAAGTCGTTGTGCTGGGCACCGCCGACAAAGCGCTTGAAGTGCTTCGGCAAAACGCGGCAATGGGATGGATGATGCTCACGATGGTCGAAGGCATCGTGAAGTCGGAGGGAGGCGTTGGCACCATGCTGATCGCTCAGGATAAGTACTTCCACCTATCGGAGGTGTTTGCGATCCAAATCGTCATTCTGCTCGTCGGTCTCTTTCAAGATTCAATGATCGGTTTGGTCCGGCGCTTCGCATGCCCGTACGCCGACATGGTGCTGGAGCGTAAATAGGCATGGCCGACAAAGAAGATTATTCGATTCAAGAGACTCTCCTAAAGATCGACAACGTCTGCGTCAATTACGACGGCGTAGTAATCCTTAAGGACGTCTGCGCCGAAATCAAAAACATCACCCGCCCTGGCAAGAAGCAGGGCCAGATCGTCGGGCTTCTAGGACCGTCGGGAGTGGGAAAAACCACTCTGTTTCGGGTGCTTGCCGGCTTGATGCGTGCCGACTCCGGGCAAGTAGTCATCGGCGACAGCGTTCCGATGACCAAGGGATGCGTCGGGGTCGTGGCGCAGCAATATCCACTGTTCGCCCACCGCACCGTGCTCGGCAACCTAATGGTGGGTGGCCGCCAAGCCGGTTTGTCGAAATCGGATTCATTGTCGAAGTCAATGGAACTGCTCAAGCGGTTCGATATGGAGGATTGTGCCAACAAGTACCCGATCCAGCTTTCGGGCGGTCAAAGGCAACGGATCGCGATCGGCCAGCAGTTCATGTGCAATGAATACTTTATCCTGATGGATGAACCGTTTTCCGGCCTGGATCTCGTCGCGGTTTCGAAAGTCAGTAACTTCATCAAAGAGGTCGCCGAGTCCGACGACCTGAACACCTTCATCCTCGTTACTCACGACGTCGCCGCCGCGATAGAGGTGTGCGACACGATTTGGCTGCTCGGTCGCGACCGGGATACGGACGGCAAAGTGATCCCGGGCGCCCATATCCAGGCGACCTACAACCTGATTGAGCGAGGCTTGGCATGGAAGGAGCAGGTAAGCGCCACTCCTGCCTTCCTTGCCCTTTTGAAGGAGATTCACGACATTTTTCCGAGGCTTTGACCTCATTTGTGGGTAGATTCTCGGTGTTCTACTGCCAACCGCCGGTATGCCAGGATCAAGCCGCTATCTAGAAGCCTTTAAAGAGAGCTACAACGCCATTGGTTTGGCGTCGCTCGTTGCGGTGTCAGCCGCTCTGCTGACACCGGTGCCTTTGCTCGCCGGTTTGGTCGCCGAGACGATTTACCTTCTCTTCGTTCCCGACTCGAAGTGGTACACCGACCGCTTGGCGACGAAATACGACAACGAGGTCGTCGCTCGAAGAGAGAAGCTCAAGCAAGAGGTTGGCCCAACGCTGCCGCCAACCGTCATGGCGCGATTCTCGCGGCTGGAATCGATGCGCAATCAGATCGGCGGGCAGACGTTCGAAGGCAAGAAGTGGTTTCGCGAGGTGCTTCGAAAGCTGGATTACCTGATGGAGAAGTTCCTTCTCTTCGGAAGCAAGCAGGTCCAGTTCCAGACTTACCTGCGGTCGGTTCTCGATGAGACGACGCCGGCCGGCGTCGTTCCGCCTCCTGCCGTCCAACCAAGCGTTCGGCGTGTGATTCGAGGAACCGATGCAAGCGGCGAGATCGACGAGACCTGGGTGCAGTCGACGGTTGCCACGATCCAGGGCCGGTACTCGAAGGAGATCGACGATCTCGACGAGATGATGAAGAAGGACGAGAACCTTCACAATCAGGCGGTTTTGGAGAAGAGGGCAGACATTCTCACTCGCCGACGGCAGTATGTCAGCCAGATCGGAGAGATCCTGATCAACCTCAACCATCAGCTCCACCTGATGGAAGATACGTTTGGCCTGATTAACGACGAGATCCGGGCACGCTCGCCCGAGCAGGTGCTCGCCGATATCGAAGACGTAGTATTCCAAACCGATTCGCTGACTGAAGCGTTGCAGGCCGTATCGCCGTTCGATCAAATGCCCGTTGCCGCCGGAGCTGCCAAGCTCTACAATGAACCGAACGCCCAGTAGGCGTACTGTGAAGTCAACATGAGATTTGAAGACGCTATTAGAAAGGCAGCCTCGTTGGTTATCGAGATGCCTCCCGAGGAACCCAAGGCAGACAAGCCCTGGAACGTGATGGATGCCGCCCTACCGGACGTTCCTTCGCCTACCGGTCCGGTTCAAGCAGCACCGTCGCCAAGGCTGGCAGCGGCGTCCGCCACGGCTCCGTCAACCAAGACGGTCGAGCAGGTCGTTCGCGATGCGCCCGGCCCCAACCTCGATCAGATAAAACCCGTCGCGAATCCGGCTTCCCCAGTCATGGACGACGACGGGAACGTGAACTTTGGGTCGATCTACTCGTTGGCTCAGCTTCCAAACACGCCTTTTACGGCCGAGCAGGTTCTCGAACTACTTTCGACCCTTCCCGCTGAGTTGCCCATCGAAGCGAAGCGATCCACCGTGAACATCACCGTTAGCGCGATGGCCAAAGCGACTGGCGTTTCGACGGAATCAATCGTTGCCGACGCCTCACGCAAGCTCGCCGCCTTGGCCGCCTACGCAAAGAGCTTCGCCGATCAGGCGGCCTCCTATACGACAAAGGCTGAGGCAGAAATCGCCGCCTTCCTCGCCGAGATCGAACAGCGCAAGAAGATGATCGAAAACGCTAAGGCGAAGCAAGCGATCATGATCGACGCATGCTCCAAAGAGACGGAACGACTAGACGAGGTGTTGGAGTTCTTCAGCCTCGACATACATCCGTCGAAGTACGCTCCGCCTACTCAGTAGGCCCCGTCGTTCAGAAGCGAAAGAGCCGGTCGCGCAGGACGCGACCGGCTCTTTTGCTTTGGCAAACTAAGCCTTGATGGGCCAAGTCTTGATGCGAACCTTCGTCATGACTGCCGAGTTGGGTGTCGGCATATCGTTCTGATCGCGTGGCAGGTTCACGATCTTGTTGACCACGTCCATGCCTTGCACAACCTGGCCGAACACCGTGTATTGGCCGTCCAGAGAGCCGGCGTCTGCTACGGTGATGAAGAACTGACTTCCCGCCGAGTCGGGGTCCTGGCTCCTTGCCATGCTGAGGATTCCCGGTCCGTGATGGCGCTTGTTGAACTCCGCCTTGACGGTGTAGCCCGGTCCGCCGGTGCCCGGCATGCCGGTGGCGCCCGGCTTGGTATTCGGGTCTCCGCCCTGGATCATGAATCCCGGGATGACTCGGTGGAACGTCGTCTTGTCGTAGAAACCCTTCGTTGCGAGTTTCTCGAAGTTCTTTACATGGTTCGGCGCCGAATCGGGGAAGAACTTCAGGATGATTCTCCCGAGGTTCGTATCGATTACCGCGACTTTCTCGCCCGTCTTGGGGGCGGTCGCGCCGGGCGCGCCGGTCTTGAGTCCCTGGCCAAACGCCGAAAGACACATGGCGGAGAGCAGCAACGCCGAAAGGAATTTCAGGCCTAATCTGTTGATATTCATAGTTTTGGAGCTTCGGTCAGAACTCTATACGACCGATTTCGCAAGATTGTACCGAACTAGGCTGAGTAGGCCTCGATCGTGACCTTCTCGATGATCGCCGGATTGGACGGCAGAGGATTGTTGTTCGAATCGCGGGGGAGCGCAATGATCTTGTCCACCACTTCTAGTCCTTCGACGACTTCACCGTAAACGGTGTATTGGCCGTCCAAGTTAGAACTCTTTGCGTGCATGATGAAGAACTGCGAACCGGCAGAATTGGGGTCCGACGATCGGGCCGCACTCAAGATTCCGCGCACATGGGGCGTATCGTTGAATTCCTGGTTAATCTTGTATCCGGGTCCGCCGGTACCGTGAATGCTTCGGTTGTCCGATTTCGAGTTCGGATCGCCGCCCTGGATCATGAATCCCGGAATGATGCGATGGAACTTGGTTCCGTCGTAGAAGCCGGATCGGGCCAGCTTCTTGAAATTCGCCACGTGGTTGGGCGCCTTGCCATCGAAGAACCGGAGCACGATGCGTCCATGATTCGTTTCGAGAATGGCGATCTCTTCGCCAACGTTCGGTGTTGCCATAGTTGAAAGCGTACCGGGATAGTCGAACCAGATGCTCTGGTCGCAGACGTCGTATAGACAGCTATGGTTTTGGCATTCCTCTGTGCTGCGCTCACGATTAGCAATCTAGAGCCGCCAAAGCGCCCGGATCTTGGACTCGATTGGGAGGTCATCGACATCCGAAATGCAAACGAACTCAAAATCCGGCCCACCATTCACCGTGCAGACTGGCCTAGGTGGGTTCGCCTGTATGGAATCGACGTCCCTCAGGTGAATCAGCGGGGTTACAGCGGGGCCAGACAGGACCTGGAGCTTCTCCTCGGTCGCAACGCCGATGCCTACTACGAAGACGAAAAGAAGGACCACCCGGTGTTTCGTAACGCCTACTACGTCGGCTACATCTGGGCATGGGGCAAGTTGCTTGAATTTGAACTGGTTCGCGACGGTTGGGCCAAGGTGAACGACGAGGGTCGCAAGGGCCGGTACGGGAAGTTCCTCGTTGATGCCGAGGACGAGGCCAGGCAGGCACCACGAGGCATCTGGGCCGTTGCCCGCAAGTGAGTTGACCGTCGCCTAGCGAGTTGCCTGGAGCATCGCGATCTGGTGATCCTTCAGTTCGGCGCAGTCGGGCATCCATCCGCTTGACGATGCCGCAACTCCGAAGATCGTCTCACGGATAAAGCGGGCGTCAAAGTAGCCGGAATGCAAATCGTATCGCCAAATATAAGTCGAAAGCGCCAAAAAGTGCCCAAGCATGTTGATGTGCCCATTGCTAACGAAGATGCCCGATAAGCGCGGGGACAGGACTCGCTTCGTTTTGGACGGATTCTGAGCGATCTCGGCTCCACGTACGGTGCGCCAAATCGTCAAGACGTCGGTGGCGTCCGTGCAGTCAAGAATCGTGAACTGCTCGGCAATGGGATGCTGGGTCGCGTCGAGAGTGGCAAGCGTTTCCTTGGTTGTCCAAACTCCGGCACTCCAAGGGGTTTGGCTGGTAAGGCACCCATAGTGCTTGTTTTCTCGGAAGAGGCTGAGATTCGCGAGACGCACGCCGAATCGGGACGTGCGATAGGGCAACGAAAACGAGTGAGCAGTACCCGAGATCAGGTTGACCACTTCGTCCGCTTCATTCGAGAACAGGAAACACCGAGAAAAGCGATGCAGCGAACTCGCCACGTAGTTCGACCGGCCGCTCAAGACGTTTTCGGTGGGAAGGTCGGGCGAGACCAGCACCAGGTTCTGAAGCTTCAGGGTGTTGCCGATCCGATCGAGTTTGCTCTCGTCGCGCCCACGATTCGTCGCGATCGAATCGACGTTGAACACATCAGTCAGAATTCGGACGATGTTGACCGTGACGAATGCCCCCATGCTGTGGCCGATGAAGGAGAGTCGCACCGGATCGCGACCTTGATGGCCGACATTGGAGTAGGTGTCCTTCAGTCGATAGTCGAGTTTGCGGAGCAGATCGACCAGATCGACCACCCCGTAGTGAATCGCCCGATACTGATCGCGAAAGTACACGATGCCTCTTAGCAGTAACACGATTGGCATCAGGAAGAGCGCCGTCATCCCGAGCAGTGGAAACGCGAGGGGAATGAGCAGACCGATCATGACGGCTTTAATGAGCCCCATTGCATTGGCTTTGCCCGCAACCGCGATCGCGCCGAAGACAATCACTCCGAGGATCGCCGGGATCAGGTAGGCGATGGCGATCGAAGTTCTGCCATATCCAGCCCAAATCACCGCAGTGACCAAGACAAGAAGCAAAGTGGCTACCGGTAGCAGGGGCGGGACGAGCTTGAGCGGGAAACCGGGCTCCATTGCCTGTTCCGAGGGCCAGTCGTATCCCAGGTAGACGAGCCCGGCAGGGTGCTTTTGCGTCTTTAGGGTCTCAAACGCCTGTTGGTAGCGAACAAGCGACACGTCGGGAGGGTTGTTGAACCCGTGAACCTGAACCAGGATATGAGGCACCGCGCCCAGCGCTGCGGAGCTCTTCCCAAGGTGCTTGACAATCTCGTCAATCAGGGTGTCCTGTGAAAGATTGAGGGGCGTTGGCGGCACCTCCGGATCAAACGTCTCGGAAGCGGTCGACTTCACGTTGAAACCAATCACGTTGGGATCCATCGGATCCGATCCACTTAGCCAATCGGCCGACACAACCTCTGCGTCCCGATTCTGCCGTCCGACCATTGCCGCACTGTTTTTCATTTGAGACTACCTTTCCATTAACATACTACAGATCTCGACTTCATGTGAGTTTCCACCTGCCAGCAATCGATCGGGCGGTAGCCGGTCTGCGATGCCATAATCGGGGAGTGAAGCCACTTGCCCGCACCGTGTCGGGGGTCACCGCCTCCGGAATTCGACGCTATTTCGATCTCGCCGCAACTGTCGAGGGGGTGGTTTCACTCGGGGTTGGAGAACCGAAATATCCCTGCCCCCCCGCTGCTAAGGCCGCCGCTATCGCCGCAATCGAGTCCGATGACGACGCCTACACCTCCAACTTCGGACGTCTCTCCTTCCGTAAGGCGATTTCCGACGAGATGAAGCGCCTTTACGGCGTCTCCTATCGTCCCGAGACCGAGATCCTCGTCACTACCGGCGTGTCCGAAGGCGCCGACTTGGCGCTAAGGGCGATCCTGGAAGAAGGCGACGAAGTCATCGTGACCGAGCCGGCGTACGTCTCCTACGGACCCACTGTGACGTTCGTGGGCGGAAAGGTCATTGCCCTATCGTCGTCCGCGGCGAATGACTTCGAACCGGATCCGGACGCCATCCGCAAGGCTGTAACGAACAGAACGAAAGCGATCGTGCTTGGGTATCCGAGCAACCCGACCGGCGCAACTCCGAGCCGCGAGGTGATCGAAGCGATCCTGGCAATCGCGATCGAGCACGACCTGTGGCTCATATCGGACGAGATCTACGGTCGACTGGTCTATGGCGTGGAACACACATGCGTTTCCGCTCTGCCGGGTGCATGGGAGCGCACGATCATGATGGGCGGGTTTTCGAAGGCCTACGCGATGACGGGATGGCGCATCGGCTACGCCTGTGCGCCCGCCGCCGTGATCGAGGTGATGATGAAGGTCCATCAATACACGATGCTTTGTGCGCCGACGATCAGCCAGATCGCCTGCGAAGCCGCACTCCGGCACAGTGAGAAGGATGTCGAGACTTTGGTGGCGGCCATGGAAGCGAAGCGGAACTACTTCGTTTCGAGCCTGAATGAACTGGGATTGGAATGCAGACCTCCAAAAGGCTCCTTCTACGCCTTTCCAAGCGTTGCCAAATCCGGCTTGGATTCGGAGACGTTCACGGAGAGATTGCTGAAGGAGCACAAAGTGCTCGTTGTTCCCGGCACCGCCTTTTGCAGTTGGTCCGGAGATGAGACAACCGGCCGCAACCACGTCCGATGCTGCTACGCCGTTCCCGACGAAGATCTGCAAAAGGCGGTCGAGCGCATGGCGCAGTTCATGAAGGCGACTCGGTAGTTTCTTAGGCCCCGCCGCAACTGACATGCGATTGATGCAGACGGTCCTTTGGCTGATGCTCTTTGGAGCGCTGCTGGGGCTCGTCGTCACATTTGTGGTTGAAGCCGGATATTCGGCAAGGGCAGAGAAGATTCAGATCGTCCGGATCGATCACAGAGCCAAGAGCCTGTTCGGCCCGGTCACGATCGATGAAGGCGATCCGGTGAAGATGATCGTCGGCGATCCCAAGGCGCTCCTGAAGAACAAGACCGCCTTGGGCTACCCTATGGTGGACAGCGAGTACCTCCAAGCCCATCCCGGCGCCGCGATCCACGCCGAAACCGTGCAGTCTCCGATTCAGTTCGCGCGCATTGGCTGCCTGTTATCTGCTCTGATCTCGATCATAGGAATGGCGATGCTCAAGCGACTTCGAGTCGCAATCGACCCGGCCGATGTATCGACGGGAGCTTAGGCTTCACTCAACTTTGCACGAGAGCAGTTTCTGGTTGCCGATGTAGGCTTCGAGCACGTCGCCACGCGACACGGGCCCGACGCCGGCGGGGGTGCCGGTAAAGACCAGGTCCCCCGGTTCGAGGGTGAAGTATCGCGACATGTGGTGGATCAGGTCGTCGAAACCATGAATCATGTCGGCCGTCGTCCCCTTCTGCCGGATCGCGCCGTTCTGGGACAGCGAGAACTCGATCGGCTGATTGGCCGGAACCGGAATCCACTCCCCGACCGGCGCAGAGCCGTCGAACGACTTCGCGATCTCCCACGGCAGGCCCTTCGCCTTCAACTTCGATTGCACGTCCCGTGCAGTGAAGTCGATGCCGACCGTGAACGCATCGTAATAGTCCGATGCGCTTCCGACGGGGATTTGGGAGGCCAATTTGCACATCCGCAAAACGATCTCGACCTCGAAATGCACATCCGAGGTGAAGTTGGGATAGACGAACGGGCCGTTGCCGGTCACGAGGGCGGAGGCTGGCTTCATGAACAGGACCGGATCTTCCGGGATCTCGTTACCCAACTCGCGCGCATGCTCTGCGTAGTTTCTGCCAACCGCTACGATCTTCACTACTCGATTATGTAGACTCTCGCGGTGTCTCGTGTGCTTGTGACTGCCGGATTCGGTTCGATCGGCCGAGCCGTCGTCGATCGCCTTCTTGCGTCGAATCACGTTGCAGTGGTGCTTGATGCGCGGACAATGGCAACGCAGGACCAAGGCATCGTTCACCTTCTCGCGCGCTCGACGGACTCGAAGGCCGTCCGGGACGCGGCGCACGACTGCGACCACATACTGCATCTCGAGTGGAGCGGCTCGGTGCACCGAACCACCCAAGAGCCCCTGGAGACCAACCGGCATAACACCACTTCCATGCTCAACGTCCTGGAAACGGCGAGGGAGTTTCGCATTCCGGTGACCTTCGCATCGACGTCGGTATATCGCGGCGACTCGCCAGGTCCGGTCGCGGAGGATGGCCCAAGGAACGAACGCTCTCTTTACGTCGCCCAGAAGCTGTACGCCGAGGCTTGCCTCCGTTCATACGCGCTGATGTTTGGGCTGTCCGGATGCTCGCTTCGAATCTTCAACGTCTATGGCGCAGAGGGAGCCCCGTTCCAGATCATCCCCCGGATCAGGCATGCCATCCGAAACCAAACGGGAATCCAACTTACCGGCGACGGCGGTCAGATTCGGGACTTCATCCACGTCCAAGATGTCGCCGAAGCGGTCGTTCGGACGGTCGGAACCCGATTGGAGGGCGAGGCATACAACGTCGGCACGGGTCGTGGGACGTCGATGCTCGAACTCATCCGATTGGCGGAGAAGGTCACCGGCGTCCACATTCCATTGGAGATGGTCCCAGCAAAGGGCGAAGAAGCCAGGTACCTCGTCGCAAACCCGACGCGTTCTGACATGGGACTCGGATTTCGAGCCACGACGAAGTTGGAAGACGGGCTGCGAGCGATATTGACTTAGCGCACCAGGACGACTAGCGGCCGAGTTGGCGGTGCTTCTCGCGCAAGAGAAGAACGGAAGCCCAAGTGGCAATGACGATCGCTAGGGCGCCCCCACCGATTCCATTCAGTCCATCCGAAAGCGACAGACCGATCGTCGCGTAGACGGCGGCCACTGCACTGAGCATCAGCGTCGATACGGCACAGACAAGCCATATCTCTCCGGCTTTCCAATCCACCAGAGCCCGAACGACCGCAACCACGCTCCCGCACGCATCCATCGGAAGGAGCGTACCGAAATGGGCGTGCCGCAGCACCTCATGCAGACCGACCGTTACAAGGCATATCAGCGTGTAATACACGCCAAGACGGCCGACGATCTGCTTGAGCGTTGGAGCCTCGAGTGAAGGACTCATATGCATCAGTTTACGCCTCGGCTTGAGGAACTGCTCTTGCGACAGTGCGGAATAGTGCTTGAGCCGCCGCGAGGCCATTGACCAGCCGGACCTTATCTGTCGATGAACTGCCCGATTTTCCCGTCTTTTGGCCTCATCGGTAGACCTCGTGCTCGCGCGAAAAATGTGAAGGTATTTTGCGAAAGTGACGTACAGGGCGCTTGAGTAGCGGCTTCTTGCGGACGGATGGACCTTGGAGCGACAAAGCGCAAGTCATCGGATATACGAGCATCAAGGCAAGGAGCAGATCATCGTGCTTTCAGGCCATCACGCAAGCGACACCGTTCGAAAAGGGATGCTCCATAGGATCATGAAACATGCTGGTTGGAAATGCGCAGAGGGTACGTTGCGGTATTCGAACCTGACGATGGCGGCTGGTCCGCGTTCGTTTCCGATTTACCTGGGTGTTTCAGCGACTCCGAAACTCTCAAGGGTGCACAGTCTGAGATCCGTGAGGCCATCATCTTGTGGCTCGAAACCGCCGAGAAGAACGGGTGGCCCATACCTGAACCCCAATCGAGCGCGAAACTTATCGCCGTGTCAAACCTAGGGATCAAGGATGATTCAGGTTCTGGAGTATCCAGCTCTCGGGCCCAGGTTCAGTTAGCCCGTCTGAGCCTGCGCCAGTACGCTATGCGGCATTCGGTCGCGTAAGACCTCAGTGCACTAACCTGAGTTCCGCAGTTACGTGGCCTCAGAATTCTTAGGAATTCCCGTTTGAACCTGTGGTGGCAATTGGTTGGGCAAGTCTGCAGGTTCAAGTGTCCTGGAAATTCCGATGTAGTGACA
>JARLGV010000089.1 GCA_031292555.1 Fimbriimonas sp.
GGTCGGGTTCACCGTAGCACCGTTCCTATGGGAATTCGTCCTCGGCGTCCTGATCCAGCGTCACTTCGACCGCCTTCGCCCCCTGCTCGAAGAAAAGGCCCTCTACTGGCTCACCGGATTCGTTGCCGTAGCTTGGATGCTTGTCAGCTCTATTTCTGCCGATTTCGTTCCGCTAATCGCAACCCCCATTTTGGCCTTCACAACCATTTCGTTCGCTTACTCCTGGAAGGGCCTCACGAAGAAGATGCTGGGCAATGTTGACTGCTCCTATGGCATCTACCTCTATCATATGGTGTGGATCAATGCCACTCTCCAGACGGGCTTCGTTGGAATACGGGCAATGTTCGGGATCTGCGCGATGACGTCGGTTGCAGGCTGGCTCTCTTGGGTTGTACTTGAGCGCCGCGCGATTGACTTAGGGCGTGCATAGAGTGTGGGTTGCTGCCTTGTAACGCTGGACGTGATTGTCAAAAATGAAAAAAGCCTCCCGTCCCGAAGGACAGGAGGCCCAGCGAACAGAGCAATTGGCGCTATCCCATATTCTTTAGGAAGGCATACACGGTTGCCGCCTTCCGATAGTATCCCCACGAAGCCATGTGAACGGCGTTCGACTGGATCGTACGTGTCACGGAGTTGTACTCGCCTTGGGCGAGCGTCGTGGTCTCAAAGTCATTCGCAGGATCGCTCGCTAGATGCGTCGGGATGACCCATATCTTGTTCGTGTTCTGAGTGGCGTTGTCGTAGAGGAACAAGACGGCCTGGATCAGCAGGTCCCTGTTGCGCCTCGCACGGGCAGCCGAGACTGCATAGTTCCCGTACGTATAGGCGAATCCGTCTTGCCCCGCCCAGGCTGGCGGAAGCATAAGTCCGATCCGGCAGCCTAAAACCGCCGATTGGCAGCTAGTTATGAACGAAGAGAGGTTTGAAAGGTAAGTCGCGATACTCATCCAGGCAGCCGCGTCGGTCGTTGAGTTGATCACGTCGTTTGTGCCCATGTCGATCAGGAACCAGTCGTTCGTTGACATGGTGATTGAGTTGTTCGACAGGTAGGACGAGATCGAGAACGAGCCACCAATGTAGAACGGACCGTGGCCGCTGTTGTAGCTTCCGTTGGTCGGTAGACCCGTAACAAAGAAGTTCAGCGTCTGTCCGGGCCAAGTCTCACAAAAGATGTTCCGGTTCGTGCTTGTCGAGTCATTCGCGTTCGTGGCAGCCGCTGAGGTGTCGTTCGTCCCAAGGTTCGCACCGACCTCGGTGAACGAGGTCCCCGTGCCCGTCGAAGAGAGGTACACGAGCTGGGCGAGCCAATACGCGCCGGCGCCGGCCGAGCCGCTAGTGGAATCGCCGATCGTGAGTACCTTGTGAGAACTGGTTCCGGCCGCGAGAGTGCAGAAGTTCAGCGTCGGCTGCAGCGACTGCACGAGCACCCCGCCGTTGTAGACGTTGAATGCCATAGTCGCCGTGCCGGCATCTCCGTTTACGGGAGTGTAGGCCCACCGATCGGAGTAAAGCGTCCCCTTGGTCGAGGACATGGTGAATCGGAAGGTAGACGCCGGTGAGCCGATCGACTCATGTTCGAGTGGAAAGCCCAGCGCGCCATCCAGAGACACGAACTCCTCCAGACCCGTGATTCCGTACAGATTCCGGGTCATCAGCGGGAAGGGAGCAGAGAGATTTGCCGCCTGGTTCCGCAACTGCACCGCGAAATCGTCCGGGCCGTTAGCCTGCCAGTCAGCCCAGTCGATCAGCGACGCCCGGAAGTAGAGCGTGTGCTGAGCGCCGTCGTTCGCCCAGGTCGGATAATCCACAGAGCCGTAGGTCTGATACTGCGCCTGGGCGTACGATGAGGTTGGGTACGTGTTCAGTGCCAGCATCCGCGCTGCAAACCTGCCGTTGGCCAGCAGTTCCACCCAAAGGTTCGAGCCCTGGATGATCGCCGGAAAGTCGAAACGTAGCCGCCTGATCTGCCCGGGGATCAGCGGAATGTTGTAGAGAACCTTGTCGCCGAGGATCGTACCAGTCGAGCTCGAAATTCGGAACCGGCAGCGAAACGTGGTCGGCAATGGCGCCGCCGCCGTCGTTCCAGCCTCCAAGTCGAACTCGGCCCGGTTGAACGCAAGTTGCGATCCGCACGGCCCGCCATAGGCCGTCTCCGTGGCGTTCGTGTAGGCGAACGTGTTTGTGATCGTCCCGTCATCGAACTGCCCCAGGCACGGACCCAGCCCGTAGCGAACATACTTGCAGTATTGGGCACCCTCATTCTGCCAAACCGGTGAAGTCGTGATGTTCCCGTTCGTGTTTGTGCAGTACTGGGTCTGCGGGTACGTCGAATTCGGATACAGACCGGGAGAATCGAGCTGTACCTCGCCCAGGTGCCCGTCCGTGATCCATTGAACCACGACGATATCTCCCGTGCTGACCGTCGTGTTTAGGTTCACCCGGACCAAGGAAGGGATGTTCACCTTCAGTCCGGATAGACCGGCGTACCCGGTCGCCAGGATCGTGCCCGTATTGGTCGTATCCCTAACAACGACCTCGATAACGGTCGGAACCGCCCCGGCATCCCACGCTGGTACCCACGTGTCGACGAAGTTGAAAGCCGAGACCGGAACCCCGATCGTGGTTGACCAACCTGTGAAGGTCGAGGTCGCATTCGTCGGTGCCTGACTCGAGGGCCCAGAAGCAGCATACGATCTGGCCGGCAGTGCGCCGACTCCATCGACAAGGTCTGAGAAAAGGCCAGGGTTCTTCGAACTGACGATCGCCGTAGCCTGCCCACGAGTTAGCGGCTGCTGGCCCAAGCAGACGGCCGCCATAAACAACGCGGCAAACCAAAAAATCCCCCTCACGAAGCCACCTCTCCCGGGTCGACGTACCGGCCGGCAGACCAAACCGCGCCGCCGAGGTCGGTCACGCCCGGGGCAAGGGACCAAGCTCCCGACAAGAGGCAGGACTGAACGGCGGCGACCGCCACCGGAACGGTCTGGAACCCGCCGCAGTTGGGCTGTCGCTGATTGACGAGTTGCTGGGATGCGTCGCCGGCGACGAGGCTGCCGGGCTCCCAGTAGTTGCCGTTGGAATCGATATAGACGCTCATCAGTTGTATCCCAGGGAAACGTCGACGCCCGTCGAAGGGGCGGTCGAGCCGTTGTAGGCGGTCACGCAAACGATGTAGATCGAGCCCGAGAGGGTCTCGGGGATCACGAACTTGGACTCGAACGGCTGCGTCGATGCGCCCAGCGTAAAGTGGTCGAAGGGAACTGTGCTTCCCAGCGTCGGCGAGGTCGTGAACAGCTCCACGCTCACCGTCCCCGATCCGTTCGGGTTGTAGATCCGGATGTGATAGACGTTTCCGCTCGACGCCTTCACCTGGACCGGCGTATTGGAGAGAGCCCCGTTCTGGTACACGTTCGTCATGCCCGGCGCGCTGCCCGCCGAGCCCACTCCGAGCGGATACGTCGCCGGCGGCGCCGTCTGGGTCTGGGCCGGTGCGGTGTAGTAAGTAATAACGCCGGTGATGGTCCCCGACGAGTAGGTCGACACGTTCAGCTTGATCGAGGATCCGGCCACGTTCCCGCAGTAGGCGATGCTCGATGCCGACGGTGCAAACGGCGTGGTCGTAAGTCCGCCTGAGTTTAGGACGTTCGAAACCGTCATCATCACGGCATAGGAACTCGTCCACGAGTTGGAGCTCTGCAGGATCTGAACCTGATTGCCGGACCCGACCGACGAGAACGTGAGCGACACGCCTCGAATGACGCCCGGCGCCGCGTTGACCACCGTCGCCGCCACGTCCCCCGAGGCCGATACCGAGAACGGAAGCTGGATCGCGGTGCCCGAGGTCAGCAAAGCGTTCCCGCCCGCCGCCGTGCCGGCGCTGCCGGACGCGACGTTCGGCGAGAGCGATCCGTCCGTGATCTTGTTCGACCACGTTCCGCTCTGCGAGGACGACACCTTGGCCGCCCCCGACAGCAGCACCTGAATCAGCGACCCCGTCCCCTGCTGCCCGGGCGCCGGAACCACCAGCGCCAACACCAGGGCAACCAGCCCAAGCAGCCAGATCAGGCGAGCTCTCATCGAACCCTCCCGAACCGGTCGTAGTCGCCGACATAGAACTGGATTGGCGTCGAGGCGTTCGGCCCGTACCCGGCGTTGAACCCGTATGAACCCGTTCCCGATGCGCCCGTTGCCAGACCGCCGGCGTTGATCGCCAGGGTGGGGACGTTGGCGGTTCCGGTTAGGCAACGCACGATGAGGTAGGCGGGGGAGATCGGCAACGCCGCGATCGGATGGATTCCGTCTGGTTTGGCATTCAGAATGCCGAATGCGATGCCCAAGCTGGCCGACGGGCTCACCGCTACTGTCACCGCCGACCAGGCAACGCCGCTCGAATCGACGAGCGGAATAGTCGTCCCGTTCGCATCGCGAAACTCGATGCCCGCCGTAACTCCGGCTCCGCCGATATCGGCCAAACAGAGCGCAAGCGGGTTGACATTGACCGGCATGGCGGGATCGCTGACGCTTGCCGAGCCGGAGGCCAGGCTCGAAAGGACGACTCCTCCCGCCGAGATCGTATAGGTGACGCCCGAACCGAAGATGGTTGGTGAGCCCGCGTCGGGAGCGGGATATCCGGTCGCAATGCCGTTGCCGGCCCCCGGCGAGGAGTCGAACGTTCCGACCGGCGACTCGGTGGCGCTTCCGCTCGCCACACGGACCACGAGCGCGTATTGAGCGGAGGAGGGTGTCCGGAGTGGATGGATGCCATCTGGCGACGTCTGGGTGATCTGCCACCCGAGGCCCACTGCGATACCGGATGGGATGGTAAGGGTCACATGGGAATAGGTTGTGCCGGCCGTATCAGTGAACGGCAGCACCTGACCCTGGGCGTTTCGCATTTCGACAACCTCGGTCGCCCCTGCGGAGGAGAAGAATGCCGCCTGACACGGCAGAACGGGCACGCCCGGCGGATTGGTCTGGCGGCCGAGTGCCGCTAAAGCTAGCAATGAGAGGATCATAGGGGCTCCTTTTCGTTTGAGGGAGGGAAAATCGTCGATTCGAGGGCGTCTATAATCAGCCACGATGACGCCGAAGGAGGGTCTGCTCCGGTACGCCACTCTGCTGTGGGCTCTCGCGATCGGAATGTTGGCGACCGGAGTGCGGATCGGCCTCCTGCAGCGATTCGGCGTGGTGACCGAGTCCGACACCCTTGGCTACCAGGAGATGGCGAGGGCGCTCTCCACCTTCGACATGGGCAGCGACGTCGGCATCCGAACGCCCGGATATCCGGCTTTCATGGTGCTGGCCGGCCAAAGCGAGTGGGGGGTGGCAGTAGCCCAGATCGGGTTGGCGGTTGCCGCCTGCGTCGCCCTTTTCGACGCCATCCGCCTCGAAACCGGGCGGGCTCGGGTCGGCGCAATCGCGGCCGGGCTCTATGCGGTATGGCCCGTCTTCGCCCGATGGGACACGACCCTGCTTACCGAAAGCCTCGCTACCTCGTTAACGCTGCTTTGCGTGTGGAGTTGCGTTCGGTACCGGGCGTCTCGTCGGTTGGCTTGGATCGGATGGGCGGGCTTGTTGGGGGCGATAACCTGTCTGGTTCGCCCGAACCTTTTGCCAGTCGCCTTTCTCGTGGCGATCTGGGCGATCTCGATTGCGTTCCGAAAGCTGGGACCACGATGGCAGACGCTTGCGCTGACGATGGTTCCGGTCGCGGTGCTGGTCGGAGGTTGGTGCTCGTTGAATGCCGCTCGCTTCGGGTGGTTCGGCCTATCGACGGTGACCGGCTTTGGAGTGACCAACCTGGACGGCGACCTCCTCGCCCGGCTTCCTCCGGGCCGCGATGCGGTTCGGGACGCCTATGTCGCGTCGAGCGCGGCATTCGTCGAGAGTCGCCGGACCCGGGACCAGGCGATATGGGCCGCTCTGCCGGCGATGGTTCGTTCGACCGGCCATTCGATTCCAACGCTGTCCCACGAGTTGATGCGGTCGCACGTTCTTGCCGCCGAAACCTATCCGGCTGCGCTCGCCGGATCTATCGCGACGGGCTATGTTCGATTCTGGACCGAGGAACCTTTCGGATGGCTCAATGAGAGCGACCACGCGCTTGTCCGGTTCGACGCCGGGTCGACGCCGAGCGGGAAATCTTTGACGCAGAACGGCTTTCTCCGATCCGGCTTGCGGGCCGCCGCCCGCATCTCCCACGCGGCATTTCTCGCCTTCCTCGCCGTCGTTCCGCTAGCGCTGTTCGAGAGGCTATCCCGGCGGAGCCGATGGGCGCTCGCCGCCATCGTCGCGTTGGCTGGAACGATGTTCTCGTCGGTCGGGAACCCGATCGTCTGCGCCTTCTTCTTCGCCGCGACGCCGGTGGGGCTCGTCGCGAGCTACCGGAATAGGGCCAATGCGGTCCTCGGACTGCTGGCGGCGATCGCTTGGTCGGTGTCCCTGCTGACCGCGTCAGTCGAGTACGCGAAGGGGCGCTTCAACGTGCCTTTGGCGCCGCTGACCGTCGCCGCCCTGGCCATCTGCCTCTGCCCTCAGGCGAACGTCAAACCGTCGAACGAAAACGAGACAGTCAGCGCGCCGCCGATCGAATAGCACAAACCGATTCGCCATGCGCCGTCCGGTCCGGGTGACTCTCGTACCGCGATCGGCTCGCCGTCCACCCCGGTGACGTTCGTTTCGGTCCAATCGCGGACCACATTCAGTTGAGCGTCGAGGACCCGGTTCCACACGTTCCAAGTGGCGCCTCCGTCGGGCGACTGCAGCTTGTAGAACCAGCGGAGCCCTCCCGCTCCCTCTTCGTAATCACCGATCGAGCCGGTCGACATATCGATCACCGTTCCCCACGAGGCGCCCTCGTCGTATGTTTGCCCAAAGTGGCACTGTGTCCCATCCCCGTAGAAGAGCCCGACCGGCCACTGTGGGCCGCTATCCTGGAAGCGGGGTCGTGCCCAGGTCGCGGAGATGCCCGTATCGCCATCGGTCCACGAAAGGGGAAGCAGGTTCCCGGCGCAGCCCATGCCGATGTGCCCTGTCGCGGTGTTCGCGTAGGTCCGGCAGTGGCGTAATGAATTCGAAACGTCGTATCCCAGGTTGCGCAGGATCGACGGCACATGGCGAAACGCCCCTCGAAACCGTTGCCGATTCTGGACGACGGCATGCTCCACCAGATGGGGAATCGGGGGGACATTCAGATCGAGTTGGGAGTCGACGTTTCCGAACGCCCACGGCGTGCCCGTCAGGAATTGGCCGAGGCGGCCGGAAGTGCCGGCGCCCTCCGCGATCGACGGGTTCGCCGTCTCATAAAGCTGAACTGGCGTGCCATCGATGGGAACGCCGGCCGGAGTAAACACGAGTCCCCACCCCTGGGCCCTCAGCGATTTCGAGACGAACAACGGCGTAGGTCCTCCGAAGGGGGCGGTTTGCGGGAACGGGTTTCCGCAGCCAGGATAGACCTGGACCTCGTCCCATAGGTCCTGGCAAGGGATGTCGAGCCAGGGTTCAGAGACGTCTATCCAGTCGGTCCAGCCATTCGACGACCAATCGTAGGTCGCGCCCTCGCCGCCGATCAGGAGCATGGGCAAGGCATCGCCGTGGTAACCGTCGCTCGGCGTAGCGAGCAGGGAAGCAGTCAGGCCGGGGAAGGTGGCGAGCATCGCCTGCAACTGGGCGATGCTGTACCACACGTAGTAGGGCGAACCCGATCCGATTGGAGTGACCAGCGAAAGGGCAGGCAAATCCAGAACCCGATAGTCGGCTTCTAGAAACAGGTACGACTGCTGAGTTGTGTTGTCGGTAGGCGAGGTCCACGCGGCGGTGAAATCCTGAAACGGTTCGAGGATGGTGACCGCGCTCTGTTTCTGTATGTCACTGGACCGAACCAGCGACACGTCGGTGAACGTGGCCGAGCACCCATCCGGAATCCCCGAAAACTGAATGGCGGCGCAGTACTGCACGCCCCACCCGAGCGCGTACTGGACGGTCGAGTGGGCGGCGGTCGGAAATCCGCCCGGGTCCACGATCGGGTTTCGAGTCTGTTTCGTGCCGACCGTCGCGGTGTCGTTTCCTGCGCAGCAGAGGTCGAGACGAGGACTCGTGGTTGCCAAATCGAGCGGTAGCGGCCAAGTCTGACCGGCCAGTCCAACGGTTAAGCTTGGGGAATAGGCGGCCCAAAACGTTGGATTTGGCGGCGCGTTCCCGGTTGTTGAGGCGACGCACTCGTAGAGCGCGCCGTCCGACTCCGCCACCTGCCCAATGTCGTAGGATGCCGAATCGTCGTAGGCGGGAGCGTTGAAGGCGGCGGTGACCTGCAAGTATCGCCATGCCTCCCATGTCTGCACTGCCGCCGGCGCGGTCAGGGTCGCCGAGCCGACACCGCCGCTTGCGGCCACATTCACGCCTCCTGAACCGGCGAGGGTCGTGTGGGCGCCGGCCGTCCAATTCGAAAGGGACGAGCCGTCGTCGACCACGACCGACGAACTTCGGGAGAGCGAAAGGGCGCTCCATTGGAAGCCCCGAAACATCATCCGCCAGTCGCGAGGATCGTCGCCGGAGCCCGATGGACCCAGGTTCGAGAGCCATGCCGCAGGAGCCTGCCACTGCTCGATCGTCGCCGACGGAAACGCGATATTCGAAGCTCCTGCGTTGTACCAGGCCGAGCAAGACCACTCCTGCTGCGTCACCGAGTCGTTGAAGGCGCCGAGCGACGGAGTCAGGGTGTTTGTCGTGCCCGATCCGTTGATCCAAGTCACCTTGGCCGTGCCGGGATAGGTCTGGCCGAAGCACCTCAGCAGGCCGTAGAGTTCGAGTTGGATTGGCGGATTGATGAACGCCTCGATCTGGCATCCGCCTTGGGACGCGACCTCCGCTTCTACGGCTCCGGACGAAGCGTCGACCGTCATCGTCCCATACGCCGAGGTGTCAGACTCGTGATAGGACGTCGAGATACCGACATCGTTGAACGCGACCCCTACCGACGTGATGTTGGAGTCTCCGCCGCTTGCCTCGGTGAAGACGGTTACGTGCATCAAGAACCCGACGACGGTCTCGGTGGAGATCGTGAAAGAGTGGGAGAGCGAGACGACGCCACTGTTGATCGAGCACGAGAAAGTGCCGCCCGGGCGGGTGAAAAGGGTGTATTGGATTCCCCTGGCCGGAAGTCCATCGCCTTGGGCCGTCCCGCCGTAGTTCGGGAACGATGTGCCGTTGACAAGAGCCGATGAGGCGGGAGTGTAGGTCGTCGCCCATTCTTCGACGTCGATCTCGACGTCCCACGACCCGCTCGCGTCGATGGAGGAGGACGGTCCGGATCCGTCTCCGACATGAACGAGTTGGGAAGTCGCGTACCCGTCCGCCGCGGTAAGGCTGACCTGCAAGTTCGAAACCGCCCCGTAGTCGTACTTCGAATACGCGTCGAACGCCAGGGTAACCCCGTTGCACACGATCGTCCCCTGCGAACCCGTATCCGCCGAAGCCGTCCCCAACGGCCCCCCGCCCGCCGTCTGCGAAGACCCGACAATAGCGCCGGAGAACTTGATATGCCAGGTACGGCCGGTCTTCCAAGTAGACATGTTTGTGGGGAGCGGGCCGCGGGTTGCAGGTTGCGGGTCGGAACAGGGCGCGGGGTCATTCCGGGCAGAAATTCCGCGAACTACTCTACACTTTCCTGCCCCATTGTCCAAGCGGCCCCTCATTCGACTTCCTGCCCTATCGTCATGCGCCTTGGGCGCAGCGCGATTCGCCTTACGACAACGTCGTAAGGCGAACAATCGGGCGTCTCGCGATTTGGGCTCCGTGGTCGAAGACTCGTTGCTTCGACAACGCTTTCAGCGTGTTCCAGTTAAGGCCGATCGAGCGAGCGGTGGTGCCGTGGACGTCGAGGGGGGCGACGATGGGGGTGGACTCGCCGACGTAGCGGCAGGGACGCCAAACGGCATCGGGCGAGGACGACGAACCGAAGGCGCCGACGTGCTCGAACGAACCGCTGAACGTCTTCACCCGAACCGTCACCGGCGAGCCCTCGGAACCCCGATCCAGGGCAATCAGGTCGCCGCGCCACAACCCGGGCTGGTATTCGCACTCGAACTCCACGACCTGCCGGGCGAATGGGAGCCGTCCGGCCAAAACAGTAGCGACATAGGCGCATGCGTCCACAGTCGTCAGGGTCGGGTCTACCCAGCTGTATTTCCGCAGGTAACCCAGCCAATTCACGGAACGACTCGCGGGAGCGACTGTTGGATCCGCGTCCGCCTTCATCGCGGCCGTCTGAAGGTGGACGACGATCGGCTTTTGCGATCGAGGGTCGCAGCCGGTCACCCAAATATCGTTCGATTCCGGTTCGAGGACCTGGACTTTGTAGGTCCGGTAAACGAACCGATAGGCGTTGGATGATGTGATGCCGGGAAAGCCGGACGCCAGTGCCTCGGCGCTAGAGCGGTAAAGGGTGACCGTCGCCGTCGACGGAAGGGCATATCCAGGCGTCGAATCGAAAGGATCTATCAGGCTCAGCACCGGAGGGTCGCTCGGACTCGCCGGGTTGGGCCGGAATCCATGGAACCAGGTCGACGCATAGGTCTGATGCAGTCGATCGAGCCACTCGGACCCCTTGTCGCCCACCTGGACCATCACATTCCAGTCGCCGCCGGATGCGGAGCCAGCGTTGCACAGGGTGAATCCGGCAGCGGCGGGCGAGACGTAGACGGCGGATGCCGGGATGCCGATCGTCTCGGCAAGCAGGGCGTAGGCGTCGGTCAACGTCATGCCGTCAAGGGGAATCGGATCGCTGAAGACGTACTCTTCCGCCAGCTTCCATCGGTCGCGTACATCCAATTCGACCTCCTGATTTCGGTCGATACCGTCCGCGTTGAACCCAAAGCCGTCCACCCAAACCGGTGGCTCGCAAATCCCGTCCAGCAGCATGCCGTACTCGTCGAAGACCTGCATCGGCCTATGGCACTGTGACGTGCACGCCGGAACACCGGCGGCCTCAATGGCGCCCGGCCGGTTCAGTGTGACGCTCAATCGCGCCCCACCGACGGTGTCCGACACGTCGAGGCGGCATCCAACGGCATAGGGGACCACGTCTACCGGCGCGCCTTCACCCGACGTGGTCGCCGCCGTTTCGGAAGGATAGTAGGCACGGGCGCCGTAGACGAAGGGGGTCTGCGTCGGACCGCCAGACAGACTCAATTCGATCTGCACGGGCAGGTCCGGCGGAGTGTTGGTCGTCGGCGGATTGCCCGGGTTCATCACCGCGCCGGTCACCGAACCGGTCGCGGTAAGGGCGCGATAAATCCGAATCTGGGCATCGATGCCGTTCGTTGGGTCCTCGGTCGTGTTGAGGGGAGGCGCATTGCGCCAGGTGCTCGGAACACCGCAGATCGTCCCCGTGCTCGCATATTGCAGAGGAGCGATTCTCAGATTCGCCTGAGCCGGCGAGGGGACGTAGAACCAGAATGGCGCGCTGTCGGTGATCGTAAGGCCGGCGGTGGCTTCGCCGAGGTCCTCGAAGATGTGGGAGAAGCCCCCGCCCATGCTTGATACGACCAGGAGTTCGCGGTCCCGGCAGGGGATCAGCACCGTCAGGATGTAGCCGTTCTTCGGCGCCTGGGGAGTGGCACCGCCACCGAACTGGGTCGCGACCGCATGGTGAGGGCTGAAGTAGTCCGGCTGGTTTCCACCAATCGAGTAGATCCCGACCATCGCATTGGCCTTCCACACTTCGGCCCGGCCGTCCGCATAGAAACGCAACGAAACACCGGCCGAGCCGTCGCCCGAATACGACCAACCGCACTCGAACACCGCGTAAGGAGAGTTGGTCGTGGGCTGGCTGAACCACTCCACGGCCATCGGTTGGTTCGCCGGCAGAACGGCCCCGCCAATGCCTTGGAGTCCGCTAGTGTTGCCGGATGCCCCAAGGTACTGCAGGAACGGCCCTCCGCCATCCGGCTGGTGAGTGCCCCAGCCAGAAGACGGACTGAGCGTGAAGTCCCCGATGCCGTATTTGGTATAGATTCCGGCGTAAGAGTTAGACCAATCGGCATAGAAGCACGCCGGTCTCAACATACACGTGTTGGTGATCGGGTCGACCCACACATCCTGCCAATTCGTGGGCGACCAGTCCCGCCCGGAGACGAGAACGCTCATCGCATCGGTCTTGAGACGCGATTGAGCGGAGTCGATCAGGATGGAAAGTGGGTTGGACATGGGAAGTATCTGGTGGATGTCGTTAAGATCGAGGCACGATACCTTGACGAATCATTTCGGCAAGGTGCCGAGTGAGTCGCTCGTCGACATACTCGGAGATGGCATCGGAAAGCCGCTTCGATGTCGCGTGTGCGGAGAGGACTGGCATCGCTTGACGCTCGATCGGAGCTACACCCAACCGTCCCTGCCGGTCGCCTCCATAGGCGCGCGCCTTTGCCGGTTCGTGGAACGCCTCGGCCCAGCCTGGATCGATTGCGACCCGCTGCGGCGACCCATTCAGGTCGGACAGGCTGGCTGGCGGCTCTTCGATAGCCCACGGCAAGAAGCCTTGGGTTCCGGCTAGGCCGGGTATGCCGGCCAGCCAATCCGGAAGGGCCGAGCGGTAGACGGCGTCCGGAATGGATCGAGCGAGGCGAATCTGCTCGGAGGGCTCGGGCGGCGCGGTACCGCGGTCGCCGAACGAATCGGTTGCAAAACCCTCGCGATCGCCGCTTTCGGCTGGCGCCGGTGCGACGACGGGCAAGGGGTCGATCTTGTGTTCTTCGTTTCGCACCGGTCGAAGAATTACCGATTGGGCAATTGCCGATCGTCTTGCCGAAGGCTGCATCGGCTTCGGAGCACTGTCCGGCGAGGGGTGAGCGAACAGGGCGGCAAACGGGTTTGCCTTGATTCGATGTTGTGGGTTCAAAGACGTCTCCTGACTGGATTCAGCCTTCCTCGTCGAGCGCCGCAAAGTCGAAGAGCATCTCGTCGTCCCGAGGTTCTCCTTCGAGTTCCCGAGGATGGCATCGCCAGATCTCGCGGCAAAGGGTCAATCGGATGCGCCAGTCTGGACTGGCGCGGAGTCTTTTTTTGCCGCATCCACCGCCAGGCGCCCTGTCTCTTCTAGGTTGCCGGAGATGCGCGCCTGGACTTGGCTGAGCACCTGCTCGAACAGAACGGGGCAAACGTGCTGCAAACGGAGGAACTCAGCCTCGCTCCCGTCCATGCAGAGCCGGCCCAAGAAGTACACCCAGATTAGGGTCTCGCGATCCGAGGTCCAGTAGGGCCGCAATGGTCCGGGGCAATTCGCCTCGGACAGCGAATCGGCAAATCGATGGGCGGCATTTCGGATCGACACGAGCGATTTGCGGCTGCACACTGGGTTGAAACGAAGTGCTTCGACGTCGGTGATCGGCACTTCGAACGGCTCGGCGGTCGGTTCGATCGTTCGAAAGAGCGTTTCGAAAACGGGGTAACGAGGTGGTTCCAGAATAGTGAGCTCCTCCCATGTGGGCGATGGCGTCAAAAGTAGGGTTTGACGCTCCGCGTTTCCTTATCGAGATCCTAGGTATTTCGACGTACCGAATTGGTGTGACCCCAAAGTAGCGACCGTGGAATTTGAGAGGTGTTTGTATAATTACCTTTATGAAGGACGATGTTAGAATGTCCCGCTATAGGAAAGGATTTACACTCATCGAACTTCTTGTGGTGGTGTTGATTCTCGGCATCCTCACGGCAATCGCATTGCCTGCTTACCTAAGTAGTGTTCAATTCAACCGGCAAGGCACTGCAAACGCCAACGCTCGGTCTTTGTCCATTGCGGTTCAGGCGGCCGCTATTGCGCCGCACACCTACGACACGACGCTCGCCGACTATTCGGCATCGATGGGAGGTTCATTGCCCTCGAACCCCTGCACCGGTACGACCACCGGGTTCACGATCACCGCTTCTGGGGCAACTGCGACCGTTTCGGCCAACACAGGAACGAATTGCGGAGCTTGGACGCCGTTGACGTTCAACCTCGCCCTATAGCTTAGGAGCTCCAAGCCGCGCCGCCTTGAATGGCCAACTCTCCGGTCTGCTCGATGAGGGACGCGTTCTGAAATGTTGTTGTTAACTCAGTCAGGAGCCCGGTTTGACCGGATCCGGTCGCATAGGTTCCGCCGCCCGTGTTCGCGGACAGGGTCACCAGTGCGGTTCCGAGCAGCATGTTTCCTAGAAGGCTCGAATCGCTCGGTCCAGTTGGAGTCCCCGCCAGGGTAAGGACGACCTCCTCCATCTGCATTTCATCCCGGTCGACGGTGTGCTTTCCGCTTTGGATCGACATGGGGCATGAGAAGGCGGTTCCAGCAAAGCTGATCGCGGCCGTCAAATCGAAGGATGAGGCGGATCCGGTGAGAAGCGTGTCCAGGAACGGAGCAGAGGTCACGATGAGTTTCTCGGTATGCACTTCGACTGAGGTGCGCGTCGCGTTGGGAAAGGCGTAAGCATCGGCGATGCCGCTCCCATCTTTATGGGTCGTGGTGGCGCGAATCACACCGCGCCGAATCGTCCCAAGGTAGCCGGTTCCTCCGATTGTCCACAGCGTGATATCGAGGTTGGAGGCGAGTAGCCCGCCCGTGCCGGGCAAGTGGACGGTGAACTTGGCCTTCTGAGACTGCTTCACCGCCTGATGAATGGAATAGCGGTCCGCGAGGCCGCCGGCATCGGCTTGCTCGTTTACTGCTTCGAATGAGAACGACTTGAGCACGGCCAGAAGATCGGTCCCGCCGAGATTGAACGCTGCGAAGTGCAAAGCGGTAAGTGGAGTGGACATAGCTTTTCAGAGAAGGCAAGTGGGCCTAGGAGTGGTCGGCGATCGTCACGACCTCGAATTCGATCGAAACGATGTAAGTGCGCTCATTTGGGTCGGCGGGCTCGGAGCCGTCGACTTTCGTCACGAGTGGCATCAGGCCGATCGACGCGAACTCGGCGCCTGTCTGAAGCTGGCCGATTATGTCGCTTGCCCTCGCCGCGCGTTGCAGGCTGACGATTTGAGTCGGATCGTCCGGAAAGGGGAAGCGCCCGAGAACCACGAAGCGGTTTAGTTGAGACGTCTTTCCCGCCGAAGCTCCGAGGCCGTCGAAGGAGATCTCGACTGATCGCCAGTCGATCACCGCGTAAGGAGTTCCGACGATAGGCGTACGCGGCGGGCCGTAGGAGACCGGCATGCTGCCCCAGGCCGAGAGCACCGCCTCCCGAATCGAGTCGAGAAGGGCCACCGTCAGCAGAGAATTGCTCACAGTGCCTCCGGATATTGCAGGCGGGCCATATACGCGATCGCGCAGTCGGCGGCGTCGCCGTTCTGATGGACTTCGACGTCCCCTTGGATCGCATAGGTGTTGGAACCAAAAGCGATCAACGCTTGGGGCGATAGGGAAGCGGCGTCGGCGATCTCGAGGGTGACGGTCCATGCATCGCGCAGGACGACGCCGAACCGTTCGAACGCCTCCTTTGGCTTGAGTGGCTGGCATAAGCAAGCGATTGGCGCACTGGGTGAGTCGGCGACCGGATTCTCGAGTACCGAGTCGGAGCCGGCGGTCTGTGCAACCGTCCGGACCGTGATCGAATGGGGCTTGATCTGAACGGGCATAGGGTTTAGTCCGTGCGATAGCGGCTGAGGTTAGGTTGGGAGATCGAACCGAACGTGGCGCCGGTGAACGGGGGCGCCCCTGGCGCCGGCTGGGCCAGCGATCGGATCGATTCGGCGAGCCCTTTGAAGAACGCGGCCCGCTCCTGATACTCGTATCGAAGCGGCCCGTTGTCCACCGTGCTCGCCATCCGGGCAAACTCCGCTCCCGCGCTTTCCGCGAGCTGCGCACAAGCCTCGTCGTACGAGTAAAAGCCCAGCATCGCGTCGATCGTCTCGTCCTGAAATACCGCGGAAGCCGGCGAAGTATCCGCCAACCGAAGTCGAATCTGGTCCCGTAACGAAGAAAGGTGAGGGTCGAAAGTAAACATGGTGCGGGATGAATTGTGCGGGGAACCCGGGGCGGTGACATCCATGTAGCCGCCGGTGGGTTCGTACCGGCGTTTCGCTCGTAAGTGTTTGAAACCCGGAAGCTCGGGTAGCTGCTACTCCTGTCGGCTACCCGGCTTCCGCCTGGCTCGCCGACGCTGTCTCAAGCTCGGCGATCTTGGCGTTGGCCAAGTTCACTTCGGCTTGTAGCGAGGTGATCGTGCTTTGGGCGGCAGCCAACTGGCGTTTCAGGTTGGAGACCTTTGGCGGATCGGGCGGGGGCTCGCCCGGGAGGAGGGCAATCGCTCCCAGCCGGAGGAGCCGATCGAAATCGGTTCCGGCTGGGAAGTCGTCCGACGAAACGGTTTGGCCGGGCGCGAACGGCCCGACCGACTGAACGATTTTGACCTGCATCGTCAGCACCTGAACGGCACGATCGCCGAAGGGAAGTAGAAGGCAGGGGCGCCGTTGAACGCAAGGGTCGAGATCCCCCGTGCCGGGTTCTTCTTCAACTCGAAATCAAAGTAGATGTTCGAGAAGTCCCCCGCTCCCAGATTGCCTCCGGCTCGGATCAAGTCGGCGTGCCGGGTGAAGATGAACTCCGCCACCGGATCGCTGTAATCCCGGGCGCCGACGAGAACGCCGTATCCCTGGGGAAGGAACAGGTTTACGTTCCCGCTCTCATCCAGGTAAGAGTCGTCGTACTCCACGACCTGCGGAAGGTCGGCTTCGAGGAGGTACCGATTTACGTCGGCGAGCGTCATCGGCTGCGCACCTGCGTTCACCGTGATGACCCGCTTCGCGCCAAGGTCGTTCGGGTTCGTGTTCGACAGAAGCGAGTTCACGTCTTGGCTGTTCAGGAATAGCTTGGCGTTCCGCCCGAAACTCACGCTGTGGCCGCGGTGGCGCAGTTTCGCGTTGCGCAGGTCCAGTAAGGGCGTCGCGGTGGCCACGTTCGACCAAGCGGAGGCCACGTTGAAAGGCGACAGGTTGAACGTGTCGGTCATGATCAACTGGCCGAGCGGACCCAAGACCGAGTAGGCGCCGGTCGTGAAGAGCGTCCAGCCAACCTGCTTGATTCGTTGGATCATGCGCGTGATGAGATGATCTTGGTCGCCCGCCTGTGCCTCAGTGAGGTCGATCGCGGTTCCAAAGCTTCCGGCCTGGCGCGAGTTGGTGAGCCAATCCTCGGTCATGGTCTTCTGGTCGCCGTACGGCGCTGGATCGACGCCGAATCGGCTGACCGCCTCGCGGTTCACTCGGCCGTAGCCGCCATCGTAGCCGCGCGCCGCCGTGAGACCGACGTAGTTGCCGCGCTGGTCCCAGACGATTCGCGCGACGTCCTTCGACTTGACCGGCATCAGCTCGAAGAGCGGGTCGCTCATGGTGAGCACCGGCAGCTTGTCCTGAAGGATCATGCTGAGTTCGGCGTTCTGGGCGTAGACGTATGTGCTCATCGAATCAAGCTCCTGTTACGCAGAGCACGCCGCTGGACGTGGTGCCGTCGATCAGGCGGCCCAACTTGGCGACCGCGTTCGCGTCGAGGCCGGTGAGGTCGGCCGTGTTGAAATAGCCTGAGATCGCGATCGGGGCGACGTGGCGGACCGCGCCGAATCCGTTGCCCGTCGGCAGCGGGCCGAACGACACATTGCCCTGAGCGTCGGTGGAGACCTCGAGGACGAGGATGCCGACCGGCGTCTGGGACCCGTCCGTGTTGGTGGACACGTACGGCTCAAGCGTCCCGTTGGCGACGCCCTGAGTCGTATGGGCGACCGTCACCACCGCGCCCGAACCGGTCAATGCGGCGTTGTTGATCGCCATTAATGGCTGGGGTTGATTTGCGAGGGCGCCAGTGAAGTTGCAAACGACGCCGGCCGATCCGAGCGCCCCGCCGGTGCAGGTCACATTGCTCGCACCGATGTTCGGCAGGGCCTGGAGTGCCGCCTGAACAGTCGCCGCCGAGGCGTTGTAGGCGATCGGCGCTGTCGTATAGACCGTACCGAACCCGAACGTGATGGTGAACGAGCCACCGGTCGCGCTTGACTGGGTCAGGGTCTGCACGTCGCTTGCCGAGTTGGACGTCACGAGACCGACTACGGCCCCTTTGACCATGTGCTGGTTCGCGGCGACTGGCAATGCAGCCTTGAGCATCCTCTCGGGGAACATCGACGGGGTCAGCTCCGACTGAGTGTAGATATCGTAAGGTGCGATGGGCACTTAGCGAACCTCCTTGTGGGTGAGCCGGCCCAGATGAGTCGATTGGCGAAGCCGTTCGACCATCGAGGCGTCCGGCGCGTCGGTATCCGCATTCGGGTCGGCGTTCGGGATCTGGGTCGTGAACAGGCTATGGGGAACGGCATCCTTGAAAAGCTCTCGAAGCGCGGCGAGGTTCGAACCCTCCGCGATCTGACCGTCCTCCGAAAACCGAATTCTGCCTTGGCCGTCCGCGATCGCCGCCGCTTTGAACAGTGCGGCGAGGCTGGCGCGCTGGGCGGGCACCGCCTTGGAGGCACGGATCGTCTCGTCGGCAAACCTTTCGGCCGCCGTCGCGACGTGGGCGGTTACGAGCCGCTCGTTCGTCGTGCGGAACTCGGAAAGCTGGGCCGCGATTGAGGGATCGATCTGGGCTTCCGGTCGTGCCGGCGTGGGAACGGCGAAAGCGGCGTCCAATTCGGCCGGATCGATTCCGGCTTCGGTGACCGCGTCTGGGGCCTTCTTGAAGAGCACTCGGAGGCGGTCGGTCAATGTCTGATGCATAGGTTCTGTCTCCTGATTGGGTGGCGAGGCCGGTGGTTCGGCCTGGGCGATGGAGAATGCCGCCGCCACTTCGGCATCCCGGATTCGGGGGCTGAGCGTGAGGGCGCAGCCGACGATGTTCTTTGCGTGGTCGAAGGTGAGGGAAGTCTGGAGGTGGCCGCCGCACAGTTCGTGCAGCCACCGCGGGATCGCGAGCCGGCCCATTGCGTTCCGGCCATCGAGCCAGATGCGTTCGAGCCGCCCGAGCCGGTGCCCGAGCAGGTCGCGGAACGGCGAATGCTCAAGGTCGAGATCGACGCCGGCGAACGCCCGGACCCGGTCCGCAAGTTCCTCCGAAGAGATCGCGAACCCTTTGTCCGGGTACTCCCCTGCCTCAAAGACCTTGCCGACGTATGTGATAGTGTTCATTTGGAAATTGGAGCGCCCCCCCGTAGCCGCTGCCTCCGTGGCAGCGCCAGAAACCAACGGGACATGGACCCTGAAGCGAAGCCCGCAGCCCCCGTAGCCGCTGCCTCCGTGGCAGCGCCAGAAATCAACGGGACATGGGCCCTGAAGCGAAGCCCGCAGCCCCCGTAGCCGCTGCCTCCGTGGCAGCGCAAGAAACCCAACGGGACGCGGCACATCCTGGTAGACGACGGTGTTGGATCGATCGCCTAGCGCGGCCGCCGTGACCGGCCCATCCGCCACTCCTCTGCCGGAGGGGATCGCGTCGCGCTGCCACGGAGGCAGCGGCTATCGTGGGCTGCGGCTGGGTCCGGGCACGGTGGCATGCGGGAGGGTTTCGAAGGGGCCCGTGCTTGGCCGCACGCCGCGCTCCGCGAGAAGCTACTCGTCGCTTCCCACGGTCAGGTCGGCCCTTTCGCCGGTTCCGCCGGGGGCGCCGTCGGCTCCGTAGGATGTGACGGCGAAGCCTTTGCCGGCCGGGCCGGGGCATCGGTAGCGATAGGCGTAGCCCCAGTCGTCGCGGAGCAAGCGCATGTTCAGATACGGACCTGACCACCCTTGAATCCCGGCGGGCTTTACGTACAACGCCTGCAAACCTTCCCTCTGATGTGGATACCGGCCGCAGTCCACGCGGAACTGATCGATGGCGTTGCTCAGGGTGGCAAGGTCAGAGAGGGTCTTGGCTTGCCGACTGCTTCGTCCACCCAGGATCGTCGGCATGAAGTATGCAGCCGCGAACCCGGACAGGAGGATTGCTCCGGCGACAACTGTTACTACGAACCCCCTCGTTCGGATTTGGATCGTTTGTGGCAGTTCAATCATCGACGGCAATTCCCCCTGCTAACTGTCTAGACGACCCAGCCGAACGCCCGTTCGATCATTGGGGTTAGAGTTCACCAATACTTGTACCGGAGCCCGCTGCCCCCGTAGCCGCTGCCTCCGTGGCAGCGCTAGAAACCGAATGGGACACGGCGCATGAGGATGGACGACAGATCGGAGAGGGCGACGAATCGATCATCGGGCACTGCTGTGGCCGACTTTTCTGCCATTCTCGTGCCTTTGGAGTACGCTTCGCGCAGCTACGGAGGCGACGAGGGTTGCTACCCGCTACTCATCGCTTCCGTTCGAGATGTCCGCGTCATCGCCAGTGCCTCCGGGGCGACCGTCGGCTCCGTAGGACAGGACTTGATAGCCCCTACCCGTCGGGCTTGGACAGCGATAGTGATAGGGGAACCCCCATACGTCGGGGGGCATCCGCATTTTCAGATACGGTCCATTCCAGCCTTTTGCGTCGACGGGCTTGTCGTATAGTGCCGAGAACCCCTCGCTTTGCTTGGGATATCGTCCGCAGTCCAAACGAAACTGATCGATCGCGTTGCTCAACGCGGCGAGATCCGCCGGGGTTCTACGAGTACTGGTGGCCGTCCTGCTAAGGACGATGGGGAGCAAGTACAGCGCGACGAAAACGAGCAGCACGATGGACCACATCGCTATGGTGGCCATACGCCAGGGATCTCGCGTTCTCCGTACCTCCTGTTCAATGGACGCAAGATTCATACCATCACCGTAATCGCCCAGACGAATCTGCCTCGACTCAAGTTCATCTTCCAAGGTTAGAAGATAACAATACAGCCCCCCCTCGTAAACCCCGAACCCTAAACTCCGACCCCCGCCCTTTCCGGCAACCCAAGGATCTCCCGATCGATGTCGGGCAGTTGCGACGGGTCGATGTAGCCGGCGGTCACCAAAGAGGCGACGGCGGTGGCGTTGATCGCGAAGTCGGGGCGCGACATCTTGAGCATCGTCGCGACCGGTGTGTATCGCTCGGCGAAGGCGGCGCCGAAATTCATCTCTACGAACGGCCGGAACAACCGGTGGGTCAGCATGTCGCAGATCTCGCGCCGTACGAACTGAACGAGGTCGTCGACCACGTCTTGGGAGGCTCCGGTGTCCGCCTTCGACCCGTGCCGCGCTTCGAGCATCGCTCGCCCGGAAAGAAGGAAGGTGGTCACCATCTCCCGGTCGCAACGGTCGAAGAAGTCCTCGAAATACTGGCCATTCGAATCGGGCCGATGCACTTCGACTTTCGTCCCGCCCGGAAACGTAGCGGTGCCTCCGTTCGATAGCTGCTGCAGAATCGACTGGATCGCGGCTTGAATGTGAACGGTCTTGCCCGATACCGGATCCTGCACGTTGACTTGGTTGATGTCTTCCGGCGCGATCGCGGTGATCATCCCGCCGCCGAACTGAACCGCCGTCTTCACCGCTTCCGGCTTGACGATCTGCTTGCGGTACCAGGGATCGTATGCTCGCCGGAACCACGATTGACCTCGAGGGTCGCCATCCTTCCCGCCGAAAGTGAGCAGCATCAGCTTGCTCGGAGCAATCGCGTTGGGAATCCGATCCAACCCGTAGACGATGCCGTTGCGAAGCGCGATCGACACGCCCGGCACGACTGCGATCACGCCCCGAAGAGAGTTGTATTCATCGAGCACGAACGCATAGTTCTGACGCGGCTTGGGCCGGATGGAGCGAGGGACGACCCGGCCGGCAAGGGCGCCCGATTCGACGATTTCGGCGTCGATCTCGGCAAGCCGGTGCCCCTTGTGCATGGCATCCAGCATCTCCCACAGGATCTTCCGGATGGGCCGGTCGGTGATCGCCAAGCGGTCGACGAACGCCTGACAGAAGTCGGCCGCCACTCGCGCCTTGGCAAACTCGGCGTGCTTGGAGGCCGGCGCATGAGGCCGGGGCTCCTCGATGCATGGCGTCACGTGGAGGTCGACGCTGAGCGTCAGAATCTTCAGATAGGCCTCCGCTCCGCCGAGCATTGCGTCATTTGCCATCCTTTCGTAGATGTCCGGCCCAAAGTCGCGCTCCGCATCGTCGATCGTCTGAGCCAGCGCCCGGTCTGTTTGCAGAAACCCGTACTCGACCGAGGAGCCGATGTACGAGCCGACGAGGTCGGTCGCCACCGATTGCCGATCTTGAATCGGAGGTCGGCCGGTTGTCGGGCGAGGTTGCGTGCGTTTCTTCATCGTCGGCTATCTTCCCGCCGCATATCCCATCGCTTCCGATCGGGGCGGCATGTACGTCGGCATGGCCGGGGGATGGCCCGCCGTCAACTCGTTGAATGCGTCGGAGGCGGCGTCGACCGAGTCGTCGTGACGGCCGTTCGGGAACTGACGAAGCTCCTCGACGAACGCGGCGTTCCACGACGCCCGGATCATCATCACGTTCCCCGCATTGACCTGGGCGGCGAACGGATCGGCACGGACCTGCTTGTCGCCCGATACCGGGATCGCCTTGACCGCGAAACCGGCGAGCATCCGGGTCAGAGCTTGAGCCTGCTCTTTGCCGGCCTGTCCCGGATCCTGGGGCAATCGAATCGGCGTCCGAACTCCGTCCAGAGCGGCTGCCTGTCGCATGCGCTCGTTTCGTTCGTCCGGACTCCATTGTCCGCGCACGACGTCCAAGATCCAGAACCGGCCCGGTTGGTCGATGCCCATAAGAACTCCGACCGTATAGTCGCCCCCTCCCTTCGAGGAGGCGAGATCCCAGGCGCGACACCACCGAACCACGATCGGCGCTTCACTGCGGATGCCCTCGACCAAATGGCCCACCTTGAAGAACGAACCCTCTCGAGGTGTGGGATCGCACTGGTAGAGCGCCTGGAAGGAGCGTTCGCCGAGGGCCTTCTGCTCCAGAAGCCACTCGAGCGTTCGCCGTTCGGGACAAAGCGGCTCGCCGACGGAACGGCCAAGCGGGTCGTTCGTCGACTCGCAGATCGCAGGCAGTTTGACCACCGCCCAACGTTTTGCCTCGGACGAGTTCAGGATGCGGCCCCTCAGGTCGTCTTCATGCCACGGCGTCAGAACGAGCACTTTTTGGCCGTCCTGCTGGATTCGCGTGCTGAGTTCGTCGACGTACCACTCCCAGACCTTCTCGCGGTATGTTTCGCTCTCCGCGTCCTCGCGCCCCTTGATCGGGTCGTCGATGATCGCGAGTTCGGCTGGATTGCCGGTCAATCCCCCGCCGATCCCAACCGCGAGCAGACCGCCTCCGGCCGCCAACTCCCATTCGCTCGCCGCATTGCGATCGCTTGCGAACTTGAAGCAGTTTCGCGCCACTGCGATGCGCCGTATCTTGCGGGCGAGTTTGTCGACGTACGACTGGTTGTAGGCGGATACGACGACGCGCAGCCGAGGATCGGACTCGAGACGGTACACCGGGTAGCGGACGGTAACCAGTTCTGACTTCCCGTGTTGAGGCGGGCAGAGCACCATCAGGTTCCGAATCTCGCCGAGGGCATGCGCCTCCAGCCGCTCCCGAATGTACACGAGGTGCGGCCAATGCCATTTGAAGATGGGGCTCACTTCCGCGAGCCACTCGGCGAAAGGAGAACTCATCGACTCCGGCTCACTCGCCGATCGTGGCGGTTCCCGTAAGCAGAACTCCCTTGAGCGGCTGGAGGCTCACCGGCAACCGGCCGGAGATCGGGAGAGTTTGGGACAGGAGCGGCATGCCCTCCCAGTAGATGCTGAAGTTGGCGCCGTCCCCGTCCGCGCCGATCGTCGCCGCGAAGCCGTCCGGCAGCGCGATCGTGGAAGCGGAGTCGGGCACCGGCTCCGAGACGTTGACAGTCTGGGCCTGCCACGGTCCGGCGAAGATGTCGTGCCCGAACAAAGTCAGGCGGAATCGGTACTTGAGCGTACCGGCGAATCATAGGGTCATAGTGATCTCCTTGGCCCGGCGGGCCGTTCTGAGTCAGGGCTTGGCGGAGGGCCCGGGCACGTGAAACAGGCCGGTCGCCAACAACGCGGGAACGAGTGCGGCCACCAGCGCTTTTTGGCTTGGCGATTCCCCGGCAGCGAGCACGGGCAGCGAAGCGCCGACGTATCCTGAAAGGAATGCGGCCGCGTACTGGGCGGCGGTTTTGAGTAGGTTTGGGTTCATAGCGGATTCCGGTCGCGGACGAGCATCGTCAGCATCGCTTCGAGGCGAGAGAACCCCGCCTTGACCTCGGCGTTCAGCGAATGCATGGCATCCTCGATGTGGTTCTGCCGCGCATTCTGTTGGTCCTCGCTCCGCTCGAGACGAGCGATTCGCTCTCCGAAGCTCTGGAGCGTGGAGTGCATCTTGACGAGCACGACGCCGAAGGCAACGAGGGTCGGGGTCATGAAGGCGGCGATGGCGATCCATTCGGAGACGGTCATCGATTCGTTCTCCGGCGGTTAGGCCGCCTCCAACTGGGCTCGCACGCCGGCGGGCCGATCGGCGACGCTCGGGACGATTAGCGAGTCGCCACGATCCGCACGGGCCGATTGGGCGCCGTACGCGATCAGGTAGCCCTGACGGTCGAGCCACCGCTCGACCTCCTCGGCGAGTTGGGAATCTGTGGCGACATAGGGACGATGGACAAGTGCGTTCATAACAGCCTCGGAAGTGCGGGAGTGGAAACAAAGGCACGAAAAAAGCGGCCCGCAAAATCGCGCAGCCGCCTAGATCGAAAATCCCGCTTCTGCTCGACGCAAGAAGAGCGGGATCGTTAATAGTATATCTTTGTCTACTATAAAATGCAAGGGGGCGAGGAGCGGGCCCTTCCCAATATCCCGGAGACTACAGAGACTAATCGGGTTGCTCCAAAGGCTGCCGTGGGAACAAAGTAGACGACCTCCCGAATCCCGAAGGGATTCCATAGGCTAGCCCATGGCTGCTCTCAAGGCAACCATGGGAACCGATGTGGTCGACCAGCCCGAATCCTGAAGGAATTCCATACCCTAGCCCCGGGTTCGCGCTTCCGTGCGCCTACCCGGTGTCAGGTGGCGATGCCGACAAGAGCCCGAGGCCGCTCGCCGGCCCCCGCGAAACGGCAAGCACGGTTGGATCTGCCTGCCCCCAAGGATCCAGCGTGAAAGTCGACAAGAGCACTCAAACGCGACTGGATCCGGTTGCCGCCCGACCATGGTCAATCCGACCCAACCGGAAACCCATGGGGGAAACGGGACATACCGATCACTAACCTACCTGCGCGAAACACCGAACCGGGAAGGTCCCGAAACCGCGCACTTTGACCGGGACGGCGTAGAATCGAAACCCGGACGGGGGCAGAGCGCCGATCCCGCACATGTGCTCGACGATCAGCACCTCGGAGCCGAGCAGGATCGTGTGAACCGGGCGTGAAAGATCCGCCGTGTCGTCGATGTTCAGCGAGTCGATCCCGACTAAGGCGGCGCCCGCCTCGACGAGACAATCCGCCGCGTCCGCGGTCAAAAACGGGTGGCCCTCGAAGTACTGGTCCGTCTTCCAGTGAACGTCCCAGCCCGTCCGGACGAGAACCGCCTTTCCTCGCACATCGAGATCCCGAAATGACGATGGGCCGATCGCTCGACCCGGCGCGGCGGTCACCATCACTCCCTCCAGATTCGCAACCGACTCAAGGGCCAGATCGGCGAGATCCTTTCCATCCGAATACCGGTGGAACGGCGAATCGAGGTACGTGCCCGTGTTGGCGACCATATCGATGCGCCCGATGTGGAACTCGGTGCCCTCCGCGTAATGCCGGCGAGAAGCTTCGCGCGACAGAAAGTCGCAAATCACCGGCGCCGGAAGCCCCTTGTAAGTCACGAGCCCGTCTTCGACGTCGTGGCTCAGATCGATCAGTCGCATTCCGCCAAGCATACTGCGGCGCCGGAACGGTTAGGCGGCGTAGCGGCCGTTTTGCCGGGCGGCGAGTTCGGTCGCGTCCTCTTCGTCCTCCGGACGGATGGGTCGGAACGGCTCGCGGGAGACGCGATCGGCGAGTTCGGCCATGAAGGCGTCGTGAACCTCCCGCGCGATCTGGTACGGACGTTTGCCGATGAGACCACCCCAAGAACGGCGAAGAAGAGCGCGGATCAGAGTCTCGCCCGGCTCGCGAACGGGGAAGTCGACGAGGTCGCGGCATCGCTGGTAACGCCAGACAAGCACCTCGCGAGCAAAGTCGAATCCAGGCGTGTGCTCGACATACCAGGCGGCCTGGCTCTCATCGTCGCTGGCCGCGCGGCCGCCCATCGACAGTTTCCACGGCGTCGTTAGCGCGCCGAATGCGCGCAAACCCCATGCTTCCATCAGCCATTGCGGCGTCCAATCTTCGTTTGCTTTGATCATCTTGCTCTCCTGAGAATGAAATCTACACTTCATGCTAGCACGAATTCTTTCCACATGGAAAGAATTCGTGCATAATGTGGATAGAATACTCTCGACGAAAGAAACGACATGGCGACGCACTCCGAACCAAAGATCAAGACCGTCGAATCGCTGCTGCTCAAGTTCGGGCTGTCGAACCGATGGCTCGCCAAGCGGCTTGGCGTCAACCACACGAGCATCAACAACTGGCTTTCGCCAGAAGGCAGCCGTCCACGGGACGCGCGTGTCTACGATCAGATGATCGATGTCCTCACGACCCATGGACCCGCCGAGCGAAACGTCGAAATGCGCCGAACCGGCGTGCGCATGATCCCGGTCTATGCGGGAATTCCGGCCGGTCAACCGACTTCAAACAACATGGACCTAGACTACGAAGAGGTGCTCGACTGGGGCAACGACTTCGAGCGGTGGGGAAGGATCATCAATGGCTACAGCATGGCCAAGATCCTCTTACCCGGAGACATCGCCGTCTTCGAGAATCGGCGATCCGACATCGGCGACGTGGTTCACGCCTACAAAGACGGCGAGGACTGCGTCAAAGCGATCCGCGGGAATAGCGAGGCCTCGATGCTCTACAGTTTCAACGAGGATTACGAACCGTTCAGCGCCCAAGGCTGGAAGACTAAAGGCGTCCTCGTCCAAAGAATCCGCCGAGGCGCCTACGGAGTGAAGTCGGTGGTCGACTTTCCCCACGGCCTGAAATGGGCGATGAGGCACGAGGACTTCTAGCCCGTAAAGAAAGTGGTCGGGGCGACACGATTCGAACGTGCGACCTCATGCTCCCAAAGCACGCGCGCTACCAGCTGCGCCACGCCCCGTCCATGTGCAAGGAGTCGGTTCGACCCCCAAGCGAATCACAAGATACCCGGCTTACTTCGTGTTTCGCTTGATCCGGTACACCATCAACGCAAGTACGTCTCCTTCCTTCGAGCGGGAGTGGCAGCTCAGGCACTCCTGACGAGTGACTTTGAGGGGCAAAACTTGCGCGTCCGACCCGAAAAGCTGACCCTTGAAGCCGTTCGTTTGGGTCACAGTAGGCAACGCCTTCTCGGCGAACGCGACCACCTGCTTCTCCTGATCCGGGCGCAAACTCCCGATGGAAATGCCGGTGTCCTTGTCCAGCTGTAGACTCCCAGCCTGAAGCGGATGGCCGAACTGACTGACCGCCCAAAACTCCAGGCTGTACTGGGCGGTGCCGGCGAACATCGCCACGTGGGTGTCCCGCAGCACGTTGTTGTGCAGGATCTTGTACGTCTGGGCGCCCAGCTTCGGAAATGTCTTGGGGAACTTGATGGTGACCATTTTGCCTTGGGAGTTTCTGACCTTCACGTCGCGGGAATCGTAATCCTCGATGTCCTCGAGCGCCCTCTGATAGCCGCTGTGAATCAACAAGGTCCGCGACTCAGGCGTCGGAGGCGTGGCCTGCGGATGCGCCGATGGGTGGGCCTGCTCGTTTTGAGCGATCGCCGCGGCCAACATGGCCCATCCGGCAAGCGCGATGAATGATCGAAACTTCATAGGTATTGTCCTGACGGGCTCAGACCCCCGATCGTTACGAAGAACGGTCTAGAATGACCCTGGAGTTCCCGTCCCCGCCGTTCTGGTCGAGATTCCCGGGTTCTAACGCAAAACGTTTACACCGTTGCCAAAGGTAGAATCTCCCCACCTATGCCGGCACGTTCTAAGCGTCTCGACATGATCCCGCCCTATCTATTTGCGGAGATCTCACGCGTCAAAGCCGAGGCAATTGCCTCGGGCGCGGACATTATTGACCTGGGTATTGGAGACCCAGACCTTCCGACGCCTCAGTCGATCATCGACGCGTTGGGCCATTCGGCCAACAACCCGTCGACGCATCGCTACGACGAAACCCCTCGAGGCTGGGTCTCCTTCTTGGAGGCGGCCGCCAAGTGGTACGCCGAGAAATTCGGGGTCGAGTTGGACGCTTCGACCGATCTCGTGCAGTTGATCGGGAGCAAAGAAGGATTGGCCCACCTTGCCTGGACCTACATCGATGCCGGTGACGTCTCGATCGTTCCCAATCCCGGCTACACCGTCTATCGGGTGAATACCTTGATGGCAGGCGGTGAAGTATTCGACACCCCGCTTCGCGAAGAGAACGGATTCCTGCCCGTCCTCGAAGACATCCCGACCGATGTGGCCAAGCGAGCCAAGCTCTTTTACGTCTGCTATCCGCACAACCCGACCGGCGCTACCGCGACCAAGGAGTTCTATGCGGACGCCGTCCGATTCTGCAAGGATCACGACATTCTTCTCGTGAACGACATGGCCTACGCCACCGTCGCCTATGACGGGTACACGAATCCAACGGTGATGCAGGTAGAAGGCGGCAAAGACGTCGCCATCGAATTCCACTCGCTGAGCAAGATGTACAACATGACCGGTTGGCGTCTAGGCTTCGCCCTCGGCAACCCCGACGCGGTGAACAACCTTCAGCGGCTCAAGTCGAATATCGACAGCAAGCAGTTTCCCGCCATCGCCGAGGCCGGCGCCTATGCGCTGAGCCAGGTCGACAACAGCCATACGATCGCCATGTATCAGCGGCGAAGGGACTTCCTCTGTGACGGGCTGAACAGCATCGGATGGAAGGTGACGAAGCCAAGATCCGCGTTCTACGTATGGTCGCGGGTACCGAACCCAGACATGACGAGCGCCGAGTTCTGCAAGGAACTGCTCCGTCGCGCCCACATCGTTGCCATCCCGGGAAACGGATACGGGACCGAAGGAGAAGGCTGGGTCCGGATGTCGCTGACTTTGGCCGGCGATACCGACGGTGGCCGGTTCCAAGAGGCCGTCCGGCGCATCGCCAACTCGGGTCTAGTCCCAGCGCGAGCCTGATTCTGGAGTCGGCCGGCAAAATCGGCCGACTCGCCATAAGCAAAAAGTCCCCTGAATTGCACGCACCGTCAAGGTGTGGACCGGCGCATCCGATATTTCATTGGGATCTTCCTGTTGAAAAGAAACGGGAACAAATACAGGAGATAGCGATAACCATTGGTTTAGAATAGACACTGCGAAACGCCCACCCGAAATCCCAACCGCCATGCTATACGAAGACGTACAGGATCTGCCTCCGGAGACGATCGAGTTACTTCGATCGGTTTCGGGACAATCCATGCTCGATGAAACCGGAGTGGACGAAGTGATGCTGGCAGCGTTCGCTTGCGGGATCAGCACTCCCGAGCAAGAAGGGATCACCCTTTCCGCACTCATCTCTTCACGAGAGATGAGGCAGCGACTCAAGGCAATGGAAGCAATGCTTGCCGAGATGAGGTCGGTGGCCTACTGCCAGATCTCTGACCGAAGGCATTCGCCCGTTCTGGCCCACTGCATTCGCGGAGCGATGCAAGCTTCGATGAGGGTCTATTGCCGGTCCCGGCGAACTTGCATCGATCGAGGTTGGGCGGAGATCTCCGGCAGCCGGGACCTCGAGTCGAAATCCGTACGTGCCATCGTCGGCGCGATCGCAACGTCCTATCAGTGGATCTTGGAAGAGAGGGCGCCTCAATCGGCATCGGCTGGGTCCGCTCTGGATGGATTCGTTTCTTCTGCGAGAATTGACGAGGACGGCGCGTTGAGGGTAGTTGGGCAGATAGCCAACACTACGAGCGCTTCGCAGCCGCCCTCGCTGGAGTTTGTCGATCCGAATGGGGGAAGTCTGCCCTTATTCGTGCCTAAAGCGGACCTGCCATTCGAGGCCGTCGTCGCTGGTTTTGCAGAGATGGCCGGGTTTGTCGTCGGACCGATTCCTACTGCGATCTTTAGCTTCGGAGGGCCGTCCGTCGAAGCTGAGCCGGAGTCCCGCGGGTGCCTGTTTGCCCCGATTGAATCATCTCGGGAGAAAGTAATTCTTAAGCTGGCGGCTCGACCTGTCGTTTCTCGTGAGCAGTTGATCGTCCGGCTAGAGGCGCAGCCGAGCCAACTGGCTCAGTGTGTCGGCTACAATCTCCACTTACTCGTACCGATCGGCAGCATTGTTCAGACAGTTGGTATTTGGCCGATTGCCGACTGGAACGGGTGTGTCACCGAGTTCCGTTGCTCCCTACCGGGCGTTGTTGACGGCGAGGTGGAGTGCGGCTCAACGATTCAGGCTCGATTGCGGAAGCCTCATGTTTGAATGGGCGCCGCCTCGTTCGGCTTAATTCCGCCTACCGGCCGGATTCTGTACCGGCCATAATGTCTGTTGGTGTGGATCTCATGCCGATGACGTACGAGCAAGCGCTTGCTTACATTTCTGGCCTAGAGGCCAGAGGCTGGCGGCTGGGGCTTGATCGGATGCAGGAGTTCGTGCGTCGCGCGAACCTGTCGGACTCCGTCGGAGCACCCGGAGGTCCCCAATTTATCCACGTGGCCGGGACGAACGGCAAGGGCTCCACGACTGCGTTCCTGCAGAGCATCCTTTTCGAATCGGGCTACCGAACCGGCGCCTTCTTCAGCCCGTTCGTCGTCGATCCCCGGGAGCGTGTGCAATTTGGGCGGAACCTGATCTCGAAGGACGATCTGGCCACCGTAACAGCAGCTCTCATCCCCTTTGCTGAGACGTTTTCCGAGACCGAATATGGCGGCATCACCGAATTCGAGTTCAAGACTGCCGTCGGGCTTCATTTCTGGAAGCAGATGATGTGCGAGTGGGTCGCATTGGAGGTTGGTTTGGGTGGGCGACTGGATGCAACATCCGTCGTGACTCCGCGATGCTCCGTTATCGTCAGCATCGGGCTGGACCACACCCACATTCTCGGGAACACCCACGCTCAGATCGCCTTTGAGAAGGCAGGCATCATCAAGACCGGCGTGCCCGTGATCGTGGGGGAGATGCCGAAAGAGGCGGAGGAAGTCATCGTCGATGTGGCTCTAGCTCACTCCGCGCCCTGCTGGCGGTGGGGACGAGAGGTCGTTTGGGACGAGGACGATAAGGCGGTGGAGACTCCGCTGGGCAGGCATACGGGTCTTGAGCCAAGCCTCGTCGGTGCGATCCAGAAGCACAATCTGTCGCTTGCGGTTGCCGCCATCGATGCCTCCGGAGCGTTCCATTCGGAGGACGCCCTGCGTTCGGGCACTCGCTTGGCCAGCATCCCGGGCCGATTCCAAACGGTCGAATACCGGGGACGAACCGTCCTCCTCGATGGTGCGCACAACCCCGATTCGGCGCAAGTCCTGATTCGAGCGTTGGAGAGTCAGTTCGGCAAGCGGAAATTCGTCCTTGTGACTAACATGCTCACCGGTCACGAGCCTGCCGATTTCTATTCGATCCTCGACGGCTGGATCCGTGAAGCCCACGTCGTCCCAGTAGATTTCCACCGTGCCACCCCCGTCCCCGTCATGGCCGAGAAGCTGCGAGACTTCTATCCCAAGGTTGTAGAACACGATAGCGCCGTCATGGGCCTTGACGCCGCCATCGACTCAGCCGCCCCAAACGAAATCGTCCTGGTCACCGGAACCTTCTACCTAGTAGGCGAGATCCTAAGGCAACTAAGCGCTGATACGGCGTGCCCGCAGCCCCCGTAGCCGCTGCCTCCGTGGCAGCGCAAGGACCTCGCCGCGCTACACGCCGACGTCTGCGAATCATCGCCTGGCGGCTAGCGCGGGCCGCGTCTAGCCTCCACCTCCGAGTATCTGGCAGTCGATGACGACGTCTCGTATGTCGGACTTCGACTTGAGGATTCTGCCGATGTGCTCCATTTCGGTTCGGAGGTCCTTGAAGGTGGCTCCTTTACCGGTGGAAACGGCTCCCTTGATGTAGAGGATCCCGTGATGCATCCTGATGTCGCATCGGGTGATGTCTACCCCTCTCTTGGATAATTCGGTACGGGCAACCCGTTGCCCACGCACGTCTCTGATGTCGGCCATGATTTACCTTGCTGTATCTCAGTTTATGTCCGGTTCGGTGGCAACACCAAATGGAAATTGTCAATGACGATGATCGGCACGTCTCAAGCGTTCGAATGCGCCTTTCATTTGCCCTTAGCTCAAATACGTACAATCCGGTTGTTTGGACGTAAACAAAGCGTCGAGGATCGAAAAAAGAGCGCGCCTCCCGGATCGCTCCGGGAGGCGCGCTTGGGAACCTGAAAGAAGTTTTGGCTACTTCTCTTTGGGTTCCTCAGTGGAAGGAGCCTCAGTCGTATCCTCGACCGTGATTCGCTTCTTCGCAGGGATCTCGGCTGCCGGTTCCGCGAGTGCAGGCGGGACGACAACTTCGGGACCGCCCGAAGTCGCGCGCGCCATCTCGGTAGACATCGAGCTCTGCTTGGAGATGATGATCGAAGTGGCCAGGGCCGCGACGGCGACGGCCGTGATGATCACGAGAGTCGTGTTGCTTAGTGGCTCGATCACGACTTCGGCAAGCAACAGCGCAACGAGGTTCATAACCTTGATGAGCGGGTTGAGAGCCGGGCCGGCCGTGTCCTTGAACGGATCGCCGACGGTGTCGCAGACTACGCCCGCCTTATGAGCGTCTGTCCCCTTACCGCCGTACAGGCCGTCTTCGATGAGCTTCTTAGCGTTGTCCCACATACCGCCCGAGTTCGCGAGTAGGACAGCCATCAATTGGCCGCTTACGATCGCGCCGGCAAGGAAGCCGCCAAGGGCTTCGGCGCCAGTCAGGTTGTACATGTGACCGCCGATCATCGTCGGCGGTTTGCCGATCGAGAAGCCGAAGGCAACTGCCATCGGAAGTCCGATCGCGAGGATGCCAGGGCCGAGAAGTTCCTTCTGAGCGGCTGCCGTGACGATCGCCACACAACGAGCATAGTCCGGCTTGCTCGTGCCGAGCATGATGCCGGGGTCTGCCTTGAACTGGCGTCGCACTTCGTTGATCAACTGGAAGGACGCGCGTCCTACGGCGTTGATCGTGGAAGACGAGAACAGGTAAGGAGCTGCCGCGCCGATGAGCATGCCGAGGAAGATCTCCGGCACGTCGAGGCGCAAACCAATCGCGTCGAGCTTGGCGCTTTCGAGATAGGAGTGGAACAGGGCGACCGCAGCAACGACGGCGGTCGCGATCGCAAAGCCCTTCGTGAGAGCCTTCGTCGTGTTGCCTGCCGCGTCGAGACGCTGGACCGCTTTCATTCCGTATTCGTTGTCGTGTCCCTCTCCGCTCATCTCGTAAACGCCCTGGGCGTTGTCGGAGATCGGTCCAAAGGTGTCCATCGCGAGGATGTAACCAGTGGTAGTGAGCAGTCCGAGTCCAACCAGCGCGATTCCATAGAAGCTAAGGATATAGCCGCCATAGAGCGTCGGCGAGAACAGGAACAGCGGGAACATGAGCGCAACCACGATCGCAAAGACCATGAAGACGCTGGATTCGAGCGCGTAGGCAAAGCCCTGAATGATCATCGGGGCTGGGCCGGCCGACGAAACGCCAGCAACTTCCTGGGTCGGCTTCTTGTGGGTCGACACGTAGTAGTCGGTGAGGAATTCGATAGCGAAAGCCATCAAGATTCCGAAGAAGATCGCAGATCCAAAGGCCCACCAAGGCACCGTTTGCATGGTGGCAATAGCCATTTGCATGGTCGAAGGCGGCGGCATCGTCGCCTTCTTGGCGAGCATGTCGTCGATCTGCTTGTTAGTCAGCTTTTGGAAGCCAAATCCCTGCTGGGCGATTTGGTCGACGCGATCGATGACCGACGGGAGGCCGATGATCAGGTCGCCGTCTCGGTTGGCGAACAGGGTAACCGGAGCCTTATCGAGGATCTCGATTTTCGATCCGGCAGGAGCTCGAGTCTTGAAGTTGGTGACTTCCAGATCGAGGTTGCTTTCCTTGTTCGGACCCTGCCAGGCAGTGATGTCCTCGTGGGTGCTCGGCGATGCCGGTCGTGCCGGGGATGTTGGCGTTGCCGGTTGTGCCGGCTGGCCAGGGATATCCGTCACGATGTGGAACTTCGCCATGATGATCCGGTCTTTGCCGGCCGCGCCGAACAGAGAACCGACCGTGTACCTCGGAGGAGGCAGGTTCGGATTCTGCGAGTCGGACGGGAATCCGGGAGAAACCGCATAGCTGAGAATCGGGTTGCTGTCGTTGAAGTTGGTGATCGCAGAGTAGCCCTTGGGCGCCGGAGTCTCCGGAAGGTCCGTCTCTGGCGTCTTGGACTGGATCAAACGAGGCAGTAGCTGCTCGTTCTTGTCCTTGAACCCAAGTTCCTGAACGCGCGTATCCGCCACCAGGTCTTCAGGCTTTACTTCGTAGTATTGGATGCCCTTCTTCGCGGCGATCTCGTCGCGAATGCTGGCAAGCGCCAGAACGTCCTTTCGAAGAACGTTGACTTGCGGAACGAGCGTGGTCGCCTTGACCTTGCTATCCGTTCCCATGCCGCCCATAAAGACGTAGGCGAGTACGAAGGTGAGAGCTGCTGCAACGGCTGCAGACTTGTAGAAGCCCCAGCGAATGCAGGCGAGGGGATCCGAATCCACGTCGTCCGTTCCCTTAACCGACAAGATTCCGAAGATCGACGCAAGAACGCCGACGCCACGAGCCATGAGGGCGAAGAGGATTAGGCGCATCCAGGTCGATTGATCGAACACGGACGCGGTTGCGGCTCCAAGAACGATTGCAGCGACGAGGGTAACCTCGTAAGACTCGAAGATGTCCGCTGCCATGCCGGCGCAGTCGCCGACGTTGTCGCCGACGTTGTCCGCGATGGTTGCGGGATTACGCGGGTCGTCCTCAGGAATGCCCGCTTCGACTTTACCGACCAAGTCGGCGCCGACGTCTGCCGCCTTCGTGAAGATTCCGCCGCCAACACGCATAAAGAGTGCTGCGAGCGAACCTCCAAAGCCGAAGCCGATCAGAAGCGTCATTGCTTTGTCGCCGCCAAACAGAAGAATTAACGAGGCTCCGATGAGGCCCATCGCGACCGTGACCATGCCGGCCACCGCACCACTGCGGAACGCTACTTCGAGCGCTCTCTTATAGGTGGTGAGGGCCGCATTCGCGGTGCGCATGTTGCCTTCGACCGCCGTCAACATTCCCGTATAGCCAGCAATATAAGATGCTGCAACGCCACCGATGAAGCAGAGGGCAATCGCGATGGCGGTTGGAGAACCTTTCGACCAGTTAAGGGCCGCAAGTCCAAGTGCGAGAACGACGACGAAGTAGAGCATCATTCGGACTTGCTGACTCAAGTAGGCAAGTGCGCCTTCCTTGATGGCTCGTCCAACTTCTTGCATCTTCTCGCTGCCGGGGGACTGCGCCATTACGTTTTTACGCAAGTAAAGGGCAAATCCAAGGGCCACGAGACCGAGAATGAATGACAACCAAAGCAGATTTCGGTCGCCGGATGAAAAGGCGAGTTTTACATTGTCGCCTTCTGCAGCAAAGGCTGCGGTTGGGATAAGTGTGCCAACTAATGCTAGGACGAGCAGTTTAGTGGCTCGAAGCGATGCGAAGCCCCTGGCTTGCATCGACGCGTGCTGAAGCAACTTCATGTTGAGTGGAGAACCCCCTCCTAAGGTGTTTCGCGCTTCCGTACAAGTTTGAGTTTGCCGTCTGGCCAACGATCGAGATTATACCGGCTCAAACTGGTTTCTGCCATTTTGAGGGGAAAAACAACCACAACGACTACCTCTTTGGTACGGGATTCTAGACGTTTGGAGGCGCGTTTTCGAACCCTGAAAGTAGCTCGACGATGCCACACTATAGGCTCGGCCAATGCTCCTCCTCCGTCACGTTTCCAAGGTTTACGGCGAGACCGGACACGAAGTTCCCGCCCTCCGGCACGTCGATCTCCAAGTCGAACCCGGAGATTTCATCGCCATCACTGGTCCTAGTGGATGCGGGAAGTCTACGCTCCTGCATCTAGCGTGCGGTCTTGATCTTCCGACGGACGGAGAAGTGTTCATCAATGGACGTTCGACTACTGCGCTAACCGACGACCAACTCACGACGATGCGCAGGCACGAGATCGGATTGGTGTTTCAGTCATTCAATCTGATACCGACTCTTACCGCTCTCGAGAATATTGTCTTGCCGGCTACTCTTGGGGGCCGCAGTTTCGCCTCGCAGATCGATCAGGGGCGGAAACTTCTTGGCTGCGTGGGACTTGAGAACCGCGAGGCCCATTATCCCGATCAACTCTCCGGCGGCGAGGCCCAGAGAGTGGCGATCGCGCGGTCGTTGATCATGAATCCCCTGATCCTACTTGCCGACGAGCCAACCGGGAACCTCGACAGCGAGAGCGGCATGGCGATCATGGATCTGCTTCTCGAGTTCGGAAATGTCGAAGCGGATTCGCCGCGCGGCAAAGTGAAGCGGAGCACACTTATCGTGACTCACGACGAGGGAATCGCGAACCGAGCTCGAAGGCGGGTACGCCTCAAGGACGGAATCGTCGTTTGAGGACGCTGCTCTTTCGGTATTCCTTCAAACACCATCGCGCTCATCGACTGCGCCTCGCAATGGTGATCCTCTCGCTTGCCCTTGGAGTCGCGATCTTCGTCTCTTCGTACGAATCAATCGTTGCCGCGCAGAACTCCATCGAGGCAAGCGCCAAAACCATGGCGGGGAAGACCAAGTGGCAGGTTTCGCGCGGCCGGTTCCTTGGTATCGAAGAGGCCCTCGTTGAGAGGATTCGCCGGATCCCCAACGCGATCGCCGCTCCAATTATTGAGTCGACGGTTTCGACAGCGGCGCCGCATGGACATAGTTTCTTGCTTATTGGCTTGGATCTCGACTCTGACTCCCTGATGAAGCTGTACGGTGGCGAGGTAGGCGACGATCTGTCCTCCATCGTCGCCCTCAAGATGTCGCCTAGCAGTGTCCTCGTCCCGATGGCTTACGCCCGCAAGTTCGGACTTCGCCAAGGAGCTTGGATGACTCTGCAGACGAACGCCGGTCCGAAACGGGTCGTCGTCGCCGGTTTGCTGCGGAACCCGCGAATGGCGCTCGCTGCCGGTGGCTCAGTGGGATTTATGGAGCTTCACGCGGCCCAAGACGTTCTGGGAACACTCGGTTTGGTGGACCGAATCGACGTCGCGGGCGTGTCGAGGGCGGACTTGATGGTGGCCTGTCCCCAGTGTCAGGTAGTCCCTCCCGGCCAGTTGAGTTCAGCCGCCGGTGACGCTCTTGGGCGAATACACTCGCTGCTCGGAGTCTCAGTGATCGCACTTCTCGTCGGTGTCCTCCTAATCTACAATTCGGTTCAGGTTTCGGTTCTGGAGAGGCTCAAGGACATCGCCATCATTCGAGCAGTCGGCGCCACGAAGCTCCAGGTGTTCGCGTTTTTGCTTGCTGAGTGGTTTGTAATCGGCCTTGTCGGATCAACGGCGGGCATCGGGCTGGGATATCTTCTGGCCTACGAACTCATTGAATACACGAAGCGAACCGTCAACTCGATGGTTCCCCTCATCGGTGAGGCGCACGTGTCGATCGATCCGGCGTTCGTCGCCGCAGGACTGGTCGTCGGAATTGGGACCGCCCTCATTGCCGCTTTCTTTCCAATCTGGACGGCCGCTCACGTGCGCCCCCTGGAGATCCTCAGGCCCTACACCTTTCGGCGTAAGCACCGTTATTTCGCGGCAGCTTGCGCTGGAATCGCGATCTGCGTAGTTGGGAACTTTATCATCGCCGATGCATCCATGTCGATGGCCGTGGGCCTTTGTGTTACGGGGATGGTCTTCCTCGGCGTGGCGCTCCTCTTTCCGCAAGTTGTACTAGGGCTGTCCGCATTGGGGCGGCCCTGGCTGGTCAAGATACGAAGGCCAGAGCCTTACCTGGCGCTTGACGGCCTTATCAAAACCCCCCATCGGACCGCCTTTACGATCATGACGTTCGGATGCGCACTGGCCATGACGGTGGCCACGGAGACGCTCGTTGAAGGCTTTCGCGTGAGCACCGGACAGTGGATGAATTCGGCGTTTCCGTTTGACATTTCGATTGTCGGCAACGATCTCGCTTCGAGTGTGTATGGCAATTCAACCCTCGCCGTGTCTTCCTTGACTGGCGTGCGTCAAGTTCCAGGTGTCTCGCTGGCTTATGGCGTTCGACAACTCCTTACGCCGTTCAAAGGCGCCGACGTCATGGCGATCGGCGTCGACACTCAGGACTATCTAGACGCTCGGAAGGCCCGGCAGTTGGGCGATTGGCCATCCAACTTTGGTGAACCCGGGATCAAGTCGGCATTTACTGGCGGATCTGGCGCCTTCGTCACTGCAAATTTCGAAGCGCTCTACCACTTGCATAAGGGAGATCGAATGACCTTTGTGTCTCCATCTGGGCCCGTCGAATTGAAGGTTCTAAGCGTGATAGACGACTATTCCTGGTCGCACGGCGCCATCATAGTCGACCGCGAACTGCTCAAGAAGCGATGGCGTGATGACCTACTGAGTTACATCGATGTCTCGATCGCCCGTGGGGCGTCCCTCGACGACGTGAAAGGTCGAGTAGCGATTGAAGCCGGCAAGGATCGATCAGCTTTTGCCTACGATCGACGGGAGATCCGTCAGGTGACGGATTCCGTCTTGGAGCAAGCCGTCCAGATGGCCAACCTTCAAGCCATGATCGCGGTCGTGATCGGGATGCTTGGAATCGTCAACGCCATCTGGATCGGCGTCATGAACCGTCGACGTGAGATCGCCCTTTGGCGTTGTATCGGTGTCAGCCGCCGACAGGTCACTCGGATAATCCTCTTCGAAGGGCTGTTCGTATCCGTGGTAGCCGCCGTCCTCGGCGCGCTCGGAGGTCTCTACGGGGGTTGGGTTCCTCTCAGGATCTTCAGCTTCGAAATCACCGGCTATATCTACCCAATGGTGGTTCCCTGGCTGCACGTACTAGCCGTAGCCGCCCTTGCCCTGGTCCTAGGCCTTCTAGCCGGACTCCCCCCCGCCCTACACGCCGCCAAGCTCCCCATCCTGGACGCCATTGGATACGAATAGCGAGGAATCCTGCCTTCCAGAAACCCCCCGTAGCCGCTGCCTCCGTGGCAGCGCAGGGAACTACCTTCTGGCTTCCTCCATGGGGGAGAACTCGACTTCGGCTTCGTAGAGGCTGAGTTGTGCTTTCAGCATCTCGGCTTTCTTGCGGGTGATGCCGGTTAGGACCGTGATCGGCAACTCGGTCAGCATCTGTTTGACCTGGTTGCGGTTTAGCGCAAGAATGTGCTGAAGTCCGCTGATCAACTCCTCTTCCTTGTGCTTGCCATGTCCGATGAGCGACAGTTCGTAAAGCGCTTCGTCGTCGACGACGACGAACGCCGCCGGAATTGTCTTGCGAGGCGCACCGGTCTCGTCGTGGGCGATTGGGATTTCGTGGTTGCAATTCTCGCAAAGGAGAACTTCGGTCTTCTCGCTGTAGAAGTTCAACTCGTTGCAGAATCCGCATCGGACCTGCGAGACCGGAATGGTCTTTCCGTCGATGACGGGAATCATGCGGTTGCAGCTAACGCAAGGGAAATCGTCGGTCGGAGCAGCAACAAGCGTATTGAGCGCCTCGCAGAACGGGCACTTGACGTCGTGAGTGGTGACCTTGCGCACCTGAAACGCCAGGTAGATGGCAAACGCGACGCACCCAATACCGGCAATGAACAAGCAGGTGGTCAATCCGGAAAGCATGCCCGTTCCACGATATCGATAGAACAGGCCGGCGAACGCCAAAGATACGATTCCGCAGAAGCCGTACGAAATCGATCGCTCGGAAAACATTTCGATGATGTCGGATGCTCGCGGTACCCTCGGCATAAGATCTTTACTCCAGTCAGTTGTTCAGTATATCAAGGTCATCGGGCCAATCCTATGGCTAGGACTGGCCGGAACGACATTTAGCGAACCTAGCCGCCAATCTTGCGGGTGCCAAGTCCGCCCGTCTGATCGCTTGTAGTCGACGTTCCAGAATTATCGACGGCCGGCACAACTAGAATGCTGCCGTCATTCTGATCGAGTGGGGTAAACGCATACCGCTTACCCAAATCGCGTAGCATGTCGATGGCCGACATGCGCTCGTAGTCCACCGAAATAGTCGGATTGGTTAGCCCGGGAGCGGCTACGATCTTCGTTTGGGTGATTTCGCTCATCATGTCCAAGACAGACAGCAGCGGAGCGTTGTCGATGCGAAGACTCGGCGACTTGTGGGACGCCTCGCTTTCGTTGCCGGTGACAACCGTGTTCGGGATCGTAATCGGTGGCGGCACCGTCTTAGGCGTATCGACGACGGCGTTCTCCTTGACGGGCGGAGCCACCGCTTGTACCGGCCCCCGCGGCGTCAGGTCCTCCTTATGGATTCTCGTCGGCGGAGTGAGGAACGTCATCACGGTAAACGTCGCCATGGCCACGGCAGCCAAGACTAAGCCTCCCACCACAAAAGTCGGTCGTCCTCCCAGTGGCGGTGTCTTGGGCTCGCGGGGTACGAACCGGGGAATCGATGGCGAAGTAATTGCCGCGGGGCCTTTGGCGCCTCGAAGTCCCTTCACCATTTGGATCCGATGGATGAGATCCCCTCTCAACTCTGGGTGTCTCAGTCCGAACTCGTCAATGGCACGCTCGTTGCCCTCTTCGGCGAGGGTCCACATCAAACTGTCCAATTCGGGAGCGACTCGCTTCATGCGTTCGCCTCGTACAGGACCCGGAATCGCTCACGCGCCCGGTAGAGCCGGGTCTTTGCCGCGTTGACTCCGCAACCGATGCTGTCGGCAATGTCCTGGAGACTCAGTTCCTCCCAGTAGAACAACACCAACAGGGCACGGTCTGCGGGAGCAAGCTTGGCCATTGTCGACTGCACTTTCGGATCGGACGTGTCCGGCTCTTCGGGCGCGGCGCGCGTCACCGCTTCGGTGAGTTCAACCGTGCGAGAGCGATAGCGAGTTCGCCTTGCCTCCTGAATGCTTCGGTTGACCGCAACCCGAAACAGCCATGTGCTGAACCTCGAACGCCGGTCGAAGCGCCCCAAATGACGGTAGACGAGAGTGAATACCTCCTGAACCGCATCTGCCGCTTCGTCGGCGTCCATCAATACGCCACGTGCGATCGCGAACACCTTCTCGTAGTACTTCGAGTAAAGGTCTTCGAATGCGCGCGTATCGCCACCGAGGAACCTCTCCACTAGCACGAGATCCTCGTCGAACGAACCGCTCCTTGCCTTGTCAATAACTGCCGACACCACTCAACATAATTGGACGCGAACTGGTTGACCCCCGTTACTCCTTTACCCACATCTACGATTCAAAAGATCCAGACTGCATTTAGCCAAGCAATTGTTCGGGGGTCTTGGAGGTGCAGACGGTCTGGAGATCACTCTTCTCGGACTCTCGTCAACCCAACGGTGGAGTATCCGACCGCATCTCAGCCGGAACTTGTCGTTTTACGAATTGCTCAGGCAGGATCGAGATGGCATACAGGTTGACGCCCAAGAATAGAAGGGCGATGGCTGGGAAGGCGAATTGTCTTCGCCCTCCCAGCAGGTGGGTCAAACCGACTGCGATTCCACACGAGATCGGAGCCAGCGCGGGGAACAAGTACCGCGCCTGCGCCTGGAAATACTGCATGTTGAATCGCAGAAACAGTATCAAGACAATCAAGGCGAACGAAGCGTTCATGATCTGGACGGCCCGATACTCTTTCCATTCTGCCTTTCCAAATGCAAGAATCCATCCCAATACGCACAAAACGGTGACCGCCAACAGGAGGCGGTAAAGCGTGTTTGGTGCGGCTCCCTTCTGGGATACGCCAGTAAAAGAAGTCCCACGCTCGTTCATCCAAATGTCCATGTAGCCGAACACTCCGAAAAACGATCGGGCTGTCCACCACCCGATATAGTCCTTCCAGTAGGTCATCTCGCTCGATGTTCCTGGTTCGGTTGCCTCGATCATCGATACGATTTGGCTTTTCTGCGCCGAAAGCTTGAATGCGTCGTTGAATGCGCCGATTGCGAGTGGATCGTGGTAAAGGCTCTGGTTTCGGGCCCACCATGGCCCAGCGATGCAAATGGCCAACACGGCGGCAATCGCGATCATGGCCTTCGATGGCTGTGGCTTCACTTGACCTCCTCGAGTATCGTCGCCCCATGCCCCGGCCTCGGGGTTTGCCGGATAGCGGTAGGCGAGAAAGGCCGCAAGGAGGAGAATCGGAACGAGCGATAGCGCCGTCGTCTTCGTGAGCATCGCTAACCCAGTCAACACTCCGATGATCAAGACCTTCTGCATCGTCCAGCCCCACATAAGGCATCGAGCGGTTAGGGCCAGCACCCACGTGCAAAGGCATATCAGAAGTGGATCGTTGCTGACTGCGCCTGCCAAAGCGGTGAACATCGGTAGGAATGCGGCAAATGCGGCCGCGCAAAGTGCAACGTCCGGACGCCTAAATCCCCAGAATGCCAGGTAGAACGTACCCAGGACGGTTACTCCTCCGATCAGAACGTTCAGGAACCGAAGCTTGAGACCGGAGTCGCGAACGGTCAGATCGGAAGCTCCCGTCAGTTTGCTCCATCCGGCTGCCAAGAGGTAGAACGCTGGCGGCTGGTGGCTCTGGTAGTCCTCTCCGAGATTCGGGTCGGTCGGCGAAAAAACCGGGAACCCCTTACCTTCGAGAAGATGGATGACGTAGTTGACATGCTGCCTTTCATCCGGCGCTCCGACATCGACGATCTTCTGAGGTAGCCCCGTTTTGGGGTCACGTTGTCCCAACAAAATCCCCGCCTGCCGATAGGGAGTCAACAACGCGTAGTTCGTCGCCAAAGCGATGTGGACGGCAATCAAAGCGACCAACAAACCAAGAGTCACGGTACGCGACATTGCCGCTACCTTACCCCCGCCGCTCCGCGCCACGCGCTAGGCGATAAGGCGAAGACGCAATGGGAGACTAGGCCCTGGCGAGGATTAGGCGTGTCCGTAACCCCCATAACCGCTTCCTCCGTGGAAGCGAAGGGAACTCACTGAAGCGCGCGATAAGTTGATAGAGATGAAAGTGCAGTTGCCGTCCATCGACCTTTAGTCATTGCCTACTTCCGAGACTCCAAACCTCTTCACCTAGCGCGCCTGCGCCATTCGTGCGTTACAATAAAACTATCCAAACAGCAGTTTTGCGGGAGATCCCTGATGCGTAAACCTATCTTCTTTATTACCGGTACCGCGGTGGTCGCGGTCGCAATGGCGCAGGTCAACACCAGCGCCCTCCTAACCAGTTTCGGCAAGGCGATGCACGATGCGCAGTCTGTGCAGTCGAACTATACGGTTCAGACTCTCCATGCAGGAGGGCCCGAGGAGTATTCGGTCGTTCTCAAGAAGCCAAACCTGGCCCGAATCGAAACCCCCAATCTGATCGTCATCGCCGACGGAAAGCTGATCACTCGGTACGACAAGAGTGGAAAGACCTACTATCGCGCTCCTCAAAGCGACTCTGAGGTCAAGAGCCTTTTCTCCGGTGACGAGTTGAATTTGTGGTCTGGATTCTTTGATGGCAATGCCTATAAGCCGTACAAGGCAAAGGATCTGGGCAATCGGATGGTGAAGGGCGGCACCCTCGCCGTTGTCGAGGCCGACTATGATGCCAAGGCGCGCAAGGTCGTTACTTATTATCTAAACCAAGAAGACAATGTCGCCCGCAAAGCGAACATCGAACTCGATAAGGGACAGGAAAAGGCGGTGTCAATTATTGTCGACACCAAGACCCTCGCGCTGAACGGAGACGTGCCCAAGGATGCATTCGTGTTCGATCCGCCTGCAGATTCGCGCGAGATGACCCTGGAAGAGATCAACTCCGCCAAATGGTACTACGATCTAGAGGAGGCGAAGAAAGTCGCGGCTGCCAGTGGCAAGAGAATCTTTGTCGACTTCTACGCGACATGGTGCGGTCCGTGCAAGATGCTTGAGCGCGATTGCTTCGGCACCGAGCAGTTCAAGCAGTTCGGCAAGAAATTCGTGTTCTGCCGAATCGACGTTGACGCCCAAGCGTCAGTCGCCCAAGCCTACGGCATCACTGCCATGCCCACCCAAGACGTCCTCGACAAAGACGGTAAAGTACTCAACCAGACGATCGGCTACGCCGACCCCACGACCTTTTTCAACTTCCTGCGAGCATCCGCAGGCTAAAGTGCAACAAGCCAGCCGAGGAGGTCAAGCGGCGAGGGAGGAATTCGGCGTAACCGCAGCCCCCGTTGCCGCTGCCTCCGTGGCAGCGCAATGAACTCGCAGAGCAAAGCCAGGGAACTCGCAGAGCAAAGCGCGAAGAGAATAGGCGAGGAAAATGAGAGAGCGGCTGGAATGCATCGGCCTTGGGATGTCAACTGCCAACGGGTTCTCACGCACCATCGCTAAGCGAAAGCACGAACCGCCTAGCCCGAACGACCGTTGAATTGTCCCATCTAGGGCCGGAGTGTGTGCCGCCTCCGGGCCCTGGGGCTTTACCTCACTGGGCTTGTCGAGTCTCTCCACCTTTGGGCGACTCGCTTGGCACGAAGCCACCTTCCGAGTCGCCCAAAGATCGTCATAGGGTACTCTATACGGCAATATTCCCAGCTTGGAGCAAAATTCTTGAGCCGAACCTCAGGCACGGCACCGGCCGCCAATGCCACACAGAAAGGGGATACCCCCTCAATTCGCCCCCGAGATCTTCTTTCGAAAGAGGACTGTTTGGAGATATTCCGGCAACTCTACCTTGCCCGATACTTCGACGTACGACTCATCAAGGAGAAGAGGCTCGGGCATCTGACTGGGACGCTCTACTCCTCTCACAACCAGGAAGGAGTACTTGTTGGGTCGCTGTACGGGCTAAAGCCGAATGACTGGATCTCGCCGATCCATCGCGACATGCCAGCCTTCTTTCTCAAAGACATCAAGTTTGACTGGCGACGTGCCGACCGGATGGGGTTGAGCATTGAAGAGGTTTGCGCCCAAGTTTGGGGCCGGGTCGGTTCGCCCGGAAGGGCTCGCGACAACTGGTCCCATATCGGCAGTCGAAGCAAGCGAATCATCCACTCGACCTCGATGCTTGCCGGCACGATTCCGGTTGCTGCAGGCGTCGTGTATGCCGACCGGCTGGATGGTGGCGATGCGGTCTGCGTAACGTTCAACGGCGAAGGATCGACTGCTCAAGGCATCTTCCATGAAGCGATCAACTATGCGGCCGTACACAAGCTTCCGGTTGTCACCGTCGTGGAAAACAACCAGTGGGCGTATGGCACACCTGCCGAACTTGAGTGCCCGACGACCGACGTTGCCGATCGAGCTCGCGGGTTTGGCATTCCTGGTTTGGTGGCCGATGGACAAGACGTGTTCGACGTCTACGACAAAGTAATGACTGCCATCAATTACGCGCGGTCGGGCCGCGGCCCGAGCATCGTCGAATGCAAGACATTCCGCGCATATGGCCATGGGGACCATGACGACGATCGTGCCAACAAGTACCGGCCCAAAGAAGATGTCGAAAAAGGAAGGGCCCGCGATCCAATCGCCATCTGCCGGGCAACGCTGTTGGCGCTCGGGCACATCGATGCCGCCCACGCCGAGACTTTTCGCGCTGAAGGAAAGAACGCGTCTGAGGCGAAGAACGACGATTTTCCGCCTGAAGTAGTGACGTTTCTTAACGAAGGGATTGAATTTGCCTTGCAGTCTTCGCTTCCTCCTGCTGATGAAGGCGCCAAGTGGGTTTTCCGGGAGGCCAAATGAGCTTAGTAGTTGAACACGCTGCGCCGGTCAAGAAGAACTACGTGACCGCCCTCAAGGAAGCACTCTTTGAGGAGATGGAGCGGAATCCCAACCTGATCTGCCAGGGAGAGGATATCGGCATCTTGGGTGGAGCGTTTGGCGTCACCGAAGGGCTGCAGGCCCGATATGGAGCGAGCCGTGTAGTAGATATGCCGATCTCCGAGGCCTGTATCGTCGGTTCGGCGGTGGGCCTCGCCTTGGGTGGAAAAACCGTAATGGCAGAGATGCAGTTCATCGACTTCATCTCATGCGGTTTTGACCAGATCGTCAACATGATGGCCACCTACCACTATCGAACGGCTGGCGAAGTGAACATGCCAGTGGTTGTTCGTGGACCAGCGGGGGCATATGGAGGAGGTGCGCTCTATCACAGCCAGATGAACGAAGCCTGGTTCTGCAATTCGCCCGGACTGCGCGTCGTGTGCCCATCGACCCCGTACGATGCTAAAGGGCTTCTCAAAGGAGCTCTCAGGGACGGCAACCCGTGCATCTTCTTCGAGATCAAGGAGCTTTACCGAAAGCGTGAGATTGCTGAATTCCTGCCAGAAGAGGATTACGCTATTCCGCTTGGCAAGGCGATTGTGCGACGCGAAGGGTCTGATCTGACCTTCGTGACTTACGGCCAAAATGTCTACCATTGTCTTCAGGCAGCTGTCGAACTGGAGAAACTGGGCGTCAATGCAGAAGTCATCGACATCCGGACGCTAGTCCCCCTCGATGAAGATACAATCTTCACCTCGATTGCGAAGACGAATCACCTAATCGCCGTGAATGAGGCCCCAATGACTTGCGGATTTGCCGGAGAGATCGTTGCGCGGGTATCTGAGAAGGCGTTCGAGTACCTTGACGCGCCCCCGATGCGAATTACCCGCCTCGACACGCCAGTGCCATGGGCCAAGCCATTGGAGCTTCACGTCCTTCCATCCGTTGAGAAGCTAGTGAACGCAGCTCTGAAGTCGGTCAAGTTCTAAATGGCCCCTAAAGATTCTCTGTAAGGCCAAAGTGCTCGAGTTTCACTCGAGCCCTTTGGTCTTACACGTCTTACACGGCTTCGCCTAGGTAGGCGGCGATCACCTTCGGGTCGTTCCGGATCGCGCTTGGAGGTCCTTGGGCGATCTCCTCTCCATGGTCCAGCACGACAATTCGCTCGCAAAGGTTCATGACGAACCTCATATCGTGTTCGATGAGGAGAACCGTCATTCCGTGCTCGTCGCGGATCTTCTTGACCATCACAAGCAACTCCTCCTTCTCAAGTGGGTTCATTCCCGCTGCCGGCTCGTCGAGTAGCAGCAGTTCCGGCTGCGTAGCCATCGCCCGAGCAATCTCCAGGCGACGCTGCATACCGTAGGAAAGGTCGGCACTACGAACGTCGGCAACGTGCGCGAGGTTGACGACCTTGAGAAGTTCCATCGCCTCCGCCCTTAGCCGGTTCGTCTCATTGATCGAACTGGGAAGGTAGGCCAAAGCGCTAAACAGCCCGGTCCTATGGCGGAGGTAACCGCCAACCACCACATTCTCGAGCACGCTGAGAGCTCGGAACAACCTAATGTTTTGGAACGTTCTGGCGATTCCGTGGGCGGCGATCTTGCTGGAAGGCGTACCTCCGATGCTCTTGCCTCGAAAGGTAATGACTCCCGATGTGGGTTTGTAGACGCCCGTGATCAAATTGAAGCACGTGGTCTTTCCTGCGCCGTTGGGTCCGATCAGGCCGAACAGGTCGCCCTTGTCTAACTCGAACGACACGGAGTTCACGGCGACCAATCCGCCGAATTTGATGGTTGCGGAATCCAGTCTGAGTAGGCTCATACGGTCGCCCTCCGACGCCTACCGATCAAGCGGCCCACCCAATCCCAACTGAACTCGTGGTGCGCAAAGACGCCTTGCGGACGCAAAAGCATGAGGACGATCAGGGTCACCGCAAAAATCGCCATTCGGAGTTGGCCAATCATGATGATCTTGTCGTGAAGCGCACCGATCTTGTTCATCATCACGCTCGCGATCGCTTGCACGATCAAGCCGACGACGACACCCCCTATTCCGAAGCAGAGCCGATTCAGGCGTGACCGCTTGGCATCTTCATAGACGTGCCGAAGCACGGCAACCGCGAAGATCACGCCTATCATCCACGCCACGACGGTGCCGCCCGTCAGGGTGAGAGGACCACCGGAAGCGTCCTTCAGACCTCGGAGGTATTCAGGAAGCAATGTCAGGAAAACGGCAGCAAAAATCGAACCCGTGATCGATCCGGTGCCTCCCAGAACGACCATCGTCAGGATGATGAAACTCACATCCATGCCAAAGGTCGCCGGCGTAATGAATCCCTCGTAGCTGGCAAGCAAGGCGCCTGCCGATCCTGCGAAGGCCGATCCGAGCACGAATGCCGTTACTTTGGCCCTTGTGACGTTGACGCCCATTGCCGAACTGGCGACCTCATCCTCGCGAACCGCAAGGAAGGGAAGCCCGCTCGCCGTTTTCAGCAGGTTCCGGCAAACCGCGACACAGAGCACCGCCAACAGCCAAACAAGGGCAATTGACTGAACTTTCGGCTCGATGTTCATGCCGTAGGAACCGCCTAGGGCCGGCGTATTCTGGACTTGAATCCGGATTATCTCTCCAAACCCAAGCGTCACGATGGCAAGGTAGTCGCCACGGAGTCGAAGCGACGGAAGGCCCACAACGAATCCGGCTCCCGCAGCGGCGATTGCCGCGACGACCATAGTAACGACTAGCCACACGAGCGGGGGGAGATGGCTCGACTTGAAGTAGTGAACTGAGCAAAACCCAGCCATGTAGGCGCCAACTTGATAGAACGCCGCGTGCCCAATCGAGAACTGACCGGTAATGCCGTTGATCAGGTTGAGGCTGACCGACAGGGTCACATAGAGGCCAGCCAATATCAGGAGTCGCTGAATATAGTCGCTCTGACCGCCGGCTACTACCTGCAAACCCGCACAGCCAGCTATGGCGCCAAGGATAGAAAGAACACGTATGAGCCAGAAGTTCATACTTTCTCCACCTTTGAGGAACCGAGCAGCCCGCCTGGTCGGAAGAGCAACACGATGATCAGGATCACAAACGCGATGGCATCCTTGTATTCGCTATAGCCCGCCCAAATGACTAAAGTCTCGGCGGCTCCCATAAGAAACCCGCCTAATACCGCTCCCGGGATGTTCCCAATTCCACCTAGAACCGCGGCTACGAACGCCTTGACGCCAGGTAGAAGTCCGTAAAAAGTAGTAAGAGGCGTGCCTTGGAACGTCGCAATCATCATTGCGCCCGCTCCTGCCAAAGAGGATCCGACGACGAACGTGAACGTGATGATCGAGTTCACGTTGATGCCCATCAGTCCCGCCGAATCGAAATCGTGAGAGACCGCACGCATAGCGCGGCCCGGGCTCGTGTACATGACGAGGTAGGTCAGACCCGCCATCAAGACAAGGACCGTGACCAACATAATGATCCGGCTTTGTTGGATCGTGATACTGACGCCCGCCGAGTCCTCCTTCCTCTTCGCATCGTTGTAGACGGTAGCGGCGGTTCTGGCGGCATCGCGAATCTTCTCGCCCTCCGGAGGCAGGTCAAACTGGGACCTCCCGGTCTGAGCAAGGTAGTCGTCGAACTGCTTCTTGGTCGACTCGTAGACGGGAGTCGCCTTCACCACCGCTTGGTGAAGAGCGGGAGGCGCCGGCCATAGGTGCTTAGTGATCGTCTGTCGGTATGGGTTGACCTTCTCAACGATGCTTGGAGGAGGGCTATTCGGAAGGAAGAGTGCCCCACCGTTTTGAAGCAGCATCGAAACACCGATGGCGGTAATGAGCGATGCGATTCTGGAATGAGCGCGCATCGGGCGATAGGCGAAGCGTTCGATGAGCACGCCGACGATCGCACAAACTGTCATGCTCGCTAATAGCATGATCACGAGGTTTAGGGCCTGCGGTTGGAACTTGCCAACGAGCATGGCGAGCAAACCAAGCACGATCAGTGTCCAGCCGACGGCCTTGACGAGAGTCGGCAGAGCCCGGATTCTCAGCGTGGCCAATGCCAACGCAACGCCAATAATCAGTGCAATCAGGCCGCCCGTGACTACCGTACCTGAAGCCAAAATCGGTCGAGGATCGGCGCCAATCGCTGCGCTTGGACCATAACCCAACATGTACGAAGCGAAGAGCGCGATGTACGCGCCAAGCATATAGACTTCGCCATGGGCAAAGTTTATGAGCCGCAATATGCCATAGACCATCGTGTAGCCGAGGGCCATAAGCGCGTAGATGGCCCCCAAAAGGAGGCCATTGACTAACTGGTCAGGTAGCGTTTGGAAGTCCAGCGACGCCAGGACAAGGTGCGCAGTGAATCCCATCCGTTACTTGGGCAATCCTGTTTTTTCGTCGTAATCGTAGGCTTTCGCAAATGTCTGACCGTCCTTGGTCAACTGCACCACGAGGGCCCGCTTTGGCGGGTTGCCATTCTTGCCCTTCAGCGTGATCGAGCCGGAAACTCCCTTGAAGTCCGTCGTATCGGCTACCGCAGCCTGCAGACCCGCTGCGTCCTTGGTCTTGGCCCGCTTCAGAGCGTCGCAGGCCAGCATGGCGGCGTCATAGCCAAGAGCGCCCATCGTAGTGGCCGGGTAATTGCAGTCGTACCGTCCGCCCCACTTCAACAGGAACTCCTTGACCGCAGGGCGATCCTCCTTGTTGTTGTAGTGGTTGCAGAAGTAGCTGCCGATGATGGCGTCGCCACCGGACTTGAGGATCTCGCTGCTGTCCCAACCGTCGCCGCCCATCATCTTTACGTTTAGGCCTGCATCCTTCGCCTGTCGAGCGATCGGACCAGTCTCGCTGAAGTAGCCGCTCATGAACAGACCGTCGGGGCTCTTCGCCTTCAAGTTCGTCAACTGGCCGGTAAAGGTCGTGTTGCCGCTCTCATAGAACTGCTCGTCGACGATCTTGCCGCCGAGCTTCGTGAAGAACGCGCGGAAGCTGTCGCTCAAACCGGTGGAGTAAGGCTGCTTCTTGTCCGTCATGAGCGCAACGTTTCGAAGGCCAAGCTCTTCGTAAGCGAATTTCGCCATGACCGGACCTTGGAATGCGTCGGTGTAGCAGACACGGAAAATGTTCGGCTGTCCCTGGGTCAAGTCGGTGCGTGTTGCGCCGACCGCGATGAGCGGAAGATTTCTTTCCTTGGCGACCGTCCCCATCTGGGCGGTGATGCCGGAAGAGACTTCGCCGAGCAGGCAGATCACCTTATCGTCGGAGACAAGTTTCTCCGCTGCGCTCTTGCCCTGCTCTGGTCGGGAATTACTGTCCTCGATGAAGAGGCTTACCTTCTTTCCGTCGACTCCGCCTGCCGCGTTGAACTCCTGAACGGCAAGACGAGCGCCCTTGACGCAATCTTCACCCCACGGCTTGAGGTCGCCGTTCTGGCTCGCAACTAGGCCGATCGGAATCCCGCCCGGAACCACGTCGTCGGGGGCAGCAGCAGTGTTGGCCGTGCATCCAGGAATCTTTGTGCTGTCGGCTGACGCAGTCGTCGAAGGCGAAGTTGTTCCGCCAGACGAACCGCTTGAGGACGGCGTACTGTCTCCGCCCGAACAGCCGCTTCCGAAAACGGCGCCGGCGGCAAGCAGCGCCATACCAAGTTTAAAGGAGAACCTATTCTTAATAATCATCATGCTGGGTCCACCACCATCCCAATGGAGAAGTGCCCGAGAACGTGGTTCGCGGTTGACGTAGTATACAGAATACGGCTCTCGGATGCCACGATTGAGGTTGCGGTGTTGAGGTTCCTTGGCACGGTACAATTCGCCCACCGCCCTCTATGCCGAACGATGCAACTCGCCTGCTAATTGAAAGTGCGCTCCAGGCCATACAGGAGCAGAGATACACCGACGCGCTCTCGATACTGGACCAAGCTGCAGAGGCGGACGCCGAGGAGCACCAGGTTCATGAGTTGAGGGGAATCGCCTTTGCAAAAACAGGCCGCGTCGAGGCCTCCATTGAGGCATTTCGCAAGGCGACGTCCCTGGCTCCGACCGCAAGAGGCTTCTATAACCTCGGAGTACAGCTGTCCGAGAGCGGAGCGAAGGCCGAAGCGAAGCAGGCCATCGAAAAGGCGCTTGAACTCGATCCCAAGCACTTGAGTGCAAAGAAGCTCCTAAAAGAACTGACCATTTATGAGTCCGGCGCCATCGGCGGATCCAAGTCCGACCGGACCAGTCACCCCAGGACTTCAAGGCCCTATGGGCTAGGAAAGAAGCATCTTTTTGCGCTGATGCACGAGCATCAGCGCGAATGGACCGCGCTAGGCTGGACGATCGTAGGATTTGCTGTTGTTTCCACTATCCTAGTCAAGCTGAACTTTCCCCTGATAGCCCCGAAGGTTCCCGACTTGAAGAATGCACTTGCGGGCTACAAGCCCATCAGATCGGCATCCGCATTCGCGACGATTGTATTTTTCATTTCGACCATTCTCGCCAGCATGATCTGGACGTCGCTTGACTTGATCGACCGTCGAGGGCGTGTTCTATGGATGATCCCGATGATGCTATGTTGCTTCCTGTTCATGCCGTTCGCGTCGCAATCGCTGTACATGGCGATTGGCCGCCGCGATTGATCTTTTACTGTAGCGACTGCGAGCGTGTTCCGAGGCGAGACCGTAACACTTGAGGCGGTTCAAAACGTATAGAATCACCAAACGGTTGCTTGGCTCGCCGGAACCCCACGTGGACGATTTACCGTCGCACACGAATCTTGAGCCTCGAATCGCGAATCTCGCCGAACGCTACCAACATACGATCTATGCCGCTCCTCATTAACCTACTCGCCCTAGTCGCGTTTCAAACGCCTGTCGAAGTTCCGTTTCGTGTCGGTGACCAAGCCCTGATTCTGGATGCGGTCGTAAACGGTCGGAAAGTCTCGGTAATGTTTGACACCGGATTTGGCGGAGCCGTAGATCTTTCCAATACGATCAACGTCGGAGAACCAGACGGAACTGCGAGGCTCCGCGACTTCGTGGGCGAGTTGGATGCCCAAACCGTGAAAATCAAGAGCCTGACGATCGGATCGAAGTCTGTTGATGCGGCGGGAATGGACGTTGTGCTTTCCCGCCCCGAGGATTACTCGTTTATATATGGTCAACATTGCGACGGCATCATGGGATTTGGGGTCATCAAGAACAACGTCACAGAGATCAACTTTCAGAAGCAGAAATTTGTTTTCTATCCAAACTCGTTCGACATATCAACTCGAACGCCCGACAACAAGAAGACGTTCTTGGTAAAAATGCTCCCCCTGGGAACGAATGCGGTGGAATTACCTGTCCTGACTCCCAACGGTCAAACCCTCACGATGGCGCTTGACACTGGCAATTCGTTCTATGCCACCTCTCACCGTGATTCGCTTGAGCGTGTTGGCCTATGGGACAGTGGCAAGGACCCCAAGTTCACGACGATGGCTGGAGTCGCATCGGGCGCCGTCGTGAGTTGGAACAAGAAGATGGCCAATATGACGATCTTCGGTGTTCCGGTTCCGGCGAGCACGTGGGATGTGATCGATCTTCCGTCTAGCTCTGCAGAGGCGGACGGAACCGTCGGTTTCGAGTTCCTACGAAACTTCAACATCATCATCGACTACAACCGCCGGCGAGTCTGGCTTGAGAATTGGACGAGCAAGGTCGAGAACGATCCGCCCGGAGATCTCGGGATTTCGGCATTGTACAGCAGTAACTCACGGAGCGTAGTAATCGTGAGCGTTTCGCCAGATAGCCCCGCAGACGTCGCCGGTATCAAGAAGGGAGACGAGCTACTCTCGATCGGAACTACTGACCTTTCCGGATTGATCTCTTACAAGAAGCTGCGGAAAATGCTGCTTGGTCCGTCCGGAAGCAAAGTGAAGCTGGCAACCTCCCGTCAAGGCAGCCTCAAGCGGTACGAATTGGAGCGGAAAGCTCTCGTCAACGACTGACCGCTAACCTACCAGCCACTGAGCGATCGCAGCATCGAGCATCGGCTCGGTGAGTTTTCCCGTAAACGTATTCTGCTGGCTGGGGTGGTATGACGCCACTAAGCGTGGCCTGTTCGTTGGTTGGTGAACGGCCCCGTGCCCGAACTTCTCAATGCGGATCCCAAGTGTACGATGGACGTTATTCCAAGCGATGCTACCGAGACAAAGAACTGACTTCCAATCGCGGTTGGACAAGATTCGGGTCAGATATCTGTTGCATTCCCGTAACTCGTCGAGGGACGGCTTGTTGTCGGGCGGCGCACAGTGGCAAGTCGCTGCCATAAGGACTCCCGACAACGTAAGTCCGTCGCCTCGCTGCACCGATGTAGGCTGATTGGCAACCCCCGCTCGAAAGAGGGCGGCAAAGAGCCAGTCTCCGCTTCGATCGCCCGTGAACATGCGACCCGTGCGGTTCGCGCCATGGGCCGCCGGAGCGAGGCCGACGATGAGGTGCAAGGCATTGGGGTCACCGAAGTAGGGAACTGGCCGCGCCCAATATTCCTCGTTCGCAAAGGCCCTCCGCTTCTCTGAACCGATCCTCTCCCGCCACTCGACGAGTCTCGGACACAGTCGGCATTGGATGATCTCGTCGCTGATCTGTTCGATTGTCTCCATTGGAATGAAACTAGATTGTAGGCACATTGTCATGCTCTGAGAGAGAAGTCCGGACATCCATGTAGAATCAAATCGTGCCGGTCTATGAATATGAGCCTCGAGACCATGACTGCTTGATGTGCGATGGGCGGATCGATGTGATCCAAACCATCCACGAGGCGCCGTTGGAGTTTTGCCCTTGGTGTGGGTTGCCAATTCGCCGGATTGTTAGCAGAGCGGTCATCATGCTGTCCGGAACCGTTCCCGACGACAAGACGTCTCGAAAGGGCTTTACAACGTTCCGCCGCGCAGAAAGGGGGGTTTGGGAGAAGATTGCCGGAGAGGGACCGGACCTGCTTGCCGGAACAAAAGAGGATATGGAGGCTGTCGATGCCGAGAAAACGCCTCCTAAGAAAGTCATCGACTTGGACGCGGATTCCGACTGATTGTGCTGCCTAGATTCCCAAGGACTCTTCGAACCCGCACATAACGTTCATTGCATGAACGGCTTGGGCTGCTCCCGCCTTTCCACTCAAATCGGCAAGTACTCGAACAGTGAGAAGGCTTTCTGGATAGTCGTCTGCCATTGCCAGCCGGTAAGCGGCGAACGGTGTTCTTCGTACCAATTCTGGCTGCCACGTGTCGCCGGCGAACTCCCGGATATAGAACGAGCGCTCGTATCGCTCACGGTAGAGATCGCATATTTCGGCAATACCGATTTCAGAATTGACGGCGATCATGATCGTGGCGGCAAGGACACCATCGAGGTCCATCGACTCTACGTGCACTCCCACACTTACGTTTGCCCCCATCAAAGTCAAGGCTTCGTCGATCTCGTTTGGATCGGTCTCTGCGTTTACGATCATCATGGGTGAGTCAGACAGGATCGCTGCGGTAGCCAGCGGCGCCAAACCTATGAGAGCCAAAGTCGACGTCGGGCTCGGAATCGAAATCACGTCGGCACATACAAGCGGGTTGTTGTCGATGGTTTCGACAAGCCCGTAGATCGGGGCTCTAGTATCGCCAACCCGAATCGTACGGCGCCAGTCTCCGCAAATGAACCTTAGGCCGGTCTCGCCGTCCTCCTCGACTGCCTTGATGCGGGGGTGGTGCCGAAGAAGCTCGATTGTTCGCGGATCGCATGCTAGCGCAAGGTCTACCATGCGCGTGCCTCAGCCGCGAGTCACCGATGAGTGGATTCGCGTGAGTTTGTTTCCGCCCATCGTAAGTCTGGTGTCGTTGCTGTACATCGTTCCGTCGCTGGCAAGGATCATCATGGTTCCCGTTCCTTCTGCCGGACCTGAAAGCTCGTACGTGATAACACCCACCAAGTGGCCATTTACTTGCTTTAGTCCGGCGAAGCGGTATTTGCCTTCAAGCTTCGAGATCTGCCCAAACATATTTACCGGCATCACCGAGGTCCACGGAGTGCCGGCCTTGACAGGCTTAAGAGGCAGGTTTGTTCCGATACTTGCTGACGTGTTGTTGCCCTGGTTCCGGTTGTCGAGGGCGAACACCGTGGATTGCTCAGGCTGAAAAGTCTGTCCGCCCACAACCACGGCTCCCATTGTCAACTTGACTGTCGCAACTCCGCGCTTAACGTCAAGTACCTGCAGCTTGACTGGCACCCGCACTCTCATTGCGGAGATAGTCTTGTCGTTGCTGTCGACGCCACTCACGGTTTGGAATCGGATCACTTGACCCTTGGTGTACTTCGCGCGGAGGATGTAGCCCGCTCCGTTCTTCGAAATCTGGGCAAAACAGGAAACCGGCAGGCACAGGGCCGGCACAATTGTTAGGGCAAGCTTGGAAAGATTCAATCGAGTGTCCTTGTGCTTACTTGATGGCAATCATGTGAACGTCGAACGTCACAATATGCATTCTCATATCGTCGCTCGGAACCGTCATCGTCAATCCGGGCGGTATCGTGATTTTTCGCTCGCCGCCGACCTTCATTCCGACGAGAGCGTCGTCGAAGCCCTTGATCGTGACATTGTCGCCGCCGATCTTGAACGTAAAGTGCTTTCCGCCGGTCTTGGTGGATTCGACAACGGCACCGTTAACGCTTGCATCGTAGTCGACCGTCACGGTATCCCCCGCCTTAACTTCGCGACCAGAGCCTTGCTTGACGTCGGTTGCGACGATCTGATCCGCGTCCTTCGCCTGCAATACGTCTGTGGCTTCCACGTCGAAATACAAGTCCGATTGAGCGGGAATCTTTTCGCCTTGGCCCCTGTCGCCGTAGGCAAGTGCGTAAGGAATCGAAAGCTTGCGCTTTCCGCCTTTCTGAATGCCTACCAAGCCTTGATCCCAGCCTTTGATAACCTGGCCCGCTCCAACGGTAACGTGAAGAGGATCGGCGCCAGGCTGGGTTTGATCGAAGATCGTTCCGTTCGCCAATTTGCCAACGTACTTCACCCATACCTCGTCGCCCTTCTCCACCTTCGGTCCGGTGCCCAACGCGGTGTCTTCGATGCCCAATTTGCTGAGGTGCGAACCAGTCGTGGCCTTTGTGGCGTTGCTGGCTTCAGAGCTCGAATTGGAGCCGGAGCCGCATCCAGCCAGTACGACCGCAGTCAGGGCGCCTAGAAGCGCAAGAGTAAATCGCATTGTTCAAATCTACCTTTTTAGCGTTCGAGCAGACACGAATCTGCCCCTCGCCAGATAACAGACGCAATATCCGTCAAGTTCCCGGCTTGACCTACCGACCTGATTGAAGGACTTGTTTCCCCTTGATTCGGAGCGAATGGGCGGTCATTCCACCCGGTACACTCACTCCCCATGGCAAAGAAGGGAGACAAGAAGGCGAGCGAAGCGCCCCGTTCGATCCAGAATCGACGGGCGAGGTTCGACTACGCCATCCTGGAGTCCCATGAGGCGGGGATCTCCTTGGTGGGTACCGAGGTGAAGAGTCTATTTCTTGGGCAGGGTCACCTCAACGACGCCTACTGCAAGGTAGCCGATGGCGAGCTCTTTCTCGTCAATGCAGACATCGAGCCCTACGATAAGGCGAGCGTGTTCCAGCACGAACGGCGGCGGGACCGAAAACTGCTCATGCACCGCAAGGAGATCAACACTCTCGAACGAAAGTCGCTCGAAAAGGGGTTGGCCCTAATACCACTGGCCCTCTATTTCAAGAATGGCCGTGTCAAAGTCGAGGTTGGGCTCGGCCGTGGAAAGGCGCAATACGACAAGCGCGAGAAGATTGCGCAGGACGACGCCAGAAGGGAATCCGAACGCGTCCGAAATCTCCGGCTTTAGAACCCGGCCCAAGGATGGGCCAATTCCAAGCCTATACTTCGATCTCGCCTTCGAACACTGACTCAGCCGGCCCTGTCATAAGGACCCGCCCGTCTTCAAGGTACTCAATCTCGAGCTTTCCGCCCGGTAGCCGGATTTCCACCTTTCGGTTGGCGCGCCCGGTCACGAATGCGGCAACGGCGCTGGCGCAGGCCCCCGTGCCGCATGCCAACGTGATTCCTGCACCGCGCTCCCAGGTTCTCTGAATGAGGTGATCCCGATCGACGACCTGGATGAAATGGACGTTCGTGCGCTTGGGGAATTCAGGATGGTGCTCCAGTACCGGCCCTACGGTCTCAAGCTCGACCTTGGCGACGTCGTCCACAAAGATGACCAGATGGGGATTGCCCATCGAAACGGCGGTGCCGGCATATCCGGACCCGACTGGCACTTCCGTGAACAACTGATCGGATGGTCCCACCATACCGATCTCGCCACGCGTGAGCCTTGCTTGACCCATGTCGACTCGAAACCTGCCTGGACCCAGCATCTCCAAGGTGAGTGTTCCCGCACCTGTCTCGACTCGGACAGTTTCATCGTTCAAGTGCTTGTGATCTTGGAGAAGCCTGCCAAAGCAGCGGATGCCATTTCCACACATTTCGCTCTCCGATCCGTCCGGGTTGAACATGCGCATTCTGAACGGAGCCGACTCGCCCGGTTCAAGCAAGATCAAACCGTCGCCACCGATTCCAAAGCGGCGGTCATTTACCTTACGCGCAAACTCAGGCAGGTTGGCAGGAAGTTCGGAGTGCTGGAGGGCATCGATGACGACAAAATCGTTACCGATGCCCTGCATCTTGGTGAAAGGAATGGTGAGGCTCATAGGGCGTTCTTGTGTGTAGCTAGCGTACACGAGGCGCTTTTCTCGTGTATCCGCAATTGCGGGCTTAATGCTCCTCGCTCTCGCCTCCCACTCGATAGGAGCTAATCGGCTTACTTGGGACAATGCTTGCCACTGCGTGCTTATAGACGAGCTGAGTGGGTTTGCCCGGGGCATCCAAGAGCACCGTGAACGCGTCGAATCCGCGGACTTGCCCACGTAGTTGAACGCTGTTCGTCAAATAGATGGTTACGCCGATTCCCTCTTTACGAACCTGATTGAGGAACATGTCTTGGAGGTTGATAGCTTTAGCCATAAAAATTCGTCACTTCCTGCATGAATCAAACAATACATAATTGGATGCCTGATTTAGGGCATCCACACCTTCAAATGTCACAAGTTTCGGTTCGGACCGAAGCCAAGTTCTTTGGCGTTTGGCGTACCGCCTTGTGTCCGCGATCGTTGTCGCGACTGCCTCTTCGATTTCGATCTCACCTGCGAGATGCTCCCATATAGCTCGGTATCCGAGGGCGCGCATTCCCGGGTCGGATAAAGTGTATCCGTTGTCCCGAAGATCACGTACTTCTTGGACCCAACCATTGTGAACCATCTCTACGACTCTACGTGTGATACGGTCCGACGTGTCGGATGGCTCCCTCACTACGGCGAGTTTTGTTTTTTCGAATGGGGGAAGATTCACCGGCACGGACGGTTTCCAGTGGCTCAACCGTTCGATCGTTCGTTGGACTCGAACACGATTCTTTAGATCCACGCGACTAGACTCGTCCGGAGCCACCCTCCGCAGTTCGCTCACTAGGTCTTCCAGCGTCCGTTCGTCGAGTTTGCGTCGTAATTCCGGATCCGGAGCGGGGGCCATATCGGTGTATTCCTCAAAGAGGGCACGAACATAGAGTCCTGTACCGCCGACCAAGACCACGTTGCGCCCTCTCTCCCAGCAATCCCGCAAAACAGCCTGCGCCAGGAGAACGTACTCGCCAACACCGAAGCTCTCAGAGGGTTTGCGGATATCGAGAAGCCTGTACGATGATTTGTTGGACGGTTTTGCCGTCCCGATATCCATTCCTTGGTAGATCTGAAAGGCGTCTGCATTGATCAACTGGGCATCGAGTTCGTGCGCTATCGATTCGGCGAGTTCCGTCTTTCCCGATGCAGTCGGTCCCATGATTCCAATGAGCCTTGGTATTCCGCTTCGATGTTGTTCCGCCATGTTTCCCTCAGTGATTGTGAATGGATTGCTCTAGACATCGGGCACGGATAAGGTAAGACAGTACAAAGAAACTCCGGGACATCTCCACCCCTCTAAAAGAGGGCGAGGAGGGAAGATCGCGGCGATCATGCCAATCGCGGCACCTGGTGCAAATGGGCCGCCTAAAAGTCCATTAGCGCGCAAATCGGATACTCGAGCAGATTCTCACGCCCTTCCAGGAACGTGAGTTCGATGAGGAAACCCAATCCGCAGACGACTCCCCCGAGTCTTTCAACGAGGCGTGCTGCCGCCGCTGCTGTTCCACCGGTAGCAAGGAGGTCGTCCACGATGTATGCCTTCTGGCCCGGCTTTAGGGCATCGACGTGCATTTCTACCGTGTTCGTTCCATATTCGAGGGCGTACTCTTCCGTGATCCGGTCATACGGGAGTTTGCCGAGTTTTCGGGCCATGACGAACGGAACTCCAAGCTCAAGTGCAACGGGCACCCCGAAGATGAATCCTCGACTCTCGATGCCGATCACCGCTTCAGCGCCCTTCGCTTTGGCATCCTGTGCAATGAGGTGGCACACCTGCTGAAAGGCGGCGGGATCCTCGAGAACAGGAGTGATATCTTTGAAAAGAATGCCGGGCTTGGGGAAATCAGGGACGTCCCGAATAAGGTCGCGGGCGAGTAGGTCAGACATGACTACGGCATGTTACCCATGCACTGCCCACGGCTTCCTGTGATGCGGTCAGGCGTGGCTAAAAGTCGCCCCCGCCCATGTCGAAACCGCCTGAACTGCTATCGAAGGCGGAATCGCCTCCCATGAAGTCTCCGCCGCCAAAGCCTGAGTCCGAGGAGTCCATGAAGCCGCCCTGGTCGGCCATCATCGCGGACTCGGCCGCTCCAAATGCAATATCTGTTGCTATATCGGCTGCCACCATTCCTGCGATCAGTGGCGTGTCGTCGACGATCACGACGTCAGGATCGCCGTAGATCGGGCCCTGACGATAGATCGATTGTCGGTTGCTGGTCGCGGCAAAGACGATCAAGGCGACTAGCGCCACAAAGATCAGGATCATGACCAGGAAGATCGTGCTCATACAAACACTATAACGTTGGACTTCCCCAAAGGGTGGCAGGATTTGTCCTCAGGGGCGTCGCAAACGGTGCGACTGAATGTCGCTGCGAACAAAATGGGACAAAAGGGTCGATGCCGATCGACCCGAGGATTTCTATGCCAGCTATTAGGGCTCCAGTTCTACGCCCGGTTCCCAACCTTGCACACTGGCTCTCATTAGGACCTCAAGCTCATAGTCCCTGTCCACTCGGATCTGGCAGGAAAGCCGGAACTGTCCCAAGACGCCGTCCTCCTCCAAACTCAGACGCTCGGTTTCACCCATCGGGGGCTCTTCGCCTGTGATCGATACCCGGCATGTCGTGCATTTGGCTTGCCCTCCGCAACGGTGGCTGACGTCGACTCCGTTCTGCTCTAGTCCAAGCGCAAGCTTGGTGCCCTCTGCGACCTCGAATGGGTCAAACCCCTGGGCGTGAATCTTGAAAGTTTTCATCCGGCGAAGGATACTTGACCTTTAGTCAAAACGCGCAAGATATTCATTTCGTTTTGCGTAGGGTAAACCGCAGCGCATGTCTACGATTCATGAATATCCAGCGACCGTGACCTGGACAGGAGGTCGCGAAGGTCAAGGAACCATAGCCAACCATCATAGCGGAACGCAAATCGGCATCGCAGTGCCGACCGAGTTTCAAGGTACGGGAAGCGGTTCCAATCCAGAGGAACTCCTGACAAGTGCGGTTGCCGGATGCTACACGATCACATTTGGCATTGTTGCTGCCAATCGAAAGGTCCCCATCGAGCGGCTGGAAGTCGACGTAGTCGGATCCGTGGAACAAAATGGTGCCTCCTTAACGTTCAAGCAAATCACGATTCGACCCAAGATCACCCTGTCCTCCGATGCCACTGAGGCCCAGGTTGCCTCGGCAGCCGATCTTGCACACAAGGCGGACGGATACTGCATCGTAACCAACGCAGTGAGGGGGAAGGTCGAAGTCATCGTCGATCCGGTCGTAACTCGCGCTGACTGACGTGCTTGCTAGGCTGCTCCGCTGTGGTCATCCGACGGCCGATTCCTCAAGACGGGTAAAACCATAGTTGATGCGAAAAAAGCTCGTTGTCGGCAATTGGAAAATGAACATGACTCGCGCCCAGGCAAAGGCTGCGGTAGAGTCGTTGGTTCAGCTTGTCGATCCCAAAACTGAAGTCGAGGTTGCGATTTGTCCTCCGTTCCTTTCGATCGAATCTGTTGTCACTGTATTTAGCGGCACTCCATTCCAAGTGGGGGCCCAAGATGTCTTTTGGATGCCTTCGGGCGCCTTTACCGGATGCGTGAGCACCTCCATGCTCGCCGACGCCGGATGTGAACTCTGTATCGTTGGACACAGCGAGACCCGCGGCCGCTTTGGAAAGCTGGAAGTGCCTGCAACCACGGTCGCCTACTTCGCCGAATCTGATGAAACGGTGAATCTGAAGATCAAAGCTCTGCTGGCTCAGTCGATCCGCCCAATTCTATGCGTTGGCGAGACCTTGGAAGAGCGAAATGAAGGACGAACCGACGAAGTGATCGCCGCCCAACTGAAGGGAGCATTCGTTGGTATCACCGCCGCTGACTACAAAGCCGGCGTGGTCGCCTACGAACCGGTCTGGGCAATCGGTACCGGAAAGACCTGCGATAACGCTGAGGCCAATCGCGTCTGCGGATTTATCCGCGAGCAATTGCGTGCCATTCTTGACGCCAGCACGGCCGACTCGATTAGGATCCTATACGGAGGAAGCGTTAAGCCGTCCAATGCCAAGGACCTTTTCGCCCAGCCAGAGATCGATGGCGGACTTGTAGGGGGAGCCAGTCTAGACCCGAAGGACTTCAGCGAAGTCATTCAGGGCGCCTAGTCGAATCATGAACACTGGTGCGCGAACTGTTTCGTCCTCGCGCACCGAGATGTCCGAGGTTATGCAGCCCCAGGATGCCAACTTCTTGGGGAAGGTTTTTGGGGGCTCCATCCTCTCAAAGATCGACTTGTGTGCTTATGCCACATCGGCCCGCTTTGCGGGGACCATCTGCGTCACTGCAAGTTTCGACCGCGTCGATTTTCACGAACCGATCGAAGTCGGAGAACTGGTCACGTTTGTCGGGCATGTATCCTACGTCGGTCGTTCGAGCCTGGAAGTGACGATCGAGATCTACGCCGAAAACGTTATGCGCGGCACCAAGCGGCACACAAACACGGCGCGAGTGACGATGGTGGCCTTGAGAGACGGAAAAACCGTCGAAGTGCCAAGACTGATATGTGAGTCGAGGGACGACAAAGTTCGGTATCTGGAAGGAAGACTGCGCCGCGAGCTTAGGGCTCGTCAGGCGGAGGATCGGGCTAGAATCCACGCGAAATTCGCGGAAGCCGATGACACAGAACTAGACCGCCTTCTTGCAGCCGATCGCCTGTCGGAGTAGTCCTGGGACCTCAAGCCCGCAAAAATCCGGGACTCGCGACAAGTCTCCGACGATCCACAGTTTGTCATCGTATGATATTTCAATGGAAATGTCCCGTTCCTCGGGCCGTACGCGTTACGGACTGATTTCTCTTTCGGTTGTCCTTTTCATCGGTGGCGCGTTGGGTTGGCGAACCCTGAATGCATACCGATCGAAGGAAGCAAGCGCAAATTACACGATGACCTACCCTAGCGTGCCCAGCGGTTGGAAGGCTCTTCCCCACGGGCCCCAGACTCTTTTCCTTTACCAGCATCCGAAATCGAAGATCCTGATCTGTGGTGCCGTGAACCAGGTCATAGATGACATCAACCCGACTCCGGAATTGGGAACCGATAGCCTTGCCAAACAGTACGTCGACGTGACGCGTGACAATATGCAGGGATGGTCGGCAAGTTTGCTCGATCGGGTTGGCGCCAACGGGACCGAATTCAGATTGATCCGGAGGTCGGAAAAAGGACATGTAGTAGTGGATGCGTTCGCCGTTCGAGGGAACACGACCGTACTAATCTCTTTGTCTGGTCGAGACCAACACGTCCATGATGTCGATGACCGAATGGATCAATTCCGCGCGTTTTTGTCGAACGTTAAGTTCACCCGCGCGGACATGAGCAACTTTTAGCAGCTACTTGAGAGCTTCGGCGCCGCCGACGACTTCCAAGATCTCTTTTGTAATGGCCGCTTGACGTTCACGATTGGCCTTGAGAGTCAATTGATGAATCATCTTGCCTGCGTTGTCGGTAGCGGACGTCATTGCCGTCATCCGCGCACCGAATTCGCTGGCGGTCGCTTCTAGCAGCGATTGCCAAATCAAGGTCTGGAAATAACGGGGTAGCAAAGCTTCGAGCAATTGGGCGGGCCCAGGCTCGAACTCGTATTGAGTGGATCTTGCCGGCCCCTGGGTCGCCGGAGCCTCGATCGGCAGCAACTGCACAATCTGGGGTACCTGCCGAATTGCGGAGTAGAACTTCGAATAACACACGTAGATGGCGTCCACCTGGCCAGACTCGAAAAGCATTCGAGTGTGCCGCATAACGTCGACTGCGTCTTGCACCCTCGCCCCGCTGCTGGGAACGTTAAGGGAATGGATCACGTCGTACCCTCGCTTCGTAAAGAACAGCGTGCCCTTCTTGCCCACGGTGAGCAAGCTGCACTTGAAAGGCGCTTCCTTGATGAAGTCGGTCGTTTTGCGGATAAGTGCGGTGTTATATCCCCCTGCTAGTCCGCGGTCGGACGTGAGGAGAATCACACAAGCGCGCTTGACCTCGCGCTTGTCCATGAGCGGGTGTGAGGGCAGTTCGCCGGCAGAAGAAAGCGAACCCATCAGTTCCTTCATCTTGTCCGCGTAAGGGCGCGCTTCGAGAACCCGGTCGGTCGCTCGCTTTAGGCGAGCGGCCGCAACCAGCTTCATCGCCTTCGTGATTTGCTGGATGTTCTTGGCCGCCTTAATGCGCGCTCGTATCTCTTTGAGTGTGGCCATGCTTGAGAACTAACCCTTGAACTGTGCTGCGAACTCCTGAACTGCCTTCTTGAGCGTCTCCTCGACGTCCTTTCCAAGCACCTTCGTCGCGCGTATGCCTTCCGCCACGTCCGGATATCGCTCCTTGATGAACTTCAGGAGTCCCGCTTCGAACGGTTTGACTTGGTCATTGGTCAGATTGTCCAAGACTCCAAGGCTACCAGAGTAGATGGAAAGGACCTGATCCACAACATCCATCGGACTCGCCAAGTCCTGCTTTAGGAGCTCGGTTAACCGCTGACCCCGTATCAACTGCATCTGGGTTGCCCGGTCAAGGTCCGAGGCAAACTGGCTGAACGCGGCAACATCGCGATACTGCGCCATTTCGAGTTTCAGCTTTCCGGCCACACTCTTCATCGCCTTGATCTGAGCGTTTCCACCCACGCGGCTGACCGAGATACCTACGTCGATAGCAGGGCGGACACCCGCAAAGAACAGATCGGGAACGAGATAGATCTGCCCGTCCGTGATGGAAATGACGTTGGTCGGGATATACGCCGAGACGTCTCCGGACTGAGTTTCGATGATCGGCAGGGCCGTCAGAGATCCACCACCCCTCTCGTCGCTGAGCTTTGCGGCTCGCTCCAGAAGGCGGCTGTGAAGATAGAAGACGTCTCCGGGATAGGCTTCGCGTCCGGGCGGCCTTCGTAGGAGTAGCGAGAGTGCGCGGTACGACTGCGCATGCTTTGAAAGATCGTCGTAGATGACGAGGGCGTGCTTTCCATTGTCGCGGAAGTATTCGCCGATGGCAGCACCTGCGAACGGAGCCAGATACTGCATCGCATTCGAGTCTGCTGCCGAAGCTGCGACGATCGTCGTGTATTCCATCGCGCCCAGTTCAGTCAGCGTTTGGACGACACGGGCCACATTCGCCATTTTCTGGCCGCAGGCCACATAGATGCAGTAAACCGGATCGCCACCGGGTTCATGGGTCGACTTCTGGTTGATGATCGTGTCGATACAAATCGATGTCTTACCGGTCTGGCGATCGCCGATGATCAACTCGCGTTGGCCGCGACCAATCGGTATCATCGCGTCGATCGCCTTAATGCCAGTCTGAAGTGGCTCGGTGACAGGCTGTCGATCTACGACGCCCGGAGCATTGACTTCGATGCGGCTGAATGTCTCGCCGGCAATCGCACCCTTGTTATCAATGGGTTGACCGAGTGCGTTCACAACACGACCGAGTAGACCCATGCCGACGGGAAGTTCGATGATTCGCCCCGTCAGTTTGACTGGATCGCCTTCACGGATCTTCGTGTCGTCACCGATCAAAACGGCGCCGACGGAATCCTCTTCAAGGTTGAGCGCGAGCCCCATGACGCCTCCGGGGAACTCCAGCAACTCACCCATCTGACAGTCGGGTAAACCGTAAACGCGCGCGATGCCGTCTCCAACCTGGAGAACGGTGCCGACATGCTCAGTGTCGACTCGCTTCTCGAATTTCTCAAGCTCCTTGCGGAGAATGTCTGTTATTTCTTCGGGTCTGATGCTGGCCATAAAGGTTCTCTGTATTTCCCGTTTCGGGGTCAGCCTAGTGCTGTTTGAGCAAATCGTGCCGTAACTTCTCGCGGAGGGTGCTCAATGTTCCGCGGATACTACCGTCCAAAACGTAATTTCCGTAGGCGACTCGAACGCCGCCGATCAAGTTGGGTTCGACCTTGAACTCTGCTTCGATCTTCTTTCCCAACACCGATTGGAGCTTCGCGACAAGAGCGAACCTTTGCGTGTCATCCATCGGCACCGCCGAATTGACAGTGGCGTATACCACTCCTTCGTATTCGCGCCGAATCGCGACGTATTCGTCTCGAACACCCGGCACATCCTCTTCCCGCCCCTTCTCGATCATCACTCGAAGGACCTGTAACGTCAGTGCCGTCACTCGATCCGAAAAGATCCTGTCGATCGTGGCGAACTTCTCCTCGCGACCTGTATAAGGAGCGAATAGAAATTCGCGGAAAGCGTCGTCGGATGTCAGAAGTCCAGCGATCAAGTTGAGGTCGTCCTCGACGCTGCGAATCGTGTCGTATTTGCGCGCGGTTTCGAACAGCGCCAACGCATACCGACGACAAACTCTTAGGTTTGCCATCCCTACGCCGACACCTCGAGAGTCTCAATATATTCGTTGATCAGTCGCCGATTCTTGTCCGTGTCCATGTTCTCGCCGATTACTTTCTCGGCGGCGGCAAGCGTCAGGTCGACGACATGTGAACGAATGACCATCAATGCGTTCAGCTTCTCTTGCTCGATCTCCATTTGCGCCTGGCGAACCATTGTATCGGCTCGTTCGGCGGCTTCGTTCATGAGTTGCTGTCGGAGGTTTTGGGCCTCCCGGATCTGATTCTGAATCTGTTCGCGGGCAGTTGCTTCAGTTTCCGCTAGCCGGGCTTCGAAGTCTGACCGCATCTTCTTCATTTCGCCACGAAGGTTCTCCGCTTCGGCGAAAGTGGATTCCAATTCGTGATTGCGATGATCGATGACCTCCTGAAGCGGGCCGATAAAGAAGTATCGCAATACGGGCAGAAGAATCAGCATGACGCCGATAGTTGCCACCGTCTTCCCTGGCTCGATGGGTAGACCCATCTTGTTCAAGGATTCTATGAACGAGAAATGCCAGTTGACGGACCCATAGGTACCGAGCACCATGAGGATAATGCCGCCGAAGGCCATTCCCCATGCTGAGGCTTTTGAAGGCTGATGCTGATGGCTCATAAGGTTAAGAATCGAACCGCCTCCAGAAGATCGATCTGGAGGCGGAACAACGATTTACTTGCCGGCGAAGTTCCCCGGCGCGATGAAGAGCGTAAGAAGGAACACGAGCTCGACGAAAGCGAGCGCGATGAGCATCTGAATCTGTAGTTTGCCGATCGCCTCGGGCTGGCGAGCCATGCCCTGAAGCGCACCGTTTCCAATCCATCCAAGTCCGAGTCCGCATCCAAGAGCGGCGATTCCAAGTCCTAGTCCTAACATTTGTATCCTCCCAAGGCTGAATTCAATATTTGCAGTTGATAAAACCGATTTAGTGAGCGTGAGCAACCGAACTGGCTGCCTCGGCATGGTCCTCGACGTCGTGGTGCGTTACCAATGAAAGGTACACGCACGTTAGCAACGTGAAGATGAGAGCTTGCACGACGCAAGTCAAAACTTTCAAGGGCATCAGGAACGCGCCGATCGGAATATAGATGCTTGTGCCGAGTGCGTTCATGGACTCCACCGCCATGTGGCCCCCATGGATGTTGCCGTATAGTCGCAAGCTGAGCGACAGATTCTTCATCAGCTCGCTGATGATCTCGATGCAGAAGATCATTCCCGAGATCGGGATCATCCAAATGCCGAGCTTCGGACCCGCAAAGTGCTTAAGGTGGCCGAAGAACCCGTTCGTCCGAATGCCTTCAATCTGGACGTATAGAATCGTCATAACCGCTAGACCAAGGTTGAAATTCAGGTCTGCGGTCGGGGCCTCGGGGAAAAACAGAGCCATAACGTTGCTTAGGAATATCACCATCCACAGCGTCATGATGTAGGGAATGTACTTGCGACCGTTCGGGCCGATCGAACCCACACACATATTCTCTATAAAGAGGTAAAGGTGCTCGAAAAGAACCGTGATTGGGTTCTTAAAGACCTGTACGCCAAAACCCCTTTTGGCGTAAGCCATCAGGCCGGCCAAAATGGCGAGCAAGAGCCCAAAGTAGACGGCAAGACCAAGAAAGCTTGCGCCCTCGACGGGACCGGAATTAGCGGCGGCAAACAGCGTTTGGCCTAACTGTAAAAGAGCATGCATGTTTGTCTGAAGGTGTCGAAAGTCTAGGTGCGCGCCACGCCCCAAGCGACGGCACCGCAGTATACCATTCCGAGCCCCGTAACAAAGCAAGAGAGGGCGCCTTCTCCCAACTTGGGAATTTCAATTCCCAGTAACACGAATGCGGGAAGTTGGATCACAAAGCACAGTAAGACGATCGGCGTCCCCTGGCTGACTACCGACTGGCTCTTGCTGCTCTCGCCAAGGACAGATATAACGCGCCAAAGTAGCCATAGATGGAGCCACGATGCGATGACCCCCACCGTCATTCCAATGATTCCGCGCCAGCCGAACCGTATCTCCGACACTGCAAGCGCAAAGACTAATATCACGCTGCCGGCCCACGGGCCGTATCTAGCAAGATGCTCTCTCAATCCTGCCGGTTTTCCTTATTGACGGTCAATATCGCAATGACGACGCCTAGCGTTGCCCCCGAGATGCAGAGCAGTGCGGTCCAAACATGAAGGCCGGTCAAACGGTCGAGGCCCCATCCGACCGAGGCGCCCAGGAGCGGCATTCCGATAATCGTATAGGCTACATTCAGTCCGATGCCAAGGCCATGGGCCTCATCGCGGCGCTGGGCAAGCTGTTTCGGCTCTTTGTTGTATTGCGTTTGGTAAGAGTTCTTCGCTCTCTTCAGGCGCGATTCGAAGTTTGCTAGGCGTGCGTCCATCGCTTCCTCCTCCAAATCGGGATGGGGAGTGGCTTCATTGAGGCGAGCAACCTCCGACTCCGGAAGTTCCGGCAAGTCCATCCCGCTGAGTTCGTCGCGAATCCGCTCGAAACGCCGACGATACTCGTCGCTCGGTTCCTCGGGCCTTTCAGGGGATTCCGCCATGAAGCGAGGGTACCACGGAACCTTGGAGCTACCGGGAACGCGATCGTCTGCGGTCGAGCTTGGCGAATGCCCGGTCCAGATAGGCGGTTTCCGGCATCTTCAATGCCCGCGTCACATAGAAATAAACCCAGCCCACGCAGCAGCAAACAAAGAGAAAAAGCAAGAGCATCGGTACTTTGTGCAGGTTGGCCGGAACGATCAGAAAGGTGCCGTAGGCGACGAGGCCCATCACGATGGAACCCATTAGGCTCTTTACCAATGTTGAGCCAATGCCGATGCGATCGAGGACTCCAACCTGACGCTCCAGGCTGAAGTACAGGGCAACGACGAGAAGGACGGCCGCAATGTTCGTGACTGCCGGAAGGGCCAGGAACCCAAACGAAGTCTTCTCGGCCAACTGGCACAATCCGATAAACAGAGCTGTCATCACCGTGCCGATCACAACCGGTCGCACCGTCTGATGAATCGAAAAGAATCCGCGCATCAGAACGGGCTGCATGCACCAAGCCCAGATACCAAGTGAGAACACGCGAAGCGAGAGTGCGAGGTCGCCTAGTTGCATCTGGTGGGCGGCTTTTCCGTATCCATAGACTAATGTGACGATCTGGGGCGCCAACACAAGCATGAGCACGCTCGCCGGCATGCTTAGGTAAATAGTGGTGCGAAGAGTTTTCGATACTTGGTCGCGATAAAGATCCATCCGCTTCTGAGCGTAAAACTGGGCAAGGGCAGGAAAGGCTGCCAATGCAAGCGAGTGCCCAAAGATTCCGAGCGGGGCCATCATGAGGTTATTTGACGACTTCAAGACCACGTTGATGCCGTCCGAATAATGAGACCCATACTTCTGGGTGATCAAAGCGCAGACGCTCGGAAGGGAGAATCCGAGGATGACCGGCAGGAGCAGATTGAAGAACTTGCGGACGCCAGGGGCTCTAAAGTCAAGTGAAGGCCGAAACCAACCGCCCCGACCCAGCATGAAATACGTCGGAAGAGCCAAGTTACCGATAACCGCGCCGATTAGCGCGCCCCAGGCCATGCCGGCAATGCCTATGCCGATCCCCGATCCCACGAGCGCACCTACTATGATGCCCAGGTTATAGACGTTCGGAGCGAGTCCCGGCGCGGCGAACTGCTTTCGGGCGTAGAGTGTGCCGAGCAAAATCGAACCAATGAGAAAGGCAAATTGTGCCGGCAACATGATCCGGCCGAGGTGCGTCACCTGGTCCACGAAGAGCGTACCGTTCGGAAGGAACTTTGGCTTACCATCCGACATAAACGCTGCGATCTCTGGCGCTAAGAACCATGCCAGGCCCACCAAGACCGTTACAACGATCATGCAAAGAGTCGTAACGACGCTGAACACCTTCCATGCGTCTTCTTCGCGATCCGTGTATAGGAATTCGCTGAACACCGGAATAAAGGCCGAACTCAAGCCTCCCCCCGCGATCAACATAAAGATCATGTCGGGGATCGTCGATGCCAGATTCCACGAATCTGAATCGAGTTGCAGGCCGAAACGGTCTGCCATGACGGTGTCTCGCAGCATCCCGAGCAGTCGGCTCAGTGTCAATGCGACCATCATAATCCCACCCGCCGTGGCGACTGAATTGCCGCGAGACTTGGCCGGAGGATCGATCGGCTCAGGCAAGGGTGCTATGTCAGACAATGCAGGCCTGCGCGGAAGTGACGTCTAGATGGGGCAGATCGGCTTTTGGGGGTTGTCCGACGAGAGTGTCGCTAGTCATGTAGTTTGGGAGTCTAGCCACATCGGTCGCCCGAGTCGGCTTTGTTCTTGGATCGAAGGTTCTACCGTTTGGACAAACTATACGGCAGAGAATGAAATCGGGATGCGTCGTAGTAACGTTTGCATCCCGACAACCGGATTAAAGAGCTCGGTCGATCAATGCGGCGATCTGAGCTTTTGGAGCGGCGCCGACCATCCGATCGATCTCCTTCCCGTCCTTGAAAACTAGGAGCGCAGGAATGCTCATGACCCCATACTGCATCGCCAACTCCCCCTCGCTGTCGACGTCGAGCTTGTAAACTTTCGCCTTGCCGGCGTACTCGGTGGCGAGTTGCTCGATCGAAGGACCAATCGCTTTGCATGGTCCGCACCACTCTGCCCAGAAGTCGACGAGGACTGGAACGTCCGATTTGAGCACATTTTGCTCGAACTCTTTTGCTGTCACCGCCAAATTTGCTGCCATATGATAAATTATCTCCAAGAAATATCTACGAGGGTATACCTCAACGGGTCGCAGCCCTTGTTTTCAGTTTGGGATGGCCCTGTGTGACGTTTCGAAGGATGGCGGTCGTCTACTATTATTGTCTGAACTCGAAATCAATCGAGACTGTAGGAGGAAAGTTGAAACCGGTGAGTATGAGGTGGGCAGGATTAGGTTTGGCGCTAGGCGTGGCGCTGATGGTTACGACGGACGCACAGGCATTCACGCCGAAGCCGAAGCATAAGCCGGCTGCGGCCAAGCCAAAGGCGTGGACTGGCGCAGAGAACGGTTTGGTCGGCATTAAGCTCTACGATCCCATGTTGAGGGTCCTGGACGTTTACGGCACCCCGGATCAGATCGAGTCACTTTCAGGCGGCGGCATGTCGCTCGGATCGGGTGGCGCACAAGGCGGAATGCAGGGCGGCATGGGTATGCCCGGCGGAATGCCTGGCGCACCGGGTATGGGACGCCGAGGAAATATGGGTATGCCGGGCGGATTGCCTGGAGCTCCTGGCGGAATGGGTCGACCCGGCAACAGTCCCGCAGGATATGGACCTCCTCCAGGATATGGCGCTCCGGACATCGGTCGTGGCAAAGAGCAGATGACCGATTCCTTCAATCTTGGCGACATGACCTTGATGCAGAAGGCTGGCGGTTTGGGCGCTCCTATGGCGCCTGGTATGAGTGGCGGCGGCGCAATGGGCCGCGGCGCTGCGAGCATGCCGGATGGAGCGGGCGGAATGCCAGGCGGAATGCCTGGTGGCATGGGCGGCGGAATCCCCGGCGGGAACGGCGGATCTGCTGACCGAGTTACGTTCACCCGATGGGTCTACAATCGCGAAGGCAGCAAGTACGGCTTCATCATCGATAAGTCGGGCCGAGTCGTCCAGATCGAGGCGATCGGCGTCGATAACACGCGAGTGAAGACTCGGCGTGGAATCGGATTCGGCTCTAACTTCTCGAACATTCTGCACACCTATCAGCAACCCGACGGATACGAGATCGCCGGTGACAACCTCACCGTTAAGTATCTGGTTCACGACAACGTTGCTTTTCGACTTTCGCGCCTAGGCGCCAAGAAGCCTCAGGTTGTGACCGGTATCGTGGTCGCCGCCGGCAAGTCGTAAGGTTATTAGTTGGCCGACGAGCGGGACGAGATACGGTCGCGCATCGATATCGTCGAACTGGTCGGCCGAGAAGTGAACATTGCCCGTCAGGGCAAGAATTGGAAGGGTTTGTGTCCGTTTCACCAGGACAGAAACCCTTCCTTTACTGTGACCCCCCAAACCGGCCGCTATAAGTGCTGGTCCTGCGGCGAGGCAGGCGATATCTTCGATTGGGTCATGAAGCGACAGAACGTCGACTTCATGGAAGCAATGCGCATTCTGGCCAAAGAGGCCGGAGTCACCCTTACTCCTCGCGGAGACGCGACTCCTCCGTCTGTGCGCCAGGCACAGGAGGACGCGATGACAGAAGCGCTTGCCTTTTTTAGGTCCCACCTTGAGCGCAATTCCAACGCTCTCGAATACTGCGAGAGACGAGGGCTGGATCGTCAAACCTTGATGACCTGGGAGATGGGCTATGCGCCCGAAGGAGGGAGCGCCCTAGCCGTTCACCTCAAGAAGAAAGGATTCCAACTTGTCGAGTGCAAGAACTTGTTTCTCGTCGACGAAGATGCCGGGGGGGGATATTACGACAAGTTCCGGGGACGTCTGATCTTCCCCATTCGCGACGAACGAGGGGCACTCGTTGCCTTTGGCGGACGCCTGCTGGGCGATGGTGTGCCGAAATACATCAATAGTAGCGACACCCCCCTCTATCACAAGAGCAGGGTGCTCTACGGCATGAATCGTGCAAGGCATGTGCTGGGCAAGGAGAAGCGGGCCGTTCTCGTTGAGGGCTATCTTGACGTAATAGCCTGCCACCGCGCCGGGGTTGAAACTGCCGTGGCTTCGCTGGGCACCGCGCTCTCGGAGGAGCACGCCAAACTCTTCAAGCGGTGGGTCGAGGAAGTGGTGGTCCTCTACGACAGCGATAACGCCGGACAGAAGGCCGCAGACCGGGCGATCGGCATTCTCTCGGCAGAGGGACTTCGGGTCCGGGTGGCCCTGATGCCACCCGGCGAAGATCCCGATACTCTCCTCAAGAACGCGGGACCTGCGGTGGTTCAGCAAGCGGTCGAGACTGGTATCTCGCCTGTCGACTACAAGATGCAGGCGCTCCTCCTCAAGGAGAGTCCGAAGGAAGAGGCATTCTGGCCCAAGGCGGTACTGATCCTGGCCAATGCTACTACCGAAATGGAACTCGATCGACATATCATGCATCTGGCGGGAATGTATCCCGGCATGACCGACGTGAACCTCACCCAAAAGGCGCTGAGAAGGGAGGTCAACAAGGTACGTCGAGCGGCGTCTCAGAACGTTCCGCCTCCAACTTCGTCGGGGATGGACTTCAAGGCGGCTAAGGGCCGTCTCGACTCGGCGGAACTAGTGGTTTTCCTGGCGTTTCTGAGTCATGAATATCGAACCAACGGCTGGCTATTCGCTCGCGCTCGCGATCTCTTTTATACGCCTCTAGCAATTAGCATCAGTGATGCCGTTTCTACCGTCTTTCCAATGGGAGCGCCTCAAGGAGAGCCTGCTCTCTGGTTGCATCGAATCGAGGACGAGGGGTTGCGTCAGTCGCTGGCTGACCTACTACTGGATCTTCGAGCCAACAACCTTTCGGAGGCGTACATTGCGGACTCTGTGGAGCGCCTAAGAATGCTCCAACAGAAGCGCAAATTGGCTGAGATACGGAAGGGAGGACTTGATACGGCTAAGCGGCAGGAGTACCTGATGAGGCTTCGCGAACAGAAGCCTGACCCGCACAAAAAGCAACAAGATGATGATAATTTGTTCGGCTAACTGGAAATTCGGCATTTTCTAAGGAAAAAGCGGTTTCGTGCCCTCTTTCCTTTGGCTTTGTGGAAAACCTTTTGTATAGTGAATTCGCCTAGGACAGCAGGGAGAGGGTCCCTTGCGAACAATATGGTTGTAGTATCGAGTCAGCAATTTCACGGGCTGACGCCGGGCAAGAAGGAAACTGAGTTTCCGGTGACGTTTGAATCGCCATGCCCCGCGCGTCAACAGCTTTCGTCAAAGGGGAATGGAAAGGCCGTTAAGCCCATCTTTAGGGAGTCCGAAGCGACCGACTTCGAGATGGAAGTGGCTCCTGCCATTCTAGATGTAGAGGGAATGCACATTGAGGACTCGGTCCGAATGTGGCTCAAGCGAATTGGGCGTATTCCTCTTCTGACTCCTGATCAGGAAGTGGCTCTTGCCAAGCATTCAAGGGTGGGATGCAGCGAGTGCAAGATGGTTCTCATTGAGGCGAACCTGCGCTTGGTCGTAAGCATCGCAAAGCGCTTTATCGGGCGCGGATTGTCCATGCAGGACCTCATACAAGAGGGGAACATGGGTCTTATCCGTGCCGTCGAAAAGTTCGATCCCGAGAAGGGTTTCCGATTCAGCACCTATGCCACGTGGTGGGTGCGCCAGGCGATCTCCCGGGCCATCAGCGATCACGGACGAACGATTCGGGTTCCCGTTCATACGCTTGAAGCCGTGAACCGGATGATCAAGGCGACAAGTCATCTGCAGCAAGAATTGGGACGGGAGGTAACTCCGGCCGAAGTTGGTAGAAGCTTAAACATCGCAGCCGAAAAGGTCGAGGATTTCCATCGAGCAATCGCTGAGCCGCTGTCGTTGGACACTCCGGTTGGCGAGAGCGAAGACGCTGCCTTGGGTGAGTTCATCGTCGATCGGAATAATGAGACTCCCGCAGAAGCCGCGCTCCGCTCGGTAATGCGCGGCAAAATCGAGGACATTCTCGATACGCTAAGCGACCGGGAAAGGGAAGTGATCGCGATGCGCTATGGGCTTCTCGATGGGCAGCCACATACGCTGGAAGAGGTCGCACGTTGTTTCCAGGTGACTCGCGAACGGATCAGGCAGATCGAACAGAAGGCACTCAAAAAACTGAAGCACCCTTCCCGCGCAACCCCGTTGCGCGAGTTGCTGGTCTAGGGCAGTCCGACCAAGGTAGTCGGAACTCGGAGGTTTCCTTCGGCTCTCCCGTAAGGTGAGTCAGATGGAAGCCTCCTTCTGTCGAATGGGCTAGATAGCGAATCCCGAATCTTGTGGAAAGATCAGCCATGGGTCGCGGATCTTGGCATCCTTCGATAGATCTGCGATGAGAAACGGCTCACCGCTTGCATATCGGATGTCGGCCCCAAGTTCCTGGTTGATCAGCACCGAGGCTGCAACGTCGTACAACTTCTCGCCCATTCCGATAAGCCCCCGGAATCTCTGGGTCGCCGTGAAGGTCCCATCCACGACGAAGGCGCCCGAGCACCGCATCTTCCCAGGCAGGTCAGCCTTTGGATAGCGGCGGATGAGACGTTCACTGTAACTGACAATCTCTTCGTCGTGGATCGGCCCAGCGGGAATTGGAGAAATCGATCTGCCGTTCAGCGTCGTGCCTTTCCTGACCTCCGCCAGATACATCTCGTTGAGGTCAGGTAGATAGATGGATGCCAGTTCGAGGATATCGTCTTTGGCGTACGCGATGCTGACGCCCCAGTAAGGCCCGCCAAACGCAAAGTTCGTGGTGCCGTCGATTGGATCGACCAGCCACCAACCGGCAGATCCTTCCGCTTCGAAGCCGAACTCCTCTCCCCACACTGCACTGCCAGGTATTAGCCCAGAGAGAATCGGCCGGAGGAACTCCTCGACGGCACGGTCGCCGTTCGTCACGACTGTGCCGTCGGGCTTCAATTCTCTCTTCAAACTTTCGCGTGCCTTTACGGCTATCTCGCCCGCTCTACGTGTGATTTCATTAAGTTCGTCGAGCAGAAGAGAAGCCGGGTCCATGGTCTATTATGGCCATCCGCTCTGGCAAGCGTTCGTAGAGTGCCGATGGCTCGTGACTCATATGACTGCCGATCAGTGAACAAGCCGTCGCGTAGAACAAGTGAATCCCACTAGAGGTAATAAAATGTCGACGATCTCCCCTGATTCCGGTCCACAGAAATGGACCATTGACTCGAGCCATTCGAGTATTGATTTCTCCGTAAAGCACATGGGTGTCTTTACCGTGCGTGGCTCGCTTGGAGCCGTAACCGGAGCCGCTGAAACCGATGGAAGCACGATTACTTCGGCAAGTCTTTCAATTGACATTGCCGGTATCACCACGGGCAACGAGCAGCGCGATGCACACCTCAAGTCGGCCGATTTCCTGGATGTCGAGAAGTTCCCTGCGATGGAGTTCAAGAGCAATTCGGTGGAGAAGATTTCGGATGCCGAATACTCTCTGACCGGAGATCTGACGATCGTCGGTAAGACCGCCCCGATCACAATCAAAGTGGAGATTGTTCCTCCTGTGAAGGACCCTTGGGGGAATACGAGAAGCGGAGTAACAGGCGCTGGAAAGCTCCTTCGCTCTACCTATGGCATTACCTATAACGCGACGCTTGAAACCGGTCACTTCCTAATTGGAGACGAAATCTCGTTCACTTTCGACATTCAGGCTACTGCCGGTTAGTCTTTCGAACCAACGCCCAGGGTTCGACTATCAAGCCCTGGACGTTGGCTTTCGCACTGGCCCTACGCTAACTGACTGGCCGGGGCGCACTCTGATTGATCGATCCGTGCGGATTGGGGCCACCGAAAGCGGCCAAATGACCGAAGCTACTTGCATTCCGACTGGAAGGAAGGTATAACATTTCCTGCTTGCGGGAGTAGCTCAGTGGTAGAGCTTCTCGTTGCCAACGAGAAGGTCGCGGGTTCGAATCTCGTCTCCCGCTCCAGCTATCATATAATCGGAATAGAGGAGCAGCCAGTTGGCTGTTCCTTTTTTGTACCAGACCGCACGCAGATTGTCCCATCTTTTGGCTGTTTTGGGTTGCTAGATGCCTATCCAAAGAAAGCCAGGTTTCGTCTCCAGGAATAAGCTCGACTGGCAGTTCGGGAACAGGTCGGATAGCATCGATTCGGGTACAAACCACGGCGGCGCGGTTTCTGGAAGATTCCGAATCGAAGCGCTCAATCTGAACCAGACGTGGGTGCGGTTTTCGACGAAGGAAAGTTCGTCTTCATAAAAATAGCCGATCGGCGTCTCTGACAGGAGTTCGAGGGCATCTCCTGTCAATCCGCTTGGATCGGTTCTTGCCGCCTTTGAGGCCTGATTGACCGAGGCGATCTGCCCGTCATGTCCGCCGCAGGCGTAAACGCACCGAAGAATGCAGGCCAAAGCGACGCGCGTGTTCATATCTCTCCTCTCAAATAAAAAAGTCGATGCTGCCGATCGCCGGTAGCACGACTATACAAACGCACGCAAATACTGAGGATCTAACAAATCTAGAACAGAGGGTCGGTCCTAACAAGTATATTTACTGGTTAGGGTTGAGTCGCTGTTCTTGGATATTAGGACTTGATCGACACGGATTCGGGAACGGCTGACTGAATGGCATCCTGGAGCATCCTCGGCGTGATCAGGATAACGACTTCTCGCTTGTCCTTCTCTGTAGTTGTCGATCGGAAGGCGTTGCCGATGATAGGTAAGTCCCCTAAAATGGGAGTCTTGTTGTGCTGCTTGTTCGTGCTCGACACGATCATGCCACCGAGTGCCACGGTGTCGCCGAAGTGAATGCGCATGTATGTGTCGGCTTTCCTGACCGTCGTCTGCGGATTGCCGTTGACCAAAACCACCGCGTCGCTTACTTCGGGTTGGATGTGGAGGTTGACCATGCCATCCTCCTCGATGTATCCGGTGAACTTGAGCGTGATGCCCGTGTTTACCTTCTGATACTGGACAGTTGAGTAGTTGGAGTTTCCACTGACCATCGAGAAATACGTTTCTGTGCCAACGGTGAGCGATGCCTCATGCCCCTCGGAGGCAACGATCTTGGGGTTAGCCCGAAGCTCTGCCTTGTTGTTCGTGATCAACGACTTTAGGTTAACGATGTCGGAGGTGGTCGCCGTCGCATAGGTCAGGGCGAGATCTGCGCCTTGGGCAAAATACTGCCAGTTCCAAGAGAAGCCTGCCGTTTTGATGTCCTGCGAGTTCATTTCGGTGACCATTGCTTCTACACAAAACTGCTTCTTTGGACTGTCGGCTGCAGTCAGTGCCTTCCAGATCGCCTGCATCTGCTTGGGCGGAGCCGTGACGCTAATGACATTGGCCGCTTTGTCGAGTTGGGCGTAGGCCGTAAAGCTGCGGGTTAGGAGGCCGAAGAGGTTCTCGGCTGCTTGCGTGTGAGGCGAGTAGATCTTGGTTTCTGCGAATTCGTCGAAGAGCGGCGCATCCGGCTGGCCAGTGCTAAGAAGGTAGAGGTCACCCTTCTTCTTCCAAAGAGTTCCGATGGCGTATGAGAGCTTATCGAGTGCCGACTCGATCGTGTCCTTCTTGAACTCAATCGAGACGTCGCTCACTTTCACGCTAGTGTCGGCAATGATCGCTTGACCGGTTGCTGAGGCGATTTCCTGGATGATGGTCTTGGCATCTGCATCCGTAAACACGTTGGTGATCAGTTTGACTCGTGGAGTGGCGGGCGCCTTGGGTGTCTGAACGGCTTCGGTGCTTGGCGACGCCGGAGTTCCGGGAGTCGTTACAGGCGCCTGTGCAGGAGGAGTCGTAGGACCTGGTGTTGTCGCTGGCTTGCTCGTCGTCGGCTTTATTGGTTTGGCGTCTGCCGGCTTCGACTGGCCAGATGCCTGGCCGATCGAAGTCGCGATAAGAAGCAATGCAAGGATGGTTGTCAAGAACGTGGGTTTCATTTTTGCGCCGTCTTAGCCTTTGGCTGTGCCTTCTGCGAAGCGACGATGGTGATCGGGACTCGGAGCTTGGCGATCGCGGTGGGGCCGTACTGGTAGTCCACTTCGACTACGTGGTTGCCCGGCTTCAGTCCCTGGGGAAGCATAATCGTGTTCTCGACGAATCGGCCCGGGAGGATGCCTCCGTCACCGACCTGACCTACTTCGATGCGGGCCATCAGTCGAACGCCCCCTTCCAAGACCGCAGCGGTTGGGTCGGGACGGAGGGCCGTGTTGCCGCTGTTTCGGATCTGGTATTTGATTGCTACGCTTTTGGCGCCGTCCTTGATGATGAAGGGGTTCTCCACTACGAGCTCCGGTTTCTGTGTTGTCGGGACTGAGATCGAGCAGTAGGAACTCTCGGCGAGCGCCTTTGCGTTTCCTGCTTCCTTGGCCACTAGTGCGAACCAGATGTCGCCGGATGCCGCATCCGGTACCGCCATTGAAATGTGCACACTCCGAGTCTCGCCTGGCTCGATTGGATCCGGATCGTTGTCGATCTGGACGTCCATACCGAGCGAAGTTGTGGATTCGCTAATGCCGATGGCGCCTGCGATGTTCTGATCAAGTGCTCCTGCTGAAAGGGAAACCGCAATCGCCTTCTGGCCGTTGTTCGTAACCTTGACGTTGATGGAGCGATTTCCTCCCCGGGGGATCGAGAGGTTGATTGAACTGGGCTCGATGGTAACCGGTGTCTGCTCCATAGTTGCCGCCTCGGTTTGGAGAGTCGCTTGGCCCTTTGACACGACATAGTCGACGACGATCGGATCGAGGGACCTCGTTCCCGAAATCGCCCGAAACTGCATTCGGTACTGGCCGTCTGGCAGAATCGGCACGAGGAAGGAGATGTTCCGCTTTGTCTGAGGCATCAGGTTGCGATCGTCGAGCCTGAACTCGTTTACGATCCGGCCGGATGGCATCGATCGCAAGGACCCGAATGCTCCGATTGTCGTAAAGCCGTCGCCGATGCTCTCCACCGGCAGTGTCGCGAGGTACCCAGACTTTGCGCCCGGCATTCGTGTGAGAGTCGGTGTCGAGACCCGAAGTGCCGGCTTGACGTTCTTGCCGGCGATGAGGACGATCGGAATCTCGTACATGACGGAGGACTTCGTCACCGAGCCGTCCGGACGGGGCGTGACCTTGAGCATGCACCAGTAGGTGCCGTCGGAACCGCGCGGCACCGAGAGCTTGAGGTGGATGTCCTTTCTCTGGCCTGGGTCGACCTGGACGTCCTGCGTCTTGGTATCGAACCAGGTTGAGCAGTCGCGAGGATTGTCTGCGCCGTAAACCGTGTGATACGTCCAGTCCTCCATCGTAAACGAGAGAACTTCGAATGTTGCGGTCTCCCGGATCTGGCGAGGGTTGTCTGCCGTGAACCGGAGGTCTGCCGTCTGTCCGGCCTTGACCACGACGCGCTGTAACAGTGGGGAGATCAGCAGTCCTCCGATCTCGGTTTGGGCGTTGGGAGCAGTCTGCTGGGCTCCCGCAAGTGGAATGGTCGCAACCATCGCCGCAATCATCGCCAAGGGTGTGAGAATTCTTCTAGTCATAGTCAGTGTTTCCTTCGTAATTGCCTGCGTCTTCTCTTTTTTGCTGCCAGGCTTATATGAAGTGTGTTTCCGTGAGACTGACTCCACAAGCCACACCTATTCCCGCCCTTCAAATGGGGCATGGCAATTCGTGAGCCTTAGTGCGGTACCGGAAATGAAGGACATCCCTGTCCTGATGCATGCTCGGCGACATGCAGGGCCGCAGCTGTTCCGCCAATCCTGGCGAATGCAAATATCTCAGCCGAATCGAGAAAACTGCGCCAATGACGGCAAGTCGACAAGGTGTTCCGCCCCGATGCAACCTGTTTTGGTCCGGCAAGGCGGGTCGGGCTAGTTTCCCTGTGAGCAGCCTTGGCTCTAGTTGCTCTGAACCTCAATAATGCCATTGTTCTGATAGTCGCCCGGTCCGTTATCCGCTCCAACCGATATCGTTCGGCTCAGATTTAGACGAAGCACTCCCCCGGTAGCGTAGACATTGAACTGTGGCCCGCTGGCGGTGAAGACCGAGTTGAGATTAATGCTCGGAACTTGACCACTGTCGAACAGCACTGCGCTCGTCTTGTTGTTAAAGCACTGAACGCGCCCTTGTAGGTCGATCGACTGCTTGCCTGTTGGCGTGCCCGAGGTTTTTGCCGGATCCCCAAACTGTGCAAGCTCAAGTGTCAGCGTTCCGTTGTGATAGAGCAGGATCGTATTCGTCTCGGTGGTGACTCCTGTGCCCCAGCCCGTCACCCTCCAGTTCGCGCTTAAGGTTCCTGTAACGTAAAGGAAAGGTCCTACATCGACGACTGTCTTCAGGTTCACGGATGCATTGCCTGCTCGTGAGTAATCGGCATTGACAGCATCGAAGCTGTAGTAGCGAAAGGTACGTTGGGAACTATTGCTGCCGCTCCCGCCATCGGTGCTCTGCTCAGATTGGGCACTTGCGCATGCGATTGCTCCCAAAAAAAGTACGGCGGCAAGTGAGTGGTTGCGGATCATCGTGTTTACCGTTAGTGTTTCGATTTGTCAGTTCATCTCGTTGCGACTCGCCGCTCGTCGTACTGCGGGCCGCTTCTCTTTTTCGTCGTGCCTGACGGTTGAGAGTATCTGCGCCCTAAGAAACACTCGCAAGCCACAGGTTCTCTTCCCCTCCGACCGGGGCGTCCTTTATGGTGCGTCCATTCCGGGTACCGGAATTACTCGACACGAGACCGATCGTGGCATCTTGACTCGAGTCTTGCGAATATCCGTTGGCGACGTTCGTAACGTCGCGGTAGCACCATAGGAACCCGCGAACTGCTTGACCGGATCGGATGACAAAGAGGTCTTGAAGCAGTTTTCTTCCGTCCCTAAAGGCGACAATGTCTCCGCGAGTTGTCTTGCTCGTAGCGCGGAGTTCAGCTTGACGATCGGTGGCCATGGCAGGTTCGGCAGCCCCGCGGAATGCCGCCCGAATCAAATCGTCGCTCAGAGTTCCGATCGCCTCGTGAACCTGGTCCTGCAATCCGAACAGCGCCAAAAACGTCTGATTGACAAAGTCGATCCTTCCATCCGTCGTTTCAAAGAGGACTCCTGTCGGCAACCGATCAATTAGGTCTCGAATGAGCGTGTCCGCCGCATTGGCCCTCTTCTGAACCCGCTGCTGCTCTAGCTTCATTCTCCATCCGACAATATAGGTCGCACAGGCACTAACGATCGGCTGGAGGAAATCGATCATCTCTTGGGGGAAGCCACCGGAGCGGTTTCCGAGACCGATGGCGCCGATCAATTCTCCTTGCTCGATGACGGGAATCGATACGAAGGTGGCAACCTGGCAATGGCCAGCGGGCAGATCGAAGATCGGCAATATGTCGGTTAGCGACTGGTGAACCGAGCACTTGTGCGACAGAAGCATGTCGCCAAAGAGCCGGTCAAGGTTCCTCGCATGGATATGATCGTGTTGGAGCCTTCGAACGCCGTTGCTTCCAGGCGTGGTTCGGTCTCTAACAGTAATGGCATGAACCTGGACTGCCGAAATGTCCCCGTCATGAATGACCTCTCCGAGAATCCCATATTCGCAATCGGTGAGGCGAAGAACATCGGCAAGTAGTGATGCGAACGTCTCGGCGAAGTTGTTACCGCACTTGACATAGGCAAGAGTCGCCTTGTTTATGGCGGCAAGCATCTCCTTCTGAACTTCTTCACGCGCCTGGGCATGGGCCCAGATCTCCACTTCCTGAACAAGCCGTTGGTTCTCTTCCTGCTTCTCGTTCACCAAGTCGATTGTTTCTTGCTGCGAATAACGGGCTACGCATTCGGTTCGGCTCGAAGCACCATATTTCAACAGGATTCGGCGCCAGTAGCTGGAAACCGTATCTCGTGAGATAGACAATTCTGAGCCGATCTCGCGATCGGTGAGCCCGTTGGCCGCATAGACAAGTAACTGATGTTCTCTGTCGGAAAGTCTCATAGGTCGATATGCCCATTTGGGATATCGGTTCAGTTGACAGGAATCTAACCATTGCCCTATTGCGGTTCGCACCGCACGGACCCGTTACGTCGCGTCAGTGGGGTGCCAGATGATAGGAGCTGTCAAACGAATATCTTCCGCCTGAGACTGGAATCTGCTCATATCCATCGATCGTCCCTTTACTCAGAAACACTCCGAGACTCCTGCTCGATGGGAAGGAAACTCGAACTGGGGCACCCGGATCGGTGGGCACCCAAACGAAGGCAGATGTGTTTGCCGGGATTACAACATCCATATGAAAGATATCGCCATCTAGGCGCCACCGGCACACGATTCGTCCCCGCACCGAATCATATGAACCGTTGGCCCATGTCACCTGGCTTACTGGATGAGGTTGGATATCGATAATCGAAAAGGCACTTCCTTTGGGATCGGGTCTGATTCCAACCAAATCGGCATAGAACCACTCCATGAGATGACCGAGCATGAAGTGGTTATAGGAAATCGGGCGGGCATCCCATGACTCTGCGAGAGTCGTGAGGCCTTTATGGATCTGATACCCATACCCGGCGTGCTCGGTTTGAAGGTGGATCTTTGCGACGAGGTCGGATCGTCCGAATTTCGTGAGGACACGGAGCAGCGACGGGTGCCCGACCTCACCGCACGAGACGGTGAACTTCTCCTGCTCGACGTCGGCAACAAGCTGAGCGAAAGCCCTCGGCACATCAGCGCCGTCGACGATTCCAACGTCGATGGCGGTTGCCTGCCCTGATTGAGATCCCGAGCCGACTTTGCCGGTCGCACGATCGAAAAACCTTGCCAAGAACCGGTCTTTGACTTCCTGACTGAGAGATGCGTACTTGGCGCGATCCGCTTTGCGTCCTAACGAGTCCGCGAACGATCGAAGAGTCTCAATGAATTTGAAGTAGTAGCACGTGTCGGTAATCGCAACCGGTGTGCGCGGATCGTTACCGTATCCGTTCCAATCGCCGAGCCCGTTTGAAAGAATTCCGTCTTTCGTTCGTGTGCCCAAATAATCGACATAGCGCTTCATCGTAGCGTAGTGTTCACGCACGAGAGTCTGGGCCCCGTACCAATCGCGCATGAACTCTGGAAGTGCCAGGTAAGTGCCGCCCCATTCGACGGAGTCCCGGAAACCGGCATCGTAGTGGAAGTACTCCGGCGCCATTGTTGGAACCATGCCATCTTTCTGCTGGGAATCGCGCATGTCCTGGACGACCTTTCGGAACATGGTGTTCATGTCGAATGCGTACATAAGGCTTGGTCCCATTAACGTATCCTCCTCAAGCCACCCGCTTTTCTCGCGGTGGGGGCAATCGGAGATGACGCTCGCAAAGTTGCTGCACATCGCCCACCATATAAGGTCATGTATCTTGTTGAACATCTCGTTCGAGCATCGGAATTGTCCCGCCGGTTTGATGGCGGCATGCACCAGCAGGCCCTCGAAGCGAGTCAGAATCTCTGAAGGGTCGATGGGACGGCCAGTAGGATCGAACGCCTCAATCTGCCAGAACTGAGAGCCGACATACCAGAAAGCCGGATGCCAGTTTTCCATTGATAACCCGTCCAGGGTGTACGAAGCGTACTTGCCGGCCCGCATCGTTTCTTGGTTAACCGTGCCGTCTTCTTTGAGGACCTCTGCCGGCCACATTCGAATCGTCGTACCTGGCGCCCCATGGACTGAAATTCGCGGAACGTAGGGCGAGTTTTGGCCCAAGTTCAGGACAAGCACGTCTGCCCTTGGTTTGGTAACTTTGACCGGCGATCTCACTTCGATGAGTCGCAATGGAGGCGAAGCATGTGTCAACCCCCTCAATGATCCGCCTGAACCGGTTGTGACCGTTGCGTGCTTCCATACTTTGTCGTCAAACGACGGCAACTTCCAGCCTGCCGGTTCCAGCCTCTGGTCCCAGTCCTCCCCGCCAAACACCCCGGAGTAGCTCTCCGGGCTAGGCGCCCAAGTCCATGCATCATCGGTTGCAACGACTTGGCGAACCCCGCTTGCGTACTGCACTTCGATCTGGCACAGCGCCTTTCGAGGTCCTAGCGAGTTTAGTTGCTGACCGCCTCGCTTGTCTTCGGACATGTCGTACATTCCATTTCCGATGTGCATCGCTACGCAGTTCTTGCCTGCCTGCAGCAGCGAGGTCACGTCGTAGCAGTCTGCGACGACCGTCTTGGCGTATTGAGTCCAGCTTGGAGTGATCCAATCGTTTCCTACCCGCCTACCATTGATCCAGATCTCGTACTGCCCAAGCCCGGATACGTAGCAGAGTGCCCGCTTCACGCTTGGCTTGGCGACGAACCCTTTGCGGAAATAGGTAGTCGCACTCGCTCGATCTCCAGCGGAGGGACGTGCCAGGATCCAGTGCGCCTTCAAGTCGCCTTCGTGGATCAACCCCATGCTCCATCGGTTCACCCCGCTCCACGAACTGGGTGAGCCATTCGCATCCCATACCCGCACTCGCCAAAACACCTCCTCCGAGCTTGAGAGCGAAGGCCCGGCGTAGGGAATGTCGATCGTGGCGCTTGACCTGACACGGCCAGTATCCCAAAGGTCCCCGTGCCCATTTGCGAGCGCTGGTCGGGAAGCAGAGACTTGAACTTCGTATCCGGTCTGTCGATCACCATCCTTGCTCGAAATCACTTTCCAGGACAGAGCCGGTCGAGCGACGTCCACGTTTAGCGGGTTGACGACTGACTCGCATCGAAGGTCGGCTACTGTCATCGATGCCCCAGGGTCGAAGAGAAAGGCAAGGAGAAACATAGGTGACTGATTGTCGCATAGAGTAGCAGTCACATAGCCAAGTTACGGGTAACCGTAGCGGAATCGTGTGACCCGTAAACAAGCGACTTGAATGTAATTGCTTGCAGAAGGAAAATCTTGTCCATGAGCAACAGCATTCGAACTCGCCGCAACCGAAAGGGTTTCACCCTCATCGAACTCCTCGTCGTCGTCTTGATTCTCGGTATCCTCACTGCGATCGCTCTGCCGTCCTACCTCAGCTCGGTCCAGACTTCTCGCCAAGGCGCCGCCAACAC
>JARLGV010000090.1 GCA_031292555.1 Fimbriimonas sp.
AGCCCAATAAGCCCCCGTTGTCACTACATCGGAATTTCCAGGACACTTGAACCTGCAGACTTGCCCAACCAATTGCCACCACAGGTTCAAACGGGAATTCCTAAGAATTCTGAGGCCACGTAACTGCGGAACTCAGGCTAGTTCGGCTTCAAGAAGTTAGAAAACTGTCGAGGACGGGCAGCCACCTCCAGGGGTGTGGGCCGCGGATTGCCACGGCGGTCCTGGGACACTAAGGAATAAGGAAAGCCGTGGGAATGCGGGAGTCAAAGGTGGCGAGTTTGCAGCCGTGCGCTTTTGCAAGATCGATCAGGTGGCCGTCTGTCGTTTGCCCCGCGGACTTCACCCATCGTGGAAGCTGCGAAATATCCCGATTGTCGGCAAGGAATCGGATAGGTCTGACAGGCGAGGCCTTTAGTTGCTCAAGCAAGGAGCGAGCTTGTTCGACCGAAAAAGAATACGAAGCAGCTTGTGAGAGCACTCTGACGAAACCCAGTTCGACAATCGGACAGCTTAGCAACTCCGCGTCTTCAGTCGCTTGCAGCCACGCTACCATCCGGGTATGAAAGGCATGGTCCGCAAACCCAAGCGCGATCAAGCTATTCACATCTAGCAGGAATCTCATGGGAAATCCGCGAGAAGCTCGGCGACCTGTTCGCTTGTGAGCAAAGGCGCTCCGCGTTCGGCGGTTGCTAGCGGCAAATGGGTTACCGAGTCGGTGCCTATCGTGACGGCAAACCTTCGCGGCGCCAATGGCGTGAGAACGATCGAGCCGTTGTCAAGCTTGATGGAGAACTCGTCGCCGGGATGCAGCCCCAATCGGCTTCTCAGTGCGCCAGGCACCACGATCTGACCTTTCGTCGAAAGAGTGGTTCTCACGGTAAGCCAATCTTACCAGCATCCGGATATTCAAAGGCCTGCCGGCAATCCCGCGCGACGGATTGCCGGCGGAGGCCAGCGCAGTTCGAACCGCATCCCAGGTGAGCAGCCACTCCGTTTCGGCCAATCAATGCGCGCCCTCCACCTTTCTTGGTAGGGCGCGCTTAGTAGCCATTGGTACACCGGCCTCGTCTACGCTGAATCCGCCTTCATTGGACGGACGGGGTCTTGGTCAATAGCCATGCCTCGCCCAGCGCTTTCTGGGCGGGAGTTGCAGCCGAGTCGACCACCACTGAGTGGATCGGGCGTGTTGCGGATACTGGGTCGATCGTCACTTTGACAGTCGAATCGCCGCGCTTGACTGCCAACTCGATCGGGGTCCCGGGCTTCGCTCCGGTTACCGCCGCCTGAACAAGGCCGATCGCTTCGCGCATGTCCTTTCCATCGAGGGACGTTCCGTTCACCGACGTAATCACGTCGCGCGACTCCAGTTTGCCCGTCGCGGGACCGCGGACGGCCGACACTCCAATACCGCCGCCAAAGGATGGCGCGGCATTGAACCCGACCTCCGTGTACGCCTCGTCGCGGGTTTCCAGCTTGAGACCCATCTTCGCCAGTTGCTCGGCGATCGGCTTCTCACCCGGCTGGTTCACGACCGAATCGTAGAACGGTCCGAGCGCGGGACCACCGTACTTGACGCACAGCCTCCGAATCTCACCTTCTTGGAAGCCTGGCTTGTCGTTCTTGCACTCGTTGAACAGGGCGTGGGCGACGTCGTCCAGCGAATGCTTGCCGTTCGTTTGGGCACGGATCTCGGTGTCCAGGCACAAGCCGGCAAGCCAGCCGAGGTTGTAGTAGCTGATCTGAAAACCGTTGCTGTTTCCGCGGCCGCCGTTCGCCTCGCCCACGCGAAGACTGGCGTCGTTGGCCGAGACGGTCAGCCGGGCCGGGTTGTTCTGGATCGCCCGCATGTTCTGAATGATCTCGTCGTAGAACTGCTGGCGCTTCCACGTCCCGTAGCGGTAGGGCAGCAGGCTGGCGTAGTAGTCGGTTACGCCCTCAAGCCACCATAGCGCCCCCGTCTTCGGAAGCTTGGTGTAGTCGAAGGGCCCGAGCACGCTCGATCGAATTCGTTTCACATTCCACAGATGGAAGTACTCGTGGGCAAGAAGGCTTACCGTGCCGGGCGTCAGGTCGCTGGAGAGAGTGATCTGGGTGCTGCTCAGATGCTCGAGGCCTCCGCCTCCGCGGCCGTGCGGCGTCACGATGAAGTGCCAAACATACTTGTGGTACGGCGCGCCGCCCCAGAAGTCCGTCTCCGCCGCGCTGACGAACCGGCAGTCCTTGAGGATCAGGTCCTTGTCGATCAGGTCCTTCCCCGCCCCTTCGAGCACGATGCTGTGCGTCTTGCCGCGCAGGCTATACGTCAAGACGGTGACCTGGCCGGTGCTCATCGGGTTGTCGGCAAGAACGTCGTAAGTCGGCGCCACATAGGTGTTTGCCGGCCCGGACGTCGGGTCCAACCCTACGACGCATGGCCAACCTGACGGGACATCGAACGTGACCTTGCACCGCTCCTTCTTCCGGTCGACTGCATACAAGTAGACCGATGGACCGGAGAGCTGAATGTAACTCTCGTCCACTGGGCCGCGTCCGCCGCCCATGCCAAAGCCGCCTCCTCGCGTCGGGCTCCAGTATTTGATCGTGATGGTTCCGGGCGCGGTCGCCGCGATCGTCCACGTGTTGCCTTCCGAATGAGCGACGGTCAGCGGCGCCCCCGATGCGTCGGCAGCCGCGAGATCGTGGACACTCTGCCCGCCGTCCCGTTGGAAATAGGCGCCCGGCGACCAATTGGGAATCTGGACGCTCAGCGACCCTGCCGCCGAGACCGGCACGGACATCGCGACCTCGAACCGATGATCGGCCGAGTTGACCTTAACCCGGTAGTCAATCTCCGCAGAAGCCGAGGAAGCAGCAAAGACGCAGGCAAAGGACGCAATCAGCAGGCGGTGCATGGGACATTTTGCCACTTAAGAAGCGCTTCCTGGCGAGAATTCGCTTACCGACTGCCCGACCTTCGCGGCCACATTGGCCCATTGGGACAAATGGGACACGCGAATAGGTCGTCATTCACGGCGTATCCTAAATGCCGGAATCAGAAATTGGAGTGACATCGAGAAACCGGGATTGAGAGTACAAGGAGAGCAACGATGAAGGCGAAGAATACGATCTGTCTGTGGTACGACCATGATGCGGAAGGGGCGGCACGCTTCTATGCCGAGACCTTCCCCGATAGCCAAGTCGGGGCGATATTCCGGGCGCCGTCCGATTTTCCGGGTGGGAAGGAGGGCGACGTTCTGACGGTCGAGTTCACCGTCTGTGGCATCCCGTGCTTCGGCCTAAATGGCGGAGACTTTTTCAAGCAATCCGAGGCGTTCTCCTTTCAGATCGCCACCGACGACCAAGAGGAGACCGATCGCTATTGGGACGCGATCGTTGGGAACGGCGGCGAGGAGAGCGCGTGCGGCTGGTGCAAGGACAGATGGGGCCTGTCTTGGCAGATCACGCCGAGAGCCCTAACGGATGCGTTGGCCAAGGGCGGCGACGTCGCCAAACGCGCGTTCGCGGCGATGATGGAGATGGGGAAGATCGACATCGCCAAAATCGAGGCAGCCGTGCAGGGCGAGCGGCCCTGACGCAGCCCAGGCACGGCATTGTGCCTAAGCGTGCCCTAGTGGGAGTCTCTACATCCTCAGAACTCATCGAACAGGGACGATAGGGCGCCTTCGATGATGAGGAGCTTCTCCTTCGTCGCGAGCCCGCCGGGGGCCGAGAATCCGCCCATTTTTCCGTCGGCGGCGAGGATGCGGTGGCAGGGGATGATTAGGGGAATCGGGTTGCTGCCAAGGGATTGACCGACGGCTTGGGCGGCTTGGGGTTCTCCAAGCGACTTCGCAAGCTGGCCGTAGGTCCGCGTTTGGCCGGGCGGGATATCGAGGGCGGCTTGGTAGACGCGACGCGAAAACGGCTCGAATCGGTCCCAATCGATCGGCGCGTCGCGGAAATCCTGAAGGTCGCGCGCCAGATGTCGGCGCGCTTTAGCGATTACCGCCTCGATGGGGGCCGGAATGGCGACCGCTTTCGCGCCGAGGCAAGTCATCCTCTCTTCGGTGGCGTGTTCCGACGCCTCGGGGAGATGAAAGGCGTGGATGACAGGCGCCTCGCCAGTTTGCCAAGCGATCCCGCAAGGACCGATCGCGGTTTCGAACAAGGTGTATTCGACGGCAGGCAGCGTTTCGTTTGGCATGGGAGCTTCTAGCATACGCTCAACCTTTCTGGGCCGTGTCGGCGGTGAAGGACGCCGTCAAACCTAAATACTTCCTCGGGCGCGCTTGCTGGCACCGCATTGTAGGTATTCGGGCTCAAGCATCAATAAAATGCCCGGCCAGGATTCAAACGAGTCCAAGGCTGGCACTCAATGCAATGGTTCACGGGGCAGGGCAATAATAACGCACTGTGCCTTTCTCCGCGACCCAGCTAAGAGCAGCCCTCCCGGATCCTGGCGACGCCGATATGTCCCTGGAAGACCAAGCCCGATGCGTGCTTACCGTCTTGCTTAACCGAATCGGAAACTCGGAGCAAACCGAGATCCCGCTTGAATCTCTCCACCGTTGCCCGAACTGCGACAAGGCGACCGAAAGCCTTGCGAGTCCCTATTGCTCGGAAACCTGCCGAGATCAGGCCGCCTTCGTCCGCCAATTTCGCGCGGCCCTCGCCGCCGGCACGATCCTCACTCCCGAAAAGCAGGTCGTATTTGGCGAAAGGCTCTGGTGGCTTCTTGGTGGCGGACTTCCGTTGAGAGAAAGCCGTATTCCGGAGAGCGCCAAGAGGCAAGTTGCCAAGCGCTCGGATGGGAAATGTGAGACTTGCGGGGCCCCGATGACGACGGTGGAAAACGTCGGCAGCGGCTGTAACCGCCCCCTTCACCTTCGCGCCGCCTGCCCCCGCTGCGCCAAGACGAAGAGCTATCGCGATCTGGAATTCAGTCAGAGCCCCCAGGTGGCGAAATTGCTGGTCTCCTTCGCGAACAGAGTCGGCGCCTCGACACCGATAAGGCAATGCGACGACCCGGACGCCTGGGATTGGCGAGCGTTTATGGCAAAACGACGAAACTCAGGCATGTGAGAATTCAGACGACTCACCCAGGGTTCTCAGCCGCTCAGTCTTTCTTCGGAATAGTGATCGTCCAGTAGGCGGCAGGCGATTTGCGGTCGATCGGCGTCCTGACTTCGATCGTCTCGCCCGGGCGCAGATTGTCGTACCCGGCGATCTGAGGAGCGAAGTCGAATCTTGAGAATGGAGGGTCATAGACCCATTCCTGGACTATAGCAACCGCCGTGATGAGGAGCAGTCCCCGAAAACCCCACCGGACCAAGGCGCTGCGAGCCTGCCGGCTCAGGGCAAACAGCCCATAGACGAACACGATGTCCAGATAGAGAAAATAGCGCTCGCCTACCCCTGGACATCCGAGGAGATTCCAGGAAGCTCTTGAGAACAGCGCCGTCACCAAGCAATAAAGGCCAAGCCAACCCAGCGCCCGAAGGAAGGAAGGCGCCTTCCAAAGCCCGGCAACGATGACCGCGATTCCAAATACCGCGCACCCGAATTCACGCAAGTTCAAATTGGGATCGCTTACGGTGTGATAGGCGTAGTGAAATCCCCGAACGGTCCCATAGAGGATCTGGTTAGTGAGCAATCGGCAGAGGTATGCAGCTCCTGCATCGGTGTTGATACCATTGCGTGGATGCTCGATCATCGAAGCGGCCGTAACCGCTGCGGTGAGCGTTGTTACGACCAAAACAAGCCAACGCGATCGCAAATCGCGAACAGGTGACCAACTGAAGATCGCCATGACTGGGGCGAACGGCCCGGTGAGACCGGTAAGCAATAGCAAAACCCCATCGCCCAGCGATGACATGGCCCGACGACCGGGCTCCGAACAGAGGATTGCCAGGCTGAGAATTCCCAGATACCATTGGCTGTGAGCGACGTTCGCAAACAGCTCCGTCGAGTTCGGATCGGCAACGACGAAGAACGCCAGGCCAAACCGGAGGAGCTTTGAGGGCAACTGCTTCGCCATCCGGCGGGAGAGCAGGAATGCGGAGACGGACGATTGAACGAATAGAGCGGCAATCTCAACGGCAAGCGGTCCATAGCGAAGAGGAAACGCCACCGCCAGAACCGACAGGACCCGCGGAACCACGTGGTAATAGGATGCGTAACTTCGTGAGATGCAATGCAGTCCCTGATTGAAGGCAGTAATGTAGAACTCCGGTCCATCCTCAATGTAGAACTGAGGATTGGCCAACCAGTGGACCGCACGGCTGGATGCAAGCAGGAAGAACAACAGGAACGCAGCGATCCACCGACTTTCAAGGAGTCCAAGCGTTCGATTGACGCCGCGAAGAACCGGCCTCGGTATCCGAGATGGCAGGGTGGTCTCAAGCCTGCCGGCCGCACTATCGAGTCGATGGAAGACGCCGTCGACGGCTCGCTCCCAAGATCGAAAGGTGGCAAACGGACCTTGAGTCTTCATACGGCTGCGAAGCCAGTATAACAACAGCGCCCCTCGAAGCATCTGCACGGTGTTGACCGATTGGTCCCCGTCGTCACCTGCCGGCTTACCGGACCTGGGGCCTAGGATCGGAGGCCGTCAGCGTCGCCAAACTTCATAGAGCAGGCGGCGGACGCGACCATTATCCAGTCGAAAGCCGGTGATATTCCCCTGTTCTCGTTCAAACGTGACCAGCCCGATCGGGTGGGCGTTGAATGCATCCACTCCAACCGGCTGGAGCGTCGCGACACCCTTTGGGAAGTCCATAGAAATCGCGCCGTCCACCTCCGAAATGCTGTATATGACACTCAGTTCCGGACAGTAGTAATCCCCGACAAAGTGGTGGAGATCGTCCTTGTCAATTTGGAACTCGGCTGGTTTGGAAGGCGAATCGCTTGTGCGAGCCTCGGCAGGGCTCATTAGGTCGCCTAGGAAGATATCGGCGATTTTGCGGACGAGTAGATTTGAGTCGAAGGAACTCAGGTTGGCGAACACCATCGTCGCGAACCGCTGATCGGGAAACCGCCGGTAGGCGGTCCGAAAGCCCGCGTCGGCTCCGTCGTGACCCACGATTCTCAGGCCGCGATACGATCCGTTGACCAACCCCGAAGCATAGTCGAGCTTGGTCCCGTCATTCAGAGTTCCGCTCCGGTGCATCTCGTCGAGGAGTGCGACATCGCCGACTTTCGGAGTATCGAAATTGCGGTCCCACAGGGCCATGTCCTCCACGGTCGTGAATAGGCTCGTGGCGCCGACATTGGCATATTGCAAGGGAACATTCTGAAAGCCGGATGGCGTTGGCGCATAGCTATAGGCCCTTCCCTTGACAACTTCAGTATTGTCGTCGTGGAAGTGGGTGTGGACCATGCCGAGAGGACCGAAGATCCGCTCATAACAATACTGCCTCAATGAGACACCGGAGACTCGCTTCACAATCAATCCCAGTAGCGTGTATCCGGTATTCGAATAGCTGATTTCGCTACCGGGCTCGAAGTTGAGTTCCCGTTGCCGCCACATCGCTCTCAGGATGTCTTCTTCGGTGATCACGTCTCCCGACCTCCAGCCCGCCAAGCCGAGAAGATTCCATTGATCGCGTAGCCCGCTAGTGTGGTGAATAAGGTGGCGCAGCGTAATGGAATACCCAAAGTCGTGGAGTTCGGGCACATGCTTTCGCACTTCGTCGTCAAGGCTGAGCTTCGCTTCGAAGGCAAGAAGTTGCACGGCGAAGGCCGTGAACTGCTTGGAGATGGAAGCTACGTGGTAGATCGTGCCGGGCGAATTGGGAACCTCGTACTCAAGGTTGGCCATCCCGAAACCCTTCTGGTAAACGACCTGTCCGTCACGGATCACCGCGACCGTGCATCCAGGAGAATCTGGTTTGTCCCATTCGGCGAACAGGGCGTCGACTGAAGGCGCGAGATCGGCAAGGTCATGGCGAGGCGTCATAGCGGACAAGCTTATCCCTTTCGCGGCCATCCTCGGAGCAGATACTGGCGGTAGTCGTTGCGCCGAATCGCAAGCAGGGATCGGTCACTCCCGTCAATGTACAGCGGTACATCGGGCACTTGTGGAAACTATAGCTTGGTCCCCTTGCCGAACAAACGAGCGAGGTCCGGATTTGACCCGATGAGCCTGCAACAGATTGTCCGCATCCAAACCAAGCGCGTAGCCCTCGAATTCGAGGTCGATGCGAAATCCAGGCTTGTTCAAAGGGCGTTCGGGGGCCAAGAGAATGACCCATCGACCGTCATCGCGATTCCTGCATCCGGAGACGGCTGGGTATTCGAGCCGGCCCTACGCGCGGTTCATGCGGACGGCAACACCTCGACTGACCTGATTGTTGATGCGATGTCACAGCAGTCCGACCTCACGCGCATCGATCTGAGAGATCCCGAGTATCCGCTCTTTGTACAGCTTTTCATTCGGGCGATATTCGACCTCGATACGTTCGAAATCTGGACGGTCATCCACCACGAGGAGGAATCGGAGGTTGTGCTGGAGGCGTTCGCTTCTTCGAGCCTCGATTTTGGAACCGGCGAGTTCTGGCTGACGCAGTTCAGCGGCGACTGGGCGGATGAGGCGAATATGATCTCGGAGCGGCTTAGCCCAGGAACGAAATCGCTCGACTCCAAACTCGGCGTGCGCGCCCATCAGTTCACCGCGCCCTGGTTCCTCGTCTCCCAAGGCGCCGCGCCCTCCGAGGACGAAGGGGTTGTGTTCGGCGGCTCGCTCGCCTGGGCTGGAAGCTTCCGGTTCTCGTTTGAAGTGCTACCCAACCGCCGTCTGAGGACGGTCTGCGGAATGAACCCCAATGCCTCGGCGTACCGGTTGGCCCCCGGAGTCTCGTTCGAAACGCCCAAAATGGTTTGGGCATGTAGCGATCGAGGAACCGGGGACTTAAGCCGCCTGCTACACCGCTACGTGCGAGAGGAAGTGCTCAGGGATGGCGATCGCCCGCGCTCGATCCTCCTCAACAACTGGGAAGCAACATACTTCACCTTCGACGAGGACAAGATCGTCTCGCTGTTTGCCGAAGCAAAGGAACTGGGCATCGAGCTGTTCCTGCTCGACGACGGATGGTTCGGGTCGAAGTACCCGCGAAACGACGACTCGCAGGGACTGGGGGATTGGAAGCCCGATCTGGCGAAACTGCCGCACGGCCTGAGCGCGCTGACCGACGAGGCCGAGAGGCTAGGACTTCAATTCGGCATTTGGTTCGAGCCGGAGATGGTGAACCCCCGCAGCGAGCTTTTCGAGAAACACCCAGACTGGCTCATTCGTCAGCCCAAACGCGAAATGGAACTGCAGCGGAATCAGATGGTGCTGGACCTCACGAATCCGGAAGTCTGCGCCTACGCCTACGGAATCCTTGACCAAACACTCCGGGCAAACCCCGGCATCACCTACGTGAAGTGGGATTGCAACCGGTATTTCACCCAGCCCGGATCGAGCTATCTCCGCCCAGAGCACCAGAGTCATCTTCAGATCGAATATGTGCGCGGGCTGTACGAGGTTATGGGCCGGCTGGCGCTGGAGCATCCGGGCGTTCAAGTCATGATGTGCTCGGGCGGAGGGGGGCGGGTGGACTACGGCTCCATGCGTTTTGCCCATGAGCTCTGGCCAAGCGACATGACCGATCCGGCCAGGCGCATCTTTATCCAATGGGGCTTTTCTCACTTCTTCCCGGCATTGGCGATGGCCAACCACGTCACCCGATCTGGGGAGAGGTCGCTCAAATTCGCCTTCGATGTGGCCATGAGCGGACGAATGGGGCTCGACATCGATCTTGCCAACCTGTCGGTATGCGAACGACAGTTTGCCGCCAGGGCGATCGCAGCGTATAGGCAAATTCGCGAAATCGTCCAGTTCGGCGGGCTTTTCCGGTTGGAGAGCCCCTATGGCGGGCCGCGGTCTTCCCTCATGTACTGCTATGGAGCTGCCGCTGTCGTCTTTGCCTACGCGCTGGAAGACTCGCGCGCCAACTCCCTCGCACTCAAGGGGCTGGACAGGGAAAGGCTCTATCAAGCAAAGGAGATCAACGGCGAGTGCGGTATGGAGGGCACTCTGTCGGGAGCGCACCTGTGCGAGCATGGACTGCCGATGCGCGCGCTGGGCCGCTTTGAGAGCGCCGTCATTCTCCTTACCGCCCAATAGGGAAAGGGGCCGAACTCAGTTAAGAGCCGGCCCCTTTCGGATGAACCGAGGTCTCAGTTCAGGGATTCCACTCTTTGTAACCCTTCATGTACTCCTCGATCTGAACGTAGCCTGGCCACTGAGCTGGCACGTTCCAACCTGGGGCCTGAAAGACGTCCCACATGTCGGTGGAAAGCGACTGGTACCCGTTGACCATCTTCGCATGTCCGTCGAAGAAACAGATATCGATGAGGGCATTCCCAACGCTTCGAATAGCGGTGAGCTGCGGATTTGCCTCGGCGCATCCGTTCTGCGCCTGGCCAGAGCCGTTCGCGCAACCGTAACACATCATCGGCGCGTTGACGTTGGGATACGGGTCTTCCGTGCCCGTAAGCAGAATCGTGTTTGCCGGGTTGCCCAGGGAAGTGTATGAGCCGCCGCCTGTTGCGTACGGAGTCTCCCACGACCAATAAGCCACCCACGGGATCACGCCTGCTTGGTTATTGATGCTGCCGACTCCCTCGTTGAGGCCCGCGTCCTGGTTCAGCGAATAGGACCTGGGGAAGCGGGTTGTCGCATCGCCAAATAGGTTCGATCCATCGCCGTCGTCCGCCGATGCCGACGCCCACGAGCCAGACCATGTCGGGGACGCGAAGATTCCGCCGTCCTCGTTGGCGGTACCCGTGTATGCGGCTCCCCCGGCAAGCGGCGCCTTTCCGCCGTTCTTGATATACGGGAGGACGCAGTCCTTCCAGATGATGTATTGGTGTCGGGGCCAGTCCCACGCGCCCTGCATCATAGGAGCCGGGTTGTCGTCGTAGTCGCCGCCATACATGAGCATCCCCAAACCCAGGTTCTTAGTGTTGGAGATGTCGGCAGTTCGTTTGGCGGCGGCCTTCGCCTGTGCAAACACGGGGAATAGAATCGCCGCGAGAATTGCGATGATTGCGATCACGACGAGAAGCTCGATTAACGTAAATGCTTTTCGATCCATTTCTTTACCTTCTTTGGCTTTTGCCGTCGCGTCCGGAGCGCCGGCGAATGAGTTCAAGATCCGATTGGGTAATGTACGCGTGTTCTGTACACGCGATCATTGTATCATAGGATTGGAAATCATGATGAAGAAACTCGATATTTACTCCCTCGTCGTTGCGGGAGCGATTGTGATCTCTGGATGTGGCAGCGGAACATCGGAGGCTAACCATACGATTCGGCCACCCGATCCTCCGGGGAATTTCAAGGTTCCGACCACAAAGGCGGAGAAAATCGCCGCCATAAACAAGGCCCATATTCCAGATGAAATGAAGAAGCAAGCTATCGACAAGGTCAATGCCCAGCCCGGACCGTAGTTCGGTATGCTGTTCTGAAACCCTTGGCTAAATCCGAAGATGTGGGATATAGTGAACACGTGTACAGAACGCGCGTACAAAGCAGGTCGTCTGGCCGTCCGACCCGAGATGATGTCGCTCGTCAAGCCAACATCTCCGGCGCCACCGTTTCCAGAGTTCTGAGCGGACGCCTCGATCTCTCGATCAGCCCGGATACTCGTGCGAAGGTTCTTGAGGCGGCCAAGGAACTCGGTTACATTCCCAACAGCGCGGCGCGCGCCCTTACAAGCGGAAAGACCGGCATCGTGGGATTCTGGGTCAGCCTGGAGTACTCGCGCTATCGCGCGCACGTTCTGGACTACATGCGGACGCTGCTGCGAGGCACTGATGTCGCGATGGCCGTTTCGGACGTGGACGAGGAGTACAACTTCCTCCACACCTTCGACAGAGCGCTGCGAGTTCCAGTAGACGGCATCATCGCTTTCGATAACTCGGCTTCGATCTCCGCCTTTGCTCGGGAATACGACAGGCTGGCGCCCTCCATTCCGTTCGTCAGCATGGGCGCCTATTGGTCCGAGCTCAAGAGCTATGTCGGGGTCGACCTGCGCCAGGGCGCCGATCGTGCGATGCAGCATCTGCTTGATCTGGGCCACAAACAGATCGCCTACGTGGCGCCGTGGACCTCGGACCTGATCGATTCGGGCCCCCGCTATGACGCCTACGAAAACGCGATGGCGCAAGCGGGACTGCCACTCCGAACCGTCGCAATCGAAAGGGTTACGTTCCAGCACGTCAAGGTCGCGATGATCGAACTGGTACGAACGAAATCCCTGCCTAAAGCCCTGCTTTGTATGAACGACGAGACGGCAATCTGGTCGGCTCAGGCACTGTCGGACCAAGGCGTGAAGATCGGACAGGACATCGCCATCGTGGGCTTCGACGGCATCGACGAGACGGCGGCATGTCCGGTGCCAATCACCACGGTCCGGCAGCCGATCGAGGAGATGTGCAGTGAGGCATGGCGGATCCTGAAAGCCCAAATGGCCGATAGTTCGGCGCCGCCGCAGCAGGTCGTTCTCGTCCCCACGCTCGTCGTCCGCGAATCCACGCGCGGCACGTCGGCAGACTAACCTCAGGCTCGGTCAGGAGGCCAATGACGTTCGCCCTTCTATGCTTCGCGCTTCTCCATCCCGGCGCTGCCGATCAAGTCCAAATCGACAAAGGACGGATCAAGCTATCCGTCTCCACCGCGACCGGTCGATTCAGCGTCGCTTGGGGTCACCAAGCGGAGATCGATGACGCCTACGGGGAAGCGAAACTGCCGGACGGGTCATTCCTGGCAACCGATTCCTTCCCGGTCCACGATATAAGCCGTGCGAAAATCAGAGACTCGTTCGGATCCGGCGAACAATTCGTCGTCACCCATTCGGGCGGCCCCACTCCGATCGTGCTCAAACAGACGTTCAGCATCTATCGCGGCCGAGCGGAGGTGATCGTCGGGCTCGACTTGGTCGGCAGCCCTTCAGGAACGAACCAGATCGCGCCCATTGTCAGCAAACAGCCCATCAAGCTAAGGCACGCTGGCCCGCTTCAGTCTCTCTTCGTCCCCTACGATAACGACAGCTATTTCCGCTACAGTTCCAGCGCCTGGGACAAGAAGGAGGGCAGTTTCGAAGTAGGTTCGCTCTATGACGATGCAAGCCGCGGTGGTTTGGTGGTTGGTTCCATCGACCACGACGTTTGGAAATCCGCCGTCCAGTTCGAACGCGATGGAGGGCTCCGTGCCTACGCCGGAGTGACCGGCACCTTCACCCACGATCAAGAACCGCACGGAACCGTGACGGGCAAAGAGGTCAAGTCTCCCCGCTTCGTGCTCGGACTCTATCCAGACTGGCGCACCGGCTTGGAGCGGTTCGGCGATCTGAATGCGATCGTCCAACCCAAGCTGCCCTGGAGCGGATCGGTTCCGTTCGGCTGGAACTCGTGGTCGGGATACATGAACAAGGTGAATCTGGAGGCGATGGACGGCGCCCTCTCCTTCGTTAAGAAGGATCTGCCCTGGTTTCGAAGCGGCGGCATCGCCTATCTGAACTTCGACTCGTTCTGGGACAACCTCACCAGGCCGCAGCGAGTCGAATACGTGAAGCGCGTACATGCCGCCGGCCTAAAGGCGGGAGTCTACTGGACACCTTTCGTGAACTGGGGCGAACCGGACTGGAAAACGGTCGGAGGCTACACGTTCCGGGATCTTCAGATGAAAGACGCGAAGGGCGTGCTGCTGCCGAAACTCGATGGGGGATGGCCACTCGATCCGACCCACCCGGGAACGCTTCAGCGGATCGATGAGACGCTCAAAGACTTCGTGGACCAGGGCTTCGACTACGTGAAACTGGATTTTCTGACTCATGGTGCGCTCGAAGGACGGCATTTCATCCCGAGCGTTCAGACCGGAACGGCCGCCTATCGGGTGGCGATGCAGCGGATCGTGGAGGATCTCTCGCCCAAGAAGGTGGGGCGGCCCTTCTTCATCAGCCTGAGCATCGCTCCGCTTTTCCCGCACGGATATGCGCATAGCCGGCGAATCTCCTGCGACGTGTTCTCAAACATCGGCGCCAGCGAGTACTTCCTCAACTCGCAGAACTACGCTTGGTGGGAAGCCAACCGTCTCTATCGATACAACGATCCAGATAGCGCATGCGAGTACCGGGCGCTGGGCGAGAAACCGACGACTTTGGCGGAGGCCAGAACTCGCTTCACCGCATCTGTGATCGGTGGCGGGATGATGATCGAAGGGGACACGCTGACCGACCCGCAGGCGCGGGCACGGGTACTAAACATCTTCTCGAACCGGTCCGCGTTGGATTTGGCACGGCGGACGCCCCAGTTTCGCCCGGTGTTCGGAGACACGGGAGACAAGGCAGGCGACGCCTTCATCTACCGGGATCGGGATGGAATCGCCTACCTTGCGGCTTTTAACTACAACAAATCCGCGAGCAAGACCCTCGACCTATCCTTGGCGAGGCTGGGGTTACTG
>JARLGV010000091.1 GCA_031292555.1 Fimbriimonas sp.
GCCAAGCGTGTTGTAGCCAATGTTTGTGAAGGAGGAGAAGATCGTGTGGGGAATGCCCGTATACGGATCGGTCATCCGATAGGCCGATGGAGCGTATTGGTCGGGATATCCATCCGCCGTCACGTTCTCTAGCTGGATGAGTTGCCCGAGGGCGTTATACGAATAGAAAGTGGTTGCACCGTTCGTACGAGCGACCGTCACATGTCCGTCGGGATCGTACGTGTAGCCGTGCTGGATGTAGCTGCTCTGGTCCGGGGCAAACTGCTGGATTGTCGAGGGTCGCTCGAACGTGTCGTACGTAAAACTATTTGAGCTAATCCAACCCGTATCGAGGTCGGTGACGGTACTTTCCGGTCGGTAAGTCCGGATCACTTCTTCAGGCAAAAAAGATGGGGCGTCATACGACGCCCCATGTGGGCCGGCCCCATTCAACGACAAGCGGGCTTAAGGACCCCTTTCGTGCCGCTTTCTCTTCGGAGGCGCATCCTCATGTTTGTCTTTCCCGCGAGGCCCCCGTTTGGGCGGCCCCGACAGGGCGGGGGTTGGCTGGCGGAGGCCCGGCTGGGCGAGTTCTACTTTGACTTTCCGGTTGCGGAGCTTGGCTCGGCTCAGGGCCTCGATCACTCGCGTGCCCTCGGAGGCAGGGACTTCCACGAAGGCGGAGTGCTCCAGCACCTCGATCACGCCGATTTCTTTGCCGGCGAGGCCCGATTCGTTCGAGATCGCGCCCACGAGGTCGCCTGGGCGCAGGCCCTCGTGGCGTCCCATGCCGACAAAGATACGAACCATTCCCTGCTCGGGTTGTTCGAACTCGGCGAACACGTCCTCTTGGTCCGCCGGCGGCGCACTTTGGTGGCGCTCCTTCCAGAGCATGTGAATAGCGGCGGCCGCTACTTCAACCGGATCGAACTCCTCGGCAAGTTCCCCGGCGGAGGGGAGCATGGAATCGAAATCTCGTTCGTTCAGCGAAGCCCGCAGCGCTTCCACAAACGCCTTTCTCCGCTGGGCGGCGATATCGTCGATCGTCGGAATCCGCGCGGGTTCAATCCGCGAACCGATCAGCCGCTCGATGTTCGCAAGCTGGCGCCGCTCCCGCGGATAGACCAAAGTGATGGCATCCCCGGTTCGTCCGGCCCGGCCGGTTCGCCCGATGCGGTGGATGTACTGTTCCGCGTCAAAGGGCACATCGTAGTTGATCACGTGGGTCACCAGTTCGATGTCGAGGCCCCGCGCGGCGACGTCAGTGGCGATGAGCAGATCGGCCAGGCCTTCTCTGAAACGGCGCAGCACGCGGTCTCGATCCGCCTGTCCCATATCACCATGGATCGGCTCGGCGTTATAGCCGTGGAAGCTTAGGGCCTCGCTCAGTTCGGCGGTTTCTAGCCGGGTACGGCAGAACACGATCGTCGATCCTGGGGTTTCCATGTCGAGTACCCGGACCAGCGCCTCCTGCTTTTTGCCGGGAGGAACTTCGTAATACGTCTGGTTCGTGGTCTCCAGGGTGCGCTGCTTAGACACGATCTCGATGCGTTGGGGATCGCGCAAGAACTTGCTGGTGATCGCCAATACTCGGGGCGGCATGGTCGCCGAGAAGAATGCGAGCTGTCGGCTTTCCGGAAGCTCGGCCAAGATCGCTTCCATGTCCTCGGTGAAACCGAGAGCCATCATCTCGTCCGCTTCGTCCAGGACGCAGAACCGAACGCCTTCGAGATGCAGCGAACCCCTCCGCAGGTGATCGAGAACACGTCCCGGGGTGCCGACCACGATCTGGGCCCCTTGCTTGAGCGCCCGGAACTGCCGGTCGATGGGCTGTCCGCCAACCACCGGAACGACCCTAAGGTGGCCGTATCGGGCGAATTCGTAGATGCCCTTGGCGACCTGAACGGCCAGTTCTCGAGTGGGGGCCAGAACGAGAGCCTGAGTTGCGGGATTCTCCGGATCCACTTTCTCAATCAGAGGAAGGCCGAACGCCGCGGTCTTGCCGGTGCCCGTCTGGGCCAGACCAATCAGATCGCATCCCGTCAGTAGAAGTGGAATCGCGAGCGTTTGGATGGGAGTGGCAACCTCAAACCCAAGCTCGGAAAGCGCCTGGAGAGTCACGTCGCGAAGGCCCAGCGTGTCGAACCCGGTAGGTTCGACGACCGTGGGCTCCGGCTTGGGAGGCGCAACCGGCCTTGGCCTCTCCGGTTTCGTGATCTGGGGCTTGCCGCCCTTTGGCTTACTCAACCCGGGCCGGGCAGGCTTGGCAGATGGTTTGAAGTCGGTTGAAGGCGTTCGTTTTTTGTGTTTAGGCGTGAGTGGTGTGTCTTTTTTTTTCGGCATCAGCGGTGTGGCTTCATTGTGAAGGCAAGCGCCCTCAGAAAACCCAAACCCATGCGACTCGTCCTGCTCATTGAACGTCCATGCCGTCAGATCCGCGCCTTGGACGCCCCTTTGGCACGGACCTTTGGCCCGTCCCGATCGCACGTTCCGTTCCCTTGGGCTTCACCCAAGGCTGACATAGGGACGCACCTTCGGCGCTACACTCCGCCCCTAATAGACAAGCTTGTGTGACCTAGGCGCGCTCAAGGTGGTGCTGCGTACCAACCGCTCCAACTCGTGGAGGGCTATGAGCCCAATGCTCAAATGCTTCCTAGGGGTAGTATTCGACCTCACGTCAGCGTGACGTCGGCTCACGCTATTTCGATGAACGTGGTAGGGAGATTTACAGCGTGGCAAAACTTATCTACGGAATGAGCCAGTCCCTTGATGGCTACGTCGACCACATGAAGCTTGGGCCACCTGCACCGGCGGCTTTCAGTCACTTCATCGGGCTGGTACGCGGCGCGGCAGGCCTCATTTACGGAAGCCGCACGTACGAGATCATGCGTTATTGGGACGAAGATCTTCCCGATTGGGACGCTGAGGATCGCGAGTTCGCGGCGGTGTGGCGGAGCCAGCCGAAGTGGGTCATGTCGCGTTCCCTTACGTCAGTTGGCCCAAACTCGACGCTTGTCGCGGATGACTTCGAGAACGTGGTACGGAGGCTGAAGGCCGAACTGGCGGGCGAGATTCATGTCGCCGGGCCAGTCCTGGCGCAAAGCCTGACCGATTTCGGCCTTATCGATGAATACCAACTCTACCTGCGTCCCGTCGTGTTAGGTGGTGGCCAGCCGTTCTTCGCGGGTTCTCGGCCGCCGCTCCACCTGGTGGCCAGCGATTTGATTGCCGATGACTTGATTCGGTTGACGTACGTTCCTGCTTAATGGCGCGGCTCACCCGACGGACTGCGCTAGGGAAATCAAGCTGAGACACTCACGGGAATTGACGATTCGGCTCGGTCGGGATATGATGCAGATCGATCTCGCGGTTTGGGCGCGGGCCGGGGCTGGGCGAGACTTCCTCGTGGCCCCCTGAAGCACCCACGAACCGGATTCGACTCCAGGAGAAATAGACATGGAATCTTGTCCCGATGTGATTGAAGAATTGCGTGCCTTGGGTAGCGCCTCGATCAAAAAGGTGCTCGTCAACCACGGTGCGCGAGAGCCATTCTTCGGGGTCAAGATCAGCGACATGAAGCCGATCGAAAAGCGGCTGAAGCTCAACTACGAACTGGCACTTGAGCTTTACGCCTCCGGCATTTCGGACGCCATGTACCTGGCGGGACTCATCACGGACGACGTGAAAATGACCTGCGAAGATCTTCAGAGTTGGGTGGAAGCGGCCTATTGGTCGCTGCTTTCCGAGAGCACGGTGCCCTGGGTGGCGTCGGGCAGTTTGCACGGACGGGATCTCGCCGTGGATTGGATCGAATCTCCGGTCGAGACGATCGCTTGCGCCGGTTGGCGCACCCTTAGCTGCCTGTCCCTCATTCGGCCCGACTCCGAACTCGATCTTGCCGAGTTTGAGGCGCTACTGGACCGGGTGAAATCCTCCATTCACGGCCAGCCTAACCGCGTGCGGTACTCGATGAACGGATTCGTCATCGCCACCGGGTGCAACGTGAAGGCCCTAACAGACTATGCGGCCCGATGCGCCACCGAGATCGGCGAGGTGCAGGTCATGATGGGAAACACCGCCTGCAAGGTTCCCTTCGCCTCCGCTAGCATCGCCGAGGTCGTGGCGAAAGGCATGGTCGGAAAGAAACGCAAGACGGCCAAGTGCTGACAACAACTGCTTCGAATCAGTCGGTAGCGTTGGCCACCAAATTGGCAAGGCAATGAGTGTCCGGTATGGATTCAATCCAGACCGCATCCACAGATCGTTGATGGTCCACTGATGAGCTTCAGGCTCAAAGCATGTGAAGTGCCTGAAGTCGATTAGGCCGCTCAGGCTCCTCGATCAGTTAAAGGAGTGGCCGAAGCCCGTGTTCCATTTGTGCCCAGTCTAGCGAAGGCTGACAGGGAATGATGCCTCCGAAAGGGCGACTTGGATTGCCGGCTAAGTCATTCAGCTTCAGGAGGTTTGAGATAGCTTGACGGCGGCGTCAACGACGCCACAGCGAAAGAGGAAATTGTCGCACTCGATAAGTGATATTCGAACCGGCGGTGATGCTTACAGCAGTGGTTTGCCAGGTATTCGGCCTCCAGCAGCTTTCATTTCAAGAGATCCCGCAAAACGAGTGACCGCCGGATTGCTTTACGGTATCGGTCCCTTCCAATCGCCGGCCCTCTGGCAATTCCCACACTTGAATCAAGTGCGTTTCGAATACGCTTCCAAGCCGGTTACCTAATTAGCTTCGAAGATACGAACCGGGATGTGGTTGCCTTGCCCATCTCTGACTACTTGGGCGAGCACGGGCTTGTCCGCGGTGTCGTTTTGAATTCCCCACTTTCGCTCCGTGGATGTACAATTCCAGTATCGAAGATAGCCGATTAGATTCGAAAGAGATGGAAGAGATCGAACTGGCCAGAATCCGCCGAAATCGACGGATGACGGTTCGAGAACTGCTCGATCAACATGATGCCGCCATTCGCTCGGTGCTACAGTGCATGAGTGCCGTCGAATCCGCCAAATCTCGAGATATTGGTCAAAGCACTGTCGGCTGAACGTGTGCGCTTCGTCGTAATCGGCGGATTTGCGCTTGTACTTCACGGGGGCCGCAATACAACGATGGATTCCGACTTCGCAATTGGAGGCGATCCCGAAAACGTGTCCTCAATCGTTCGAGGGCTTGCCCACCTTCATCCCCGACCGTGGCACTGGCATGAGGGAGTCCCATTCGTTTGGGACGAACGCTCGATATTCGGTTCAAATGTGAGCCTGAATACGACAGCCGGCGACGTCGACTTGCTTCTGCATTTACCGGGAGTCGACTCGTTCGATGGACTCCTACGGCGTTCTGTGATAAAGCAGCTCAGCGGAGTCGCATTTAGGGTGGCTTCGGTTGACGATTTGACTGCCATGAAGCGTGCCGCGAACCGGCCCCAAGACATCGTGCATCTCGCAGAGCTTGATCGAATCCGCCGAGCCTCCGAAGCGGATTGACCCTTTCGGCTGCATTGCACCCATTCGTCAGCGGCGATAAGGAAGTTCGATGAACTACTCGTGCCGTACTTCAACTGACAGCAGTCTCGCGTGCTTACCAGACTCGCACTCATAGCAAACTCGCATCAACTATCGATAATCACGGTGGCTCGAATCGATGCGAGCATATCAGTTAGCCATAGCTTCGAAAAGCCGTCACCGTTCGTCTTTGCCAGAGATCGTCGGGACCACTGGTCGGTATGTTAGCTTGGACATAAAACGAACGATGAAGTCGAGTTGAGCTGATCTGGGCGAAAATGAGTGGAAGGAAAATGAACGTAGAGGAACAAATCGAAGATTATATTGCTAGCCAACCCGAACCAAAGCGAAGCGACATGCGAACGCTGCACCAGCTCGCACTCCAAACTTCACCGTCATGTCGACTGTGGTTCACCGACGGCAAGAACGAGGAAGGCAAAACGGTCTCCAACCCCAATATCGGGTACGGCTTCTACACGATCAAATACGCTGACGGTACGACAAGAGAGTTTTATCGAATCGGCCTGAGCGCTAACAAAACGGGAATCTCTGTGTACGTCCTTGGCCTGGAAGACAAGACCTACCTGGCCCGAACCTTTGGGCCGACGATCGGCAAAGCAACCGTGACCGGCTACTGCATCAAGTTCAAAGCCATAAAGGACATCCATATCGATGTCCTTCAAGCGGCAATTCGACATGGGCTTATGGACGGTCGTAACATTAGCACGACCTGAAGATAGAGGAGAACACCCATCGCAATGGCCACCCAAAAGGTGCCAGTTGACAGAAATTAGAGAAAGTCTCCAATTCTTGTCATGCCTACGATCGGACCGTTGAGGGTTCGCCACATTTCCGGTGCGCAGTCCCGCCTGTCGTCGAGATCCGGCATTGGTTGACTGGCTCCTACAACGTTCCCTTTCCTGCTCTGAACGTAAGGATCCCAGGGGCTTTCATCCTGCCCACAGGAGACGGCTTTCCAAACAAATCCGACGATGCACAGCTTCGGTCAAAACAAAATGAGTGGGTCGACCGACAAAAATAGTAGCATTGGTAAGGAGCCAAGCCAGGTGCCAGTTTTATCGAACATAACTTCCATCGCTGGAACTACCTAGAACTTGTAAATACAAGATGAAATCGATCGCTAAGCATTCAATTGCCATGTTAGTATCAGGGGTCTCATGTCTCGCCATTGCTCAGAACGATAAGATGACCCCTATCGCGGTCCCGAAACAACCGAACGCAATTGTCCTTGGTACGGGCAAATTACCAGAGGCCACGGCAGAGGAAAGTTGGCATTTTCAATACGGCAGGGCGTTTGCCCGCAATGTAAGCGTCGCAACGCTCACCCCTTTCCTGCCCCAGAAGTCGCGCGCTACGGGAGCGGCAATCATCGTGGCTCCCGGCGGTGGTTTTCTCACGCTCTCCATGGAGAACGAAGGCTGGGACGTTGCGAAAGCCCTCGCCAAGACGGGCGTTGCCGCTTTCGTCTTGAAATATCGACTGAATCCGACTCCAGCCGACATGGAGGGATTTGAGGCTTCGATGCATCGGATGTTCTCTGGCCCCGCAAGGCGTCCACCGGCGTCGGGGGATCCTTCGACGGCCCTAGCGCCGCAGATTGCGGATGCTACTGCCGCATTTGCGCTCGTGCGCTCGCGCGCAAATGAGTGGAATGTCGACCCGGACAAAGTTGGAATGATTGGTTTTTCGGCAGGGGCAATGTTGACATTGTCGACGGCCCTCTACGCAAAAGGGGTTAATCCTGCCTTCATCGGCGATATATACGGTCCGCTCACGTCGGTCAAAGTGCCCAGCAATGCTCCGCCCTTATTCATTGCTCTTGCGGCCGACGATCCGTTTTTTGCCAACGGAGGGTTCGGTCTGATCGAAAGTTGGAGGGCCGCGAAGAGACCCGTTGAATTCCACCTGTTTGAGCAGGGCGGGCACGGCTTTGGAATGTACAAAAAGGAAACGACCAGCACAGGCTGGTTTGAATCGTTTGCGTCGTGGTTGCGGATGCATGGATTCATAAGGAAGTAGAATGCGAGCTTAGGCTTCTCAGGACCACTTTCGGCGTCGCTTTTTCCCTGGAGTAGCCGATGAAAACGTCGTTTGCCATTCGGCTGGTCCTTCCTCGATCTCACGGTGTCCGTGGGAGGACTCATCATGCCAGCCACCTGGAACGTTATGGCAGAGTTGATAATAGAGCGGTTATTCGTGGCCAAAGCGTCCTGTCTGCGCTCTCTGGGATGCCAACCGTCAAGCGCACATCACCTTCAAATGATTCAGCGAAGCAGAAAAAGTGTCGCCTACGATGTTCCGAATTCAATGCACTTGAGCGAGGCCACTATATGGCTCGCGCCATTTGCCAGGCCGGCGTCAGGATGTTTCCTTAAGTCTGATCAGGCCAGAATGTAGTTTCGACCTTCCGTCGTTGATCCACTCCATCGAGCGCTGTCAACACTCCTAAAGGACTTCGTCTTCGGCCCAGTAGCTGAATTGCTCTCGGTACGGTTCGTACTCGAACGGATGTTCTATGACGAAACATCGCAACGATACACGAACCGGTGGAAGCCTGTCGTAAGGCTTGTTCGAGGTTGCGAACGATCTGCCTCTCTGCATCGATCAAGCCGAGCCGTGCCCATTGGACTGCAAAACTGGTGCACAGCCATGGGGCCTCGCACTTCCAGTACACGTCGCCAAAGAAATCCTCTGTGTCCATGGAAGCAGAGCAATCGGGCTCCTGGAGGGCCATAAACCACATGAGGGTGTTGACGGCCAAGGCAATATCGCCGTCCCTGGGAGCCTGCATGCCATCCATCCGCACGACGTCATCTAGAAGTCGGGAATGCTCCACCCACAACATACGAGACTTGTCTATGGCGATCACCAATGCATACGCCGCAACCACACCAAGAGCACACGCACTTTCCTAGGATACAGCGCAAAGCACGAAGCGTACGATAACTGCCCAACACTGCCGCGATTCCAGGGTGTCCGGCAGGACTCGCCAGGGCAATAACGGCCCAAGTAGCTCGTCAGCCGATCAGAAGTGCACTTCTTGATCGTCCCAGCAGGTCTGGAGGTAGTCGATCTGTGCGGCGTGGGAAATGGCGTGCATTCCGGGCAGATTCATTAGGAAGGTCATGGGCGGGGTCCACTCGACTCCAAAATCCAACGGAGCGGCGATGTCGTCCGGAGTGATCGAGTCCAGCGCTGCCAAGACCCGATCGGTTCCCTGGCGAAAGATGGCCTCAATCTCCGCCCGGGTCGTTATCGCGACTTCTTCCGCGTTCATTTGCGCCAGCCACTCCACCAAGCTATCGAACGCCGGCAGTTTCCGGGTCTCGATCATGTGGGCGAACCTTTCGGCATAGAGCGCAGTGTGGGCGGCAATCCGAATGGCCGACTTTGCGGTTGGCGTGGGCGCCCACGTCAACTTGTCGTCTGGGACGAACGAGAAGATCCTCAAAAACTCCTCCATCCCATCTACGGCGAGTTTTTGGCTTGATGCAATCAGGTCAACCACGTCCGAACTCCTCCCGGGTCCTTTCGATTTTGGCGCAATAGCGATGGGACTATGGCTGCGGATCAGTAAAATCACCGGGACAGACACTATGAAACTCCTCCTTACCTCCTCCGGCATCAGCAACCCAAGCATTCATGGGGCGCTCGTCGACCTCCTTGGCAAGCCGATCGCCGAATCCACTGCCCTCTGCATCCCCACTGCCATCTACCCTTTTCGCGGCGGCCCCGCCGGCGCCTATCGGTTTATAAGCGGAACCGCCTCATCTCCTCTATGCGAATTGGGTTGGAAGTCCCTGGGAGTGCTGGAACTCACGGCGCTGCCAAGCGTCGATAGGGAGAACTGGATTCCGGCGGTCGAGGAGACCGACGCCCTGCTGGTTTGGGGTGGCGACGTCCTGTATCTACGCCACTGGATGCAGGAATCCGGCCTTGCCCATCTCTTTGATTCGGTGCGGCCCGAGTTGGTATACGTTGGAGTCAGCGCCGGAAGCATGGTGACGGGTTCCACTATCGGAGAGACCTACACGAACAGTCTTCCACCCAGGGCCGACGATATCACCTCAGAGTCAGTCCTGGTCGACACGCCCCAGGGCGAACTTAGCGTCAATTTCACCATGGCCCCGGGGATGGGGCTGGTTGACTTTGCGCTGTTGCCGCACGTGGGCCACGAGAGATTTCCGGAGAATTCTCTACCCAATGCGGAGATATGGGCATCCAAGTTGCCGGCGCCTATGTACGCGATCGACGATCAGACCGCGATCAAGGTGGTCGATGAAGCCGTCGAGGTTGTATCGGAAGGGCACTGGAAGCTTTTTACTCCGAATAGTTGAATTCTCTGCTTGTCGCGATGTTCGGGGCACCGAACATCGCGATACGGGAGTTCGCGGCTTAGTGGAACTGACGCACTTCGACGGGCGCTCGGCAGGCGAGAACGGCCTTGCGGCCCCACTCCAACGCCTCGTCAAGGCAAGCGGCTTCGATGACCCAGAAGCCGCCAACGTGCTCCTTGGTCTCCAAGTACGGCCCGTCGGTGACGACGACCTTACCGCTCGCTTGGGAGCGCAGCGACTTCGCACTCCTTGCCAAGTGCAAACCTCCAACAAAAAGTCTGACACCGGCAGCGACCATCTCGTCGTTTAAGATGTCGATATCGCGGTGCATCGCCTCGTCCTCTACGGTCGGGTCGTAATCGTCGTGATGATGAATAGCTACCAAATACTTCATGAGTTTTCCTGAAACTGACATCGAGCAGGCGAGTCGGCCTGCTCTCACTACCCTATCGATCGGCCCGACTGGAATTCGACAAATCGCTTAGGAAAAATGTGCCAGGTGGCCATCTCCATCGCGGGGACAACGAAAACTCGACAATGTCAATACTCGACTCGTACAGGGAACGGAATTCCAGACTGGTTTCCGAATGCTTCAGTCAGGAGGCGCCGCTAGCCGTCGTGCGAGCCGTCCGCAGCCACCGGACAGCAGAATGCCTTGCTCGCCAGGCCCGATCGGTCGAAGCAGCAGACGCGGCGCTTACCTTTCGAGAGCATATCGATCATCTTCTCGATCCGGATTATCCGGGTCTCCGCGCGCTTGACTTGTGCCATCCAGGTGATCCAGTCTCGTCGCGCAATTGGAGTGGTGTCGATCCAAACGGCTAGCGCAGCCGGGGCGGCCGAAAGCGCCTCCCGTAGATCGTCAGGTACCTCCGGTTCGGGCTCCACCTTGGCCGGACAAATCTCAAACTCAACGTCGCTACCGGGCTGGGCATTCGCCGCTTGGCTCCAAGCCGGTTCCACTTTGAGCCAATGGCCGCCTTCGCTGTCTGGCTGAAGAGTCGCTGCGAACGCGATCCCGTTCATGGTTCCTTCCACCGACACCATGTTCCGAGTCGGAAGCTCCTTGCTGGCCTCCTGGGGTAGGCGGAGGAATGTCCAGTCGCCGCCTTCCGCGGGTCGGCTGAGCTTCGCTTTGAATCTTGTGGGCTGAGCGGTCCTGGCCATGGTGAGCTATCGATCCATTCTACAGTTCCGCATGGCTCGATGACTACGCCGACTACAATGCTAGAAAGCATCCCTCCCAGGCTATCGCCAGTCGAACAGGATGCCCATCGAGGCTTCGCGGCCGGATGTAACAAGGGTGTATGCCTCTTTGCACTGCTCGGGCCGAAAGACATGCGTAACCAGTCCGCTCACATCGAATCTATGGCGCTGAACCAGGTCAAAAAACAGCTCGTCAATCGCTCTGCGGGACCACTCTCCCTCCTCATGACTGCCGTGCGCACCAACGATGTGAAGGCCGCGCCGAATGAGGTCTCGGGTCAAACGCTGCTGGCTCGGAGCGCCGGTGTCACCCAACACTACCAAGACGCCGCGGTCGCGCGGCAAGGCCAAGCATTGTTCGAACACGCGCGGGTGGCCCGTCACGTCCACGACCACGCGGGGCCGAACACCACCGCACGCCTCGATCACGGCCGGAATCGAGTCGGCGACAGTGCCGCAAACGGTCGCGGTCGCCCCTGCCTTCTTGCTCATTTCGAGGCGCCAAGCCACCGGGTCGATCGATACGACGTGGCGGGCACCGCATGCCACCGCCCAGCGAACCGCCATCTGCCCAACCGGGCCTGCTCCAACGAGAGCGATGGAGTCGCCAAGCCGGAATCGCCCATTCTTGGCGCCCATGAACCCTACCAAAGCCAACGCGAACCAACACGCCTCTTCTGGTTCGACGGACTCCGGAGCCGGCGAGACCCCGCCGGCGTCTACCACCGCCTCGGTCGCGTGACTTGCCCATGCCACGGCCCGTTGTCCAATCTGCCACCCGGTCACCCCCTCACCGATTTCAGTGATGCGTCCGACCGTCGAGTAGCCCGGATAGAACGGGTGCTTCACCCAATCGTCCCAATGGGTACCCGGCTCAAATAAGTGCTGAAGACAGATCCCTTCGGTACCGGTGCTCAGAAGAGATACTTCCGTTTTGAGCCGCAGCGCCCCCGGCCGTATCGGCTCGGGCTCAAATACTTCGAGCTCGACTTCGTTTTGTTTTGGAAACACGATTCGCAGTGCCACGACCGGATCTTACCGGCACCATAGCGACCAGGTGGCAAAGGATGCGATTCACGGCAGATACGACAAGTCGAACTCAGATTCGCGCCAGTGCGCGCCGAGCAAGTTCAGCTCGTCGGCCTGGCCAGGGGCGCATCGGTTCCGGATCACACGATTGAGCGGCCGGGAAGCGCTTCGCCGCCGACTCCAGGTGAATTGCTGCATATCTGAGTTCTTCGCGCGCTTCCGCCAGGTCCACTTCGACGAGAGCCAAGACGGTGTACCAAAGCGGGAAGACCCTCCATTGGCCACTCCCCTTACGGCAATCGTGCAAGCACTTGAGGCCGCGGGCCAATCGTTCTTCCGGGTGGTCGAACCCTCCAGCCAATAGGTGCCGCCACATGCCCACCGTGCATGGACCGCAGCAGAATGTGCCACCTCGGTAGGGCCAGAGCCAATGAAACTTGCCGTCGTCGGGTTTCGGGTCCTCTCCGCGCGGAAGTTCAGCGGGACCAATGTCAAGCGAACGCGTCGCCTCGTCAAGCGCATCCGATGTTGCCTTAGCCGACACATCGAGCAGCCGCAACACCCGGCACGCTTCCTCACCGATGATGTGTCTTCCGCTTGCCGACTTGCATCGCTCGCCGGTAAATACCCGCATCCCTTCGCGGGCCTCATCCGGAAACGGCGCGAAAGTATTAGCGTAGCAACCGGCCATTCCATGCCTTGAGGTAATCCAATCGGCAACCCCTTCCCTCTCCGTTGCCGATACGCTGCGCCCACAGAAAAGCGCTTCGTTAACCGCGTCCACGGTCTTCGCCAAGCTGTTGGAAAATATCAAGCTTATACCGCCTCCGATAGCTGAATTCTAGTCGGTGGGTCTTGCGAGCGCAAGCAAGCAAAAACTATAGCAAAGTGACCGTTATCTGAGACCTTGCACATCTTTCTCCGACGTCGTAGACTTGCCAACGATGGATATTCGGTTTGCGCTGAAGCGACAGTATCATGCCGGGCTCGTGATGCTGCGCGAGTGCGTTGAGAAGGCATCTGACGACGTGTGGCTCGCCGGGACACATCCTAGAAACTACTGGCGGATCGCCTATCATGCCGTTTTCTATACCCACCTCTACCTGGGACAGACGGTCGATGAATTCGAGGCTTGGGAAAATCACCGCGACGGCGTCACCGACTTGTGGGCCGACGCAAACCCTCCGGTCGTGGATGCGTACACCAGGGCCGAAATACTGAGCTACATCGACGCAGTCAACGGAATGATCGACGCAACCGTGGACAACCTGGACCTTGAACGCGAGGACACGGGGATTCCCTGGTACAAGAACATGGGCAAGCTTGAGCATGAGATCCTGAATATCCGCCACCTCCAAACCCATGTCGGTCAGCTTTCCGAGCTGCTGATGGCGGCCGGAATCGACGGCGAGTACTGGAACAGCCGCGGCTAGACCGGCCGGTTTCCAGTTGCGGGGCACTGAATCGAGGAGGCCTCTCTTGAAAGCAGCATTGGTTCGCAGAATCGGGCTAGCGGAAAGGGCTAGTTGCTGACCTGAAATCGGTAGGCCGGCATACGCATTTGCGACGCATAGAATATCTCACGGATCGGATCCCAACCGTATGTCCCGTACCTTCCACCACGGAGCACTTTGATTTCTGGCGCCAGAGGCGCCGCAGCACTCCACGAACGGCCGTCATCGACCGTCTCAAAGAGTCCGTTTGGGGTTCCAACGACCATGTGCGCCGCGTCCCTGCCGAACATGGGACCCAACGTCGCTCCCGATGGGGAATTGGCAAGAAGGTTCCAGTGTCGACCGCGGTCCCGGCTGACTAGGAGACCGTGCTCACCTAGCCAGTAGCAGACGCCCCTGAACACCTCCATCACCGGAGCGGCAACTGCCGCGTCGGAAACTTGCCGCCACGTTTGGCCACCATCCTCGCTGCGCAGAATCCCGGGTGATCCTTCCCGGGTAGCAAAAAACGTCTTGCGGTCCCAAAGCCCAACCCCCCAGTATCCGGTCCCTGGCGACGTCCAATGGGCTCCCGCGTCCGCGCTCCGTTCAAGCTTGCCGCCACTTTCATGCCCGATGGCAAGAAACGTGCGACCGGTGTCCCGCCAATCCACGGCTCCGTAGTCTAGGTGGCTCAGTTGGGACCTCGTCCACGTCTGCCCGCCGTCCGAGCTGTACGCCGAGGAGCCGTAGATTGTGAATGCCATCAGTCGTCGCCCACCGGGATCGATGTTCAGACCCCACCCGGTCTCAAATCGGCCGGTCACTGCGTCTCCCGAGACCAGGCTGAACGTCTTTCCCTGGTTGACGCTCTTGCAGATCCCGATGTTGTTGGCCAGGAGATAGACGTCACCATTCGTCCGGTCGACGGAAATACCTGCGGTGGCCGTCGCATACGGATCACCTGACGGCACGTGGTTCTTCGCCAACTCGGTCAATATATCGCCTGAAATCTCGACCCAGGTACCAGATTGGCTGGCTAGACCATGGCTCGCCAGATAGATCGCTAGAGCAAGACCCACCATTACGAGCCCTGTGTACCACAATCTTCAGCTCGCTGCCACCACGTGTTTATGTCCCTGGTGATCTCAGTTCTATTGCTTTCCGCCCATCACACCATGGTCCAGGCCCCGAACCGGAACGTGGTGGTACGTTCAAGGAGAGATCAGAACCGAGCGATCGCAGCCGCCCGGGCGTTTGAGCTGCAACTGGTGCAACTCACGAGTTGGTCGTTTATGCACTCTTCTCACTCCCTTTTTGGGAATACTCCACGGACACATGCCGAATCATCGATTCACGTTGCTATGCCTAGCGGGAAGCTTGCGGTCGTCGTCTTACTGTATGGCGACATGCCAGGCGATTCGAGAGATGGCTGAGGCAACGGAATTCAGCGTGGAAATTGCGGATCCGCGTGAACTGGACCTACCGATGTACGAACC
>JARLGV010000092.1 GCA_031292555.1 Fimbriimonas sp.
CGATTCCCGGTTGCCTCCCAATTGTCCGGAATTCCCTGGGATATCCGCCCAAAATCGCCGTTATCGACGAGATTCGGCGCATTGGCAGAAGCTGCCTGACCAGACAGGATCAGGCAAGCTGACAGCAGTGCGATCATCAACGGCAATCGTACATCGTTTCCAGGTTCGCCAATCCTAACGGCTCGAAACGCCGGCCATCTTTCTGATCTCTGCTCCCTCGTTCAGCAACCCGGGCGATGCGACGGTAAGGCGATGATTTACACGGACCTGATACCCGACCGATATCAAGTAGGTCGCCCCAACCACTACCAAAACCGTGCAGACTCCTGCACGAAGAACTCCGAACGGCTTGCCGACAAAGAGTCCTGCTGCCAAGACCAACAATGCCACGTACCATAGCAGTTCAATGCCGATGTGTCCGACCAGCCCTTGCCAGAGCACCCCTCCGGCACATGCCAGACAAGTGGCTAGAGCTAGAAAGATCGCCAAACCAGACGCAATCCAAGGCACCTTTCCACTTGGTGCTTTCCACGTTGCGAAGACCGCCAGGCTATATACGATCCCGCAGACGATCGCTAGGCCACTTGGGTCCAGGGGGCTGGCCAGAACCAGACCCATGCCTCCATATGTTGCTATCCTTCGGCGGTTGTCGCGCGACATGACAAATGGCAGGGAGATCATCCCAAGGCAAACGACGCAAAGGACATAGCTAAACCAAGTGTTCTCAAGTGGCGAAATCATCGTCAATACCAAGTAAGCGATGGCCGTGATCGACATGCAAAGGATGGCGGGGTTCTTCTCCACTCGCAGGAGGGCCAGCGAAATCTGGGCGATGCCGATCTGGATGCCTACTACGGTCAAAGTGCTGCATCCCTCGCATGGTGAATACATGTGCGCAAAGGCAAACCAAACTGGGACGTAAACGAAGTGTGGGAACATCGTTCGGAACGCATCCGATTGAATGAGAGAGAACAGATAGCTGCCCAAGAGCAGCGGGATCGCAAGAAGAATCGCAAAGAGAGCCACAGTCGAACCCCCTCCCTGAACAACCGCTTGGGCAAACATGTCGGAAGCAGAACTGACAAATGCGCTTCTTAGGTCAGCAAGCGCAAAATAGCGTCGGCTGGCATCTAAGAGCCGCGTTTGCGTGGCGTACATCTCGGCGACGCTTGGCCCGCTAAGGTTCAAGTGAGCTTCACTTAAGCGCCGGTCAAATTGTGCCGCCAACTTCGGCAATTCCGATTCTTCGATCATCGTCTTCCTCGTCCCGTTCAATGGAACTGGGGGACAGATCGTGATCTTCGTATCAGACAAGGCGACGAGCAGTCCGATCATAGTCGTCTCGCCTTTGATGATCGTGCCCTGCGTCTGAAGCAGGTCCCGTTGGGCAGAAAGCATGTGGTGGCGACACAAGTATCGTGCCATCGACTTGATATGAGCATAGTCGGGAAGCAGGATGGTAGCGACCATCATGTTGCGCACCACCTCTCCTCGATATCCCTTCGCGAGCCGCTGCGCACGTTCCAATGCCCCTGCCTCGCCTCGAATGTGATTGTCGAAATCCGGGCAGTTGGCCGCCTTTCGAAGCTCAGAAAGCATGTCCGGGATCAGGTCGAGGTCGAGGTCGAGCGTCGCCGCCATCAGCGGAAAGTAGGCGTTTATTGGTTCCAAGGCCTCGCCTCGACGACAAGCATCGCGCCCGACCTTCAAGAAATCGCCGGCCGCCGCAATCACATTCTTGTCCCTCGATTTTGGGTCGTCAGGCGGATGCGAACCAAAGACGCAGGCCTCACGAATCAAGACAGCCCAGCCAGTCGCATCTGCCGGATGGGCGGCCGTATACCGGACAACAGCGTTGTGACGGGCCATATTCGGGTGACCCGTACCGATGTTCGATTCGCGCATGAACATTGCACGCGTAAGTTCGAGGGCTGGATCGGCCCCGAGATAGGTGTCAGGCTGGCCCAACCATGCAGGAATAATGCTGTTGTAGCCGTCTTCAGCCTCGAAGGATGCAGAAGCCGGGATCTGAAGGATGAGGTCGGCCGAATTGCGAAACGTCCACCCTGACACGGGCATCAACGCAACGGTAAGTACCATTGCGCAAACTGCCATTGCACATACATAGATTAGCTTCATGCCATTGTCCTCTGTTTCAACTTCAGCATTGCCTTGCGGTGCATGCCAGGAGCAGGCTGGCCTTGCCCTAACTCGTCCATCGCGTATCGATCGAGGCTAAACGAAACGGGCACTCTGGCAGGTTGACCAGAAGGTCCACTTGCACAGAACGACAGGAACGCGATAGTGAGAAGCGAAACTCCCAACGGGGCCAGACTCCAAACTAGACGTCCGGTTGGCCGAGGCACATTGATCGAGGGAGTCGGAATGCTGTCCAGTCCTTCATAGAACTCCGAGAGCCTGCTGAGTGAATCGCTTTGCTTCATAGTTCCCACATCCTCTGGAATGCCTTCTTGGCAGCACTGAGCCTCGATGCCACCGTGCCTTCCGGTATTCCCAGGGCTTCGCCAATCTCCCGATAGGAAAGTCCTTGCTTGATCGCCATACCGAGAAGAACTCGTTGCTCCGGGGTCAGCCGGGCGAGAGTCAGGAAGACGGCGATCGAGTCGGCATTCTCGCTTCCGGCACGAACGTCTTCGGTCAACAAAGCGTGTTGGCGGTTTCGGCTGAGGTATTTCAGAGCGGATCGAACCGTCACCCGGCGAACCCATGCGGCGCGATGCTCGACTTTGGCGAGTTTGGCCCGCGACCGGAAAAGTATCAGCAGAACTTCCTGCGTGACGTCCTCTGCGCCATCGGGCTCGCAGCATATCGCGAGCGCGGTTCGGAACACGAACTCACGATAGTGGGCAGGATCGGCTTCGGCGATTGGCTCCTGCTTGGCCTCGAATGCCTCCCAAATCGGTCTTGAATGCAACACAATGCTCATGGCTCATCCGTAAGAGCCGAAATTGCATAGAATCCTTCGGAGTCTATGAAAATAAACAACGGTGGCCATTACGGGGCGCATCGTAACAATTCACGAAGCCCGTGGCTGGGAGGCTTCGAAGCCTACTCGACCCATTCGAACGGCTCAAAGCCGATCACATCTACCGTCTGCTGCTTGGGCACGGTCACAAGGGCATCCCCCTGCTCCACGAACATCTTCATGATCAGCTTGCCGTCGGCATTGTAGAGCGAAGCTGTTCCCGGCGCCGAAGACTGGATTCGGAATTTGTGGTCGGCTGGTTTGCCGTACATCTCCCATTGGATGTAGGACCCTTGTTCGGTGCGAGCAACCTGCATCTTGGGGTTCTGTTGGCGTAGGGTTGTGAGAACCGACTTGCTCATATGAGACGTGTCGGAACCAAGCATGAAGAAGATGAATGTTCCCAGGGCAAGAGCCATGGCGACCGGTATGATCTTGGCAAGCTTCCCCATGGGATCAGTCTAACACGAGATTCCTATAGCACCTAGTCCCGTTTTTGTGTCCGGATACGGCTCAAATTGGGTCTACAGAGCGGGAGGCGCACAGTCGTCAAACAGCTCGAGCATGTTGTACCAACTCGTGCACTTCCGCTTAGAAAGATCGTGCACGGTACCGCACGTCGTGCAATAACCCAGGTGGCTCCAGACCGTTCGCCTTCGCTCGAGGACGTCGTTTTCGACGAACTTGTCCCAAAGGCGTTGCCGCTCCTTATCGGTCTTGCTCAGCTGAGTCTGGCTCTTCATGTACCGCTGACGGTACGCCTTGACTCCCGAGAAAACGGCCGCGACCAAACCAATCTGCCACCCCAAGATGAACGTGATCGTGCTGACCATCAAAATGGAGGTAACCCCCAGGATGATCTCGTCGATGGGAATACTCTTCGACCTCAGGTCGGTGGCCAATGTGCCGACTCCACCCGGAGTACGGAACCAAGCCCCGCCAATTGCGCCGGTAGCCAAAGCAATGCCGGTCGGTCCGGCCATCCGCTTGTCGATTCGATCCGGAACGAAGTTGGCGAGGCTGATGATTTCGGCAGTGCCACAGGCCATACACGCCGTATCGTCGATCGGCTTGACTTTTGCCGGTTCTTCGACGAACAGGAAGTGCTCAGTATAGGTATCTAGCTTGACTTCAATCATTATTTGTTTTGTTCGTCGAGTATAGGACGGGCGATTAACCGGTTAAGTCGCAATCCTCCCCATAATACTACACGCAAGGGGCATAACTTGGCAAAGCTGTTTGCCAAGTTTGCGCACAAATCGCATTGAGATGAGACCCTTGAACCGGTTATGGTTCAGTTTCGTACATCGTGCCACTTAATAAGAGTATTGACGAAGCGGCTGGACCGGCATGATCCACTCGGAGAACCCTTGGGCCAAGGGTGACTCCTCGCTTCCCTATCCAAGCAAGTTCGGGCTTGGACCACCCACCTTCCGGGCCAACGACGATCGTCATTTTGCTCCCAAGCCGCGTGAGAGTGGGCATTGTTCCTTCCACTTCCGAGAGCACGACCGAGTCTGGACGTCCATCGAGTAGCTGCTTAAGCCCCCCAAGCACCTCGAACGTGGGAATTCTGGTCCGGAAGCTGACTTCAGCTGCCTCCCGTGCAATCGTCCTCAGGCGGTTCACGCGATCGGAAGTTTTCTTATCGTCCCATTTGACGACGGTTCGATCGCTTGGGAACAGGACGAAGTGCGACACGCCGATCTCCGTGCATGCCCTCACGATCTCATCGAGCTTGTCCCCCTTTGGCAACGCTTGAGCAAGTGTGAGATGCAGGACCGGTTCTGTCTCGGGAGCAAACACTTCGATGGGCTCGGCATGCCTCGTTTGGAGGCGGCAATGGATGAGCGTGCCGTCGTCAGGCAGTACGGCGATTTCGGCTCCTGGCGACAAGCGCAGGACCTTGCGGAGCTTGTTCAGTTCCTCGGATGGAATCTCAATCGGCTCGTCCGGAGTCGCCCCTTCGATGAAGACCCGCGGAAGCGATCGTAAGATCAGCATGTGAAAGTTGCTGCGACCCAGCCGTCTTCTTCTTTGAATGTCACAAGTCCAAATCCAGCCGATTGCGCTGCCGCCAAGACGTCCGGCCAATTGTCGGAGATGACTCCGCTGATGATCCACCGACCGCCTGGAGACACGAGGACGCGAACGTCCCTCGCAAGCCGTATGAGAGTTGCGCTAATGATATTGCTAACCACAACGTCCCAAGTTTCGTCGTAGACGAGTACGCCTTCTCCAACCACCGCCTCGAAATCGACCTGGTTTGTCGCTCGATTCTCTTTCGCAACTTCGACGGCGATTGGATCTATGTCGATCGCCATCACCGATGTCGCTCCGAGCAGGCACGCCCCGATTGAAAGAATTCCGCTGCCGCAACCGATATCGAGAACCCGTCTCCCTGAAATATCGGCGCCCTCCATCAACTCGAGACACAAACGAGTTGTGGGGTGATCGCCGGTTCCAAATGCTTGCCCCGGGTCCAACACGATCACCAGATCGCCCTCGCTGGACTCGAAACTTTCCCATGTGGGCCGGACGACAAACCGCTGTCCGACTCGGCGCGGCTTGAAGAACTGGCGCCAAGCCACTTCCCAGTTGTCCTCGACCAAATCTCGGGTCTGAACGTAGAGTGCCCCTGCTTGCTTCAGGGCCGACTCCAACTCGTTAATACGGGCCTCAGAGCCATCGACGCTCACCAGGCACCCCGTGAGAGAATCCCCTTCTTCCAGTGTGTTCTCGATGCCGAATTCGCCAAACAGGTCAATGTACGGAGACAGATCCTGACCCGCCTCGAAGCCGGCCTTTACTTCGATCCAACTCATCGCTTCTTGTGGAACAGACCGCCGAGGATGCCGCCCTTCTCATCCTCTTTCGGCAATGTCTCCCCGCGCAGTTCGGCGAAGTCGCGAATCAGCTTTGCTTCGGCGTCGGAGAGTTTTGTGGGAACCTTGACGTTGACCTGGACCACGAGGTCCCCACGTCGGCCCCCATGGAGCGGAGGCAGCCCGCCGCTACGAATCGCGATTTGGGTTCCTGGCTGCGTTCCCGCCGGGATCGTGAGTTCGAAATTCTCGTCGACACCGGAGATCTCCAACCGATCGCCCAACGCGGCCTGGGCGAATGTGGCTTCGAGCATCGTATAAAGAGTCTGCCCGTGTCGTTGGAAACGGCTGTCGTCCGCCACCTGCAGCACGACGTAAAGATCGCCAGGCCGCCCTTCGCCTACTCCATCGCTTCCCTGTCCCGGCACATGAAGCGTCGCTCCATCCTCAAATCCGGGAGGAATATTGACCGAAACTTTGGCCGTTTCTGGTAGAACCGCACGTCCCTTGCACTTCTTGCACGGATCTTTGATAACAGTTCCGGCGCCTCCGCATGTTGGGCATGGCGCGGACGTTCGGACTTGGCCTATGAACGTGTTGCGAACGGTCGACACCTGCCCTTGTCCACGGCACGTGGAGCAAGTTTCGGGAGCCTTGCCACCCTCGACGCCGGTGCCCTTACACGCATCGCACTCCGCCTTGCGGTTAACCGCGACTTCAGTGTGGATTCCGTTGATGACATCTCGCAGCGTCAACTCAAGGTCGACGCGGATATCCTCGCCGTCTCTGCCCATTCGCCGTCGGCCACCACCGCCCCCGCCTGCCGCGCCAAAGAACACGTCGAACAGATCCGAGATGTTCCCACCGCCAAAGAACGGGTCGGTTGGAGCGTCGTCGGTCGATCCGGTTTGGTCGAACCGGGCACGCTTGGTCGGGTCCGACAAAATGGAGTAGGCAGCGCCTACCTCTTTAAACTTCTCTTCGGCACTGGGGTCGTTCGGATTGACGTCGGGATGGTACCGACGGGCCATACGGCGGTAGGCGGACTTGATTTCATCTGAGTCCGCCGTCCTCGAAACTCCCAGGACCTCATAGGGATCCTTGCTCGGCATAGTTTAGGGCTCGTCGGGTTCGTCGTCTTCGGCGGTTTCTTGCTCGGCGATATCGGACAGAGAAAGAGTATCGTCTTCGGCGGCGATCGGTGCGACTTCGTCCTCATCATCTTCGACGAGATCCGACAGGCTCATGACCTCGTCGCTTTCGAGATCCGTATCATGCTCGTCTTCGCCAACGGCAACCACAAGAGCGGCTTCCGTTTCGTCAAGGGCCGGTAGCAGCATGCCGAGTTCGGCAGGCACATGCTCGTCGATCAGCATCGGAAGATCGTCGAGAGGCATTGACACTTCGGACAGCGAAGGCATGATCGGCTTGATCTTGCCGGCCGCGATCTCTGCAAGGGCGATGGTCAGGGGGTGACTGGAGTCGCAGTGAACTAGCTGAGGGGCGCCCTCGCGCAACTGCTTCGCTCGCTTGGCAGCCAGGTTAGAAAGCACGAACTTGCCGTGCTCATAGTTGTTAAGAATATCTGGACTTGGCAGCATAAGGCGTTGTTTCGGAACCTCGAATTCTACCCGATTTCTTGCGATGGCCGACCGGAAAATCAGTGTATAGGTCGTATAGATGCTATACGACCTATAAGTCCAATTAGTCCTATTCGCGAGCCTACATCCGGTTGCTTAGTGTCAGATTCTCTTGAACCCGCTTGGTCAAACCGCGAATCGGCTTGCCGGCGGCATCGAATTTGATCTGGATGACCCAACCGAACTGAGCCGCCGGCCACTTACCGGATGGAAGCAACGCTTCGGGCTGAACCCCGAAAGATCTGATGAGATTCGGAATGTTGCCGTGATGCCAGCAGATGACATAGCTCTTCCCTGCCGGCCTCGCCTGGATGTCGGAGATGACCTGGGCGTACTGATTGTTCTTATATTTGCTTTCGACGGGCAAACCGAACGACTGGCCCAAGGGTTCGAGCGTCAGCCTTTCCCGGGCGCTTTTCTTGCTGTCAGCGGTGGCCAGTAAGTAGTCCGCATGAAACAGACTGGATCCGACTTTGTAGTTCTGGAAATACTTCGCATATGCGGTCGCCCTCTCCTTACCGCGAGGCGTCAACCCGGTTCCATCGGCCGGCTTTTCGCCATGACGAATGATCAAGACGGTGGCATTCGAGAGGCCGGATCCCTGGGGCGCCGGGTTGGCGAAAGCGAGCGAAGCAGCTGCAACGATGGCAAACGGGACTAGACAGGGACGCAGGGTCATCACACACGTATTGTGAACGATTAGCGTGAAATGCGGGAGTATATTCGTGCGATGAATGCAGGCTATTCCGGGACGCCGTTACTCAAGAAGCTAGGGGTCGGTGACGGCACTTTACTCCGAACCATCCAAGCTCCCGACGCATTCAGCCAGTGGCTCGCCGTTCAAACGGTTCTTTTCGAGCCGGCAGCAGGATCTGAACGAGCCGACGTCGTCATTCTCTTTGTCGCATGGCAGCGCGAACTCGTTGAGCTCTTGCCTCAGGCGGTGGACAGACTAAAGATCGATGGCGGACTCTGGATCGCTTGGCCCAAACGTGCTTCGAAGGCGCCAACCGATATCTCCGAGAATGACCTTCGCGACCTCATTCTGCCTATCGGCTTGGTCGACAACAAGGTATGCGCGATCGACGAGCAATGGTCCGGACTGCGCTTCGTCTGGCGTAAAGAGCTTCGAAGCCGAACCTAGCCCGCTACAGCTTTGACTTTGTACTGCTCCACGTATTTGAGGCAACAGGCCCTCACCCGTCCACGAATTCGGTTGATGTAGGCTGCGCGCTGAGTGACGCCGACCGCACCTCGGGCATCCAACAGATTGAAAACGTGGGAACACTTGAGAGCAAGATCCAACGCGGGATAGACGAGTGCCATTGAGCCCCGATCCAACGCCGGCGAATCGGCGCATTGAGGAATTGACGTCATGATATCTTGCACAGCGTCCCAATAGACCGGCGTTTCGATCACGCGCTTGGATTCACATTCATACATCTCGAACAGCTTGAAGAGCATTTCGGTGTCGGCGACTTCAAAATTGTAGACGTTGTTCTGCATCTCCAAATCGAATTCCGCCTTGCGGTAGGTCATCGTTTCGTTCCAATCCAGCCCGTCCCAGAACGAGGTTTTCCCATCGAGCATAAGACACAGGCGTTCCGGACCGTATGTGATCTCAGCGCACACCGGATTGCACTCGATACCGCCCATCTGCTGGAAGAACGTGAATTGGGAGATCTCCGCGCCGTTAACCCAAACTTCCCAGCCGACACCGCTGGCTCCCGCTGCTTGCGACTCCCAGTCGTCCTCGACCAATCGCACATCGTTCTTCGACGTATCGAACCCGAGCGCATCTAGCGAACCAAGATAAAGGTCGACGATGTTTTCGGGCGACGGCTTCATGATCACCTGGTATTGGTAGTACCGTTGGCTTCGCTGGGGATTTCTGGTGTACCGGCCGTCGGTCGGGCGGCGAGAGGGCTGAACATAGGCTACGTTCCAATCTTCGGGCCCGAGAACTCGGAGAGTCGTTGCAGGATGCATCGTTCCGGCTCCGACCTCGACATCGTAAGGCTGAAGGATGGCGCAGCCTTGGGCAGCCCAGTAGTCGTTGAGTCGGAAGATCATCTCCTGCATCGTCATGGTTCCGAAGAGGATACCTTTGGGAGAAATCAACGACGGGTCGCAACTTTTCTTGCGAGAAGCTAGTAACTCTCTGGCATGGGACCGTCGCATGTACGCAAATTCACCTGGATCTCCCTGACTGCGGTGGCGGCTTGTGTTGCCGCCGGCTGTTCGATTGTTACGCGAGGCATGGCCATCGTCGGCAACAATTCATTCAAAGCCAGCGGCCCGATTACCAAGCAGGACCGGAAGGTGGGGTCGTTTGCCAAAGTCGAAGCCGGTTCGGTCTTCGAAGTCGATATCACCGTTGGCAGCCGTGCCTCGCTCACGCTAGAAGCTCCAAAGACGCTCATTCCTCACTTGACATCGAGCGTTCGAAATGGGACTCTTTCACTTGGAGTCGACGTGCCGTTTTCGACATCGGGAGGCCAAAAGCTCTTGGCACACATCACGGTGCCGCATCTGACCGGGGTTTCCATCTCAGGGGCCGGTAGGTTGATTGTCACTGGCAACATTCAGGAGCCCACGTTTGTGGCAGACGCGAGCGGGGCATCGCACCTCACTTTTTCGGCGAAAGTCCGGACAATGAAGATACAGGTGGATGGAGCCGCAAAGGCCTGGATCAAGGATCTGGAGGCCAACTCACTTGAACTTCAGACGAGTGGGGCTGCCCAATGCACGTTGAACGGCACGGTCAAGTCGAGCACAATCGAAGCGGATGGAGCTTCCGGCGTCAGGGCGAAAGCGCTGACCACCGATCAGGCTACCGTCAGCTGCAACGGATCGTCCAATGCTGAGTTGAGTGTGGTGTCGCAGCTCAAAGCGGACGCAAGCGGGGCATCTTCGATTCACTACTTCGGGAACCCAAAGGCGACGAACAACGAGTCAGGAGTCGCGCATATTTCTCGGGGCTAGGCTGGCTCTGCAGTCCTCCCTAGGTTCCGACCGGCTGAATAACGGTTTGCACATGCAACAAGGCGTTCACCGGTTGGGAGCCAAATTCGCTTGAAGCCTCGTCTTGGAGCCATGCCAGCGCGTCAGCCTCGCTTGAGTGTTCTCGTCCATGAAACCCGGTTCTTCGCGCATCGAACTCGTCACAAAGTCGAATGATCGTCTGAGCCTGTCCGTCAGTGCTATGGCTTGCCAAATCGTGCAGTTCGGCGGCCATCCGCAACTTGCGAAGGTTGGAATCCGAGAACCCCAATCGCTCGGCCACCGCGACCGAATAGACGGCTACCCGCTCCGCATGGTGCAATGAACCAGGAGCTTGCACTTCAAGTGCCCCAAGGCGATTTCGCAGTATGGTGTTTTTGGTCAAGGACATACGATTAGCGGGTCACTTTCGGGTTCGCAACGCGTCCCTTACTATAATCGTATTCGGATTCACGCGATTACCGGCGACTTGATACAGAATCGTTCAAGAACTTCCGGTTCCTGCCTCGACTATTGCGACCATGGAAGTACCACCCACCTATCTCCCACCACGACGAAGCAAGAACGGTCTTTTGATCGGCATTATCGTTGGCGCCATCTGTTTATGTTGCTTACTCGGAAGTTTGGTCGTCGGCGGAGGCTGGTTCGCGTTCCGTAGCGTCAGCGGCACTGCTGGTTGCGTCATCACCTTCACCGAAATGAGCAAGGCGATGACGAAGTATGAAAGTTCGCACAAGGGCAAACTCCCGAAGGCCGACACCTGGCAGGACGATTTACGCAGCGACTTGAGGAAGTCGCTGTTGCCGAAAGAGCAGGCTGGTCCTTTCCCGCAGATTTCGCCGGACGGGGATTGGGGTTGTAGGGAATCGGACGGCGCCTCGACCGGGCTTGCGTTTAACAGCGACGTTTCGGGCAAGTCCCTCGACGACATCAAGGATTCGGAAAAGACGGTAGTTCTCTTCGAAACGATCAAACCCGAAAAGAACCAACACATGAAGTACTCGCGGTTGGACCCGAAGACAAGCCCGAAGATCTTCGGCTCTCCTCGGGGTTGGTTCTTCATTACCGCCAACGGCGATGTCTGGACGGATTCGCCCAAGAAGGGCCCCCAGAGGATCGGCAACTCCAACATGGGTGCGAACGTGCAATTTCACTCGTAGACAGTGAAGTCACGTCTTGAATGGACTGAGCGTATACTTAAGAAGTCCCCGTCCACGGAGACGCCGTAGAAAAAACATGCTGAACCTCGTTGCTATGATCGGGCCTGAGCCCCTCCTGCTCATCTTTATCCTCGTGTTGGTGCTATTCGGAGGCAAAAAGATTCCTGAGCTTATGCGGGGTGTTGGTCGGGGTGTCGGTGAACTCCAGAAAGGCCTGGAGGAAGGAAAGACCCAACTCAGTAACAGCCTTCGCGAGGAAGAGGAAAAGCGCCCAGCCGTTATGCACGACGAGGTTAAGTCCGACCGGGAAAAGACCACAACCGGTAACTAGCGAACGATTCTGTGACCTTCGGCTGGCAAGGATTCACGCTCGACCACCCGGACGACTGGGCTCCGGTCACTTTGACCGGGAGCCGATCGGAAGGTTACGTGCGGGTCGCCTCACCCACCCGGTTCTCCCTTCAGATTCGGTGGCAGTCCTCCAAATCGGCGCCTGACCTAAACAGCGTGCTCCAAACCTACTTCGATCGACTCAGGCGGGACGCCAAGTCGGCCAAACGGCCATTCACGGGTGACTCAGACGAGAAGGCTGGATTCGTCCAATACCGCTATACGTCCGGACAGTTCGGTAGAGGCGTCCTGCTCTACAGCCCGTCCTGTTCGCGGACCTTCTTTCTTGAGGCGATCTCCACCAAGAACGACTCTTTGCTCTCGATCTCGAAAAAACTTCTCGACAGCTTCAAATCGACCGGCGTCGTCGAATGGGAGCGCTGGGCTCTCTTTGGTCTGGACATTAATCTGCCATACGGTCTCGAAGTGGAAAAAAAGGTTCTCCAATCGGGCCATACCAAGGTGACGTTTGCGAATAAATCGGCTCGGATCGAAGCGGATCGGTGGGGATTCGCGGAACAGCTCATTGCGAAGCACGGTCTCGAGCCCTGGGCACGTTCGGTCATGCGTTTCGAGGACGCCGAGGCGGAAGTCACCTCAGACTCAGTCCTCTTTCGTTCATCTGGATCGCTTATCCGTAAGCCAACTATCGCCTTGGCACGGGTTCAATTGGATCGGAACCAGATCACAACTCTAGCAGTCTATTCCCGCTCCGTGAAATGGAAGCCGGACCGAGATTGGTTCAACTGATCATGGGCAATTTGGTGGATCTGGTACGTAAGACCGTCGATCGAACCGAGAGGCTCGACCCGGAGAAGCTGCGAAAAGCCAAGCCGTTAAGGAACCCGGACGTGACCTTTGAATCGATAGAGGACGGTTCCCTGCTGCTTTCAGCTCCGCTGTCCTCTCAAGGGCGTGGAATGGTGGGGATGATCGCGAAGTGGATGAAAGCGCCGGATCGAAAGAAGTTCGAACTTGAGCCGTTCGGGGCGTTCGTATGGAACCTTTGCGACGGCAAGCACACGTTTGAAGGAATCTCGAAAGGGCTTCGCGAAACATACAAGTTGAACCGGCTCGAGGCGGACGCTTCGCTGCTCGCATTTCTACAGATGCTGAGCCAGCGTCGCCTGATCACGATGATGGTTGAGAAAGATAAGTGAATCAAACCCAGTTCAAGAATCTCGATCCGCCGCTTCGAGTGGCCTGGGGGCAAGCGCTTGCGAGTATTCGGGTCAGGTTTCTTCGGATGCTGATCACTTCCTTGGGCGTTGCCTTGGGAATCGCGTTCTTTTGCAGCATGCAAACCCTTAGGCTTGCGCCGCAGAAGGACAGCACGCAGTCTCCCGAACAGATGCAGTGGCTCATCGGCACGTCGCTCGTGATGTGCCTTGTCGGCGTCACCAATTCAATGTTGATGTCGGTCACCGAACGCTATCGAGAGATCGGGACGATAAAGTGCCTTGGTGCGTCGGATACCTTCATCGTGAAAGTATTCTTCTTTGAGGCGATCCTGCTGGGATTCATCGGTTCCCTTTCGGGAGCGATCATCGGGACGGCGCTTATGGCAATCACGATGCTAGTTCTTGGCAATCCTCCGATCTTCGTTTCGACCCTTCAGGTCGTTGTGCTGGGCACGTCGGTTGGGATCGTCATGACGGTGCTTGCGGCGATAGCCCCCGCCGTTCAGGCGGCTAGAATGCCGGCCGCAGCCGCATTGAGGATGGACATATGAGTTCGGTGGCAGACAAGGAGGTCGTGGTTCGAACCGTCGACGTCGTTAAGCAGTACGGCGAAGGCGAGGCGGCAGTGCGGGCACTCAACGGCGTGACCTGCGAGATATTTAACGGCGAATACCTTTCGATCATGGGACCGTCCGGATCGGGCAAGTCCACCCTTTTCAATATGATCGGCGGTCTGGACAAGCCCAACGAGGGATCGGTCTTTGTCAACTCGGTCGATATCGCCCAGTTGACGGCCAAAGAACTCGCATTCCTGCGCTGCCACACGATCGGCTATATCTTCCAGACGTTCAATCTGATCACGGTGCGTACCGCTCTCGAAAACGTCACGTTGCCGATGCTGTTCGCGGGCCTGACGCCGGACGAAGCGGAGGAACGCGGAATGAAGCTTCTGACGACCGTGGGCTTGGGCCATCGCTTTCATCACCGCCCGAGCGAGCTCTCCGGCGGCCAGCAGCAACGCGTTGCAATCGCCCGATCCCTTGCGAACAATCCTTCGATCATCCTGGCGGACGAACCCACCGGCAACCTGGACCTCAAAACCGGACAGGAGATTATCGATCTACTTCGGAGCCTCAATCAAGAACGCGGCGTGACGATCATTTCCGCAACTCACGACCACAAGATGTTGGATGTTTCCGACCGGATCTTCCACATTCGCGACGGCGTCCTCGCGCTTGTCGAAACCCGTGACGAACTCGATCGGTCGAAAGCGACCGCTTCAGGATCTTAGGGCGACCGCTTCAGGATCTTAGGGCAACCGCTACGGCTGAAGGGCGAGCGTCACGCTGGATGTCCCTTTCGACTTGAACTTCTTGTCTGAAGTGACCATCGTCTGATTGGTGGACGTCTTCATCGTCATCAACAGGGTTTGTCCGGTCGCCTTGTCTACGTTGGCCTGGCAATCGAATTCGATATCGCCAGTGATGACCATATTCAGCTGCCCCAGGAATCCGGCAACTTGCTCGTCGCTGTTCTTCACCAGTTCGGCAACGTCGATATCCGTCTTCACCTTACCGATAAGCGAGAGGACATAGATGTCCCGGTCGGCGACCTTCGTCAGGGACACCAGCTTTGCGGTCAACTTCTGGTCCTTCTTTCCGGTGATGGGTCCCTTCGGAATAGTCACATCCCAGGTGTCGCCGATATTGACGGGCTTCTCCGGAAACTGGATGAACAGACCCGCCACCGAGGTATTGGTCGAACCGTTGATGACCGACATCGGATCGACCTTTGACGCGTCCGCTGAAACGAATCGGTTGAGCTCGTCGATGTTGCCCTTCATCGTCTTGGAGTCGGAGTCGTTGTCGCTCTGGCTCTTGAGGAGTTCAGCCAGGGCCCCCTTGAAATCGATCTGGTCCGTCTTCGTCGTGAGTTCGACGGGCGCAATGCCGCCTGCCTGATCAACGGCGCCAATCTTGAACGTATAGGTCGCAGTGCGCGAAATATCGAGGGCCTGGTCCCCTCCGTTATCCGGCATCGTGATTGTTTGCTTGACGACCGATACGAGGTGGTAGGTTTCGATACCCGATTTGAGGGTCTTGCGCAGAAGCACGCCGTCCAGCCTCGCCGACGACAAGGCGGAGACAAGGCAGATGGAAAGGAGCAACGAGAATCGGGCAGAAATCATAAGTTGGTCTTGAGATGTAATGGACGATCAGGCTTATCCGCCCCTTTCGTACGACGGAATCTCTCGATAAGTTACCTTTCATGGACCTAGGCGACGCGAGTGAATCGGACGTTCTGCTCCTTACGGAGCCGGTGCCACGTCCTGTTTCGTGTGTTCCTGATTTGCACGGCAGCTCTCTCTGCACACGGCGCCGCGCTCTTGTTCGGCGGCGACATCATGCTCAACGGCATTGTTCCGTCGGCCAAGACTCTCTCGGACATCAAACCATTGACCCGAAGGATCGATGTAGCGTTCGGCAATCTGGAGATCCCGCTAACCCACGCGACTACAAAGACCGCGCGTAAGTCGGCAGCCGAACTTAAGAAGAAGGACCAGTTCATCCTGAAGGCGGACCCATCCCATATCAAGTTCGTCAAGGATGCCGGCATCGGGATGGTGACCCTTGCCAACAACCACGCTATGGACTACGGACGGTCGGGCCTCAGGGAGATGACTGCGCTCCTCGACCGCAATAAGATCGGACACGCGGGCGCCGGAGTCGATGCCGATGCCGCGATGAGCCCCGCAATTCGCAAGTTGCCGTCGGGCCAAACGGTGGCTCTGCTGTCGGTGATGGCGTTCCAAACCACGGCGGCTCTCCTCAAGACCACTCCGGCCACTCGGACCAGCCCCGGAGTTGGCGTCCTCAACCTGCACGGCGATCTTGGGCAGAAGGCCCAAGCGAAACTGAAGGCGTGGATTGCAAACGCCCACGACGGGGCAGATTGGGTGGTGGTCGGCATCCACTGGGGGATCGAACGGAAGCCCCTTCCGACCCCCTATCAGGTCGGTTTGGGCCGCGCCCTCATCGATGCGGGCGCCGACGTCGTGTGGGGCAACCACCCCCACGTTTTACAGGGAGCCGAGCTCTACCGTGGGAAGCTCATCATGTATTCGATGGGTAACTTGATCTCCAACCTGCCGAGCCGGAGTGGATTCATCGAACTGAAGATCGACGAGGAAGGCAACGAGAGCCCGTCGTTCATTCCAGCCGAAGTTAAAGGCGGGCGTGTGCTGCTCCTTCGGGGTAAGCAAAAGACGGTAGCGTTCGCCGGATTCCGGAAGCTGTGTCACTTACTTGAGAAGAAGTATCCTTCGAAGCGTGCCGTTCCTATGATGCGTTAACTGTGCTGTTTTGGAGCGACTTCTCGGGCTGAATCAGCTTCGGAAAGGTCAACGATCCCTTGTATACTGCCCCTCATGGATGCTGACGCTCTGTACTCAGACGTGATCGAGAAGTACTCTCGGCACATCAATCCCTACCTTGCCAAGCTCATGGCGTTCGCCGGGTTCGGCGTCGAGATGAGGGGCGAGGGCTGCTACATCTATGACCACGAGGGCCGCCGCTTTCTGGACTGTCTCGGCGGATATGGCACCTTCAGCCTGGGCCACCGCCATCCAAAAGTCGTAGAAGCGGTCAAGCGTCAGCTAGACGATCTCGCACTGAGCGGCAAGGCGTTCTTCTCCAAGAACTGCGCCGACTTGGCGGAGAAGATCGCAGAGATCACTCCGGGCGACCTTCAGTTCTCGTTCTTCTGTAATTCGGGCACCGAGGCGGTTGAAGCCGCGCTGAAGTTCTCCAAAGGCGTCACCGGACGTACGAAGATCGTTTCGACGACGGAGAGCTTCCACGGGAAGACCTTGGGCTCCCTTTCCGTCATGGGCCGCGAGAAATATCGTAAGGGATACGAACCGCTACTTCCGGGCGTCGTGTTCGTCCCGTTCGGCGACGGACAAGCGGCAAGCGACGTCATCGACGACGACACTGCCTGTATGATCGTCGAGCCGATCCAGGGCGAAGGCGGCATTCAAATTCCGCCGGTCGGCTACCTAAACATCCTCCGAGAGGCCTGCGATCGGCACGGTGCGCTCCTGATCTTCGACGAAGTTCAGTCCGGTCTTGGGAGAACCGGCAAGATGTGGGGCTGCGACCACGACGGAGTGGCGCCGGATATCATGACGCTTGCCAAAGCGCTCGGAGGCGGGGTCATGCCGTTGGGAGCCGTGGTAGGAACCGAGGCGGTATGGGATGCGATCTACAACAAGAACCCTCTCTCGCACACCAGCACGTTCGGCGGTAATCCGCTTGCCTGCGCTGCCGGCCTCGCGGCGATCGAGACGCTGATCGAGGAGGGCCTTGTCGAGCGATCCCGCGCCATGGGCGATTTGCTCAAGTCGGGACTTCAGACCGTTGCCGACAAACACGGCCGCTTGATCGCCGAGGTGCGAGGCAAGGGCCTGATGATCGGTCTAGAGTTTGCGGAGGACGAAGTCGGCGAGTTGGTCGTGGCCCAGTTGCTAAACCACGGCGTCTGCGTCGCCTACGCCCTCAACAACCCCCGAGTCCTCCGATTTGAGCCGCCGCTCATCATCACCGAGGACCAAATCGATTTCGCCGTCAACGGGTTCGACAACGCGCTGGTCGAGACGAGCGAGTTGTTGGCGACGCTCGTTTAGGCAGTGCTGGGGTGTAGGATTCCTGGCACGGCGATCGGCCCCATGAGGAAATAGTTCGCCTATCGCGAAGGGTCCTTGAATCGTCCCCTTCAGGGCCGGAATGTGGTCCGCCACCGCACCCAGGGCTTGCGCCACTGGGCTGGCCGGGTCTCGCCCCGTTGGGGCTACTTCCTGTCTCGCTTCTTCGCGTATCCCGCAATCAGTCCATCATCTCGGCGATCGTGACTCGCTCTCCTCGGATGGCGGACTCTACGGCGGCGCAGACCATGGCGAAGCTCTTGATGTTGTCGTGGCATTCGCCGTTGGGTGTCTCGCCGGTGCGGAGGGCGCGGACGAACTCGACCAGGGAACCCTCGATGCCGCCTTTGACCGGCTTGGACTCTTCGCCGACGTCGCGCATCTTCGAATGAAATCCGCCGGATTCCTCCACAACCTGGGCGCGCGGATCGCCGTGGCCGTCCCAGAGGGCGGTTCCGTTCACGCCCACCGCGCGCCAGTCACCCTCCCAAGAACTGTGCAGACCTTCGGCGCACCAGCAGCCACGATACGTGTACTGCAGGCCGTTCGACATCTCAAACAGGCAGGTCGCCGCCGCCGCCCCTTGGTACCAACTCCAAGTTGGATTGAACTCCTCGGCGTAGACAGAAACGGGATCTGCCTGTGAGATGAAACGGGCGGCGTCGAATGTGTGGATCGCCATATCGACGACCAAGACATGCTCCATCTCGTCGCGGAAGCCGCCGAAATGAGCTCCGATATAGAAATCGGAATTCAGGATGCCGAGTGCACCGAGGTTCTCCTCGATCAACTTCCGGTAGGCGTGGATACGTCCATCATAGCGCCTGCTCTGGCTTACCATATAGAGCTTCCCCGCCCTATCCGAGGCGGCGACCATCGCCTTGGCCTCGCTCAAGTCAGTCGCCATCGGCTTCTCACCGATCACGGGGATTCCATGCCCCAGGGCAGTCGTCGTAACTTCGCAGTGACCGGACGGCGAGGTGACGTCAACCACAAAATCCGGTGCGAGCGCCTTGATCGCCTCCTCCAAATCGACTCCGACATATTCCGGCTCGGTTCCGAGTTCCTGAGCCGCTTCGGCGGCAACTCCCGGCCGTATATCGATCCAACCGGCCAATGCCGTGTCCTCGTTCGCGAGGAGGTTGCGTCCCCAGGCCCTTCCCATTCCTCCTGCCCCAACTAGTAAAGCGCGCATGGCCGGGTTGTACCTGTTTCCAGATACCGATAAGGGTCGCGGTATGCTCACCAGGCGAGCGATTCCGTATGACCCACTCGGCCCACGTTTTCCTTCTTCTTGGCCTTCTTGCTTCTCTTTCGGCCAGTTCCCATGCGATGGATGGCATTCTCGATCGAGTCGCCAAACATACCGCCGTATTCACCGAGCCCCCAAAGCACGTTCCGACCACCGGCATGCCGGATGGCCCCCTTCTTGGAAATGGTGGGATGGGAGTCGTGGTCGCGGGCACTCCCGATGAACAAGTCTATTGGATAGGGAAGAACGACTTCTGGAGGCGCGATCCGGGCAATGCGAGCATCTTGACGGTCGGAGCGATCCGACTCACGATTCCCGCTCTCACTGGCGCGAGCTATCACCAGGAGCAGGATATGGCGCTCGCCGAAGTCCGGAGCCAGTTCACTCGAGGCGCCAACTCGGTGAAGAGCCGAAGTTGGGTAGATGCACAAGAGAACCTGCTCGTCACCGAACTGAAGAACAACGGGGCCACATCGTTGGATGGATCAGTCCGCCAAACGGTTGGGGCCGAAGGAACGCCCGGTATCGAGCGGCCGGCTATCGACATGTCGCACCGGATCAGCCGGTTTCAGAGGAGGGCAGACAGCCTCCCTGGACACTCCAGGCGCGTCTCGGTCGCCACGAGAATCATCGGCTCCGATTCTGGAGTAGGGCTCCATTTCAGCCTGCAACCGGGCGATTCGGTGACAATCGTCTCCGCAGTGGTGAGCGATCTCGATTCGACGCGATTCGAATGGGCAGCCAAGAGACAGGTTTCGCTCCTTAGGACAACAGACGTCGAGCACCTGAATACCAAACACCGAAAGTGGTGGGCAACCTTCTGGTCGAGGAGCTTTGTCGAGATTCCGGACCAAACGATCGAGAGCCATTGGTACGCCGCGCTCTACGTCGTCGCGTGCTGCAGCCGCGCGGGGCAAGTCGCGCCGGGGCTTTGGGGCAACTGGGTCACTACCGACCAACCCGGTTGGCACGGCGACTTTCACCTGAACTACAACTTCCAAGCCCCGTACTACATCGTTTACTCGAGTAACCACGCGGACCTGTCGCTGCCGTTCTACGACGCTCTCATGCAATCGGTGCCGAACGGTAAGAAGATGGCGAAGCGGCACGGCTGGAAAGGGATTCACTTCCCCGTCTGCATCGGTCCCTGGGGCCTCGCTCCCGAAGATCCGGACCGAGACTGGGGACAGCGCTCGGACGCAGCCTATGCGGCCCTTAACTTCATCTGGCAGTATCAGTACACGCAAGATCTCGACTTCCTGCGACGGGTCGGTTACCCCTACCTTCGGGAGGTCGGCGACTTCTGGGAGCACTACTTGAAACTGCAGGGAGGCCGTTATGTGATCGAGAACGACTCGATTCACGAGGGTTCGGGTCCTGATCGGAACGGCGTGCTCTCCCTCGGGCTGGTTCACACGCTCTTCAAGAACCTGATTTCGATGAGCGAAGACCTCAATGTCGACGAAGTCCAGAGGGCCAAGTGGCGTGACATCTTCGATCGGCTGAGCCCGTATCCGGTTCAAGTACGCGACGGCAAAGAGGTGTTTCGGTACTCGGAGCAAGGAACGGCATGGGTAGACGGAAACACGCTCGGGATCCAGCACGTCTTCCCCGCCGGAGCAATTGGGCTGGATAGCGACCCCAGACTCCTCGAGATATCGCGGAACATGATCGATGCGATGGCTCGTTGGTCGGACGACAACGGCTTCTCCTCCTGGTACACCGCATGCGCCCGCTTGGGCATCGACCCTAGCCTGATCTTGACGAAAATGCATGGGGAGTGCCTTCACCGGTCGATGCCGAATCTAGTCCTCACCTATGGCGGCGGCGGAATCGAAAACGTGGCCGGTTTCCTTGCCATCAACGAGATGCTGATGCAGAGCCATGAAGGAATCATTCGATTCTTCCCCGATTGGCCACAAGATCAGGATGCGCGCTTTGGCCATTTGAGGGCGGTCGGAGCGTTCTTAGTATCCGCCGAGTTCAAACGCGGCGACATTTCCCACGTAGTGGTTACAAGTGAGAAGGGGCGGGATTGCACGGTCCAGAACCCCTGGCCCGAGCAAAGGGTAAGGCTGATTCGCAACGCCGTCCCGGCGGAGTCGCTGCAAGGGCCGCGATTCTCGTTCAAGACCAAGCCAAACGAGAGCATTGAGTTGCAGCCCGAGAAGAGCTAGTCTTCGCCGAGATTGCCTGCCAAGCTCAATGTTGACAAGGAGGATCAATGCCCGACTCTGTGAGCCGTAAAGGCTCCGCCAGCGGGCCAACCGCCGGTAACCCTCCGGCAACCGTTTTCGACACGTACACAGAGATCTGTCGCTGGTAGGTCGTCGCCTATCGACCATTGGCAGATCCTCGCGCGCAACCCTGGTAAAACCAGAGGGTGAGCAGTCCAGCCTTTCCTACCGATGTCTTGAGCCTCGTCGACCTGCGAAGCGACACCGTCACGAGACCGACGCCTGAGATGTATGAGGCGATGGCCAATGCTCCCCTCGGGGACGACGTACTCGGCGACGATCCGACTGTTATCGAACTGGAGACGCTTGCCGCCGAGATGACCGACAAGGAAGCCTCGCTCTTCGTTCCTAGCGGAACGATGAGTAACCAAATCGCCCTTGCCGCTCACTGTGAGCGCGGTGACGCTATCCTCATCGAGGAGGAGGCGCATATCCTCTACTACGAGGTCGGCGCTCCTGCTTTGCTGGCCGGCGTCGTAAGTTGGACCCTTCCATCGAATCGCGGAGCGATGGATCCCGAGCAGATCAAGCGCCGAATACTCAAAAGGGACTTGCACACGCCAGGAACGGCGCTTCTCTGCCTTGAAAACACGCACAACCGGGCGGGCGGCGCGATCATACCGCTCGAGACCATGGAGGCGTATCGGGGAATTGCCGACCTGCACGGCATTAAGATTCACCTCGACGGGGCGAGAGTATTCAATGCAGCAGTCGCCCTCGGCGTGCCCGTCCACGATATCACCCGATGCGTCGACACCGTGAGCGTCTGCCTAAGCAAAGGACTCCGCTCGCCGATCGGATCGGTGCTCTGCGGACCGACGGAGTTGATCGACAAGGCACGGATCTGGCGTAAGAGGCTCGGCGGCGGCATGCGTCAGGCAGGAATCCTAGCTGCTTGCGGCATCGTAAGCCTGACCAAGATGGTGGATCGCCTTGCGGAGGATCATGCGCGAGCGAAGAATCTAGCAGGAGCGATTGGCGGAATTCCGGGCATCAGCGTCGACCTTGAGACCGTCGAAACCAACATGGTCCTTGTGACCACAGAAGCCCCCGCCACCGACTGGCAGGTGTGGCTGAAGCAGGAGGGCCTCCTCTGTTTCCCAGTCGGCGCCAATCGGCTGCGCCTCGTCTTTCACGGCGACATCGACGACGACGCGACCAGTCGAGCGATTCAGGCCTTCCGTACGGTTTCCGACCGCACCCACGGTCCGCGCGGCATCATCGGCATGCTGGGCACGAAGTAGGAGGGCAGTTTGGATGTCCGAATCGTTCGGGAAGGGCCGGAGCGACTGCCCGATTACGAGTCGGTTCCGATCGCCTACGAATCGAACTCGCGTGTGGACCTGGCACGGCTCGCAGCCGACGGAACCGTAGTTGAGGTTCCATCGCCGGAACGAGTCAAAGACTACGACGCGGTCCTCGACGAGCGTCCAACGTCACTGGCCATTCGCTTCGAGATGGAAAGTTGGGGAATCTTTGCCGCTTTCGATGGCGAGGCCCGGTTGGGTGGCATCATCGTGGCGCCGGGCGGTCAAGGATACGCGCTGTGCGGCGATTTCCCATTTGCGGCAGTCATCGTCGATGTCCGGGTCGATCCTCGAAGCCGCGGCATGGGGATCGGTTGTTCCCTGCTCTCTGCAGGGTTATCCTGGCTTGAAGGCCTGGGCGACGGCACGGTACTCGTCGAGACCCAGGACACCAATCCGGCCGCCTGCCGATTCTATTGGGCGAGCGGTTTTGGCATCTTGTCGATCGCGATAAACGGATACGGAGATGGCATCGACGAGGCAAAGCTGATCTGGCGGCGCGATCTGACTCGTTTCTAGACTGTCTGGGAGGCTGGGAAAGTCAGGTCCCTCAAGTGCTGGTAGGCGTAACCGGCAAGGTACTCCATATTCACGACGTCCTCGCGATTGTAGGCGATAAGCGTCTCGAGCGCTTGATCGTCCCCCAGAAGGGTGTACCTTCTCCAAAGGCGAATCGCATCGAGCCCGCCCAGACCGTCGGTATCGTCCCCCCTTTCGATTCCAAGCTGCTTCTCGATCTTCTTCAGTCCGCCTCTCAATCCGAGTCGATGCAGGGTCGGGCACAGATCGAGGTGCAGTTGCTTGAAGCGGATGCCGGGAAAACGCTTCTCTAGCATCGGCAAATCGAAGTTGGCGCCAAAAAAGGTCACCAGCATGCCGTACTGGCTGGCAATGGAAGGAAACTCGTCGAGGTCCTGGCCCTTGATCAGACACTTGAATTCGACGCCGTCGAACATTCCGATCGTCGTAACCGAGGCGCCGGAGCGGCCCCCGTCAGTTTCGATATCGAGGTAGAGACACGAGTCCTTGAACTCGGGATAGGCCCGCCAAGCCTCTTTCAGGCCGAGGCCCTTCTTAAAGAATGCGCCGTCCCGCTTTTCGAGGCTCTTGTAGCTTTTGTCCAAGGTTCGCTTGACTACCGAGCGCTCGACGTCTCCGTACGAGAAACGGTCGAGGCCTTCGGAGAGATCGCGCCAAGAAAGACACCCGGCCTGCCACAACGCCGCTTCGTTCGCGACCGTCAGACCGGGAATATGAAGAAAGGTGCTCTCCAGCACGGAGAGGCCCTAACCGCCCTTGCCGTTTATCTTGATCTTCGGCTTCTGAATGCCGTATTCGATCTTCGGACATGTTGGCTGGTTGCCGCCGGTGCCCCAGTCGAACTTCTTGCCGTTGTCGTACCAGTAGTAGCCGGTATCCAAGTTCTTGTCGAATTCGCCGGTTAGCCGAAATACCGCATAGCCGTTCAGCTTGGCGTCGAGATCCTCGCCGAAGAACTCGATCGCGTGCCATCCGCCGTCGACGATCAGCTTGCCCTTGCCATGGTACAGATCCCGGCCATGATATTGAAGCTCGCGCCGCACGTTCCCCTCGACCTTGACGCTGGTCGTGAGGTTCCGGTTGTGCTTGACCGCTTCGGTCGTGTCGATGAGCACGGTGCCGGAGAACGACATCTCGAAATGCCCTTCGGGCTGAGCGTCGTCGTTGTACTCCAACATCTTGAAGCTGCCCAGTTTCGTCGACATGTAAAGGTTCCCGTAAGCAGGCTTTGTCAAGGGCGACGCCTTGTGGGTGTCCTGAGGAGGAATGGGAGCCATATTGGGATGCTGCGCAAGAACCGTAGCGCCCGCGGCCAGGAGGATCGCCCCTACCGCGCCAGCCTGTAGTGACTTCCGTCTACTTGAAAACATTGACATCAGTTTATCCAATAACAGAGAGACGGAACATAGGGTTCCCAGCGTATCTTGACTTAGGATTCGGTATCCTCTAGTCGAACAGTTATGAAAAAGGGTCCCATTATCACCGCTGTATTCACGGTCTTTGCACTCGGAGCGGTTGTTATGGCGTTTCTATCGAGCGCCAGCCCGTTCGTGACCATTGCCCAGGCCAAGCAAACATCGGGTGATCAGCTTCATATCGCGGGCGATGTCGTCAAGAACACGCTCGTCGCGGATGCCCGAGCCCATGTGCTTCGTTTTGAGTTGAAAGACGAAAACGGTGACACGATCATGGTTCGCCACACAGGCGAAATGCCGAGCAATCTCGCGGAAGTCAAAAAGGTCGTCGCTATCGGAGGCATCGAGAAAGGCGAGTTCGTCTCAAACAAGCTCCTCGTAAAGTGCCCCTCGAAGTACGAGGCCGAACGAAAAGTAGCAAGCAATTAACCTCCTGGAATAGTTTTTGGACAACGACCTCTTACAGCAGTTGCCAACTGCACCTCAGTGGGCGATCTGGGCTGGAAAGAGCGGCGGATACCTGATTGATTTCGGGATCGCCCTTTTTGCGCTCAGCGTCGTCTTGTGGCTATTACAGCCGAAGAAACCTTCGCTCGGCAAGCCCGCCACCCTCTGCTTTTTCGCTGGTGCATTGAGCCTCCTCGGCGCGATGGGCTGCCTCCTAGCGCTGTTCGTGACCGATCAGTTTGAGTTCCGTTACGTCTTCGCCCACGGCGACACGTCCACCGCCCTCAAGTACAAGGTCGCGGGAGTCTGGACGGCTCAAGAAGGCAGTTTCCTATTGTGGGCATGCACGTCGGCCCTCTTTGGGATGCTAGCGTTCCGAGGCACGGGCGCCTATCGCCGGTGGTACGCGATCACGTTCAGCGTCTTCCTTGCATGCCTTTGCGGCATCTTGGCCTACGAAACGCCCTTCGACACGATCAAGGAATTTGTTCTCAACGGCGCCTTAAAGGTCCCCCACCGGGGACAGGGCATGACACCTTCCCTTCAGAACTATTGGGTCGTCATCCATCCTCCGACTATCTTCCTCGGCTTCGGCTCGCTGACCGTGATGTTCGCCCTGAGTGTGGCGGCCATGCTGACTGGCAACACCGTCGACTGGGTCAAGATTGCTCGGCCTTGGACGCTGGTCAGCGCTTCGATCCTCGGCTTGGGCTTGAGCATGGGAGGCATGTGGGCGTACGAGACACAGGGCTGGGGTGGCTTCTGGGCCTGGGATCCGGTTGAGAACGTCAGCTTCGTTCCCTGGATCTTCACCGCTGCGCTGATCCATGGGATCATCGTCCAAGTTACCAAGAAACGCTGGATCGGCACGAATCTGATTCTGGGCGGACTTCCCTTCCTCACATTCGTATACGGCACGTTCCTTACCCGCTCCGGATTGCTCGACAAGGTCAGCCTGCACTCATTTGCCTCGATGGACCGATCTGCGCTAGTAGTCCTGAAGTCGTTCCTTATCGCCGTTTGTGCCGCGTTCATCGTGCTCTACGTTGTCCGAGGCCGCAAACTCGCTCAGGCATCTGAAAAGGGCGGCGGCGAAGGTTTGGATCGCGAGAACTTCTATCGCACGGGCACGCTTCTGCTTTGCCTTTTGGCGGCGGGGATTACGGTCGGCATGAGTTGGCCATGGTGGAGCGCGCTTCGCACCGGCAAAGGCGGAGCGGTGGAAGAGGCGCAGTACCACATGGTGGTCGTTTGGTTCTTCATCCCGATCTTGCTGCTCGTGGCAGTTGCGCCGTTCGTCACATGGCGCGGAATGACGCTCAAGGCGCTGTTCGACCGGATCGTTTCCGTGCTCAGTGTTACTGCCGGTTTGACGGGGTTCGCTCTGGTGGCGATTCAGAACCCGAAGATCGGCGTTCACATGGTCCCCGGGAGTTCGGTTCGGATGCCGTTCGGCTTCCGGATGGCGCTGATGCCGTGGATGGCGGTTCTGATCTTCGTGTGTCTGTTCGCCCTGATCGCGAACATCTGGCGCATTGCGGAGATCGTGAAGCGGTCGAGGCTGACCCTTGGCGGTTTTGTGGCGCATGCCGGGTTGGCCATCCTATTTGCGGGATTGATCATCAGCCGCGGATTCGAGCAGACCGACCGCGGGGTGGTCGATCCGGCGATGGGCCCGACTACTTTACTCGGATACCAGATTGCCTTCGACCGGCTGGACAGCAAGTCGATTGACGACCGAGACGGCAAGGTCCGGTTCTCGGTCACTTCGCCCGACGGACAAAAGTTCGAAGCCGATCCCGGCCTGTACTACTACGAGGGGGATGGCGGCACTCCGACCGCGATGGTCTGGCCCTATATCGACAAGCACCTCTCGCATGACTTCTACATGGCGATGGCCCAGCCCGACGTATACGCATGGGAGCAGCCAGAGACGTTCCATGAGGGTGAGACCCGAACGATCGCCAGCGACGCGATCGGAAGCATGACGATCACCTATCGGAAGTTCGTCCGCCAAGGTGAGGTCGGGACGGTCGGCACCACCTTCGGCGCCGAACTCCACATCGTGGACGGCGAAAAGACGTACGACGTGACGCCGACTCTACGCATCGGCCAGGACGGCCCGGAACACGACCTGCCTCAGGTCGGTGCCATGTACCGGATGGGCATGCTTGGCATGAACGCCGCCGACCGAAGCGTTTCGCTCCAGCTCATGTTCTCTCCCCCGCTCTACCCGATCGTGCTTTTCTACAAGCCAATGACGATCCTGGTCTGGCTGGGCACTGGCATCCTGACGATCGGCGGCCTCATGTCCGCCTTCGCCCGCCGTTTCCGAGCCAAATCCGCCGAGCCCGACAGAGTCGAGTAGGACCTTCATTGCACCCTGCGCTGTCAGGGCCTGCGCCACGGGGCGGCAGAGTCTCGCCTCCTTGGGGCTGCCTCCACGCCTCATCGCGGAGCACAATGGGCGGCTCGCATAACCTGAGAGGCCGTTGAGGCGTCCCCTTCAGGGCCGGATTTTGCGCCGCCTCCGCACCCAGGGCTTGCGCCACTGGGCTGGCTGAGTCTCGCCCCCTTGGGGCTGCTTCCACGCCTCATCGCGGAGCACAATTGGCCGCTCGCATAACCTGAGAGGCCGTTGAGGCGTCCCCTTCAGGGCTGAATTCTGCGCCGCCTCCGCACCGAGGGCTTGCGTCCGCTGGGCTGGCACAGTCTCGCTCCCTTGGGGCTGCTTCCGCGCCTCCAAGCCTAGCCCGAAGGGCAACGGCAACTCCTAGGCGCCGGGTTCGTCAGTGATGTTGATGACTGACGGTCCGATCGCTTCGGAGACGCTGAGCCGGAAAGAGATCAACTTGCGGGTTTTCCAGCGGGAACCGATTCCCCACTTGCTCTTCCAACCGCGATTCGAGCCTTGGTTCGCTCTTTCTGCCCGTAAGGGCACCCTTCCTCCCGAGGTTGCGGGCCTCACGCTGTTCGAATTTGCGGACGAACTCGGCTCTTCCCTTCGCTACATCGACTACTTCACCGGCCTGACTGGTCCGATGCGGATCAAGGAGCACTTCACCAAGCGGCGCGTCGACGTGACGCCGATGACGTTCACCGAGATCGTCGAGACGCCACGTGGCGATTGGGTCTGCAAGTACCAGATGAACGAAGACGACATGTGGTACACCGTTGACTACCCGATCAAGTCGCTCGCCGACTTCGACATTCTGGATTGGATACTGGACCACCTGACCTATTGGTTCGATGGGGAGCGGTACGCCAAGTCTTGCGAGGTTTTTGGCGACCGGGGCGTGCCCCAATTCTGGGTGCCCAAAAGCCCTTACCAGGCGCTCTGCCAACAGTGGATGACGCTTGACACCCTCATTTACGCTCTGGCCGACGATCCGGCGCGGGTTGAGCGGACGATGGCCAAGATAGATGCCGGGTACGACGACCTCTACGTACAAATCTGCCGCTCCGGGCAGGCGTCCATCGTCAACTTCGGAGAGAACATCCATGCCCAACTGCTCTCCCCCGAGTACTGGGAACGATACTTCGAGCCGTTCTACCAGAAGCGCTGCGCCCAGTTGAAGAGCGCCGGCATCTACACACACTGCCACATCGACGGCTTCTTCAAACCGATTCTGCCCTTGATGAGCCGGTTACCGTTCGACGGAATCGAGGCGTTGACGCCGCTCCCTCAGGGGGACGTGACGCTCGACGAGATGCAGGACTCGCTTGGAGACAAGATTCTCCTCGACGTCGTCCCTGCGATCATCTTTCTAGACATGTACTCGATGGACTATTTCCAGGAATACGTCGGCAAGGTGGTCGAGATGTTCGGCCCTCGATTGATTCTGGGAATCAGCGACGAGTACCCGGAGGGTGCGGACGCATCGAGCATGCCCAAGCTGCGATGGATGGCTGAGTTTGCGCGGCGAACGACGTTCGCCCGGTAAAATCGGCCCATGCCTGTCGACCTCGGCAAACTCCTCGAATCATCCGGTGCGATTCTGCGCGGCCACTTTCTCCTCGCATCCGGCCGCCATTCCGAGGTCTACTTCGAAAAGTTCCGAATCCTGGAGCAGCCGGCAGTGCTAAGCGCTCTGTGTGGCGAGATCGCCACGCATTACAAGGATGCGGGCATTGAATTGGTCGCCGGACCCACGACCGGAGGCATCATCATTGCCTTTGAAGTCGCCCGCCAGATGGGTCTTCCCTCGGTGTATATCGAAACTGAAAACGGACTGAGGACGCTCCGTCGCAACAAGACGCTCGCATCCGGCGTTCGCACATTGATCGTCGACGACGTGCTGACAACCGGCGGATCGCTATTCGATTCGCGGAAAGCGATCGAGACGGCGGGAGGATCGGTCGTAGGCTACGGCGTTCTCGTAGACCGCTCGGCGCCGGACATCGACTTCCAGCTTCCTTTGTTCGGCGCACACAGAGTTGAAGCCGAGTCATTCGCAGCCGATGCCGTACCCGATTGGCTGGCCGCCGTTCCACTGGTCAAGCCGGGGACAAGTGCTCAAATGAAATCGAGCGGGTAGCTAATAGGGCCGTTCATTTTGAATCTGATGGGCAAAGCACCTATACTTGTACGATGCGTGCATTTGCTTTTTGTCTTTTAGTGGGTTGTCTAGGTGTCGTTGCGGGATGCGGAGGCAACGGAACCGCGTCGGGGACCCCGCTCAATCAGGCGGATGTCTATGGAGTGCCACAGGAGGGCTTCGTCGACGGCGACGTAAACACCGCCCAGTTTGGCAATCCGGCGAAGGTTGAAGTCGGCCCCGATGGCAGTGTCTATGTTGCGGACTACGATAATGACGCGGTTAGGATGATCGGGCCGGACGGAGCAGTTTCCACGCTCGTGCACCAGGCCAACTTCGGCCAGCCCTTCGGCCTGACATTTTCCCCCGACGGGTTCCTGTACGTATCCACCGATCGAAACGATCAGGGCCAGAAGGATGCAACGACTGGGACCCTGTGGCGGGTCGACATGGCGTCCAAGACGGCAACCGTCGTTCAAAGCAACCTGGGGCGCCCGCGCGGAATACTCGCGCTTTCCAAAACCAAGATCGCGATGGCCGACCTCCTGCACGACACGATTTCGGTCATCGACACCGGCACCAAGGCGGTAACGGTGATCGCAGGGGTGGCCGACCAGGTGGGCCACGTGAACGGAACGGGTACCGATGCCCGGTTCAGCCGACCCTACGGGATGGCTCGTCTCGCCGACGGCTCGATTCTGGTGGCCGACGCCAATAATAACTGCATCCGCCGCGTGACGCTCGCCGGCAAAGTAACCGACTTCGCGGGCTCGACGGTGGCCGGGTTCAAGAACGGCGCCGCCTTGGCGGCTACGTTCACGACGCCGCAGGACGTGGCCGTGTCGAATGGCCAGGTCTACGTGGCAGACACCGGTAACCACGTGGTTCGCCGCATCAGCGGCGGTTTGGTCTCGACGGAGGCAGGCGATGGTACGGCCGGGTTCGTGGTCGCGCCTGGAACAGGGGCGGAGTTCTACGGTCTGGAGGGCATCGCGATGCGAGCGGGCTCGTCGACTCTATGGATTGCCGACGGCAACGGCGGCGACGGTTCCGACCACAACCACGTCCGCAAGATCCCAGTTCCCTAGGTTCAAGTTGAACACCGAGTCGGCAATGGGGTATCTTTGGATTTCCCCCTTGCCCAGGTGGTGGAATTGGTAGACGCGCTGGCTTCAGGTGCCAGTGTCCGCAAGGACGTGAAGGTTCGAGTCCTTTCCTGGGCACCAGACTCCCATTCAGGTTCAATTGAACCTAGGTTTTTTGACCTTGTATCCCAGATTTAGGAAAGGACTCAAGAACCACCGGCAAGTAGGTTAGCGACAGAGACAAGTGTCTCCTGAAGCTTCTTCGACGAGATACGGCCGACGACGCTCGTGACAATTCCAGCGTCTGCAGTGAAGAGCCGCGATGGTCTGATATTGCTTGGAACGGGAAGCCCACCGGTGACAAAATCGGGATCGTCAAGTTGCATCGCATACCGGTCCCGAACGTTTCGGCTCGTGATCATGCAGAGGATGAGGTCGTCGCCATCCAGACTTGCAAGAACCAGGGCGGGTCGACGCTTGGTTTGTGTTAGATCCGAGAATGGGAACGGAACTATGACTACGTCGCCCGCTAGAGGTTTGCCCAAGCCAGATCTTCCTCAGGCCGTAGCCAATCCTTTGCCAATACTGCCTCGCTGAGCATTACTTCCTCATTGACTTTGCCCAATGGACTCTTGCGCAACAGGTATTCGGCAAGCTCAATCTGCTGAGTCGGTGTCAATTCATCAGCTAGCTGTTTGATATTCGTCAAATCACGAATGGCCACTCCTGTATTCTACGACAACGGCGCACAGATTCTGACAGGACTGTTGCGACGGACTGAAAGGAACCCGGGATGCCGGCGTCTAGAAACATCCCGTTCTGGCCCATGGTCCTACCGGTAAGTCCATGAACAACATGCGTTTTATGCTCATGTTCGTGTTGTCGGTGCTTGCGGCCGCGGCTTTTGGCCAACAGCATCCGATTTACACGGACGTGCACGACTTCGGCTTTACGGTCGTTAACGCCAACGGAACGAGCGGGCCCGACGGCGTCTCGCCATACACGGGCGTCACATTCGACAGTGCCGGCAATATGTATGGAACGGCTAGCACGGGCGGTTCCACCGCTGCGGCTGGGTACGGCGGCGGAATGGTGTGGGAGATTACGGTTGCGGGTCAGTACAAGGACCTGCACGACTTCGGCGGAACGGTGGTTAACGCCAATGGAACTCAAGGACGAGACGGTATCAGCCCCTATGCCGGCGTAACGGTAGATAGCATGGGCAACTTGTTTGGCACTACATACCAGGGCGGCGCGAACGGCAGAGGAATCGTCTGGGAGATTAGAGCTTTGGGATCGTATGTGGACTTGCACGATTTCGGTGGCACAGTCATCAATACCAACGGAAAGTACGGGCCGGACGGAGCAAATCCACTTGCAGATGTCTCGGTCGACAAGGCTGGAAATCTGTACGGTACGACCTCCTACGGCGGCCCTAATATCGGCAGTATAGGCTCCTCCTATTCGTGCGGCATCGTCTGGGAGATCGATGCCTCAGGAGATTACTTCGACCTGCACGATTTCGGTGGCGGCGTCCACAATGCCGACGGATCGGTCGGTCTGGACGGCGCCAACCCAGCGGCCGGCGTAACCTTCGACACGGCTGGGAACATGTTCGGCACGACAAGCGGCGGCGGACCCAATAGTGCCGGCAATTTCGGCGCCGGCATGATTTGGAAAATAACGGCATCCGGAACGTATAAGGATCTGCACGATTTCGGCGGACCTATCATCAACGCCGATGGCGGGATTGGGGCAGACGGCGCCAATCCCGGTGGAGCTGTCACCATCGACGGTAACGGCAACTTATACGGAACAGCATCCCAAGGTGGCGCAAATGATCCCGCCTTCACTTTTGCCGGAATGGTGTGGGAGATCACGGCATCGGGTCAGTACAAAGACCTGCACGACTTTGGCGGAACCGTGATCAACGCTAACGGAACAGCCGGTCCAGATGGATCCCGTCCGATGCAAATCGTCGCCTTCGACCAAGCCGGCAATATGTATGGCACGACGCGAGATGGCGGAGCGAGTGGTAAGGACGACGATGGCTACGGCACCTTATGGGAGATCGCCTCTGCTGGAAGGTATTGGGATCTGCACGATTTTGGAGGGTCGGCGACGAGTTCAAATGGAACGATCGTCACAGATGGGCACCAGCCCAATACGGGAGTTACGATTAGCGCCTCAGGTGTTCTGTTTGGAACGGCTGAATGGGGTGGACAACTCGGCACAGACACCGTCGGAGGCATGGTGTGGTCCTTGTCCGGATTGGCAGGTCCGTCGGTGAAAAGCATCAGTATCATACCAACCTCGGTCGTCGGGGGGACGTCAGCGACGGGGACGGTAACAATGTGGGCGGCTGCGTCGTCCGGGGGCGCGAGGGTGAACCTATCGTCGAGCGACCCGAGTGCGAAGGTTCCCGTGTCGATTACGGTTGGCTCGGGCGCCTCATCAGCATCGTTTGCGATCACCACAAGCGGCGTCAATTCGGTTACAACCGTCACGATAAAGGCGGGCAGCGGGACCGGAATCCAATCGGCTACGCTCACGATCTCAGCTGCTGTGTTGAGTTCACTGGCCCTGAGCCCGACGAAAGTCGCAGGCGGAGAAGACTCCACCGGGACGGTCACACTCAGCGGTCCCGCCGGAGCGGATGGGACGTGGGTGGCGCTTTCTGACGACAGCGAGTTCGAAGAGGTTCCAGCGAATGTGCTTGTACCCGAGGGAAAGTCCTCGATCACGTTCACAGTTTCGACGGGCCCCGTAAGCGCGTCGACGACCGCTACGATCACAGCAACATTGAACGGCGCGACGAAGTCGGCAGAACTGACGATCGATCCACCGACAATTCAGGACATTAGCGTGGATCCAGCGGAAGTTGCAGGAGGAAACCCGTCAAGTGGCACGGTGACTCTCGATGGTGAGGCCGGGCCTGACGGCCTTGTCGTCTCTCTGTCAAGCAATAACCCGGCAGTCACTCTGCCCAAGTCGGTGACCGTCGCAGGGGGACAAACCGAAGCGACCTTCCCCGTGACTACGGCTACAGTATCCAAACAAGAGGAGGCGACCATTACCGCGTCAACCGGAAAGGTGTCACAAACAATCACCCTGACAGTGAATCCACCTTCTCTTGTCGCATTTAGCCTCAGTCCATCGACTGTCGTGGGAGGAGCTTCCGCGACCGGTACGGTTGGGCTTAGTGGCCCCGCTCCAACAGCAGGAATGACTGTGATGCTCTCAAGCGATGCACACTTAGCCACGGTTCCCGCTTCCGTGAAGGTTAAACCTGGTCTGACGGTGGCCACGTTCAAAGTGAAGACAGTTGCGGTGGCAACACAATATGCGGCCGGCATCAGCGCCGACTTGGACGACTCGACGCTGTCGGTCACGCTCAAAATAACTCCTCCTGCGCTGGCGGCGCTTACGATCAAACCCCCGAGTTTGACTGGCGGAACCTCAGCGACCGGAACCGTGACTCTGAGCGGCTCGGCTCCTGCCGGCGGAATGCCGGTGAGTTTGTCCATCGCCGGCTCCGGGTCGGTTCCTGTGTCCGTGACAGTTCCGGTCAACAAGACCTCGGCAACGTTCACCGTCAAGACGGTCGCCGTGGCGACCAATACGACTTCGACGGTGACCGCGATGCTCGGAACGGTTTCTAAGGCTGCGACCTTGACGATATCCGCACCAACACTCAAGTCTCTGACGTTGAGCCCCTCATCGGTTGCGCCAGGCAAATCGAGCAACGGGACGGTAACGATCAGTTCCACCGCACCGACTGGGGGTCTGGTGATCACGCTTGCGAGTAGTCGCTCGGAGGCCACCGTGCCTACCACAGTTACGATCGCAGCAGGCAAGACATCGGTGACGTTCACGGTCAAGACGACTAAGGTGAAGGCGAAGACGACTGCGACGATCTCGGCGACGCTGGGGTCCACGCCCAAGACGGCCGTCCTTACCATCACCTAGAGAACAGTAACAAACACTATCTAAACTCGCCGCCTCAGTGAAATCTGCAGCCCACTTTGTAGCCCAACATGTCCCTGCTAACTCAGGCGTAACCCCCGCCTAACCCCGAGTTTCTACCTATTCGCTGCTTGAAATAGGTAGAACGTTCCTTTCCTGGGCACCAATTCTCGGCTTTACGCCATTCTTGGGGGCACCCCTATTCAACGAGGTAAGCGACATCGGCATGAAGCGCGGTTTGTGCTCGATCAAGGGTCGCTAGACGCATTTGGCTATGCCGAGCCAGTTGAGCAAGGTAGGCATCTGTGACTTGTGCATGTCCAACGACTCCAGTTGGTGAGACATGAAAATATTCCAGTCCGTCCAATAGGAATTGATGCGTCGGTCGGTTGACTATGGATACCAACGCATTGAGTCCATCGGAAAATGAAACTCCGCCCAATTTCATTGCCGCTCTGATAAAGGCGCCTTGAGTAATCGGGCAGGTGGCAAATCGGCCATCGCGTTTAGCAAACCAATCGGTCACACGCTCGTGCGCTGTGTTGGTGCTAAGGCCAAGTGCAATGAGAACGCTCGAATCCAAAAGGACCACTGCGTCATTCCTCATCAAGGAATTCCTTGACCATTTCGGGAGTTATCGGGCTTGGTGCAGAAAATGTGACGATTCCCAGATCATTGGGTTGGGCTAAACCCCTTCCCGCCCCCTGTGGTCGCAGGATCAGATCGCTGACGATTTCCCCTAGGCTTTTGCGTTTCGAGACTGCTATGGCATGGGCTACTTCGTAAGCGGCATCGGACAGCACCAATGTTGTTCGCATACAGGCATTATAACATCACAGTGTGAGTATGCCGTGGATCCCATTTGACGAGGACTACGCAGACCACTGCCTAATCCTGGGTTTCTACCCAATGGCCACTTGAATTACGCAGAACGTTTCGTTCCTGGGCGCCACGTTCTCCTTCTAGAGCCTAACGTAAGTGCCGTTGCCTCGCTGGTTTACCGGTGGCACCGCCGAAACCCGCGAGGCAACGGCAAGCGTCTCAATCGCCATAATCGTGAAAGCATGTCGCTCGCGCTTATGGCCTCTCTATTACTGGCTCAACTTTCTCGGAGAGTTGAGCTTGAACCGTTCCAATACAAGGATGTCGCCGTAACCGGCGGACCGATGGCCACCCAAGCGAAGGGAGCGCGGTCCTACTACCTCGACCTGAACGAAGACAGCCTGCTTCAAGGCTTTAGACTGCGGGCCGGTTTGCCAGCTCCGGGCAAGCCGATGGGTGGCTGGTACGACCCTGATGGGTTTGCCGCCGCACATCCGTTTGGACAGTATATTTCCGCGCTCGCGAGAATTTACGCGAACACGGGTGATGAGCGATACAAGGCCAAGACCGCACGCCTTGTCCACGGATTCCATGTTGCGATGGCTCCCGACGGATTCTTCTTTGCGTCTCAAAAGGTTGCGCGCGAATGGCCATGCTACATCTACGACAAGATGTGCATCGCGATGCGAGACGCCTACACGCTGACTGGCAATTCTGAAGCCCTGGTCGTGCTGAAGCGCATGACCGATTGGGCCTATTCGCGGCTTCCACGCCGGTCTGATGAATGGTACACCCTGCCGGAAAACTTATACAAATGCTATGAGCTAACGAAGGACCGGCGTTACCTCACGATGGCAGCGCAATACGACTACAGCAAGGAGTATTACGACGTGTTTGCGCGCGGAGACAACGCCTTCACGCCTGAGCGTCATGCCTACAGCCACGTCAATTCGTTGAGCTCTTCGGCCAAGGCCTACGAATTCGGCGGCGACGACAAGTATCTCCGCGCCACTGAGAGTGCGTGGGACTACCTGACCACGACCCAGATGTACGCATCTGGCGGATGGGGGCCGGATGAGCACTTCGTCACGGCCGGAAAAGGAAAGCTTGCGGAGTCCCTGACTACGAGCAAGAAGAGCTTCGAGACTCCGTGCGGAACCTATGCCAACGTCAACTTGGACCGCTACCTGCTGCGATTTACCGGCGACCCGAAGTACGGCGACAACATGGAGCGCGTTCTGCTGAACGGCATGCTCGCGGCCCTTCCTCCCGAGCGGGATGGAAAGTCCTTTTACTATAGCGACTACCAGCCGGGGGCCAAGAAGGAGTTCTTCGGGGATGTGTGGCCGTGCTGCAACGGAACATATGCAGAGGTAACGGCCGATTACCCGCTTGACATTTACTTCAAAGCGCCCAGCCGACTATACGTCAACCTATTTGCCGATTCGACGGTCCGATGGAAGGTTGGAATTCAGACGGTCATGTTGACGCAGCGCACCGAATACCCGGAAGCGGACACGACGGAGTTCGCAGTGCGGCTCCGACACGCCAGCGCATTCACGTTGGATTTGAGGAGGCCACAATGGTGCGCCGCCTCCCCCCAGGTCGAGGTCAATGGCAGGCGCTTTACATCTCCCTTGCTCCCTAGCGGACATGTTGTTGTCCACCGAACTTGGCGAAGCGGCGACAAAGTCACCGTCAGATTTCCACGCTCGCTGCGATTCGAACCCATCGACTCACAATCGCCAGACCGGTGCGCGTTGATGTTCGGCCCGCTGCTCCTCGTAGCGGTGGCCAACAAAGATGTCGAATTACATGGCGACCGGGCGAAACCTGACGCCTGGATTCGACGTGACCCCGGAACGCGGTGCGACTTCGTAACAGATGACAAGGTTCGCTTCCGGCCACTGTATCTGGTCAACGGCGAGAGCTATACCACTTATTGCCACTTGAATTGACACGTGATTTTTCGTCGAATGTGGCCTTCCACTAAAGCTCAGGCCCTGGGAGAAGGGCTACCGCATATAGTCCTTCTTAGAATTCATGTTCTGGATTATTTGGAGCATTGTTGTGCGAACTTCGTTCCATCCGAAATGAACCACACCGCACTATTCCCAAGGTGCCCAGCGACCTTACCACGCCAGACGTCGTCGAAAGAAACGCCGTCGATTCTCGAGATCAGGTCTATTCGATTCGGCTCGCGCCCCAGTTGAACGACGACATCTGGGTCGTAGAAATCGGATGCCTTCAGGCCCAAAGTCGCAAACCCGAAGTCTCTGATTGCCCGCTCAAGCTTCAGTGCGTTCGCTTCCGATGGACGTAC
>JARLGV010000093.1 GCA_031292555.1 Fimbriimonas sp.
CGGCGGAGTCCGAACCCCCGGCGCCTTCTCCAACGTCGTCTTCCCGTTGTATGATGCCCATGGAAATATGATCGCGACGATCGCCAGGTCTTCCGGCAATAGCTTCACGTCCTACAACGCCCGAGCCTACGACGCCTGGGGGAACATCCGCGTCGGACAAGGCACTGGCGACCCGAAGAACCGCTACTGCGCAAGCGCAGGTCATCAGCAAGACGAAGAGTCCGGGCTCATCTACATGCGGGCACGATACTACGACTCCAGATCGGCAAGGTTCGTCAGTCAAGATCCGGGAATGAGCGGGATCAACTGGTTTTCCTATTGTGGTAACGAGCCCGTAGACCGTGGCGATCCGAACGGTCGGCTCTACGTTCCCGCCTCGTACTGGTGGGTGGCGTTGGGTTTCTTCTTTGCCGGAATGTCGGCATATTGTCTCGGCAAGTGTAGCTTCACATATATAGGCTCGGTAAGTACATTGGGTTCAGCGATGTTCTCCGCAGGGGCAGCTGGAGTCGCGGTCGGTTGCTTTGCCATCGCACAAACAGTTGTCGGGGACCAGATCAATGGGACGGTATTGTCATACATAGCTGCCGGAATCACTATCTTTGCTGGAATGATTACGATGATGGCCGCCGCAACTCAGATTGGTGTAACGACCAGCGGGATAGCATCAGTCGTTGTGTTATCGGCATTTACCTATGGACTAATGCTTCTAGGAACGATGATCGCGAACGATGCAGATATCAACTAATATGGAAACGGACTGGACCTTTTTCCACGAATTCGTATTATTGGCCGTTTCATGGCTCTTGACCTTGTCAATTTCGCTTTGCCTACTTTGTAGAAAAGGACATTCTTTGGAGTTCTCCAAATATCCTCTTGCTGCAAAGCGATTTGATCTGGCGGGGCGATGGGGGATAATCTCAATCGTCCTGTTTGCCATCCACAGGATTCCGGTGGGGATTGGCCGGCCGGTTTTGTTATCGGCGGGTGTTGTAGCCTCTCTGATTGCTGCATACCTAGTCTTGTCCACGATTCTACAACTACCCGACTTAGGTCAACATTTGTAAGGCCATATAGAATGGCGCTAGTTCCCCTCGATGCAGAGGCCATACTGCGGAGCACGCATCCTGGTGTGGTAGTGAATCTGCTCGCCTACAGTCTCTCTCTCCAGAGCAGCGGATTTTGTTCAAGGAGCAACGGCTGCCACAGTTGGTTCCAAGTCCACTGGCTTGTGCCGCGGTCATGGCGTGCTTCGCATATTCACTAAATGTTATGGTCTTTTTAATGCAGACGTAGTGCCTAGCGTTCTCCTTCCCTTAAAGTCGCACGCCATGGAAGATATCTTTCACGCATTGTCACTCTTGGCCCTGGTTGCCTTTGCTGTATCACTTGGGATCGAGTCGCTTCGGGCCGTAGCCAACACGAGACAGCGATTCATCACGTATCGGTGGTTGGGAATTGCTATCGCGATCTTGTCGGCTACCCACGCTGCGAACCTCCAGCGGCAGTCGTTCCTGGAGTCTTCACGCTGGTTCTATGCCGGCTCGATAGGCGCTTCTGTCGTTTTCACATTGATACCGGTCTTTGCGAGGGCGCTGCAACGCAAAACTACGAAGCCGTGAGCACACTGGCTGAGAGGTTTTTATGCCGGTCGAGATGGGTGTACGCGTCCTGGCGGCACTTGGCTGCGCAACTCGCTGTACCGCGCCGATGGCATGCGCGTCCACAAGCAAGTGGGCGCGGTCACGACCGACTACTATCACGACGGACAAGTGCCCATGGAAGACGCCGTCATAAGCGGCTCGACGCTAACGGTCACGCGCTATGCGATTGGCGCGCGAGGCATCGACTACATAGAGCAAGGCGTAGGGACGTACTCCGGCGGAGTCCGAACCCCCGGAGCCTTCTCGAACGTCGTCTTCCCGTTGTATGATGCCCATGGTCCCGATGTCGCTACGCGCCATTTCCCTTCGGCGGGATCTTCGAAAATATGATCGCGACGATCGCCAGGTCTTCCGGCAATAGCTTCACGTCCTACAACGCCCGAGCCTACGACGCCTGGGGGAACATCCGCGTCGGACAAGGCGCTGGCGACCCGAAGAATCGATATTGCGCCAACCTCGGTCACCAGCACGACGACGAGTCTGGCCTGAACTACATGCGAGCGAGATACTACGAGCCGGGGAGCGGGAGGTTTATGTCCGCCGATTGCGGTAGAAACGGCAACAATTGGTTTTCATACGCAAAGAATAACCCAATAAGTGCAGTCGACCCGACAGGTAATTACCAAGTAAATCCAGACGAAGTTGGAGCGTACAAGTTTTGGGATAGCTTGGTACTCATGGCTGTTGTTTTTGCGATGTTCTGTGCCGCAGTTAATTGCTTGCCAGGTGCAGTTGCCGCCATATCCTCGGCTGTGGTGTTTGCTTGTGCTGCTCTTGAGTGTACTAACTTTCCCAAGGGTCTGAATTACTCCATCAATATCACTGCAGGCATATTAGTGGTAATCACAACCCTTGCCGTCGACCTCGAGTTCCTCTCCAAGGAAGCGCTCACGTATTGCATCGGAGCAATTATGACGACAGCGCTTATAATGGATCTTGGTGCACTCTTGCAGATAGACCCTGTAACATAACATGCGAAAACTAACGCGACAACTGGCTGTGTTTCTGTGTTCTTGGTTGGCCACAATAGGTCTAATTGGGTCCGGATGGCATGGACCAGTTAAAGTGAGCCTTGTTGTCCTATTGGCACCAGCTTCTGCATATGCAACGTATCATATCGTTGATATCAATACTCGGAAGAACTAGGGCACATATGAAGTCTTGCGAGGGATTCAATCTAATACCTGCATGGCTAAGAAATAAAGGAGCTCGCTGAAGGTTTGACGCAAATATCTTTACGTCTGCTCTTGATGCTTTGTATCATTGTAGTTGGAGGGTACGTAGGCCTAATCGGGCTGCAACCAACTACCGTCCTGCAAGGTAGTGTCGCGTTATGTTTGGTTGCTTGTCTAGTCTCTTACGGACTTGGCCGAAGCAGAGGTTATCAGTCAATCCTCAATGCGTTCATTATTGGTTGCGTAACAGCAACTGGGGCAGCTACCGCCTACTTTTTCGTACATGCCGGAGCCTACAGGCATTGGCTGCATTAGTCACTTGGGGCAAGATGTCAATAACTGCATGCAACCGCAAGTGTGGGACTAATCCGCCGAGCCCGTACCGTTCGAGTTTGCAGCACTGCCACTGGCAGAGCCTCGCCCCCTTGAGGCTGCAAACCCCGAGCCGGCCGCGCCTAGAAGCGGCGCCGTCAGCCCTGAAAGGGCGAGGCTAACAAAGCCCAGGCCGCAGGCCTGGGAATCGGTCGCCGCCCGAAACCCGCCCTGAAGGGGCGGCCTCAACGGCCTGGGATGGTCTCGGACCGCCCTTCAGGGCCGTCGTGACCGGTAACGTCCGTTCCCAGGGCTGGCGCCCTTTGCTGGCAGAGCCTCGCCCCTTGGGGGGCTGCAAACCCAGATCCTACCGCCCTGCTACGCGGGGCAGCGGATATGGGGTCAGCGGGCGATTCACGAGATAAAATACGTCAATGCCCAGCAAAGCCGAACCGGTTACCGAGCTCAAGCGAGTCAAGATCGTCGATAACGGGGAGGAGTTGGTCGATTTCCTGCAGCTCTGTCCGGACCTGCGGCAGGATCGGCCGCGATTCAACTATCGACGCGAGACGCTGCTGCGCAGGACGCCCGCCGAAATGCTGCGAAACGCGAATCAGGCCTTGATGCGGAAGGGGTACCGAATCCAGGTCATCGAAGGCTGGCGGGCGCCGTTCATCCAGCGCCGGATGTATGCGGCGGTTTGGCAAATGATGAGCAAGCGCCATCCCGAATGGTCGCAAACGAAACTCAAGCGTACCGTCAACCAGTTCACGGCGCCCGTCGACACCGTAGTCCCGCCCCCGCACACTACGGGTGGAGCGATCGATGTGGCGATCACCGACATGGACGGCAATGCGCTCGACGTGCTCTCCCCCTACGTCGACCACGACACCCACGGCTTCTTCTTCGATGCCCCCAAGCTTTCCGTTGAAGCGCGCCGGCACCGGGACCTGCTGGCGGAGGCATTGCTGGAACAGGGGCTGACGAACTATCCGAGCGAATACTGGCACTGGAGCTATGGCGATCAAGGGTGGGCGTACCGAGGCGGACACCCCTGTGCGGTTTACGGGGCGGTGACTCCCGACGGTTGGACTCCCGCTCCCGAGGACGTCACCGACGAGCCGCTGCGATTCGTTTAGGCGCGGATAGGGTAAACCCCTTAACAAGAGCCTTGGCTCAGAGTTCGAAGTCCTTCGTCTCGTAGAGTCAGTTACTTTTCATGGCCGGCATTCTCGAAGAACCGATCCCGCTGGGCGAGCACGAAGACCCGCGTTTTGTCACCGAAGCCGATTTGCGGCACGACAACGTGCTGGGCTCGTCGCGTCTGGTCGTCACCGACCAACGGGTCTACCGCTACGAGTCTACGCCTTTGGGCGAGCAGCTTCTTGCGTCGTACGAAATGGCGCGTCTGACGAACCCTCGACTGGAAGACCTGGTCGACGCCAATTCGCTGGTGGCCGATTACGACGGGACGACGGTCGAACTGATTCGCACGACCAGCAAGCGCTCGCTTCAAGTGGCAGGCGCCGAGAAACGGTTGAAGGCGCTGCTCGAAGGCAAAGAGATGCCGGACGTCGAGGACAACATGCGCGTGTGTCCCCGATGCGCTCGGCCGCTCCCCGAATTCTCCGACGTATGCGAAGGCTGCGTCAACCGGGGGCAGACGCTACTCCGGCTCTTCGCGTATGCAAAGCCATACCGGGGCCGCCTCCTGTGGGGAACGATCCTCACGTTGGGCGGCACGTTCCTCGAACTGGCCCCGCCCAAGCTGACTCAGTGGCTCGTCGACGACGTCTTGATACGCCGCCGGACCGACGTCTTTGTTTGGCTCATACTGGGGCTGATCGCCACCCGGCTGGTCGTGATGGCGGTGCAGGTTGCACGCGGCCGAAACGTCGCCCTCCTCGGCATGCGAATCACGGTTTCGATTCGCGGATCGCTATTTGAGAAGCTCCAAACGCTGAGCCTCGCCTACTACGACAAGCGAAACGTCGGCTCGATCATGTCTCGCATGACGAACGACACAGGGGCGCTCTACGACGTGTTGGTCGACGGTATTCCCGTCTTGCTCAACCAGGCGGCCATGCTGATCGGGATTCCGACCGCGCTATTCCTGATGAACTGGCACATCGCGATTTGGGCGCTGATTCCGGTTCCGTTCGTGATGCTGGCGGTCCGGTGGTTCCGGCGCAAGATGATGCGGGTATGGAGCCGCTTCTGGCACAACTGGTCCCGGCTCGGAGGGACCCTGAACGGCATTCTCCAAGGGACCCGGGTCGTCAAGGCGTTCCATGGCGAGAAGCGCGAGGTCAACCGGTTCGAACGTCGGATCACCGATCTGGCCCGGACCGGCTACGTCGCGGAATCCGCGTGGTCGACTTTCTTCCCGGTCGTGATGTTCACCATGAGCATCAGCACGTTTGTGGTGTGGTGGGTCGGCGGGAACGGCGTGCTCGCCGGGCATATGACGATCGGTCAGCTCACCGCGTTCATCGCCTACATCGCGATGCTCCAGCAGCCTTTGATGATGCTTCAACGCATCATCGACTGGTCTTCGCGAGCGCTGACGGCGGCCGAACGCGTGTTCGAGGTCATGGACACGCCGATCGACATTCAGAATGCCGAGGACGCGGTGTCCCTGCCGAAAATCGAAGGAGCGGTGAAATTCACCGACGTTCACTTCGGCTATGACAAGGCGCGCGAGGTGCTTCACGGTATCGACCTCGATGTGGCGCCCGGCGAGATGATCGGATTGGTCGGCCCGAGCGGCGCCGGCAAATCGACGTTGATCAACCTGCTGATGCGCTTCTACGATCCGACCCAAGGCAAGGTCGAAGTGGACGGCGTCGATCTCAAGAAGATCAACCTCCAGGACTTCCGACGGCAGGTCGGTGTCGTTCTCCAGGAATCGTATCTGTTCCCCGGCTCGATCAAGGACAACATCTCCTATGGGCGGCCGGAAGCAACCCTCGAAGAGGTCATCGGCGCGGCCAAGGCGGCCAACGCCCACAACTTCATCATCAGCTTCCCCGACGGATACGACTCGTACGTCGGCGAACGGGGCCAGCGCCTTTCGGGAGGCGAGCGTCAGCGAATCGCGATCGCCCGGGCAATCCTTCACAACCCGAAGATCCTCGTGCTCGACGAGGCTACCGCGAGCGTAGACACCGAGACGGAACGCATGATCCAAGAGGCGCTCGAGCGGCTGATCGAGAATCGGACGGTCTTTGCGATCGCCCACCGGCTTTCGACGCTGAGGAACGCGGACCGGCTCGTCGTCATCGACGACGGCAAGATCGCGGAAGTCGGCACCCACGACGAACTGCTTGCGATCGACGGCGGCATCTACAAGAAGCTCGTCGAGATGCAGCAGGAAGTGAACAAGCTGAGGGCCAACTTCATCGCCGCCGAGTGACCGGGTATCGTCACCCCGATGTTCCCGTGGATTCCGATCCTGTGCTTGCAGGCCAAGGGCCATATGCTTACCGTTTGCATCGATCCCGGTCATCCGAGCGAGGTCGGCGAGGGGACGCGCGGGAAGTCGGTATCTGAGATTCACGTCGCCTGGGTCGTTGCCAAGCGACTCCAAGGGGAGCTGACGAAACGCGGGATTCGGGTCGTCATGACGAAGACATCGGAGCGCCAGTTCGTTCGGAACATGGATCGTTCGAAGATCGCCAACGCATGCCATGCCGACTTGTTCCTCCGGCTTCATTGCGATTCGGCGAGCGGTACCGGCTTCACGACCTATTTTCCGGATCGCCAAGGGACGGTCAACGGCCATCGCGGTCCGGATCAGGCGCTTCTGGAACGAATCGGGCCCATCGCGAAGCGTTTCCAGCGAACCCTCGCAACCGACCTGAAGGGCTTCCTCAAGGACAACGGTCTGAAATCCGACCTCGATACGGCGGTTGGTTCCAGGCAGGGGGCGTTGACCGGTTCGATTTACGCGAAGACGCCGGTTGTTCTTGTCGAGATGTGCGTGCTGACCAACCCGAAGGACGAGGCCAAGGTCACGACGGCCGAGGGCCAGAGCCGGCTTGCTCGCGCTTTGGCCGACGCGGCGGTTCGCGCAATCCAGCCCTGACCGAAGCGGTCAGAGTTCGAGCCGCAAGCCTCGCGGCGCGGCACGCTCCCAGTCCTCCGGAATGAGGCTGAACATCAGTGTATCGTGAAGAACGCCTCGCGCGTCCTTGATTCCGTTCCGCAATCGGCCCTCATAGAAGAAGCCGGCACGACGGGCCACCGCCGCGCTCTTCTCGTTGGCGGCGGCACAACGGATGAACACGCGGTTCGCGTCCAGGGCTTCGAAGGCGAGCTTGGAAAGCAACTGGACCGTCTCCGTGACATGTCCCTTTCCGGCGCCCGATTTTCGAATCCAGTAGCCGATTTCGAAGGACCGCACCTCCCAGTCGATGCGGTGAAGGCCGGAGCCGCCGAGGTACCGGCCGCTTTCGCGCTCGAAGATGCCCACCGGAAGGTCCTCCCGAAGCTCCCATCGGGCTCGAAAGGTCCTCACCAGCTTCTCAGAATCCTCGGCAGTTTGGTGGCCTGGGCCCCAAGGCATCCACGGCAGGATGTGCTCCCTTGATTCGTCCACGGCCTCAAACATTCCCACGCCATCGCCCGCCCGATAGGGACGCACCAGCGTACGCGGTGCAGTCAGGCACTCCGGGATATCGATGAGGATCGGCGGTTTCATTAGGGACTATTCTAGCCGCAGCAGGGGTGGCTACTACCCAAAGGCAAATACCCACTTGGCTTGAATGCTCCGGACGGTGCGTGGAGCGTTCGGATCGCCGAGGATCAGGTAGAACTCGGTGCCCTTTCCGCCCGAGTTGTGATAGAAGAAGTACGCGTTCGTATCGGCGTTTTGGGAGACGACTCTCCCGCCAAACGAGCGGGTCGGCGAGAGTTCGTAGTTCAGGGTGAGGACGTGCTGCTGGATGACTCCTTCCCGATTCAGGATGTAGCCGTTATAGCTGACGTCGAGCTTCTTGAGCATTCGCACTGTCATCACCGGTCCGAACGAGGTAGCGTTGACGCTGCCGAGTTCGCCGGTCGTGAACTGCAGGCCGAATTGGTGAAACCGATTCGTGGCGCCGGTCACGATGTTCGCGCCGATCGTGTGATCGCGCGTGCCGAGAAAGCTCATGTCCACGTAGTCGAGTTCGGCGTGCCAGTCACTTCGCGTCTCCACGTAGTAAGCGCCCTGGACGCCGCTGAAGTAGTGCGACCCGTCGGTCTGATCCCAGTTCAGCCACACCAAGGTGGCTTCCGTGCTTCTCAGCGGGCCCTGCCGCCATGCTGCCGACCAATCCTCTACGCCCGTGAACCCCCGGTAACCCGTATACGGGATGTACCCGTCCGGAGTGAGGAAGTTATTGGACACGCCGGAGAACTGAACCATGCTGGTCAGATACTTGTCGGCGTAATACGTGCTAAAAACGTTCGATCCGCCGCCGGCGCCGGGACCGGTCGAGTTGGCGTCGACGGTTTCGAACGCCAGTTTGCCCCACCGCTGATGGTCGTCGATCACGCCGACCGCGTTGTGCCCGGCGGGCGAATCCGTTTGAACAACCATCGCACCGCCGCTCGATGTCGGTGAAAACGTGTGCTCCCACCTTCCTACGAAGTCGTTTCGGCCGGAGAAGCTGTCGGTATCGAGGAGGCCGACGGTGTCGGCCGGGGTCACCTTCCCGTAGAGCTTGGCCCCGAGATCGAACCTCGGAACCTGGATCGAATAGAAGTACAGTCCGATGTCGTTGATGTTCGTCTGGTCATAGAAGTAGTTGCCCCCTTCCAAGAAGAACGGGCGACGGTCTTGTATCGAATGAGCGGTGTGTGAAAACTGGATGCTCTGAATAGCGCCCTCAACCGTAGAGAAATCCGGGTTGTAGCTGGCAACCGCCGTAAGCTGAGGGGTGACCGTGTAACGCGCATCGACTCCGACCTTGCTCGACGTGTCTCCGTCCTGAATGCCGGACAGCAGATAGGGAAGGATGGACACCCTCGGTTTGAAGCCCGAACTGGGGACGCGTACCTGGTCCCAGATACCCTCCTGATCCAGGAAGTTCTGGGTCGTGACGTCGCTCCAGTAAGACCAAACCTTCGTGCGATCCTGGAATCGCTGAAAATCGATGCCCATCGTGACGGTTTCCTTGCCCGAAGGGTAGTTGAGGCTCGCCCACGGAATCCGCATCTCGCACGTCCACCCGGTGTCGGTGCGCTTGACGGCGGCGTCCCAGTCGCCCTTCCACTCCGCTTTGGCGCCTCGGCCACCAGCCAGCGAGGCGGACCGGGTTCCCAAGGCGTTGACCGAGAATTGGCTTAAGTCATTGCCTTGGTGGGACAGAAACGGGTCGATGTCGATCTCGACGTTGTCCTCGTTGTTCAGGTTGTTGCCGTTCTGGTTTTGCTGGAACTTGGTATCGCGCACGGTTTCGCGTCCGACGATCGCTTCCGGATGAGAGTCGCGGCAATCGAACCCCACGTAGATGTATTTGTCGTCGTAGAGGAGATACGCGGTCGTTTGGTCGGCCACCGGCGTACCGTTCTGGGCGTCGACGAACTTCTCGGCGACCGCCGCAGATTTCCATGCCGTATCGGATAGATCGCCGTCGATGACGGGAGGGTGATCGGTCTTGACGGCGGAGATATGGCGCTTCGAGATCGCGTTGTCGGTCTGCGCACAAGCGGTGAAGCTGATGGCAAAGAGCCCTAATGCCACAACGGGGAAGGATCGGTTAGGAAAAATCAAGATTAAGCCCTAAGAAAAATAAAGATTCTGGGTGCCATACGTGAGATTTCTAAGATTAGTTTCGGATAGCGCCAAGGAGAAAGAATTTCCCCGATTTGGCACGAGAGTCGACTTTCGGGCGGTCCCAGTCCTTTGCCTAGTTGGGTAGGAAGGCGACTCTTGAACCGCCGAAATCGAACACCACCGTAAACGGCTCCATCAGGTCCTGTCCGATGTTGCCGGCCAGATACCTATCGGCGAATGCGCCGGTTTTGGCCAGCGAGAAAGTGGCGTCGACCTTCTCGAACCGGTGTCCGCCGAGTTCGAACCAGGCGAGGCGCCCTACGCGAGCCTCGGTCTGGCCACCGACTCCCGCCATGCTCGCCGGCGTGGTTTGCCGCTTGTCGAGGAGGTGGAGTCTCGCGACGGCCGGGGCATGGAACGTTACTGCGCCGCTTGCGCCGGTGTCGAGTCGGAACCAGTCTTGCCGGTCACCCTCGAAGGAAGCCACTACCGCCGGGTTGCCGGTGCTGAAGAGGATCTTGGTCCATGCACCGTCGGGCAGACGGTAGGTGTCGGAGTCTTTCACCTCGACGAGCGGTTTCTTCAGGTTCAAGAGGACGGTGAATCTCCGGAAGAAGTCATAGCCGACGATCCCCGCGATCTTGACCTTGAAGATGTCGCCGAGTCCATGCAGATCAATCTCGACGAAGCTCACGTTTCGCATCGTTGCGGGACCCAAAGTGAAAGTATCTGCCATGCGAAACGGCTCTTGAACCGCGCCACCGACGCCGACCACGGCCTCCTTGCCGACTTTGGCGAGGTTCAGCGAATCTGCCGCCGCCGAATCGATCACCATCGACTCGGCGCCGCTGTCGAGAATGAACCAACCGATATCGTTGCCGTTCACGAGGGGATGCACCATGACGTGGCCCGATGCAGCCCTCTTAGTCTCAAGTTGAGCCGGTTTGCTTGTGTCGTAGGTTCGGTCGGCAGGCGTGTTGTCGTGAGGGGAATAGGTCGCGTCGTCCGGCTGCGACACCGGCTTCAATGTGTCGACTCTGAACTCGTCGGTCAACCCCTCGTTAGTGACTTTGGCGACGCAGGGAATCTTCACATCGCCGGCGGTTCGCCAGTCGGAAAGTTCGACGACCGTTTTGCTCGAAGCGATTTCGAACTCAGCGGAAGTCGGCAGCCAAGTTTCGGGATCGATCGTAATGTGCTCCTCTAGCCCGGTGCCGATCGGCTTGATACGAATTCGGTACATCTTGCGGTCGGGTTCCGGCTTCTCAAGGGTCGCGTTAACCCGCGATGCCGGGTCGATCCATCGGTCGGTGAGCAAGAGAATCACTGCTTCGGTTCGATCGACGTCCTCGAACGCCAATCGTCGGGAGGCTCCTGTCCGGTCGATCTGCCAGAACTCCTTGCCGTCCGATCCAAACGTCTGACCGAGGGCGCCCTGGATGGTTTGGACGAATGGGCCACCGGGTTGGAACTGCAGCGCATAGCGCCCTTCGACTCCGTTGAACGTCGCCCTGCCGGACAGAAGCGTCTCCGTCCAGGCCTGATTGGCGCTGTTGTGGATGGCCTGGCGTACGTTCTCGACGACATCGGGCGTGGTGACCTTGACGGCGAAGAGGGCGGCGAGAAGAAGCGAGGTCATTCCTTCGGATACTTACGTTCGAATAGGTCCAAAAGAATCCTCGTTCGAACCTGTGAACCGTGAGTTCGCGGAGATCGGTGTTCCGAACATCCAAAGCAGACTGTACTATGTATGGACGATGAGCACCTCCACCATGCCCACTCTCAAATCCGGCGGGATCGAACTCGAGACCGGCCCGGATCGCTTCGGGTTTCTGCTGGATAGCAACGACGTTATTGAAGATGCCGAGGCGCTAAAGAGCCGGATGGATCGCGACGGCTATCTCTTTCTGCCTGGGTTCTTCGATAGAGACCCGGTGTATAGGACGCGTCTTGCGTTTTGCGATCTCCTCGCCGAGGATGGCCGACTCGATCCGGAGCATCCACGCGAACTGGCGATCGCGGGCACCAGTGGATCGCTCAACTCCAGCCACGATATCGCCAAGGACCCGGTAGTCGGCGCCAAGATCCGCGAGGTCATCTACAACGATAAGATCATGGGGTTCTTTGGGAGATTCCTCGGTGGCGAAGCCACTCACTTCGACTACACGTGGGTGCGAGCCATCGAACCGGGACTGGGGTCCTATCCCCACTGCGACGTCATCTTCATGGGACGGGGCTCGAAGAACCTGTACACATGCTGGGTTCCGTTCGGAGACATTCCCCTCAACGTCGGTGGCCTACTATTGATCGAAGGCTCCCATAAGGATCAGGAGATTCGACGGACCTACGCCTCGCTCGATATCGACACGGCCTGTGCGAATCGCAACAATGTCAGCGAGGTCGCCGCTGCCGGCTATCCCGGGTACGGCGCGTTGAGCTTGGACTTTCGGGCGACCCGCGACCGAGTCGGCGGGCGACTGCTGACGGCGGAGGAGTACCGGATGGGCGACCTGCTGATCTTCAACGTCTATTTAGTACACGGATCGCTCGACAATCAATCCAAGGAGATCCGCCTCTCGACCGACTCGCGCTATCAGCTTGCGAGTGAGCCACTGGACGATCGCTGGGTCGGCGAAGACCCGCCCGGCCATGGCGGCAATTCGGTCAAGGGGCTGATTTGCTAGGGGCTGCAGTCGAGCAATGATCGCCCTCGCTGCGGGAATCGTACTGTTGACGGCGTCATCGACCGGCCTTGGGGTAAACGGTAGGCCAGTGCTTAAGGCTGAACCGTTTTCTCTTCGCGACGTCCGGCTCCTCGGCGGGCCGTTCGAACATGCCAACAAGGTTTGCGCCGACTACCTCCTGACCGTCGATACCGACCGACTGCTCCACAGCTTTCGCGTACATTCCGGACTCAAGCCGAAGGCTCCGATCTACGAAGGGTGGGAGAACTCCGGTCTTGCCGGCCACTCTCTGGGCCACTATCTGACTGCCTGTTCTCAGCAATACGCGGCAAGCGGAGACGCACGCTACAAGACGAAAGTCGATGCGATCGTTAGCGACCTCGTGGAGTGCCAGAAGCATCGTCCCGACGGCTACATCGCGGCGATGCCGGATGGGGACCGGGTCTGGGCCGAAGTCAAACGCGGTGAGATTCGCAGCAAGGGTTTCGATCTGAACGGTTTGTGGTCGCCCTGGTACACCCACCACAAGGTGCTGGCGGGCCTGATCGATGCGTATCGGCTTGTCGGCAACCACGAAGCGTTGGGCGTCGCCGAACGGTTCGCCAACTGGATGATCGCGGAGACATCCGCCTTGACCGACGAGCAGTGGCAGAAGATGCTCGCCTGCGAGTACGGCGGAATGAACGACGCTCTGGCGGAGCTTTACGCACTGACGAAGCAGCCCAAGTATCTCGACCTCGCCCGGAAGTTCTACGACCGGCACGTATTGGACCCGCTTGCCGAAGCCAAGGACTCACTGCCCGGAAAGCACTCGAACACTCAGATCCCGAAAGTGATCGGCTTGGCGAGGCTCTACGAACTGACCGGCGATGCCAAGGACCACTCGATCGCCGAGTTCTTCTGGAGCCAGGTCGTCCACCACCACTCGTACGTGATTGGCGGAAATAGCAACCACGAATATCTGGGGCCGCCCGATGTCCTCAGCGACCGTCTTTCCACCAACACGTGCGAGACGTGCAACACGTACAACATGCTCAAGCTCACGCGCCACTTGTTTGAGTGGGAGCCAAAGGCGGAGTACGCAGACTTCTACGAGCGTGCCCACCTAAACGACATCTTGGCGTCGCAGGACCCTGAATCCGGCATGATGTGCTACTTCGTTCCCCTATCCAGCGGAGCGCATCGCGAGTACAGCACTCCCTACGATAACTGGACCTGCTGCCACGGTTCGGGCATGGAGAACCACACGAAGCACGCCGACAGCGTTTACTTCCACAAAGGAGGCGATCGTCTATTCGTGAACCTGTTCATGCCTACCGAGCTCCACTGGAGGGATGCCGGACTCGTTTTAAAACAGGAGACGAACTTCCCGTTCGACGGTCATGTGAAGCTCACCGTCGAATCCGGCGGCCCGCGCGATTTCGATCTGGAAATTCGCCATCCGGGTTGGGCCACCGACCCATTCTCGGTGTCGGTTAACGGAGAAGCTATCGTCCGATCGACGAAGCCCTCAAGCTACATCGGCATCAAGCGCCTATGGCAGGCGGGAGACGTCGTTTCGTTTACGCTACCCATGAAGCTGCATACCGAAGCGATGCCTGACAACCCGAAGCGGATCGCCGTTCTCTACGGTCCCGTCGTTCTTGCCGGTGACTTGGGAGCGGCCGATTCACCGGAGCCACGCATCCCGGTTCTGGTCAACAACGATCGGCCGGTTTCCGATTGGGTCCACCCGGTGTACGGTAGCCGTCTGGAGTTCGACACACGGGAGGCAGGTCGCCCCAACGACATGGTCATGCGTCCGTTCTTCAGCCTATCGAAGGAGCGCTACGCCGTCTATTTCGACGAGTTTTCTGAGTCCGATTGGGAGCGGAACGAAGTGGCGTACCGGGCGGAAGAGAAGCGTCTGAAGGACCTCGAGGCGCGTACGATCGATTCGTTCCGGATCGGAGAGATGCAGCCGGAGCGGGATCACCATCTGAATGCCGAGAAGAACGACCTACGCGAATCGAACGGACGGTCGTTCCGCACGCCGTTGGACGGAGGCTGGTTCGAATTCAAGATGAAGGTCGATCCGGCATCGCCGAACGAATTGGTGCTGACGTACTGGGGTAACGAGCGGATCAAGCCGAAGTTCGACATTCTCGTCGACGGGACGATGCTGGTCACCGAGACGTTGCCGCACTTCCAAGCCAATCGGTTCTTCGATGAAACGCACCGCCTTCCCAAAGAGTTGACGGCGGGCAAAGCCACGATTACGGTTCGGGTCCAAGCAGAAGCCGGCCATCCGGCCGGCTCGGTCTCTGGCGCACGCGTGGTGCGGGCAACGACGAACGGTGGACACTAGTTCAATTTAGTGTCTACCGTCTTTAGCGGTTGACAAACGCCATCGATCCTTCGGGATATCGGGCTCCGCTGGGCGGTACCACGCTCGATAGCTCGGCGATCTCTGCGGGCGTCAGTTCGAGCCCGGCCGCTCCGGCGTTTTCCTCCAGGTAAGCCAAGCGCTTGGTTCCGGGAATGGGAATCAAATGCTCGCCTTGGGCCAGAACCCATGCAAGTGCCACCTGTGACGGCTTGACGTTTCGGGCCTCCGCAACTCGTGATACGACATCGACGATGGCGAGGTTCTTCGCGAGATTCTCGCTGTCGAATCGGGGGTTGAGTCGGCGCCAATCGTCTTCGGGCAGGTCGTCCATGCTCTTGATCTTGCCGGTCAAGAAGCCTCGTCCGAGCGGCGAGTAGGGAACGAACGCAATACTGAGTTCACCGCAAAGCGGAACCACGTCGTCTTGGTAGTCTCGAGTCCACAAGGAGAACTCGCTTTGGACGGCCGCGATCGGATGGACCGCGTGGGCACGCCGAATCGTCTCGACCGATGCCTCGCTCAGACCAAGATGCCGGACTTTGCCTGCCTTGACCGCCTCCGCCATCGCACCGACAGTCTCCTCGATCGGTACGCGGTCATCGACTCGGTGCTGGTAGTAGAGGTCCACATGGTCCACTTCCAGGCGCTGAAGAGACAGGTCGATCGACTTCCTTACGTATTCCGGCGTTCCGTCCACGATCCAGCCTGCCTGTGCTGTCACCAAGTCTTGGTGCGTGGTGAGCGTGCGATCGTAGACGTTGCCGAACTTGGTTGCGAGGAAGACCTTGTCACGTTTGCCCTTCAACGCTTTGGATAGGAGGCGCTCGTTTTGTCCCGCCCCATAGAGATCGGCGGTGTCCCAATGTGTAACTCCGAGATCGAGGGCCCGATCCAGCACTCGATAGGACTCGGCATCGTCTGGTGCGCCGTAAGCCCACGACATACCCATGCATCCGAGACCGATTTCACCGACGAGAACGTCTGCGAACTTTCTTTGTTTCATGTGTGTTTGAGGAAGCGACGGCTCTGGCCGTCGCTTCCTATTCTAGGGACCGTGCGCCCTGGATGTTCGCACGATAGCTGCACCCAATCACGCGTGACTGAATCTGTCCCCTCTCGACCTGCCCCGTGTCCCCCGGGGCTCACTCGTCCCAGAGATCTTCCCAGCCTTTTGCGCCATCCCACATAAAGACCTGGCCCTTGATGAGGCGGCAGCGGCGGTCGATCTTCGCAATAGCTGCCATGTCGTCGTCAGAAAGCTGCAGAGATCCGGCGGCACGAAAGCTCGACTCGTACTGGTGTCGTTTGACGGAGAAGGGGATAGGTACCTGGCCCCTCTGGACTGCCCAAGCGATGCTGATGTCGGCCGGGGTAGCGCCGATGCGTTTGGCAATGTCCACGATCACGGGGTCCTCCAGATCGACGGTGTCCTCCGGTGTCCGGTCACGCTCGGGACGGCTGGGCGACCCAAGGGGGCTATAGCCGATTGGGAGGATGCCCTGCGACTGCACATAGTCGAACAGTTCGGGCTGCTGGAAATGGGGGTGAAGCTCCATCTCGTTGGCGGCCGGTCGGATTTCGGCATCCGCCAGGATTTGCTGGAGTTTGCCGATCGTCACGTTCGACGTGCCGATGTGACGCACCAGACCACGCTGTACGAGCTTCTCCATCTCTCGCCACGTGTTCATATAGTTGGCGTGGATATAGGGCTTGGCGTGGGGATCCCGCGAAGATACATCGACCTTGGGTGCGTGGTAGTTGGGGAACGGCCAGTGGACGAGATAGAGGTCCAGGTAGTCGACCCTGAGGTTGCGTAGGGTGGCTTCCAGTGCGGGGGCCACGTCTTGGACCGCGTGGTGGTTGTTCCAGAGCTTGGACGTCACCCAAAGCTCTTCGCGGGGGATGCCGCTGGATAGGAGCGATTCAAACGATCGGCCGATCTCTGGCTCGTTGCCATAGACCTCGGCGCAGTCGAAGTGCCGATAGCCGACTTCAGCCGCATCGATCGCCGCACGAGCGATTTCTTCGGGTGTGTACTTGTCTGAGCCAAAGGTTCCAAATCCGATGGTGGGGATCTCTGCCCCGGTGTAGAGTTTCTTGAACGGTACGGTCATGTCTGTCCCTGTCGCGAAGTTGCGGCTTGGTTCGACTCTACCGTTTTTGTGCAGCGCAAACCAGTCGCTAAAGACGCCTGGAATCGATCGCCCAATGGAGCAGCGCTTGGCGCTGCTTGCGACGGCAGTTCCAATCGCCCGGCCCGCAATGTTTTTTGAGTTGGGCGATGTGACGGCCGATCGCTCGCCACCGTTTGATCTGCCGTTCGTCGTCTGGGCACCGCCTGCCCACGTAGTATCGGCAGTACCACTGAAACCAACCGCGCGGATCCTCGTGGTAGATCCAGCCTTTCTCGAACCACACCTGCAACGGCTGTGATGCGTTGACGCCGAAGAAGTTCAGATGAGCATCATGTTTCGTCGAACAGAGCTTGGCGCTTTCAAACCAGTCGGCAGGAAACTCGCTCTGGCAGTCAGTCATGTACTTTCCCCCGAAGACTCCTAGCTCCAGCATCTCCTTCGGAGTCAACTCCGGCTTGAAGGCGGGGTGAAAGTTCTCGCCCTCCAGTTCGGTCAACTCGTACTCGTATCCCTCCTGCATCCGGTCGTTCACGACGACGCGACGGTTTCTTCGTTGGTACATATCCTGGTTCGTAGCCGCGTGGATCCGGCACTGTGAGTCTACGACGACAACCATGGTCATCGTCCGCAAGCACCTGATTCTCCACCCTCCAGATTGGCGCCCGATTGCACGGTCACGGCCATGCAAACGAGGCTGTTAGCCAGATCGCAGATTGGCTAAGGGGGGGGTAGCGTTCACTCTCCTTTCGTAACTGCAGACCACCAGCCAACCCGCGAGATGTCAACGGCCGGGTGAGGTTTCCGCAGTCGCGCCCCTGGCTCGCTATTTCTGCCCAAACCGCCGCATTTCGGTGCTCTCTAGCCAGTCAGTTCCAATGATGGGGCCGAATGCAAGAATGGACTTCCGACTTCGTCGGCGGTTTGCGGAAGCCCCCTCGCCCCGGCCCTCTCCCCCGCCGCTTCGCTGGGGGCGAGGGAGCGCGCTGAGGAGTTTCGTGCCAACCCGGAGATAGGCTGCGGCCGGACGGTCGCGCTCCCTCGCCTTCCTTCCGAGGAGGGAGAGGGTGGGGTGAGGGAGGTTTTCTGAACACGCGCCCCTGGCTCC
>JARLGV010000094.1 GCA_031292555.1 Fimbriimonas sp.
AACACCACGTACGGCATCGGTCGACTGCCGATTACCGAGGTGAACAAATCGATCTCTTCGGCACGCCCGACAAACTGACGGCCACGCTCAGCCCTGATCCGGTCTTCCAATCGCCCTGACAATCGACTAACCTCCGAGGCGAGTTTACGACAGTACGGCCTCTTTCGGTGAACCGGACCGTTGACCTGCGCTAGCGACCTCGCCTCGACCATCTTCTACTGCCCTTGCGGGAGTACCGGCCTCGGTCAGAACATGTCCTTCGCATTAATATTCGGTAAAGAACTTAGAGGAACGCCAGGTTAAGAGGATTCTTTTCTGGAATGGTCGTTCCAGTAATGTGCTAGCATGGATCTTCGTTGGGACGACATCGACAATTCGACAGGGACGAAGTACTCGATCTCGCAACAAGAGTGTTCACCGAAAAGGGGTTCGAGGCGACCTCGATTCAAGAGCTCATCGATGCGATGGGCATTAATCGTGCCAGCCTGTATGACACTTTTGGGGACAAAGAGGCACTCTTTCTCGAGGTATTGGATCGGTACGACGAGATGCTCTTCGTCGAGTTGGAGACCTGCCTTGCCGAGTACGAATCGAAGATAGACGGATTGCGCGAGTGGTTCTACCGAGTGGTCGAACAAGGCGCTAACCGACTGCATCCCGGGTGCTTGATGGTGAATTCGACCATCGAACGGGCTCTTCGGGACGAACACTGCGCGGCCAGGGCGGCCAAGAACTTCCGACGGAGTGAAGAAACCTATTACGAAGCTCTCGTAGAAGCACAAAGAGGCGGACAGATCTCACCGGACCGCGATCTCCGTGCTCTCGCCCGATTCATCGCCGGAACGATCCGGGGCCTGCGAGTCGCCGCAAAGGCGACCAGCGACTATCAGACCCTAAAGGATATTGCCGACATCGCCTTGAGCAACATCCGATGAACCTAGACTCAATCCTCCATTCATGCGGCACGCCCGTTCGCGCCGTCCACCAAACCTCCGACGGAGGTATCCGATAGATGTGGATCGTACGCCTTGCCCTCCGGCGACAATACACCTTTATCGTAATGGCGCTCCTCATCCTGGTGATGGGCGGCTTCACGATTTCGAAGACACCCACTGACGTCTTCCCCGCCATCAACATTCCAGTCGTCACGGTCATCTGGTCCTATAACGGATTCTCGCCTGACGATATGGCGAAACGGATCTGCACGATCAGCGAGCGCGCTGCAACAACGACCGTGTCGGATATCGAACACATCGAGTCGCAGTCGATGCCCGGAATCAGCGTCATCAAGTTCTATTTCCAGCCCTCGGCGAAAGTGGAGGTCGGAGTCGCTCAGTTGACTTCGATTATGCAGACGCTGCTGCGCGCCTTCCCCTTGGGCACGACTCCCCCGTTGATTATCCAGTCGAGCGCGTCAAGCGTCCCGATCCTTCAATTGGGCCTCGGCGGCAAGGGCATGTCCGAAAGCCAGCTTTATGACGCAGGCGTCAACTTTGTTCGGACCCAGCTGGCAACCATCCAGGGAGCGGCGATCGCGACGCCCTACGGAGGAAAACCGCGCCAGATCATGGTCGACCTGGACATTCCGGCCCTCCAATCGAAGGGGCTTTCACCAATGGATGTGAGCAACGCTATTACGTTGCAGAACCTGATTCTCCCAAGCGGAACCGAAAAGATTGGAACCCGTGAATACAATGTATTCCTGAACGGTAGCCCCGACGCCGTCGAGGCGCTCAACAACCTGCCCATCAAAGCGGTAAACGGGAACATGGTCTACATCCGAGATGTGGCCCACGTTCACGACGGCTTCGCCGTTCAGGGGAACATCGTTCGTTCGAATGGCTCTCGTTCCAGTCTCTTAACAGTTCTGAAGAGCGGGGACGCGTCGACACTCAGCGTTGTTGACCGAGTGAAGAAGGCCCTTCCCAAGCTCATGACGACGCTGCCTCCGAACATGACGGTGACTCCGCTCTTCGACCAGTCGATCTTTGTTCGCTCCGCCGTAGAGGGGGTCGTCCGTGAAGCGGCGATCGCCGCGTGCCTCACTGCCGCGATGATCCTCGTCTTCTTGGGTAGCTGGCGAAGCACCCTGATCGTCGCGGTCTCCATTCCCCTTGCAATCTTGACGTCGATTGTCTGCCTAGGCTTCTTGGGTCAAACGATGAACACGATGACGCTCGGAGGGCTCGCCCTCGCCGTCGGAATACTCGTCGACGACGCAACCGTAACCATCGAAAACATCCACCTGAACATCAGCCAGGGCAAGAGCCTGACCAAGGCGATTCTGGACGGCGCCCAACAAATTGCGGCCCCTACTTTCGTCGCAACGATCTCGATCTGTATCGTCTTTGTTTCGGTCGTCTTCCTCACCGGTCCGGCCAAGTTCCTGTTTACGCCGCTTGCGATGGCGGTCGTCTTTGCGATGCTCGCCTCCTATCTTCTCTCGCGAACGCTGGTGCCGGTCATGGTCAAGCTGATGCTCGGAAAGGAGATGGAGATGTACATGGACGACCACGGCCATGGCGCCTCCAATATCAAAGACCCGTTCTACCGATTCCACCAAGCGTTCAACCTGCGGTTCGATTGGTTCAGGAGCCGATACGTGGCACTGCTGAGCAGTTGTCTCCAAAATCGGGGGCGGACCCTTCTGCTGTTCAGCCTGCTGTTCCTATCGGGCGCGATCCTGATCCCGCTTGTCGGGCAAGACTTCTTCCCCTCCGTGGATGCCGGCCAATTCCGTCTGCACGTAAGGGCGCCAGCGGGGACGCGCATTGAAGAAACGGCCAGATTGTTTGAGAACGTCGAGGAGACGATAAGGCAGACGATTCCCGCCCGCGAGTTGAACATGACTCTCGACAACATCGGGCTTCCGGTGGGCGGCATCAACTTGGCGTATAGCGACAGCGCAACGATCGGCTCCGCCGATGGCGAGATCCTTGTTCAGCTCAAGGAAGGTCATGGTTCGACCCCGGAGTACGTTGCCAAACTACGCAGGATCTTCCGGCACAAGTATCCAGACCTGACGTTCTTCTTCCAGCCCGCCGACATCGTCAACCAGATCCTCAACTACGGTCTTCCCGCGCCAATCGACGTGCAGGTGGTTGGACGGTCACCCAAGAACTACGACGTCGCGGTCGCGATCGCCAACGACGTCCGCAAAATCCCCGGCGCAGTCGACGTTCACGTGCACCAGGTTTTGGACACACCCTCCATCAACGTCACCGTTGATCGCGATCGAGCCCAAGATGTTGGGTTGGCGGAGCGGGATGTGGCCAATAACCTGCTTGTGTCATTAAGTTCCAGCGGCCAGGCATCGCCGAACTTCTGGCTCGATCCGAAGAATGGCGTCAGCTACCCGATCGCCGTCCAAACCCCGCAGTACAAGATGGACTCCATTGGAGCCCTTCAGGACACCCCGATCAACTCAGCAAACGGCGCGGCGGCCCCCCAGCTATTGAGCAACTTGGCAACATTGAGCCGAGGCAAGAGCAACCAGCTCATCAACCACTACAACGTCCAAACGGTGTTCGACGTTTATGCGAACGTCCAGAACCGGGATCTTGGAAGTGTTGCCCGGGACATCAATCGGGTCCTCGCCAAGTATGAGGCTCACCTGCCCCGAGGTTCGAGTCTCGCGGTGCGCGGCCAAGTGCAGAGCATGAACGAGTCGTTTGTCGGGCTCGGAACCGGCATCGTGTTCGCAATCCTGCTCGTGTACCTTCTCCTAGTCGTCAACTTCCAGAGTTGGGTCGACCCGTTCATCATCATCATGGCGCTACCGGGTGCATTAAGCGGGATTCTCTGGACCCTATTCGGAACGCACACGACGTTCAGCGTTCCTTCCCTGATGGGAACGATCATGTGCATCGGTGTCGCCACCGCGAACAGCATCTTGATCGTCACGTTCGCCAACGACCGGCGACAAGAGGGCGCCAGCGCGACCGAGGCGGCCCTTGCGGCCGGATACACGCGGCTGCGCCCCGTCTTGATGACCGCCTTGGCGATGATCGTGGGCATGTTGCCGATGGCGCTTGGACTCGGAGAAGGCGGCGAACAGAACGCTCCCCTCGGTCGAGCCGTTATCGGCGGCCTTGCGATCGCCACCTTTACGACCCTGCTATTCGTTCCGGTTGTCTACAGCCGGCTTCGCAGCAAGCAGGAGAAGCCGATGAGCGAGGAAGACATAGCCCTCCTTGCCGAGCCGACGCCCGCATAGAAGAGAGAGAAACAAGCATGGAAACCAAAGAACCCAATCCGAATCCGCAAGTCGACGCAAAATCGCCCGGTCGAACCATATCGGTCGTTGGCGCGTTGGCCCTGGGAACCCTGCTCGTAGGCGGAATCATGCCGAGGCTACAGCAGTCGAAGAACCTCGCCGAAGACACGAAGGACATCAACGGCTCCGTCCGTGAGGTGAACGTCGTTTCGCCACATCTCCAAATTGCCGATGCCCTGCAACTGCCCAGCAACATCCGAGCGCTCGAAGAGACACTCATCTACGCGAGGACAAGCGGATATCTGACGAGGAGGTACGTCGATATCGGATCTCGCGTGCTAAAGGGCCAGGTGCTCGCCGAGGTCCAATCGCCGGACGTAGACCAGCAGGCATTCCAAGCGCGGGCCGATCAGGCGAAAGCGGTGGCCACGGTGGGCCAATCGGAAGCTGATGTTCAGAACAAACAAGCCGGTGTCCAAGAGATGGAAGCTCAGGTCGCCCGGGCGAGGGCAGGTATCGAACAGGCCAGAGCCCTGCTCGCGGGGTCGATTTCTCGCCTCTCCCAGACCAAGTCTGCACTAGCCGCCGCATCCGCGAAGGTTGCCCAGACACGTCAGGCGCTCGCCGTTCAGCGGGCCAGTCTGAAACAGACGGAAGCCCAGCGCGATCTTGCCGAAACGACTGCCAAGCGGTATCGAAGCATGCTGCAACAAGGGTTTGTCGCGCAACAGGATGCCGACCAAGCCGAAGCGACGCTGAAAACGACGAGCGCCGCCGTCGAGTCATCTCGAGCATCGATCGGAGCCGCCCAAGCGGACGTCGATGCCGCCCTTCAAGACGTCGAATCCGGGAAGGCGGTAGTCAGCACGGCGGAAGCTGATGTTCGATCGAGCCGAGAGAACGTGAGCGCGGCCCAAGCTGCATATACGTCGGCTGTGGCAAACGTAAGCGCCGCCAAGGCAAATGTCGGCGCAAGCCGTGCAAACGTGGTCGCCAGCGTTGCTCAAGTCCGATCGAATCAGGCAAACACTGAGAGGTTCTCGGTCCTCCAGGGCTTCTCGAAGATCGTCGCGCCGTTCGACGGCGTCATCACGCTTCGAAACGCGGACGTGGGATCCCTTGTCACGCCCGGCGATTCGACGAACACGAAATTGGCCCTGTTCAGCATGGCCCGGGTCGACACGTTACGCATCCAGGTTGGCGTGCCCCAAACCTATTTCCAGTCGGTGAAGCCCGGCACAAAAGTCACGATCCTCGTTCGCGAGCTTCCTGGCCGAAAGTTCGAGGGATCCGTGTTTCAGAACGCCGGCGCAATCGACCCGGCGACCCGAACGATGCTCACTGAAGTCCGAGTGAAGAACCTGGGGAACCTTATGGTGCCCGGCATGTACGCTCGAGTCCAGTTTGCGGTTGACGGTACTGCCCAGGCGATCCGTATTCCTTCCAACACCTTGACCATCGACGCATCCGGCACCAGGGTCGACGTAGTCGGGCCGGACAACAAGTTGAGATTCGTGCCGATAAAGCTGGGCCGGGATTTTGGAACCGAGGTCGAGGTCACGAGCGGCCTCGCCGGCAACGAGAAGCTGGTTAGCAACCCGACGGACGACCTGAAGGATGGCCAGGAGGTGAAGATTCTGGCATCCAAGGAGGCAAAGTGACCGGTCGAGGGATATCGCTCATCGCCGTCGTATGCTTGGCCGGTGTCGCTGGCGCGCAAACCAAGGCGCCGCCACCCAATGCCAAGGACATGCCCATCCCGTCGCGGCCCACTCTCCCGCAAGGCGGTGCAGACCAAGGATTGGCTGACCGGACGCTATCGGCGCCTGAGGCAGTCAAAATCGCGCTCGCCAAGCAGCCCACGCTCGAATCGGTTCGCCAAGCAGTTAAGTATGCGGAAGGTCGGACACGTCAGTTGAGAGCCAAGCTGGTTCCCCAACTCACGATCGGAGGCAGCTACTACAGCTCTCGGTTCATGGGTGACGAGCCAAGCCGCCTCGAACTGGCGGTGATCAACGGCTATGCCGCTAACGCATCACTCACCCAGTTGATCTTCGACTCTCACCATGCCTCAGATCTCGTGCGTCAGTCGGACGCACTGAAGCAGGTGGCCCTCCAGGACCTCGCCCGAGCCAAAGCCGACCTGGCCCTCCAAGTGTTCGCCGGTTACTACCTCGTGGGCGAAGCCCGCGACCTGGTGCAGGTGAACGAACGAAACGTCACCAACCGCGAGTCGCAACTCGAGCTGGCGCGATCTCGATTCAGCTCCGGTCTCGGCGGACCCGTCGACGTCCTTACTGCCCAAACCGCGAAGGGGGACGCTATCGTTTCGCTCATTCAGGCACGGAGCACCGAAGACGCCGCCCGTACGTCGCTCCTTCAGACATTGGGGCTTGACCCGCAGACTCCGATCCATTTCAGCGACGAGGCGGCCAGTCCCGTCGTCGTCGACGATTATGATGGATTCGTCGCGTCGGCTCTCGCGAAGCGGCCGGAGATCCGGCGAGCGCAAGCCTCGATCGACGCCGCCCACTACGGGGCTCGCGCCGCCCGATCGACAACGACGCCCACCCTATCCAGCAGTTTTGGCGTCACTTCCTCCGATCCTGGATTCCCGGGTGGAGGAGGATCGTACGGTGTCGGACTCATTCTCTCGGTGCCGATCTATGACGGCGGGTTTACCGCCGGGGCGATCAAGGAAGCGGAAGCAACCCTGAAGTCTGCTCAAGCCGATCTTGCCACTGCCCAATTGCAGGTCCGAACGGACGTCTCCCAAGCCTACTTGGCCGTGAAGGCGAGCGAGCAACAAGCGAGCATCGCTAAAGTCAACGTAGACAATGCTCGAGAGGCTCTGCGGATTGCCGAAGGACGCTATAAGTCAGGCGTGGGGCTGTTTCTCGACATCATAAACGCTCAAGCCGCTTTGCTGGGAGCCGAAACGACGGCGGCCAGCGCTGCCGCCGAAGTCTCGCGCCAGCGCGTGACTCTCGAAAGGGCGGCCGGCCTGCTCGAAACGCCATAGTCGAGCTTCCGCCACCGTCTTGGGCTGAGCGACGCTGACTCCTCAAGTTCAACCCAAGACGGACGCTCCGCAATCCTCTTAGGGTGTAATAGCTGCCATGCGCTCATTCCTTGAACTAGACGCCGAAGGGTTGGGGCTATCGGAAGCTTTGGCATCCGACATCAAACTGTTTGACGGGCTTCTCGGTGAAGTGCTGCTCTCGCAGGGCGAAGCCTCCATTATCGAATTGGCGCGGAAGCTCAAGTCCCGGAACCATCCGTCTCCCGACGAGTTGTTCGCGAGAATCCCGGAGTTGACGGACCCGTCGACGCTGAGGCAACTGGCCCGGGCGTTCACCGTACTGTTTCAACTGATCAATACAGCCGAGCAGAAGGAGATCATCCGAGTTAACCGGCAGCGACCCGGCGTTCGACGAGAGTCGATTGTTGACGCGGTGTCGCACCTAAAGGAATCCGGCATGACGGCGCAGCAGGTTCAGGACCTGCTCAATCGCGTTGAGATCACACCGACTCTGACCGCCCATCCCACCGAAGCGAAGCGAAAGGCGGTGCTGGACAAACTGCAGAGCATGGCGTTGCTTTTGGCGGAGCGACAGAGCTCGCCTTCGTTGACCGGCCCCCTCGACACGTCGGGACTGGCGGAGGGCGAGATATTTCGAACCCTGACCGTCCTGTGGCAAACCGACGAAATGCGCATTCGGAGCCTGACCGTCTCGGAAGAGGTCCGCAACGCCCTTTACTTCTTCGAGCGCACGATCATGGAAGTGGTGCCGTGGCTTCACGCCGATTTGGAACAGGCTTTGAGTCTCGCCTATCCGAATTTCAGCTTCAATATTCCGACGATTCTAAACTATCGATCTTGGGTCGGCGGAGATCGAGACGGCAATCCCAACGTAACCCCGGAAGTCACCTGGCAGACTCTGATCGAGCACCGGATCTTGGCGCTGACCAGCTACCTGACGCGGGTCGAGGTATTGCGAAAGGAGTTCACCCAGAGCATCAAACTGGTACCGGTGAGCCGGCAATTGCTGGAGTCGATCGAAAGCGACCAATATCGGCTCCAGTATCGCCCGGGCCATCTTCAGAGGTATTCGCAGGAGCCGTACGTCGTCAAGCTCCTTGGGATTGAGTATCGGCTTCAACAGGCCATCAACCACGTTCAAGCGCTCGCGGAAGGAACCGGTCCCGCCGAGTTCGAGAATGCCTACACTGAACCTTCGGAGCTGTTGGCCGACTTGAGGATGATCCAGTCCAGCCTCATGGACCATCAGGCGGTCGAAATCGCCACCCAGGGTCGGCTGCCACACCTCATCCGCCAGATCGGGGCGTTCGGCTTCCATCTTGCCAGCCTCGACGTCCGGCAGCACAGCGACGAGCACTCCAGGGCGCTTCACGAGATCTTTGCTGCTGCCGGCGTGTTGCCGGCAGATCGAAGCTACGAGAGCCTTTCCGAAGACGAGAAGATTGACCTGCTCTCGTCGGAACTTGTCAATCCGCGCCCCCTCGTTCCACTCGACTTCAACGGATCGGAAGCCTGCCTGAAGGCGATTCGAGTGTTTCAGGTGATCCGGCGTGCCCGTCGAGAGCTATCGGCAGACTCGATCCGTGCCTATGTCATCTCGATGACCCACGGAATAAGCGACGTCCTTGAGGTATTGATCCTGTGCAAGGAGACTGGCCTCCTTCGAATAACCGCCGACGGTTTCGAGAGCGAATTGGACATCGTACCGTTGTTCGAAACGATCGAGGACCTTCACCGCTGCAGCGATTTGATGCGCAAGTTGTTCGAGAACAAGAACTACCGCGCCCATCTTGCTTCGCGTCACGACCTCCAAGAGGTCATGCTTGGATACAGCGACTCCAGCAAAGACGGTGGATACCTTGCGGCGAACTGGGCGCTCCAGAGCACGCTTGCCGATCTGGCCGAAGTCACCAAGGATACAGGCATCGCGATGCGGCTGTTCCATGGACGGGGCGGAACGGTCGGGCGGGGCGGCGGGCGAGCCAACAAGGCGATCCTCTCCCAACCAGCCGGTTCGTTTAGCGGGCGCATCCGATTCACAGAGCAGGGCGAGGTCGTTTCGTTCCGGTACTCCCTGCCGCCGATAGCCCACCGCCACCTCGAACAGATCGTCAGTGCGGTGCTTCTTGCGGCCAGCGGAATAGGCTCCCCTGATGCGGAGACACGCTATGGCGGTGTCATGACGGAGCTCGAGGCAACATCTCGAACCGCCTACCGAGAACTGGTCTACGAAGACCCCGGTTTCTGGGCTTTCTATACCCAGGCCACTCCGATCGAACACATCAGCCTCCTGCCGATCGCCTCTCGACCCGTTTACCGGCCAGGCCAGGCACTCTCAGGCATCGACGGCTTACGTGCGATCCCTTGGAACTTCGCTTGGGTACAGAGTCGGACGACCCTCGTCGGCTGGTACGGGATGGGAACCGCTCTGGAAGAGTACGTGCAGGCCAGTCCCGATCGCCTGGCGACTCTGCGAACGATGTATCGCGAGTGGCCGTTCTTCCAGACAGTCGTCGATAACGCCCAACTCGAACTCGTACGGGCTCACATTCCCACTACCCGACTCTATGCGGAGCGTGTCGAACCTGCCGAACTTGGAGCCAGAATCCAGGCGGCAATCGAGGGCGAGCATGGCCGGACGGTCGACATGATCCTGAAGATCACGGGACAAGAACGACTGTTGGAGAATGCGCGCGTCGTACGTAACACGGTGGAATTCCGAAATCCCGCCGTGATGCCGCTCAGTCTGCTACAGGTTGCGCTCATGGACCGTTGGGCCCAACTGACCGATGAAGAGAAGGCGGGCGCATGGCGCGAGGCGATGCTGCAGAGCATTGCCGGTATCGCGGCGGCCATGCAAAGCACCGGCTGAGCCATTCATTCCACGACTATGCCGAAGCACTGGGCGAAGTGGACGGCCTGTCCTATATCAAGGCGTGCCCCCTTCCACTCGGCATGCCGGAGATCGGTTTTGTCCAGGGAAGCGCCCCGAAGGTCGGCTTCCTGGAACTTCGTATGGAGCAGCGAAGCTTCGTCGAGCAGACAGTCTCTCAGGTCGCTCTTCTTCAGCGAGGCGCCTACGAAGTCGGTTCCCTTAAATCGAACCCCTCGGAAATCGCGCCCGTCGAGTTCCTGGTACCGCATGCTCACATAGGACCAGTCACCACGCTGAATATCCATGGCCGCGAGATTCGCTCCTTCGAACCCGCATCCGATCACACGGCAGTTCTCAAATCGTGCGCTAAAGAGATCGGCGTTGTCGAATTTACAGTTCAGGAAGGAGGCGGAACGGTGGACCGAGCATGCCAAGAATGCCCCCGCAAAATCGCATTCAGTGAATTCGCAGCCCTGGGTGTGCAACTCAGTCAGTCTCACTCCGCGAAAGCGGCAACGCTCAAACTGGCATCCCTTCAAGTCGAGGTCCGACCAAACCCCTTTCTCAAAGTCCTCGTCGACGAACTGCCGTTGATCCACGCTCTCCAAAGTACCGCCAAACTTCTCCCTCACCACCATCTCGCACTCGCTCACTCGGCTCAAGGTGCTTCAGGGGAGCTTTGGCTCGAACGGAAAGGAGCCTAAAGAATTCATAAGGAACTATGCGGGATTGCCCCCAGCAAAAACGGAGATTGACTAACTTCCGTAAGCTCTGGTCGGAGATAACGAGGAACAAAATGAGCCACATCGTCCATCAGGTCCATGAGAATTTCAAGAGCTTCAGGGGTACGAGCGTCGAGACCATTTCAAAGGCCATTGCCGAATTCGTGCTGGAATCCGGAGCCGCTGCCAAAAGCATCGGCATCGTCCACGTAAACAAGGCCGAAGAGTTGCTTTTCAGCCTCGGCTTCCGAACGGACGAGCCATCCTACCCCGTGGCACTCGAGGCCGTTGCATTGGGACATATCGATACGCTGCACGCCGGCGGCCTCGACAAACTCGACACCGTCCTCGCCCTCGCTGCGAACGGCATCGACGGCATTGTCTGCCACGAACTGCTCGTCACCCCGTCCGGTGATTTCACCGTCGTCTTCCTTCGGCACACCGGCTAATGCCGTCGGACGCGCCCAGCCGGATCCTTCAGGCGCCGTCTCCCCCTTTCCACCCATGCGGCGCTGGAGGGAGACGGCCGAAGCTCGGCAGTCTCGGACCGACGGGTTAGCAATCCAAATGCCGCCGCAAATTCTCTTGACTTTACGACTGAGACTTGGTCGGCGGCCAGTTTGGATACCTTCCGCAACCCGCTGCCATGTGAATGGCTTCTGAGTCGGATCGAATCGGACTTGATCTTCTTGGCTTCTTCCCGCAGGTTTCTGATCGCAGCGATTTCGTCGTCGGATGGCTGGCCAACCGGATGAGCGGTGTCCAGGGGAGCCATAATCTCGCGGGCGTCCTTGCTGTCTTCGAGGCCCAAGACGTGGCCGAGTTCGTGTTCGACTTCCTGGCGCATCGCGCCAACCGTCATCGGAGTGCGCTCAGAAGACCTCTCACGTATCTGAATGTTTGCTTTGAATGACGGGCTGGCCCCGCCCTGAGGCAGTGCCCGAATAGTGCGAACCCACGAAGTGTAGCCGGCTAGTGGGCGTCTCCCTTTGTGGACGTCGGCACGAAACCGGACCACCACATCTGCCTTTGACGGATCGATCTCTTTTCGAAACCGCAGCAAAGGAGTGAACGCCGTTGCCCATGCCGCCATCCCGGATTCCAACGCTTCTAGACAGGCGGCACGCTCCGTAATGGGCACCCGTTCATACAACGGACACACTCCGATGTCGTCACTGATGAGAACCAGGTCGCAATGAGCGATCGCCCGATCATAGGCTCCTTTCTCCAGGCATTGGGCGGCCGATTCCAGTTCGATCTTGGAATCCTTCAACACGCTGGCGGAACCGATCGACTGGCCGGCGTTACCCAAGGCAGTTACGCCAAGGAATAACGCGGCAAATGTCGAACGTAGCGGGCGCATGGTTCAGTGCTTACGCGCAAGCCATCCCGTTTGATTTGCCAGAAGGCACATTCGACGGGACCCAGCCGCTTGACCTACGGTATTCGATCGGACAAGTGCGGTAAACATCTATAGGATAGGGCATCTTGCCGCTCGTTCCAAGCTTCGTCTTTGTGAATTTCTCGACACGAACCGCGCCAGCCAGCCTTGCCTTTCCTCAGGAGCCATCAATGTCCAAGTCCACCGCCATAGAACCGCCTCGAACTATCGTTTTTGACCTTGGTGGCGTGATGGCCGAGATCAGCCACTCGTGGGAGGGGGCCTCTGCGGTAAGCGGAGTACCGTGCTCGAAGTTGGCCGGCGGCAAAACGAAGCTCACTGCCATGCCCGAATTCGACGAGTACCAGGCGGGGAGCATTACCCTCGACGCCTATCTGGATCGACTTACCGAGTTCGTCGGATGCGAACGGGCCGAAGCGCTCCGACTCCACAACGGCATCCTTGTGGTGGAGTACCCCGGCGTGAAGGACCTCGTCGCCGAAGTCGTGGCCCATGGTTGTCGTACCGGGTGTCTCTCCAACACAAATGAGCCTCACTGGGAAGTGCTGGCCCTGAACGGCCAGTATCCGACGATTCACTCGTTGGAAATGAAGATGGCCTCCCACCTTGTGGGACTCAACAAGCCCTCGCCGGCGATCTACGAGCGGTACTGCCGAGAGTTTGGACTTGTGCCAAGCGACATCGCTTTCTTCGACGATGGAGCATCGAATGTAGAAGGAGCCCTTGCCTGCGGATGGCATGCCCGGCGGATAGACCCCTCCCAAGACACTCCTGCTCAAATGCGCTCATATCTTTCCGAGTTAGGGGTGATCTGAGTAAACGCGATAGCGTAACATGCCAGTTGAATTCAACGGAGACGTTTTGACATGGAAAAAGTTCGAGTAGCGATGGTCGGTTGCGGCGGGTTCCAACGATACCGCCTGGGTAATTTGCAGCAAGTGGCGGAAGCCGAAGTAGTGGCGTTGTGCGACCCGACGCCGGAGCAGATTCAGCTCACGAAAAAGGCTCACCCGAAGCTCGTCGATCTTCCTGAATACTCCGATCACAAGGAGATGCTCGCAACAGTCAAGCCGGATGCGATCATGATCGCGACTCCCCACACCCAGCACGTAGACCAGATCATGGACGGCCTTGGCGCCGGTTGCCACGTGTGTTGTGAGAAGCCGCTCGTAACGACGGTTGCCGATGCGCACAAGATCATTGCGGAGCGAGATCGAGTCGGCAAGATTGGAATGGTCAGCTATCAGCGCCACTTCCAAGCCGAGTTCCGGTACATCAAGTCGAAGATCGATTCGGGCGAATCCGGAAAGGTCCAGTACATCACGGTGCTTCAGAGCCAAGAGTGGCTGCGGGCCACCAAGGGCACTTGGCGGCAACTAGCGGCTCTCTCCGGGGGCGGCCAGTTGAACGATTCGGGCAGCCACGTTCTGGATATCGTGCTCTGGACGACCAGCCAGAGCGTCGACGTTGTCGCGGCATTCACCGACCACAAGGGAACGGAGGTCGATATCAACTCGAGCCTTTCCATGATGTTCAAGGGTGGCGCGATGGGCAGCATCGCCATTATCGGCGACGGCATGGGTTGGCACGAAGAGATCACGATCTGGTGCGAGAATATGGCGTTCTTTATCCGCGACGGCAAACTAACGATCGTCGATCGGGCCCAGAACCGCTTGAAGGCTGAGAACCTCACCGGCGGCAGCACTCCTGACAAGAACTTCATCCACTCGATCCTCGGCAAGGTTCCTTGTGAGTCTCCGTTCGAGTGCGGCCTCGAAGTCATTCGTCTCACCGAAGCGGCATGGACATCGGCAGCCAACGGTGGAGTTCCCACCCCGGTTACCGGCTAGCAGCTGGCTCACAAAGCATTAAGCGGTCTTGCTCCTCAAGGAGCGAGACCGCTTTTTCGTATCCGAGCACGGTGTATCGGCGTTGGCTGGGAGCCGCCCCTTTGACGGTTGTTGCTGGGGCCCTAAAAGACAGGCGGCCAGTTTGCGGGGCGAAAGGCCTTGTACATGAAGTACAACCCGGCGACGACTCCATATATCGCGATCACGAGACGCATTTTGTCCGGATTCACTTTCTGAGAGAATTTCGCGGCGTAGAACCCGCCTACGATGGAGCCCGCCGTCAACGCCAACGCGACGTATGGATCGACAAGCCGCTGCATTACGAACATGACCGAGGCGGCCAGATTGATTATCAGCCCCAGCCAAGTCTTGACCGCGTTCAGTTCGTGAATCGTGCCCTCCATGTAAAGAGCGAACGCGGCGAGCATCATGATTCCCATCCCGGCGCCGAAGTAACCTCCATAGACCGAAACGAGGAACTGAAGAAGCGCCCCGACCGCCGGAGACAAATTGCGCCCTCCCTTCTGAACGATCCGCTTGACGGTCGGTTGAAACAGGAGCAGAAAGGCGGCAAGCAGGATCAGCCAGGGGATCACCTTGTCAAAAAGCCTGGTGCTTGTCTTGACGAACAGTTCGGCGCCAACCAGGGATCCGACGATTGTGGGCACTACAAGGAGGCGGAAGTACTTTGCGGTCTTTGGGAGCAGATTCCAGAAGCCGATTGCTCCTGCCATCGAACCGGGCCAGAGAGCTACCGAATTGGTCGCATTGGCGATGTTCGACGGTATTCGGAATCCGACAGTCAGGCCAGGAAAGGTAATCAGCGAGCCACCGCCCGCGACGGCGTTGATCGCGCTGGCGATCGCGCCGAGGGCGAACAGGATGACTGCCTGCTCGATTCCGAAGGAGTGCAGGCTCAGACCTGCTCGAGCACGCTCGCCGCTTCTACTGCGGCCTGAGCGGCCTCCCTGCCTTTGTTGCCGTACTTCATGCCGGCCCTATCAAGCGCCTGGTCTTGAGTATCCGGTGTCAGCACACCCCAAGCGATCGGTACGCCAAGGGCCACTTGGAGATTCATGAGAGCTCCGCCGACATCGGAGCCGAGGAGCTTGGCATGGGGGGTCTGTCCCTGCAAGATACATCCAAGAGCCACAACCGCGTGGGGCCGCGTGTCCGCAGGGCGCGTCACGAGAGCCTTGACGACCACGGGCATCTCCCAAGTTCCCGGCACATGGACGACCTCAACCTCGGGATCACCGCAACGGCGCAGTTCAGACAGTGCGCCGTCAAGTAATTCCTTGGTCACCAGTTCGTTCCAGCGACTGACCACGATGGCTATCCGCTTTCCAGCGGCATCCAAACGTCCTTGGATCTCCTTCACCTCTCAAGTATGGCAGGCTGCCCGATTCAGCGGCCCAGGGACTTGGCAGCGTTCATGATCTCCGACCGCAGTTTGGCCGCATCCTTGCTTTGAAATCCCATCCAGAGATTGGTCAACTCGCCCGTCTTGCTGAACAAATAGAACATCGGGGTTGCCGGCGGAGATAGACGCCCAATCGTTTTGCCGCCCGGATTGAACAGCATTCCATTGGCTTCGCCACGGGTTGCGGCATCGCTCGCGATCGCAAGCGTCACGCCGCTATGGTCGAGCGCATTGCGCCAGCCCGACACTTCACGAACCGCCCGGTCGCTGGGAAGGCTATCCCTACCCGCCACCAAAAGGAGAAGTGAACGTCCTGCCGGAGCTTTCCATGCCGCTCCGGTCGTCGATGACACGAAACCTGTGAGGCTAGGTTTGGTGCCGATCACGGCCGGTCCAGCCGTGTAGTGAAGTGCGTAAGGAGCAAAGCCGTCTGGAATCGGATTGGCGAATCGGTCCGCGCCAAAGGCCCTCGGCCCAACGTAATGGGACAGGTCCCACGTCTGTTCGGAATTCCCCGTCATTGCCGTGACTCGCTCCCGCAAGCGATAGACCAAGCCGTCGTCACCCACGTAGCCATCGATCATGACCTTGCCAGCCATCGTCGTGAAGCTGGTCTGCAGGTGATCGCAGCGATGATCCGAGATGGTTTCCGCCGCAAGCAGCTGAACGGATGCATTCTTGGGAAGCAGGCTGCGAAAACTGGGGTTCGCCAGCCACGACGGCAAGGTATGAAGTCCGTAGGGTGACGACCGGGAGTCGGACAACTCATTCGAGCCTTCGTATTCGAATTCGTCGTACATTCGGGTCGTACGATCCACCTCTCGATAGCCGGCCGGGCTGATCGACAATGTGTAATTCACCTTCGGACCCTCGATATGGTAGAACAGCCGCTTCTTGCCATCCAAGATAAGACTGCCGGCAAGCGTCGGTCCATTTCGCCCGGAATACTTGACTTGAACCTCGAAGGAGGACATCGTCTTCATGACTCGGGCGTTTCGTGCAAAGACTGCATCCGTACCATCGGGCCGACACGCCAGCAGGAGGACTAACGGGGTCATAAGGTGTTCACCAAACCCATTATGCGGTGGAATCGCCGTTTCCGAACTTTGGATTCGCCTAACGTACGAGCGGTTCGATGAATTGCCAGCACGCTTCCAGAACGAGATCCGCGGTTTGCGAACCATCCACCACTCGCCAACGTTTGGCGTCGGAGGCAGCCTCCCGAAGAAAGCCGTCGCGCACACGCTCGTGAAAGTCGATTGATTGAGCGTCCAATCGATCTTTCGACTGTAGCCGGGTCAAGCCGATTCGGGGGTCCAAGTCGACGAGCAGAGTCAGGTCTGGCACAAGGCCACCGGTCGCGAATGCGTTGCCTGCTCGAGCGAACGCTTCGTCGAGGCCACGTGCGTATGCCTGGTAGACGAGGGTCGAATCCGCGTAGCGATCGCACAGCACGATCGCTCCGCGTGCCAAAGCGGGGCGGACGATGTTCGAGACGTGGTTCGCCCGATCAGCAAGAAAAAGTAGCAGTTCCGACTTCGGATCCAAGTCGTCACCATGGAGCAGGATCTGGCGGATGCTCTTCCCCAACTCCCCTGCGCCCGGTTCTCGGGTCGTGACCACATCGCGGCCCGAGGCTCGCAGGCGATCCGCAATCGACAAAAGCACCGTCGACTTTCCCGCCCCCTCCGGCCCCTCGAACGTGATGAACATCGAGGGAATCGTACCGTGGCATGGGGCGATTGTGTTGCGGCAATTCTCACAGGCACTATCAGACTGGGCTGGTAACCTCGTTGAGTGATCACGGAACGTGTCGCGGACGTAGCGATAGACCCCCGATCGGGGGGCGCCGAAGCTCTCTACACCTATCGGGTGGACGGAGTCCTCACGGTAGGCGACGCAGTGTTCGTTCCAGTAGGAAGCCGGACAAACTTGGGGTTTGTTACGAACGTTTACGATGCCGCCGAAGAGGATCTCGGCTTTCCTTTCGCGAGCCTCAAGACAGTTCTCGGGCCGGTGCATGGACTGACCCTCCCGAAATCCGTGATTGAACTGGCACGGTTCATTGCCCAAGAGTATCTCTGTACACTTCCGGTTGCCCTCAGCGCGGGAACACCCCCAGGAGTCCGCGATCGGATGGTCACAACCTGGAACTTGGCGGGCCAGGGCGACGGCGCGCCGAACACTCCGATGCAGGAAGAGGTACTTAGGGTCATGCGGGAATCGGGCGGATTCCTCGTCGATCAAAAAGGAAAGCGAATCGAAGCGGGGGTTCTGCGATCGCTTCGCTTGCTTCAGAACCGCGGAATCGTTACGAAGGCGCTTCGCATTCTTCCGTTCCCCGAGAAGCGGAAGGGCGAGCAGATGCTCCAACTTACTTCCGATGGCGAACGCGTAGAAGGGTTCTTGCATCGGGAAGGAAAGAAGAAGCCTGCTCAGGCGATCACCTTGATGCGGCTCCAGACTGCGGAAGCGGCACGGCTAACCGCCTCGGAAATCAAGGTGCTAGCGGGAGTCACCGAGACAACGATCAAGGCCCTCCTGGAGGCCGGACTTCTAGAGAGGTTCGACCCGGATACCGTCTCGCCAACCAAGCCTCCGACTCCAAACGCCGCCCAGCAGTTGGCGATCGATGCGGTAGCCGAGTCGGTCGGCATTCACGAGCACCGTCCGTTCCTGTTGTACGGCGTAACGGGAAGCGGAAAGACCGAAGTCTATCTTCGTGCCGCGTCCGAGGCACTGAACGCGGGGAGACAAGTGCTCTACCTTGTGCCGGAAATTGCCCTGGCGACCCAAGCGATCGCCCAGTTGAGAGCCCGGTTCGGCAGCAGCGTTTCGATCCTGCATAGCGAGCTTCCCGCCAATGAGCGCCTTAACAACTGGATGCGTATCCGCGATGGCCAGTCTAGCATCGTGCTTGGCGCCCGATCGGCCCTCTTTGCCCCTCTTGATAACATCGGCCTGATCGTCGTCGACGAAGAGCACGAGGCAAGCTATAAGCAAGAGAGCGCCCCTCGCTACCACTCCAAGGCACTTGCCCTATTCTTAGGTCGCCTTCACAGTTGTCCCGTGGTGCTGGGCTCGGCGACCCCTAGTATCGAAAGCTTCAATGACGCGGAAAAGGAGCATCCCGAGTTTACGCTCCTCAGCCTTCCCCACCGTGCCGCAAAGGCCGAGCTTCCAGCCGTGTACGTCGACGACCTTACGGAGGGATACAAGCGCGGAAAGCCCGGAATTCTATCGGTCGACCTGCATCGGCGAATCGAGGACGCGCTCGACACGGGCCGGCAAGTGATCCTGTTTCTGAATCGGCGTGCCTACTCCCCGTTCATCATCTGCCGCGACTGTGGCTTCCAAATGCAGTGCCCAAACTGTACGGTTTCGCTAAGCTACCACCGTAAAGACGGGCGGCTGCGTTGTCATCATTGCGGGTACCAGGCCCGCCCGCCGGAGGTCTGTCCGCAATGCGGCGGCGAACGACTTAACCCGTTTGGAGTCGGAACCGAGAAAGTGGAAGAGACCGTCTCACTGCAATTCCCAAACGCCTTCGTCGCTCGCTTGGATCGCGATATCGCTCGACGGAAGGGCGCCTTGGAGGATATTCTCACGCGCTTTCGTTCCGGTGAAATTCAGATCCTGGTCGGTACTCAGATGATCGCCAAAGGGCTGGATTTTCCGAATGTCACCGTCGTCGGGGTCATAGCCGCCGACGTCTCGCTGAATATTCCCGACTTTCGCAGTTCGGAGCGAACCTTCCAGCTTCTTTCGCAGGTGGCAGGGCGTGCCGGACGCGGCACGGCGTTCGGAAGCGTCGTTATTCAGACGTTCAACCCCAAGCACGTCAGCATCCTGACCGCTCAGGCGCATGATTTCGTCTCGTTCTATGAGGCGATGTCGGAAGAAAGGAAGGCTGCCGGCTATCCCCCGTTCCGTCGGCTCGTGAACGTGACGTTTTCCGGAGAAGACCGGGCAGCTGTGGTATCTGCCGGCGAAGAAGCCCTTGAAAGGCTCCGGCCGGTCGGACTGATTGGGCAACTTCTCGGCCCGGTCGATTGCGCAGTGGATCGACTGCAAAATCGGTGGCGGAGACATATCCTCGTCAAATTGCCGCCAAACTCGTCGGCAGCCCCGGTGGGCGACGCTCTCCTTGGATTTGCCCCTAAAGGGGTTCAAGTCGTGATCGACGTGGACCCCTATTCGCTTATGTAGAACGACTTAGTGTGCCCGAAGAACCGGATAGTGCAAAACCGGGAAGTTCACCGAGTTGGCGATGAAACACTCTTGATTGGCTCGGTGATGGAATTCCTCGAGCGTGGCGGGATCGACGCCTTCATGGACAGTCACCGAAGGTCGTAGGATCGCTTCCACAAACCGCATCTTTCCATCGTGGAATGACATCGTGGCGGAAGCCTGGTCACGGTATCCGCTTACCGGCACGCCCGCGCGAGCCGCAATGGCAAGGAAGCTCAGCATGTGACATGCCGACAAAGCGGCAAGCAAAAGGTCTTCTGGATTGTAAAGTGCCGCGTCGCCTCGAAACGGAGCCGCCGCCGAACCGATCATGTCCGGCTTCCCTTCGATCTGCACTAGGTACTGGCGGGAATAGCCCTCATACGAGTGCGTCGGCCCCTGTTCTGCCCCGGTCCATACCGTTACCGCTGTGAAATGATGGGCGTGTGCCATAGCCGAGTCTACTCCGCGCGCTCTCAACTGAAATCAGGAACGGGCGGTAGTGAACTTCATGCGAACGAGGTACCGGATCTGAATGAGGGTGAACCCAATGAGAATGCTGCCCATGACCCATGCCGCGGCCGTGGCGTAACCAAACTTCAGGTACATGAACGCGTTCTGCCAGACCTCCAGCCCGATCGTGCGCGTCGCGTTGAGCGGTCCCCCTTGAGTAAGGACGAAGATGTTTTCCATCGCCTTGAACCCTCCGATAAACACTCCCAGGAGGTTGATCAGGATCAACGGCTTTAGGCCTGGCACGGTGATGTAAAGGATCTTCTGCAGCCAGTTCGCCCCATCGATGTCGGCTGCCTCGTAGCGCTCAGGGGAGATATTCTTCAGGGCAGCCAGGTACAGAATCGATCCCGCCCCCGCACCGGCCCAGATGCCAGGAAGTACGACCGCGAACATCGCAAGCGATGGGTCGCCCAGCCAGTCGTTCGCAATTGGAACCGGCTTCATCCCGACGATTTCAATGATGGGGTTGACGAGGTGCACGATCAGGGGGGCGAGAAGCGAGTTGAGCGTCCCTTCCGCGCCTTTGTCGTAGAATTGACGCCACACAAGCGACACGACTACTGAGGATGTCATTGCGGGAAGGTAGAAGACCGTCCGGAAGAACACCTTCCCGCGGGGCACCTCGTTCAGAGCGATTGCTAGCATGATGGGCAGGAAGAAGCCGATCAGCAGGCTCAAAGCCACATAGAGAAAGCTGTTCAGAATGGAGCGGTAGAAGACCGGTCGCGTGAAAACGTCTATGAAGTTATCGAGACCGACCCACTTGGCTTGCCCGATAATCCGGTAATCCTGAAACGCGATAACTAAGCCGCGGCCGAGAGGATAGTACGCCCAGAGGACGATGCTGGCGGTTGCCGGAAGGAGACAGAGCCCGATGAAGAGCCACATTCGCCTCCTGCTGATACCCGCGGGAAGGTTCTCTGGGGTCCCTTCTTTATTCCGCTTTGCCTGCTTCAGCGCGACGGTCGTTACCGAACCCACGATAAGCAGAAAGCTGGCCAAGATTCCAAGCGCCCATGCCCGCTGTCTCGCCAGAAGCTCGGGGGGACGGTAAGCAAGCAGCTTCTGGTCCATCTCCCGTTGGCCCGCCTTGAGGATATTTATCGCCGGCACGTTCGGCTCCAACCGAGCCGTGTCGAGTATGTCGTCGAGGGCGAGGTACACCATCTGGCAGTTCTTGCCATACGGTTCGGGATGGCCGGTTCGAAACACCGACTCGTTCGCGGCAACGTATTCCGGGTCAACCTGATCCAGGAGGTCGGTAAATCCGAACTTCTTGAGCCAGATCGGGTTAATCTGTCGGCCAAGTCCCAACTCTACGGACTTACGGGTATTAACTCGAGCCGCTTCGTCGCCGGCGAAGAACTTGATGAATCGCCAGCAGGCCTCAAGACGCTTGGGGTCTTTCACGCGGGAACTGATCGCCCACATACCCGCGTTCACCTCGTTCATCTGGCCTGCGGGACCCGCCGGAGTGGCCGCAATGCCGATGACGGAAGGAGGAAGCTCGGTTGAAGCAAGGAGCACATCGTTCGTGTACGAGAGCCACATCGCGGTCCTACCCTTGTTGACGTCGTCGGTCAAGTCCGACGAGATCTCCGCAACGGGCGGAATCGCCTTGCCGTCCGGTCCCGCTTGCGGAAGTACGAGCTTGCGAAAAAAGTCGACTGCCTTCGCGTTCTCGGGCGACGCAACCACCGAATGCCAGTTTCCCGCCGCATCAGGTTTGACGATCTCCCCACCGGCCTGATAGGCGAAATTCTGCCAATGGTATCCGGGAGGCGTCGAGAAAGCAAATCCGTACCTATTCCGCTTGCTGAGCTTCCGGGCGTACCGATAGAACTCGTCCCATGTTCGCGGCGGCTTGTTTGGGTCGAGGCCAGCCTCAATGAAGAAGTCTTTCCGGTAGTACAGGGCAATCGCGACCTGAAAGAACGGTATGGCGTATGTCTTGCCGTCGTAGCTGGTCAGCACGTGACGTACGGCAGGGTTGATCCGCGACAGGACTGCCGGGTCCTGAGCGATGAGGTCGTCGAGCGGACGACAGAATCCTTGATCGAGGAACGTGTAATACTGCCGGAAGTTCACGTAGAAGACGTCCGGAGACATGTCACCGGCCATCGACATGAGGAAGAGATCGTCACCCTGCGTTCCGTTCAGTTGGAGGCCGCCTGCGTTGACCACCTGAATGCCCGGGTTCTGCCTCTCGAACGCCTCGAACACCGCCCGTTGAACGACTGCCATCGTGGTGGTCGCCTCTTTCGGAGGAATGCCGAAACCCACTCCCGCCATCATGCGGATAGTGATCGGCGTGTCTGCCCACAGGCGTGCAGCTACGACCAAAAGGAACAGAATCGTAAGTAACCGCCGCATGTGGAGCCTCGGTCCTTGATACCTTATTGTCCGCAGGATTACATTCCGGTGGACAAACCCCTCTACCATTTTAGTAGAATAACGACTACTATAAAGGGCAGAGACCGCTCCGTGGTTGTCTCGCCGAAATCAGGAACAAATCGTGAGAAAAGCAACAGGAACACCCGAAAAGACCGCCTCGCCATCAGGCCTATCCACCGAACGGGAGCGTGCGCTTGATATGGCGCTCAGCCAAGTCGAAAAGGCATTTGGCAAGGGCGCCATCATGCGCATGGGGGACGCGACGCGAGAGAAGATCGACGTTATCTCCACCGGCTCACTGAGCCTAGACATGTGTCTTGGAGTCGGCGGTTTGCCCAAGGGCCGTATCATCGAGATATATGGGCCGGAATCGGGCGGAAAGACGACGCTTGCTTTGCACTGTGTCGCAGAAGCCCAGAAGGGCGGCGGATTGGCACTTTACGTGGACGCCGAGCACGCGTTGGATACCGAATATGCCCGGGCTCTCGGCGTCGATGTGGACCGCTTGTACATCTCGCAGCCTAACAACGGAGAAGAAGCGCTCGAGATCATGGACGCCATCATCCGGTCTGGGGCGGTGGACATCGTCGTTCTGGACTCGGTCGCCGCGCTTGTGCCCCGTGCGGAAATCGAAGGGGAGATGGGAGACGCGTTCGTAGGCGTCCAAGCGCGAATGATGTCCCAAGCTCTTCGGAAGCTCGGCGGAAGCCTCAACAAGTCGAAGACGGCGGCGATCTTCATCAACCAACTCCGCGAGAAAATCGGCGTTATGTATGGTAACCCCGAGACGACTCCCGGTGGCCGCGCCCTCAAGTTCTGGGCTAGCGTCCGGCTCGAAGTGCGAAAGGGCGATGCCATCAAGGTCGGCACCGATCAAATCGGCACGCGCACAAAGGTCAAGGTCGTTAAGAACAAGGTGGCGCCTCCCTTCAAGACGGCCGAATTCGATGTCATCTTCGGAAAGGGCATCTCCAGATCGGGTGATCTCCTCGACGTCGCGGTTGTTCGCAACGTGGTCGGTCGATCCGGCACCTATTTCAACTACGGCGAGATCCGCCTTGGTCAAGGCCGGGATAACGCCAGAAACTACCTAGACGAGCATCCCGCCGTCTTCCAAGAGATCGACAAGAAGGTCCGAGACATGTTCAAGGCCGAAAAGGCAATTGCCCCATCCGAACCGGTTAGCATAGACGAACCGGAAGAAGAACCGGAGGAGTAAGCCGACAGCCCCGATCGTTGGGGCCGCCTACGTACTTGGCGGCCCTGTTGATCGAGGCGATGGACGATCATGGATTTACCGAGCGACCGTGAGGCATTGCAAACCGCCCTCCGCAAGCTCAAGTCGGGGGACCGGTTCGAATCCGAGATACGCGCTTTTTTGTCCGACTTCTCGTCGGAAGCCGTCGATGATGTCATCACATACCTCAAAGGTCGTAGAATCATAGACGATACGAGAACGATACAAAATCTGGTCGAACGCTACTCCGGGAAGCGGTCGATCGGAACAGAAAAGCTACGTGCCGAACTCCTTGAGCGAGGCGCCCCGGAAGAAATCGTCGATACGGTCATGGCATCTCGCATCGCGAGCGAAAGCTCGAAGATGCTGGAGGTCTTGTCCGCTAAGTTCACGCCTGCGGTTTCGCGGGCGAAAGCCGCGCGCTTTCTCTACTCACGGGGTTTCCCTGACGAGGAGATTGAGAGCGTGCTCGATCGTTTCTTCCAACCGTAGGCGTTCTCGCCAGGTAGGAATTCGATGCTTCAAACCGTGCTTGTGGCCATAGGCTTCTCAATGGCGACTATGTTGATCGTTATGCTGGCCTGGTTGCGCCCGCTATACGAGCAGGCACAGCGGGCCCAACGGGCTTCGGAAGATGCAGAGAAAAGGATGCATCACGAAGCAGAGCTGCGGGCTAACGAAGTCCTGATCCAAGCCAAGGAAGAGGCGTTGCGTGTACGGGAGCGGGCAGAGGCCGAGGCACGCGATAAACTTGCATCCATCCAGCGAACCGAAGATCGGCTTGGTTCCAAGGACGAGGCTCTGGAGACTCGCCGGCTGCAGCTAGAGGACCGGGAGCAGAGCCTAAAGGCGGAGGCCAAGCGCCTTGGCGAACTTGAGGAGTCCATCGGAACACGTTTCAAATCGATTGATGTCGAGCTTCAGCGCGTTGCCGATTTGAATAAGGATCAGGCGCGAACCTTGTATTTGAGCCAGATCGAAAGCGAATTCGAAGAGATCGGTCTGAGACGGGCGCGGGAGATCGAGGCACAGGCAGTGATGGACGCCGAGCGGCGGGCCAAGAAGATCGTACTCGACGTAATCCAGCGTTCCGTCGTCGACTATGTCACGGAAGCGACTCTGGCGGTCGTCGAACTTCCGAGCGAGGACATGAAAGGCCGAATCATCGGTCGAGAGGGTCGAAATATCCGCGCATTCGAGCAAGTCACCGGGGTCGACCTGATCATCGACGAGACTCCGGAGGCGGTTGTCATCTCTTGTTTCGATCCCGTTCGGCGTGAAACCGCACGACTTGCGTTGATGAACCTGATGGTTGACGGCCGTATCCATCCCGGCCGCATCGAGGAGTTGTACGAAAAGGCACAGGCCGAGGTCAGCCGGATGATACTGGAAGCAGGCGAGCGGGCAGCCGAACGCGCCAACGTAACCGGCCTACAGCCAAAGGTAATCGAAACGATGGGCCGGCTTCGATTCCGCACCAGCTATGCCCAGAACGTGCTGGACCATTCGGTAGAAGTGGCTCGGCTCGCCGAAAACTTGGCGGCCGAAATGGGATTGAATACGGAAGTGGCCAAGCGAGCAGGTTTACTCCATGACATTGGAAAAGCGCTTGGTCCCGAGTGGGAGGGTCCACACGCACTCACCGGTATGGAATACCTTCGTACGGTGGGCGAGCGCGATTCGGTTCTCCACGCGGTGGGGGCTCACCACTTTGAGATTGAGCCGACCAGCGCAGAGGCGGTTCTTGTCATAATCGCCGATTCCATCAGCGCGGCTCGACCAGGGGCGCGGCGTGAGAATCTCGAGAACTACCTTAAGCGGCTTTCCTCTCTTGAGACCCTTGCCAATTCGTTCGACGGCGTGGAGCGGTCCTACGCAGTGCAAGCGGGGCGGGAGATCCGGTTAATCGTGAAGCCTGCCGAGATAGACGATCTCGGGGCTGCCCGGCTGGCAAACGACGTGGCAAAGAAGATCGAAAAGGATCTGGAGTATCCCGGCCAGATCAAGGTGACCGTGATTCGGGAGACGAGGGTGCAGCAGGTCGCCAAATAGTGCCTGACTGACATCAGCGGCAAGTTACTTTCATGAAACCCAGTTACACCATTCTTTTCCTCGGCGATGTTGTGGGGCGCCCAGGCAGGCAGGCGGTTCAGAACGGACTCCCCAGCCTTCAGTCCGCATACCATCCACTGTTCACGATCGTCAATGGCGAGAATTCGGCCGGCGGTGTCGGCATCACACCGGACATTGCCGAAGAGATCTTTGACGCGGGAGCCGACGCAATCACGCTAGGCAATCACGCGTTCAATAAGCGCGAGATCTGCGATTACCTCGACACGCAGCGACCGATCGTTCGTCCTTCCAATATGCCTCGGGGCGTTCCCGGCACGGGACTCAAGACGATTGGAAAGGACGGAATCCGACTCGCCGTCATGAACGTGTGTGGAAGAGTCTATATGGAAGGTTACAACGATCCGTTTGCAGAGATCGATCGGCTCTTCGAGAGCATCGAGACGCCTCATCGGTTCCTGGATTTTCACGGAGAGGCGACCAGCGAGAAGATCGCTATGGGATGGCACTGCGACGGCAGGGCTACGGCGGTAGTGGGGACCCATACTCACGTTCAAACCGCCGACGAAACGGTGTTGCCGAGGGGAACGGCGTATATTACGGATGTGGGCATGTGCGGGCCGGTTCGAAGTGTTCTCGGAATGGATAGAGAGATTATTTTGCGTCGCTTTCGAACAACGCTGCCACAACGTTTCGAGGTTGCGAACGAACCTGGTGTAATCTGTGGAGTAGTTATCAACGTCGAAAGAGAGACGGGGCGCGCGATTTCGATCGAGCGCATTCGATTTGGGGAAGAAGGTTAAGCGCGGAGGAAGCGAGTGAACAGAGTTTGGATAGGATTGTTAGCATCAATCATAAGCGGTTCGGCGATGGCGCAGAGTTCGGTACTGTATCAGCCGGCCAAGACAGTTAAAGACCAGTCGATGACGATCAAGTCCTGGGGAAGCGGGACAGTTTCGGAAACCGACGAAACGGCGTACGAAGGCACGCACTCGATCCGCGTCTCGACCAAGAACTACTTCCAGGGCGGAATCTTGGAGATAGGCAATCCGGTGGATCTATCCAAGGAGTTCCTCTCCAAGACGAATCTCCTTCGCTTGACGTTCAAGCTTGCCGATAGCGGAGTCGTTCGCGGCGGCGGCGGCATCGGCGGTGGCAAGGGCGGCTTCCCCGGCATCGGGGGTGGTCCCGGCGGCGCTCCCGGCGGACTTCGCGGTGGCGGACTCGGTGGCCCCGGAGCCGGCGTAGGTGGCCCAGGCGGCTTGCCAGGCGGCTTTGGCGGTCAACGCGGCGGTGGTCAGCGAGGCGGCATCGGCGGGCCAGGTGGCCTACCAGGTGGAATTGGCGGCCAGCGCGGCGGGCCCGGCGTGGGTGGACCTGGCGGTATGGGTCTTGGCGGCCCAGGTGGAACGGGGGCGACGGCTCCCGTACTGAAGCAACTGCGCCTGATTGTTACTACGTCAGACGGTAAGCGAAGCGAAGTCTATGTGCCTGCCAACACGAGTTCGGCTTCCGACCAGGGATGGACGACGGTTGCGATTCCGCTTCAGGCAATTTCCGGATTCGACCGAACGAACAAGGCAGTTAGCGCAGTGGCCATCTCCGGAAATACGACGGCTACCCTTTACGTCGGCGACATTCGGGTCGTCGACGACTCCACACCGATCACCGGCGACACGAACGTGTCCAGCGGCGAGCTGAACGCAGCCCTTGGAGACGAGTACACGTTGACCGGCTACGGATCCGGCGGTTCCAGCATCCTGCGCTACACGTGGGACTTCGACGACAGGGACGGCATCCAGGTCGACGCAGAAGGCCAGTCGGTCAACCGGAAATTCCGCAAGCCCGGAACCTACGTGATCACATTGACGATCTCCGACTACTACGGACTAAAGCAGCCCTATTCTAAGACGATCAAGGTCGTCGTAAACCCTTAGCTTCTCGACTTAAGGGGTGCGCGGGCAACATGCTCCCGCGCACCCCTTTTCTTTTTGCCCGAGAGCCTGATAGCCCTTCCCTAATCCGCCCAATTGGCATACACTGATACCCGGCCCATCGCTGTGCGCGGCATTTACCACTGGGCTCCGCCAGGACTCATATAGGATGGAAACGGTTGGCAGCAGCGTCTCTGGATCGACCTTTGGGTACATGCTCGACGAAGAGGTTGTGCACCTGGCAAAGGCGGGCCACTCCGGCGCCACCGAGTTCCTTATTTCCCGGTATCGGCCCCTCGTAGAGACCAAAGCCAAGGCGTACTTTGTTATGGGCGCCGACCGCGAGGACGTGATCCAAGAGGGGATGATCGGCCTCTATAAGGCCATTCGGGACTTCCGAGTCGATCGGTTAAACAAGTTTCGTCCCTTTGCCGAGTTGTGCGTTACTCGACAGATTATTACCGCAGTAAAGACGGCCACGCGTCAAAAGCATGTTCCTCTGAACGGCTACGTCTCGCTGCATCGCGGTGGAGAAGCACAGGATTCCTCGCTTCTCGACGTACTTGCTGACGGCGATCCTCATGTCGCCGAGCGCGCCGCATTGTGCGAAAAACTGCCCCAGGACCTTCAGGACATGATGAAAGAAGCCCTGAGCGACCTAGAGCGGTGCGTTCTGCGATGCTATTTGGATGGTTTGTCGTACCGGGAAATGAGTCGGGAGTTAGCCTGTCACACAAAGTCCATTGACAACGCATTACAGCGGGTCAAGAGAAAAATCAGCGTCCTGCTAAAGGAATAGCATCTTTTCAATGCATATTTCGGTACGAAGTGGGATATCCTTAAAGTAGGACTCTTCCTGTTAAGAGTCGAGCGTATGGGTTAGCTGATGATGAGAGGACGCAGCAGCCGAAAAGGATAAATTAGTGGCTAGGGGAAATCTAATGCGAATCGCGTTATGCAGTAAGGAAGGATTATTCGGCGAGGCTCTGGCAAGCCTGCTGGACCATCAAGGAAACTTTCAAGTCGTAGCCGCGGAAGACAGCGCCCGCTCATTGATCAATGCAGCGAAGGACTACCGCGCACAAATTCTGGTCGTCGACTCATTCGAGCTGGACCGAAATGACCTACAATTCTTGCTCGGCGCGCGAGCTTTCGGCGACTTTGCGATCGTCCTGATCGTAAGCGAAAGCGAGCGTGAGGAGTTCATCGAAGTGCCTGTCGATCGTTTGATCGGTCGCGGCAGCAGTGCGTCCCAGCTGTTCGAAGCACTCGACGATTTGGGCGGGAAGGTCAAGATGACCCGGCCGTACATTCGCGAGAGCCGCCGCAGCTATGGCAACGGCAACGACCTGACTCGGCGCGAGTACGAAGTGGCCCAGCTTGTCTCCAAAGGCATGTCGAACCGCAAGATCTCGCAAGTGACCGGCCTGCGCGAGCAGAGCATCAAGAACCTGGTCAGCGTGATCATGCGAAAGCTCCACTGCGAGAACCGTGTTCAGGTTGCACTCAAGCTGACGCGAGTCGGCGTTCCTGAAGACCTCGGCACCGAGTGAAGTCACGGGTCCTCACTGCGCTCGGGCTTATCCCGTTCGTATTGGGGGCCTTTTTTTGCGCCTCTCCTTGGCCGCTCCTCTCTTTGGCGACGATTGTGGGCGCGATAGGCGTCTGGGAACTCTCGTCTCTACTAGAGAACTGGGCGGCCTGGCTTGGTTTCTTCTGGTTATTTGCCTTGGTCCCCATGCATGCGGGCCTAGACCCACTTCGCCAGCAGCATTGGTTTCCCATCCTCTACTTTTTGATCGGTATTGTGGCTACCGCCGACTATGCCAGGCGTCGTTTGAAGCTTCACATTCAAGCCGCTTTGGCGGCCCTCTGGATTCTGGTTCCTCTGCTCTGTCTGGTATCTCTTCACGCTAACGCGGTATCGGAGACATGGCAGTTTAGGACGCCAATGCTGCTTGCCGTCCTCCCGCTTTGGGGTGGAGACACCGCAGCCATTTTCGCAGGCAAGGCGTTTGGCAAACACCTACTCGCTCCTGGAATCTCCCCGAAAAAGACCGTAGAGGGCTCCATTGCCAACCTCGTCGTTTGCGTTATTGTTGCCGCCTGCTGTGGCTTGTTCATCGACGTTCCGATGTGGGCAGCCCTTTCTAGCGGCATCGTAGCCGGCACGCTCGGCCAGGTCGGAGATCTCTTCGAGAGCTATCTGAAGCGACAAGTCGACGTTAAGGACAGTGGTAGCCTGCTGCCGGGCCACGGAGGAATGCTTGACCGAATCGACAGTGTTCTGTTCACAGCCCCCTTTGTGTGGCTGATTCTCTCATTCGTGAAGTACCCTTAGTCGCTATGCCTGCCATCGAGACCCGTGAACTACGCAAGACATACGTGTCGCACAAGAAGGCGCCCGGCATCGCCGGAGGCATCAAGTCTCTTTTCAGTCGGGAGAAGTCGTATGTCGATGCCGTTTGCGGAATCGACTTGAAGATCGAGCAGGGGGAGTTGGTCGGGTTCCTCGGGCCAAACGGCGCGGGCAAGACCACGACTCTCAAGATGCTCAGCGGAATCTTGTACCCTACGTCAGGCTACGCAAGCGTGCTCGGCTACACGCCGTCCGAGCGAAAGGCAGATATGTTGCGCCGGATCTCACTCGTGATGGGCAATAAGATGCAGCTTTGGTGGGATCTGCCTGCCTGGGACAGCTTCATCGTACTCAAGGAAATGTATGAGGTCGAGGAGTCCAAGTTTCGGCGCCGCGTCGATAAGCTCATTGAAGCGCTCCAGCTAACCGACAAGGTGAACACCCAAGTTCGAAAGCTGAGCCTTGGTGAGCGCATGAAATGCGAGTTAGTCGCGGCACTGCTTCACTCACCCCAGATCGTCTTTCTTGACGAACCGACGATCGGACTCGACGTCGTCAGCCAGAAGCGCATTCGAGACTTCCTCAAGGAACTACACGACGAAGATAATTGCACCATCCTGCTCACCAGTCACTACATGCAGGATGTGCAGGAGTTGTGCGACCGGGTCGTTGTAATCGACCACGGTCGGACGATCTTCGAGGGAACACTCGACACGCTCACCCAAGAGTTCAGCGACGTTCGCAGAATTCGACTCTCCTTTTCCGCTCCGATCGACGCGAACGACCTGTCTCGGTACGGCACGATAATCGGTGAAGTATCGGATTCGGCGGTGATTGAAGTCGAACGAGCTAACACCGCATCGGCGACGGGAGCGATGCTTCAGTTCCTTCCCGTAAGCGACCTAGCGATCGAAGAGATCGAAGTAGAAGAGGTTATCCGGAAGCTCTTCAGTCAGGGACGCTAGAAGGTGTTCGGCCACGGGTTGTTTCACGTGAAACAACGCAGGCTCAAAGCCATCGAGTAAAATGTGCTTAACCAGTCCACGACATGGACTGGAGGGAGTTACATTTATGGACCTGAGCAACATGCCGACGCGCTACGACGCGTCCCTGACGGAGCACAAATGGTATCAGCGGTGGGAATCCGCCGGTCTCTTTCAACCATCCAACGATCCCAACCGCCCCGTCTTCACTATCACGATTCCCCCGCCGAACATCACGGGTTCTCTGCACATGGGCCATGCCCTTTGCTACCCAATCCAGGATCTGCTCGGACGCTACCACCGCCTCCTCGGTAAAAACGTTCTGATCCTTCCCGGCCAAGATCACGCTGGCATCGCCACGCAGAGCGTTGTCGATAAGCAGCTTCGCAAGCAGGGCACTAGTTCTGCCCAAATCGGTCGCGACAAGTTTGTCGAAAAGGTATGGGAGTGGCGGCAAGAGAGCGGTGACACGATCCTCCACCAGCTTCGTACCCTCGGCTGCGCCTTCGACTGGACCCGCCAGCGCTTTACGCTCGATGAAAAATACGCGGAAGCAGTGTTGACGGTGTTCATCGACTGGTATCGTCGTGGCCTCATTTTCCGCGGTAAACGGGTCGTAAACTGGGACCCAAAACTGCAAACCTCGGTGTCAGACATCGAAACCCTCCGCGAAACGCGCCGGGGCAAGCTCTATCACATCCGGTACCCGTATACCGACGGATCCGGTGAGATCGTGATCGCCACCACGCGACCGGAGACGATGCTCGCCGACGTGGCCGTTGCGGTGCACCCCAGCGATACCCGATACAAGGACAAAGTTGGGAAAACGCTCCTCCTTCCACTCGTGAATCGGGAGATCCCGGTGATCGCCGACCCCTATCCCGATCCTACGTTCGGCACCGGCGCGGTCAAGATCACTCCCGCTCACGACCCTAACGACTATCACGTAGGCGTGCGGCACTCCCTCGAGATGCCGGTTATCCTCGATCCTCAGGCTCGAATCTGCCTTGAAGGTCCGTACTGCGGCATGGACCGCAACGAGGCACGCAAGCAAATCGTTCACGATCTGGAGCAGCAAGGATTTCTCGTGAAGATCGAGGATCATGAGATCCCCATCGTCATCAGCGATCGAAGCGGCGAGGTGATCGAGCCGCTCCTGAGCGAGCAGTGGTTCTGCGATCAAGCCAAACTCGCTGAACCGGTCATCGAAGCCATTCAGCGCAAGGAAGTCGTATTCCACCCCGAGCGATATGAGCGGATCTTCCTGGAATGGATGCAGAACATCCGGGAATGGTGCCTGAGTCGCCAGCTTTGGTGGGGTCACCGGATACCTGTCTACTACACCGAAGACGGCACGCCCTTTGCTGCTCTCAATTGGGACGACGCCCAGAAGCAGGCCGGCGAACAGAAGATCGTGCGCCAGGACGAGGATGTACTCGACACATGGTTTAGCTCAGGCCTATGGCCGTTTGCGACTCTAGGATGGCCGGAAAAGACCGAAGACCTTCAGCACTTCTATCCGACCAGTTGCCTCGTTACGGATCGGAATATCATCAACCTTTGGGTTGCTCGCATGATGATGATGGGCTATGACCTGGCAGGCGCCCGGCCCTTCGGAGATGTGATGATCTACGCGACCGTGATGCGCGAAGACGGACGCCGCATGAGCAAGAGCCTCGGCACGGGCATCGACCCGATGGAGGTCATCGAGAAGCTCGGTGCCGACGCGCTTCGCTATACGTTGCTCAGTCAAACCGGCGAGAACCAGGAGCTTCGCTACAGCGAGAAGAAGACGGAGGAAGCCAGAAACTTCTGCAACAAGATCTGGAACGCAACTCGGTTCGCGCTGATGAACGTGGAAGGTCCTCTAGACGAACCAACCGCGCTCACGACCGTCGATAAGTGGCTTCTAAGCCGGCTCTATCAGACGGAAACGCAAGTGCGCGAAGCATACGACTCGTACAACATTCAGGCGGCCTGCCAGGCGATGTACCGCTTCTTCTGGTCTGAGCTATGCGACTGGTACATCGAAGTCTCCAAGCCTCGCCTGAACGATCCGGAGGACAAGCAGACGCCGCAGTGGGTTCTGTTGAACGCCATCGATGCCTTCCTCAAGATGATGCACCCGGTGATGCCTCACCTTACCGAAGAGCTCTACGAGCACCTTCCCGTGAAGGACAAGGCGCCATTTCTCATGGTCGCGGCATGGCCTCGCCAACCAGAACGCTTCAACCAGCCGGAGGCAGAGAATCAGATTGAGCGAATCTTCGCAATCACGAGGGCGGCACGCGCCCTCCGGGTTGGCCTCGACTTGGCCTCCATGAAGACCATCCCGACCCTCTATATCGAGGGTGATCTGCAGGGCAACGACGCCGTTCTCGCATCTCAAGCTTGGGTAACCGATCTGGTGTACGGCCGACCGCGAGGTGAGGGATTCGTTTCGGCGACCGCCGAAGGGGTCGACATACATTTGCCCATTGCCGGCCTTATCGATGCCGAGAAGGAACTTTCTCGCTTGGCGAAGGAGGAAGAGAGGACACTTGCCGATCTCACGAAGTTGGAAGCACGCCTATCGAATCCTCAGTTCGTCGAACGCGCCAAGCCCGAGATCGTCGAAAAGGAGCAGCAAACGGCTCTGGACCTAAAGGAGAAACTTGCCAAGATCCAGGAACGGCGCAAGCTCTTCCAAGGCTAGTCTACTCTCGCACGAACCGCCCGTTGAGGAAGTCGAATGTGATGTCTCCCTCACGGTCGGTTCGGCAGATCTTGACGCCGTCTGCCTCTAGCCGGTCAACTACCTCCTTGTGCGGATGGCCATATCGGTTGTTCTTCCCGCAGCTTAGGATCGCGTATTCAGGCCGAACGGTCTCGATCCAACTCTCGGATGTAGCGGTACGGCTGCCGTGGTGCCCTGCCTTCATGACCTCCGAGCGCCACCCACCAATCGGCTCCATTGCTTCCTCTGCCTTTACCGGCGCATCTCCGGTGAAGACGGCGGAAGCTGCCCCATCGACGATGCTCACGAACATCGATCCATCGTTCGTTTCCTGATTCTCGTCGATCGCCGGGCATTCGATTCGAATCTTGAATTCACCCAAACTGCCCTTCAACTCTGGGCCAAGCCACTTCACCTCTTCAGGCCGCTTCCCCCATTTTCTTAGTTGTTCGAGCAACTGAGTATTGTGTTGGAAGTACCGAGAAGCTGCGATTGTCGCTTCCGGAAACGCCCGGACAATCGCGCCAGTCCCACCTATATGATCCATGTCCGGATGAGACAACAGGATCAAGTCCACGCCATCTACTCCCATTTGGCGAAGGCGCGGCACGACGATGCGCTCGCCTGCATCGGAAGTCGAGTCCTTTGGTCCAGAGTCAATCAGAATCGCCACACCCTCGGTTTCAAAGACGGCGCAATCCCCTTGACCGACATTCAGAAAGGTCAGCCGGGTTGGTCTGGGCCACAGAAGACCAACGACTGCTCCAATAAGTACGCAAGCGCACCCTCCGATGGCCAGATTACGGCTGGACAACCCGCCTCCTTACCGTAAGGATGAGTGCCCCATAGAACAGAACGAGCCAGTAACCGCTAAACGGCGGGAGATTCAACGAACTGCCTTCCCCACCCGTCCAGTCGAGCACGGTAAGCACCCACTGGCTCAAGGGACCCAAAATATGGCTCGAGATGGCCGCTGCAACGGTGGGAAGCACGGTCGACAGGACATAGGTGAGGATCGATCCGCCCACAAGCAAAGGAGTGCACCACGCCACAAGGAGGTTCGAAAGGACGGACACCGCCGACACAACTCCGAAATAGTACGCCGAAAGCGGAAGCGCCGCTACACAAATCACCCAAGATAGGCACAAGAAATCATTCGACCACCTAAGTAATAGTTGCCTTCGATCAGACAGATCGATAGGAGCCCGTTTAAAGAACAGCGCGACACAGGCGACAGTCACGAATGACAAAGCAAAACCGGGCGAGTATACGGCATGGGGGTTCCACAGGAGGTAACCGATGCCGGCCAGGGCAAGAGAGCTCAGTGCATCCGGCTCCCGCCGGAAGAGATGTGCCGATAGGGCCAGGATACTCATCACGGAGGCGCGGACCACTGCTGGATTCAATCCTGCCGCGAGGGCGTAGAGGCAGAGAATCGAGGCAACCACGACAATCTGTGCCGGCCGTGACGCCGGCAGGAAACGGAGAAGCTGGAAGAGCAGGAACGCCAGGACAAACACTTGAAGACCGGAAGCGGTCACGATGTGAATGAGCCCGCTCTGCTTGAGTTTCCGGCTATCCGATGGATCGACAATCGAGCCGGC
>JARLGV010000007.1 GCA_031292555.1 Fimbriimonas sp.
CCAATGCCAACCCCATGAACCGCCGATCGTTTTGCTCTGGTACCAGGGCATGTAGTGAGCGATCACCAAAGGGCGCATCATGGCAATTCCGGCGATGAAGGTCAGCATTCGGTTAGCCTTTCTTATAGCTTGTTTTGCGCTCGCATTCGGGCATGGCCAGCCTCCTTTCGATTTGGGGGGTTATTGGGCTCAAGTTCGTCCTCCTGCTCCGAAAGCAAAAACGGATCGGCGTTCTTGCCCAGCAGACGAGTATGCACTTCGGTGAAGCCGTACCTGAACCCCCGGACGAATCCTTCCTGGTGGGGGAACCCAAGAAACGCGATACGGCGGTGCACGATCGAGCTTTGACTCATCCCATTCGCCGGGCTTCTGAAGACAAACATGTCCACCAAGATCATGGATCGAGCTTGCCTTGGCCAGCCAGGAGGATCGGTTCAAGCCTGCTTCACCGGCCAGGGAACCTATTAGGGTGCAATTCAGAGTCGGACGGAACCTTTAGGGGCCTGACGTCGATCTTTGGGTCATGACAATCGACGGTGATGGTGACCTGACGCCCGTCGAACGCGTACTCGAGGGGATGGCTTGTGAACGGGGACTTCAGGTCATCGAGCTTGACTGCCTTGGGGATTCGCTGGCCTCCGAGCGCACGGGCAAAGGCCAGGTAGCTAAGCCTCCGGCTTTCCTGTAATAGGTCGAACATCGCACTTGAGTGCCCGGTTTCATCCTGGTCTGACAGCTTAAGATAAATGTCTGCCCCAACCGGATAGGCCGCGAGCGCCGGCAACATGCGTTGCCAAGACTCATCTGCCTTCCGAATCCGTTCGCTAGGTGCCTCGCCATATGCTTCCCATATTCGACGCATCTCTCGTGCGATTACAATATCGGCCTTTGGTCGACTTACGACGATAGGGATAAATCGTTCTGTGAAGGGAACGTCCTCCTCATGAAGTCCTAGCTCTCGGCGGCCCTCCTTGGTCGTGGATAGGCGCAAAACCTCGCGGATCTCGATCATGTCCGACCGGTGGATCCGGTGTAGATCGGTCTTGGGCCATGTTGTGGCGCACTCGATGAGTGCCTTCCGATACACCGGATTGGATGGATGCTCGTATGCCCAAATTGCCAATTGGTGAGTCGCCAACGCATAGATCGACAACTGCACAAGAGCCGCGATGGCGGTGTCTTCTTCACCGACGTGCCTGGCTACGGCGATCACCTCGCGAGCGTCTTGCACCGCCGCTACGTCCTCCCCTTCCGACGCTTTCATAGCCCCCCGCAAGAGAACCAACCGGATTCCACCCTTGATGCGGGCATACTCCGGCATCAATACGGCCAGCCCCTTCGACCAATCACGATCGAACCAGCAACGTGGTTTGGCTGCGGCCTGGTCGATCAGGTCGACCGTGCGATGTTCCGTCCGGAGCGTGCTCTCTACGACTTTGCGGGTAGAGGCACTGGGCCGCAGGTTGACGTCGGCGAGAACGGTCGAGAGGTCGATCTTGGAGTTGACGAGCGGCCCGATTTTGCGATAGATGGGGGCCGCGTTCTCCGTAGGCTTGGCCGGCTTGATGGTCGATGCGTACTCCTGCCATGTGACGGGCAATCCCTCCTTACTTGCGATCGCCAGCTCTCGCTCAAGATCGGCACGATCCGAAGAGGACGCTCGTTGCATCCATAGGACCCCAACGATGATGGCGACTCCGAGGCATGCCAAACCGAAGATCCAGATTCGTTTCATATAGAGCGTCAGCCGATTGGGGCCTCAATGGTTGGACGTGTTGCAGTGACCCAAGCGGTCACCCTCTCTTCAAATCCAGGTATGGGCTGCATAGTGGATCGCCGATGACGATATCTTCCCAAGCGACGAAGTGCGAAGCGGCGTAGAGACTCTCCGCCATCGTGAAACCCTGTGTGTAACGGCCTAGAGCGATGGTGGGCGAGGCGATCGCTTGAAGAAGCGGCTCGTCGCAATAACCCTTTGCACACGTGAGGCCGTGAGCGATCAAGTCTGCCACGAGGGATTGTCCGCCTTGAGTGGTCAAGAACGTGCGTGCGCTCGTCGAAACGGCAGTATCGCACAGGCTTCCAGGGGCAAACGAAAGGGACTCGTACGCGTCGGGCGAATACCGGGCGTCGTTGCTTCCCCAAGAGAAGTAGCCGAGCAAGCCGGTTCGATGGCCTATAAATGCGTCGGTTAGGTCCAGTTCATCTGAGATACGACGTCCGGCGAGGATGTCGTGGACATGACGCATGTCGGCGTTGAACTCGCTGTAATCGGATTCGCGCGGGATGTCGTCCACGGTGATGGGGGCCGGCTGGGTTTGCTTGTCTCCCAGTCCGAACGCGGGCTGAACGTCCAGTAGGATGCGTCCGGTCCTGAGAAGAGCCGGCATGCGCCTTTCCGCGTCGATTGCCCGGTGCACCAGGGACATCGCGTCGGCTTGCGTGTATCCGTCTAGCCGGGTGACCAAGTAGCCGCCAAACTTCGCATGGGAGAACGGTTCGTCGGCGTTCCAATAGCGGTTTGAGTAGGCGGCTCCGATTGCTCCGCTTCCCGCGATCTTGATTCGTCGGGTCCCGGGGAGGGAAGGGTAATCGAGCGCAGCCAGAAAGCTATCCACAGACGGCCGGCCGCGCGTGGCTTCCGGCTCCCGGCTGCCCTCATAGCAGCTGCCAAGGGGGGCTCCCACGATCCGAATCGGAATCCCCTTGGTCAATACGATGAATTGGATCTTCGCGTGTGACCTCAAATACATGCGAATCGGTGTTTCGATCTTGCTTCGATAGTCGGCGAGGGTCATCGTCTCATTTGCCGTCAGCAACGCCGAGTCAGCACATTGAACCGCTAGTCGGTTCCGAATGTGTCTTGCCATCGCGTAGTCGTCGCTTACCGCTCGGGAAACCGGGCTATTCGTGTTGGTCAGTAATAAGACCTCGTCCGGGCTCCGTCGATGTGGCGTTCCAATGGCAAAGGCGCGTACGCCGAGCGCCGCCAAACCGAGCAGCATTATGCTTCGTCGTGCGGGATTGGCCCCCAATCTCCGAAGTCGGAGCGGATGGCGTAGGTTGTTCGGCATGGTTCCCCAACTTTACCGAAGGATGGAGTGAAGAGGGGTAAAACTCGGCCATGTTGTGCCGCATAGCCAAGGTCGTTTCCGGTGCTTGTCTGAGCGTCCTTGCATCGACCACCGTTGCATCGGCACAGACTGAACGCTCAGTTCTCTTCGACCATCCGGTTCGACTTGATTCCCAGGGCAAACTCCTCAGTTGGATCCCCGGCCAGGCGCCCTACGCGACGTTGATCAGCCGTGCGTGGAAAGCGTTCGAGCGCATCCCGGTGCAGGCCAATGGGTACCGAACTTACTTCACCAATCCGACGTTCTACGGATCGACCACCAAGGAACATCGTCAGTTCGAGGGGCGTGATTGGTATCACAACCCGGCCGGGCTCTTCACGATGCTCACCGATGGCGCCCTTCTGTACCGCGCTTTCTCGGGTGACGAGGTCGTGATTCAGCGAGTGCGCGAAATGCTCGACCACCAGCTTCGGTTCGGAATGACCGCACCGACTGACGCGTGGGCGTCTGTTCCCTATGCAAGCAGCGACCCTGGCGACCCCGTCTATCGAGGCGCGGTCAGCTCTCGGTTCGAAGCGGACGGCAAGTCGCATGGACGAGGCGACGGAGTGGGGTTCTTGGAACCGGACAAGGTGGGAGAGATGGGCTGCGCTTTCCTGTCGTTCTATGAAGCTACATCCGCCGCCAAATACCGAACTGCTGCTCTTCATTGCGCCGACGCGCTCGCCAAGAACATCCGGCCGGGCGACGCGAGCCACTCGCCATGGGCGTTCCGGGTCGACGCCAAGACTGGAAGGCATGAGGACGAGCCATACACCGCCGACGTGATCGGACCCATCCGGCTATTCGACGAACTGGCACATAGCGGCGTCCATTCCCTTCGGTATAGCAAGGCGCGGAGAATGGCATGGCATTGGCTGATGACCTATCCGATGCAGAACAATGTATGGTCGCAGTATTTCGAGGACGTGCTGAAATACGACGACTATCGAGAAAACATCGATCAGTACATCCCGCTCGAGACTGCCCGTTACTTCATGCAGCATCCGGAGTTGGACCCGCAATGGAAGCCTCATGCGAAGGCGCTCATCGAGTGGGTGACCTCCCATTTTGCGATCGATTCGACGACCATGGGCGGCCTTCACGAAAAGGGCAAACAATGGGGCGCCGAGGCGGTGAGTGAGCAGATCAACGACATGGACAAGATGTCGAGCCACACCGCCCGGTTTGCTTCCGTGTTGGCTCTATGGTACGAGAAAACGGGGGATTTGTCGGCCAAGGAGCGGGCTTTCCGATCGTTCAATTGGGCGACATATTCCGCCCGCGAAAGCGGGCTCACGAAGACGAGTCTCGACGAGGGGACAGGCTATTGGTTTTCGGACGGGTATGGCGACTACATGCGCCACTTTCAGCGCGGGATCGCTTCTGTTCCGGAGTGGGCGCCCGTCAACGAAGACCATATCTTGGGCTCGACTTCGGTCGTGAGGTTTGCCTCGTACTCACCTCACCTTCTGCGCTACACGACCTTCGACCGCAGCGGTCAGGAAGTGCTGCACCTCAGACGTATCCCAAAGTCGATTCGGTGTCAGGGGCGCGGGATGCGGAGAGTGATCGTATCTACTTCAAAGGCGGGATACACGATGGCCGCAGTTCCAAGTGGCGGATTCACTGTGACAGTGCACCGTGCTTCGGGGAATGCCATCGAAATCCGGATGTAATCAAGGGCTTTACTGCGTCTTGCATCGCCGCAATTCACAAAGGTAGAAACGATTGCATCCGCCTACTTAGGCGTGAAAGATGCTGCAATTGACCTTGGATCATCCGGTGAACTGCGCGGCCAAGGGCCAAGTCGCAGACCGTGCCAGCTTGCTTCTCGGAGCGGCGTCTACCGGAATAGTCATGAACGGCTCCGCTGCCCTTTGTCTGGACTGTCGATTACGCTGCAAATAACTCCAAGACGCCTACTCCACCGGGCGGCGCGACGATCCCGAAAAAAGATCTCCCGCCAGATTCACGGTGTCGACGCATGTGGCAACTGCGATGGCAACCGGCGACGATCAATAGAAAAGAGAACGACCGTCCCTGGCTTTACCAGGGACGGCCGATCATTGAGTTGGAACGCGAGCTCCCATGGGACTCGGGAACTGCTTAATGGCCTATTTCTTCTTCGTGCCCTTCATGGCCGCTTTGCCCGAGGCACAGGCGGCGCAGCAGTAGTAGACGCCGTTCTTGGTTTTGACTGCGACTGGTGTCTTGGCCGTCTTCTTCATACCCATCGTCATGTGGCACGAAGGACATACCATCGTCTTTGGGGCAGATTTCTTGGGCTTTTGCGCATATGCGCCGGTGACGGTGGCGATTGCCACGACCATCGCAGCAGTTTTCAGTACGTTTTTCATAAATCCTAACTCCGGGGTGCTTCGAATCAAAGATTCACTCAATAGTATATGGCATTCCAGGACATAGTCGTAACCAGGTGGTTAGTTGGCGGAAACATTTGGTGCGCCATCGACATCGACCTCGATGACCGTATCGATCTCATTCGGGGGGGGCATCGGGACTGTCACGATCACCCCGGAGCCGGTTTGTTCGGCTACAACGTTTGGGCCTCCAAGAACACGTGCCCCCCGGATCTTGTTTTTGAGGCCCGGTACGACTAGCTTGCCGTCGACGGGCCAATCGAAGACGTGCAGGAAGAGCTTGGATCGCTTGGATCCGGTTCGTACGGTACATCGTCCCCAATCTAGTTTGGGAAAGACCGATGCGGTCGTGTCATAGATTGAGTCGTGATTGACCTTCATCCAAGCGCCGATTCCGTTCAGCCGGTCGACTGCTTCTGGCGGGAACGTACCCTCTGAGGTCGGTCCTACGTTCAAGAGTAAGTTGCCTCCCTTGCTCGCGATATCGACAAGATCGTGGATCAAAACTTTAACGGATTTGTAGTTGTGGTCGTGGCTGTTGTATCCCCAATTATCGTTCATCGTCATGCAGGTCTCCCAGTCCACGCCGGGCAACCCGGTGGCGGGAATCGTCTGCTCAGGGGTCGAGTAGTCCCCCAACTGCCGGTCGCGTGCATGGCCGACCCGGTTGTTCACGATAACGTGCGGATCCACTGTTCGGCAGAGCGCGTAAAGCTCCGAGCCGTACGGTTCCTTCCACGTATTCTCCCATTCGCCGTCGAACCAGACGACGCCAAGCGGGGCATAGTCGGTGAGGATCTGCTGCACGTCGTTTCGAAGGTACTGGATGAACCGGCTGAAGTCGGCTCCATCGGCGGGCCGATCCTTTACTTCCCACCCTCGGCGCGGCAGGTAGTCCGGATGGTGCCAGTCCATAATCGAGTGGTAGAGGCAGAACTTCAGGCCCTCGGCACGCACCGCTTTGGAAAGCTCCTTGATCGGGTCTCGATGGAACGGCGTGTTCGTCACCTTGAAGTCGGTGTACTTGCTGTCGAACATGTTGAACCCGTCATGGTGCTTGGAGGTAATGACCAGGTACCGCATGCCGGCGTCGTGCGCCATTTTTGCCCATGCCTTGGCGTCGAATTTGACCGGGTTGAACTTCTGCTGGAATTGATTGTACGTGTCGACCGGGATGTGGGCGGATTCGCGGATCCACTCGGCGTAGTTCGTCTTGCCGTCCCACTCGCCGGCCGGCACCGAATAGATGCCCCAGTGGATAAACATTCCGAAGCGGGCCTTGCGCCACCACGCCATACGGGCGTCCTTCTGCTCCTTTGACTCGGCCGGAATTACTGGAGTCGGAGGGGCTTGCGGCGGGGCGGCCTGGATACGGCCGTTGAAACCGGCGACGGCGATGGATGCAACGAGGGGGAGTATCACGCTCCCTATTCTGATACAAGTCGGCCCGCCGCTTGCCTAGGGCACGGTCGCCGAAATCCCCAGCTTGGACAATATCTCGACCAGTTTGGCTTCATTGCCCGATCCTATGAGCGATCCAGCGATATTGCCCTGCTTGTCGATCACGTACATCGTTGGTATGCCTATCACTTTGTAGAGTCGCTTGGCGATGCTTGCCTTTCGGATGCCGGCATGGTCTCCCTCGGCCGGATCGCGGACGAAATCGAAGTGATACTTCGTGCCCGAATTCAGTTGAACCCAGTCCTTGAATGCCGCCTTGTCGTCCCAAGTATTCAGACTGAGGACGACGACGTTCTTTCCTTTGATCTGGCTGTAGATCTTTTCAAGCCCCGGCATCGATACCTGACAGGGTCCGCACCAAGTCGCCCAGAAGTCTAGAATCACGACCTTGCCCTTGTAGTCGCTGAGCAGGACTTTCTTTCCGGAAGTCGTGTAGGCGTCGAAATCCGGCGCCTTCTGTCCGACCGCGACCGATTGGAACGAGGGTCTAGCCTGTACTTGCTGCTGAGCGCAAGCCGTCATGCAAAGACCAAGGCCAATCACCGAGGCTACCAAACAACGTGTCAACGACATCTTCTCATCTACTCCCAACCGAACCTGGTCTGCGTCATCATACTGCGCTTTTGGCCTCGTACGGTTAATGCCGAGTGCAAGGTTCAGTGATTCTTGCCCTGGAATTGTCCGACTTCGGCTGAGCGCACGCCGCCTCGAGTGCCCTTCCTTTCGGCACTCGTCCGAACGAACAGATTCTTACTATGAGCCGCGTGCAAAGTCGATTGGGTCTTGCAGTTTGTCGATCCCGATTTCGAGCGAGCGAAGTTCCTGAGTGATGACCATGCGTCTATACGCGGCGTTGGTGAGGGCGTGGCATAGGACGCCGACATAGCTGAAGACCTCGGGTGGATCGCATACCGCATCGACAAACGTCAGGTCGTAAGAGCCATCCCTATCCACCGCCGCGAGAATGCGAAGGAATCCTTCCTGGTTGATCGGAACCGCCTCTCGCATCGCCTCTAGTGTGGATGGGGCGTACTCGACCTTCTCCCCGTTGATCGCGTCCATCCACGGAGCGGCAAACGCGGAGGCTCGGCCCATCATCTGCCGAAGCGTGACTGTGGGGTCGCACCAGATGTAGGGCTCGAAGGTCGACATCGGCCTGTCTAGGCGATCGTCTGGCAGCTTCTCGCATGCCTCAATGAAGCGAATCATCTCGGCACAGTGGTGCCGGGTCATCAGTTCGGGGACATTCATGTTGGATTCTCCTTGCCGGCATGACTGAAGTGGGGGCGCGAAATGCAGCCGCTCCTTGAGATCGATTCGATATTCGTCCGGACCCAGCGATCGATATCGGCTCGGGGCGAGTCCGAACGCGGCTTTGAAAGCACGGCCGAACCCTTCGAGCGACTCGAAGCTTGCATCGAACGCGATCTCGGTGATCGGCTGCGAACTCCTCGTCAACCGATAGGCCGCTCGCTCCAAGAGCAGGCGACGGCGAACCGTCATCGGCGGCTCGCCCAGGCGTCGCTTGGCGATTCGATAGAACTGCGGCTTGCTATAGGCCGCCAGGTTCGCCAGATCGGCGGCGCTCTGGTTGGCATCCATCTCGCCGACGATCGCCTGCTGCTGCTCTCGCTCCTCTTCGTTCATGGGCAGTCGATACTGTACGGCCAGCGATCCCTCGCCGACTTGACCAAACGTATCATATGCGATCCAAGGCCTTGAAGCGAGTCGAAGCAACTTGAGAAGCAACATGCCCGTGGCAACCCGTGCCGGGCCGCTAGCGTTAAACCGTATTGCTGTCGTATGATCTTAGCCTTGATTCGGTCAAGTCGAAAATTGTGGATCACATTGGCCGACTGATCACCCGCACTCTTATGAAAAACCGATCCTTTGCCGTAGGTTCCTTGTTCGCCGCTGTCGTTTCGGCTTCCCTGGCGTATTCCGGTTCAGCGTCTGGGGCCACAAATTCTCATCACATTGGCGTGGTTGATCCAAAGGTGTATTCCGGACTCGTATGGAGAAACATCGGGCCATTCCGGGGCGGACGCGTTTCTGCCGTGGGTGGCGCCATCGGGCAGTCGGGCGTCTTCTACGCCGGTATGCCGGCCGGCGGCGTTTGGAAGACCACTAACGCCGGCGTCACATGGGAGCCGATCTTCGACGATGTGAAGAACGCGAGCAGCGTGGGGGCTGTACAAGTGGCTCCGAGCGACCCAAACATCGTGTATGTGGGACTGGGCGACGGGACGACCGGGGGCGGACACAACGAAGGGGATGGCGTCTATAAGTCCACCGATGCCGGCAAGACGTGGAGACATATGGGACTCGACTTCGCGATGCAGATCCCGCGCATCTTGGTCGACCCGAAGGACCCGAACACGCTTTTGGTCGCCGTACTTGGCGACTCGCACAAAGCAAGCCCCGATCGCGGAGGCTATCGGAGCACCGACGGTGGCAAAACGTGGAAGAAGACGCTTGTCACCGACTATGTCACCGGTGTTCAGGATCTGTCGTACGCCTACGATAATCCAAGCGTCATCTTGGCCGTAACCAATCGACACGCCTCGTCCAGCACCGGCAACGAGAAAAGCCCCGCTGGAGCCTTCAAAGGAACCGTCATCGTCAAGTCGACCGACGGCGGGGTGACCTGGTCGAAAGTGAAGGGTGAAGGCCTTCCGAGCGCGTCCGGGCGAACCTCGGTCGCTGTCGCGATGCACACCCGTTCCCTCAGAATGTTCTTTGTGAGCAACTCGGGGCTATGGCGATCCGAGGACAGCGGCGATACCTGGAAGCAAATGGACCGAGAGGACGGTAGGATCCGCAACGGACAAGGCGGATACAACTGCGGCGTCTACGTAAACTCGGAAGACCCCGATACCGTTTACGTTCTCAACACTTGTTCCTACATCTCGCACGATGGAGGCAAGACGTTCACCGGCTTCAAGGGCGCGCCGGGCGGGGACGACCCGCAGCAGATGTGGGTCGACCCGACCGATGGCAATCGTCTCTTCTTGGGCGTCGACCAGGGCCCGACTGTTTCGCTGGACGCCGGCAAGACATGGAGCCCTTGGTATAACGTCGCGAACGGCCAGTTCTACAAGATCGCGGTCAGCAACTCGTGGCCTTATTGGATCTATGCCACGATGCAGGACTCGGGTGCGATCGGAATGGCGAGCCGCGGAATCTACGGCGAGATCACCTTCCTCGATTGGAGTCCCAATCCGGGCTGGGAGTGGGGCTCGATCTGCGTTGACCCGCTGAATCCAAACACGATCTACTCGACTGGTCAGTCCAACGACATCATCAAGCAGAGCTTCCCAACCGGACAGTGGGTCAGCGTCAGCCCAGACAATGATCCCAAGCTTCACCTTCGTCACGATCGATTCCAGCCGATCGCTTTCTCGCCTTTCAACCCGCACGAGCTATTCCTGGGCTACCAATTCCTGATGGCCTCGACCGACGGCGCGAAGACCTGGCACAAACTCGGCCAGGATCTGACCTATCCGAAAGGGTACAAGCCCCCGCAGCCGGACAAATCCAAGAAGGCGCCAAAGCCCAAGAAGGAAGACAGGAAGCCCGCCCCCGCCAAGCGGTCCAACGAACGAGAGAACCGGCAGGCCGACGAAGACGAAGATCAGAATCTTGATCCCAAGGAGGCGTTGGAACACGAGATGGAGATGTCTGATGACGAGGGCGCGCAGCGAAGTCCTGGCAGCGGAACCATCTCGTCGCTGTCTCCAAGCTCGCTGGACGGTGGGATCATCTGGGCGGGAATGAGCAGCGGCGCCATCAAGGTGACCCACGACCACGGCAAGACGTGGGACGACGCCAACATTCCCGACGTACGCCGTTCGATCACCTGCGTCGACGCGAGTCACACCGATCCGGCGTCCGCCTATGCGGTTGTTTCCAGCAACGCTGAGCCGATCGTCTATCGCACCAAGGACTTCGGAGCGAGGTGGACCAAGATCGTCGGCGGACTACCAACCGACGAAGTCACCGGAAGCTGGGCAAACGTCGTTCGAGCCGACCCGAAGAGGGATGGCCTGCTCTATCTCGGCACTGAGAGCTCGGTCTACGTGAGCTTCGACGACGGGGACCACTGGCAATCGCTTCGGCTAAACGCCCCGAACACCTCATACCGAGATATGATCGTTAAGGACAACGACTTGGTGGTTGGAACCTATGGACGGAGTTTCTGGGTGCTTGACGACTTATCTCCCCTCCGGCAGGTGGCCTCGTTGAACTCCCGTTCAACGTATCTGTTTGCTCCAGGCGACGCGATCCGCGTCCGGCGCAACGTCAGCCAGGACACGCCGATGCCACCAGAGGTGCCTCACGCGTTGAACGCGCCTCCCGGTGCTTTGATCTACTACTATTTGGGGGCCAAACCGAACTCAGACATCACGATCGAGGTCACCGACAGCGCCGGCAAGCCCGTCCGACACTACTCAAGCGCACCGCTTCCCGCCGCCAAGGAGTCTCTGCAGCCGATTCCCGACTTCTGGAAGGAGGTACCCAAGCCGCTCCCGACCGAGATCGGCACGAACCGGATCAACTGGGATCTGCGTTACGACAACCCTCCCTCAAACAACCACGGCTACGACATCAGTGCCACGCCGTATCTGACTCCCGCGACCCCGCAAGGCCCCCTAGTGGCGCCCGGTGTATTCACGGTCACTATGACGGTCGACGGCACGAAGTACGTGCAAAAGGTGACGGTGAGGAACGACCCGCGGTCGCCGGGCAGTGCGAAGGACCTCGCCGCCCAGCATGAGTTACAGATGGACCTCTATGAAGGGGACGTGAAAGCGACTGCCGATCTCAAGGTGGTAGCCAACCTCAACAGCAAGATCTCGGACTCGCAAAGCTCGAAGCTGCCGAAGGGCGCCTACGAAGCGCTAAACGCGTTGAGCGACAAACTGGACACGATCAGCAGTTCGATGCGCCACATGCAGAGCCAGTCGGTCTCCTTCCTCGCCAAGATGGAGTTCGGCGACATGCCTCCCAGTCAGCCGATTCATGACGTCGTCAAGTCCTTGGTCAAGGACATGGAAAAGGCGGTCAAGACTTGGAACGGGCTACAGGACAAAGACGTGAAGGCCATGAATGAAACCCTGGCCAAGGCGGGCCTCCCTGCCCTCCCGGTTGGGCCGAAGCTGTAGACGCGGGTCGAGGCGTTAGGAGTGCGGGGAGCGGGCCGGAACGGCTCACTTCCCGCACCCGAGGGTTGTTTGTCCCGGCGCATATCGTGGCAAAGATTGTGACCCCACGAGCGGGCCGACTAACCCAAGTTTGCTTCTTCCATGATGTACAAGCTTCGACCGGAACAAGATAATTGCAAAGAGGCAAGGGAGATGGAAATATCCAATGCCTCCGATTACCTCGGCGATGGCGGGATAAGGGATCGATAGCGGACCGGTGCGATCGCAGTAAGCAAGCGATCACCGCATGTTGCCCTCATACTTCGCGGAATCCATGTTCTGACCTAAATGGGCCTAAACAAGCCATAAAAGGGTCATAATGGATGGGTGAAACAGATCTCGGTTCACGAGGTGAAGGCGCATTTCTCAGCCATCATGAAGGAGGTTGAGTCCGGTGAGGTTGTCGTAGTAACTCGTCACGACAAGCCGGTAATCGAGATGCGGTCGGTCGTGGGTCGGCCGTGTCCCCAGCTGGGCGCTTTTGCCGACTCTAAAAGCCCGCACCTTGAGGTTCAGTGGACGGAGGAGGAACTCGACGAGTTGCTGGGAGCAGAGGATGGCGGAGTACGTCCGAAGACGTGAAGCTTCTCATTGACACGAACGCGTTCATTTGGGCGTCCAAGGAACCTGAACTTCTTTCAACGCAGGCTCGAAGGCTCCTAGAGGATGCGTATTCCGACAGGTTCGTCAGCGTCGCGTCCATCTGGGAGATGCAGATAAAGCACGCTCGGGGAAAGCTCCCTTTAGGCGGCAATGTGGATCAGGTCGTAGTCGAATGGATCCGGCCCCTTATCGCCCAGTTCTTGCCCATCGAGGTCAGGCATCTTGGGAAGCTGTATGGTCTGCCCGATATCCACCGAGATCCTTTTGACCGCATATTGGTTGCACAAGCTCTGAGTGAGAATATGGTTGTGATTTCCTCAGACCCGGTCCTGCGGTCCTACGGGATCACGGTCGTTTGGTGACAGCACCGTTCGACCCGGATTAGGCCGACGGGAAGCCCGGCGCATTTTGGATCAGATAGGCCTGGCCGTGGTGATAGGCCGGGTGGAACGCAAGTCGCGCGAATGCGCCTTCGCCGGTGATTACGGGGCCGAGAGCGCTGACAAGCTCTTTGGAAAGAATCTCCGGGCTTGGATTCGTGATGATCGGTTCAACTAGGTTACGAGCGTAATCTATCAACTCCTTGACTTTGGCCGCCGAAAGCTCCTCGTCGGAGTAGGGAAATGCGCCGTCGTTCACGACGCCTTCGGTTGCCGCGCGCTTCAGGCGGGCGCCCGTCTCGTCTAAATCGATTCCGAGCAGTTGGGAGGTGAAGGAGACTTCCACGCCGACTACGTGGACCACCATCTGCGCAATCGTCAGCGATTGGCCATGCAGTCGCCAATTCAGTTGCGCGTCATTCAAGTCCGAAATCGAATCCACAAGGCGCTTGCGGGACAGCGCCCAAACCGTAGAGAAGTCGCTCACCTACCCAATTTACCTGCGCCTTGATGTTCTTCACAGCTCTTATGGACTTCGTCGATTCGAGCAATATCGGGAGATGGCCTACTTGGGAAGCGGTTCGTCTCGCGCCTCGAATGAGACATCCATCGCTTGCATACGGAAAGAACTGTTGCCGAGGTGCCATTGCCACCAGGAATGCAGTCGTGCCATCGCGCCGACTTTGGCTGCCGATCCGTCGAACGCCACGTCAACTGTCCCACTCGTACCGTGTTTCAACGTCAGTCCCTGGGGGTACGTGATCGCTTCTTTGCCGTTAAGATAGGTCTTCTCGATGTCGAAATCGACCGAGTTCATGTTCGCATCGTTGTGAAACGTATAGCGAACCACCCAACGGTCCCCGTCCCGGTAGAGGCGCTCTTGGTGTCGTACGGATGTCTGTCCAAAGTGGGCGAAGCTGACGAACAAGACAAGCCACACTACGACGAACCAGATCGCGAAATGCCGGTTGGCCCGAAGTTTGGCGGGGGGGCGTCCCAATGGCACGTCGGTGGCGGCTGATGCCACCTGGGGCGCGTGGAGCCGAATCTCGCGCACGATCTCGTCGAACTGCGGCATATCGTCTCGGAACGACATCGTCTGACCCTTGGCGACAAGGCTGCTTTTGAAATAGTGATCGTCGTCGCCCCGCACCCCGCCTTCCGGCTTGAACTCCTCGATCTCCGTCCATGCGAAGGTTCGAACCGCCTTGCCAAACACGTTGATTTGCGAGATTCGAGAGTCGTCCAACTCGAAGCGCATGATCCTTCCCGCTGCGAGGATAAGGCCCCCTAGAACAATTGCCCAGGCCGATGCCAACGGAGGAATCTCGTCGGCTCGGGCAAACAGTAAGCCGAGCACGCCGAGGATGATGAAGGCCGTCGCGAGGTAGTCTCCTACCATTGGCTGAGAGCGAAACGTGCGCTTCATGTCGTCTCTATCCTCATTGACGTTACGCTCCGAGTCCCTCTGAAGGATTCACGCGTCAGGAAGCAGACCGGCGATACGGATTGTCGCCGAGGATCCAGAGGTAGGTCACGATCTGCCCGATATGATAGTACTCGTGTCGGGCGATCCAGCGGAACAATCCCTCGCGTTCGGCGTGCGGCCCGCTAGGAACCTTTCCCCAAAGAGCGTGAACCGGCTCTTGGAGTTTGTCCTCAGGGGTGGACCACAACAGGGCAAGGGTCGCGGCGCGGATCGATTTCAATTCGCTAAGCGTCGAGTCGAGATCGTGGCCGGTCCATTGGACCGCTTCTCCCCACTCCGTCTCCTTGCCGGACTTGATAAACTCGACAACGATCTTCTCCATCGTGCCGACCTCGCGCAACTGCTCGCGGAACGATTTCATTCCCGCTTGTGGCGCCCAGTCGAATCTGTCGGAAGGAATCCGGTGAGCGCTGACCAGCAATTCATCGCGAACGGCGCGCAACTCCTCTTCGAGTCGGGTGCGGTGAGCACGAACCTGCATGTCATCCTCCACTGCGTTAGTCGGAGGCTGGTCGAGCCCGCATGCCTTCTGGATACGCAACCCGGCGACTCCAGTCTCTGGCCGAATTCTAACTCTATTGCGTCACTTACTTCGCAAGTCGTCGCGTGTTCAGGGCCGAACGCGTATTCTTACGGGCTAGGACGACCGGATCCCGAGGGCAGTCCATAATGGCGTTGACCGCCGCGTTGTCGCGGAGGCGAGAGTAGGTCGCTCAAGTTATGGCTTGGTTCAAGGGATTCAGCTTTGCCGGCAGCAAAAGGGAGGACGTCGAGCCGATCGATACCGCCTTTGGCCCTTTCTTTCCTCCGTCCAAGTGGTTGGGCTCAGCCTGGCTTGGCGCCGTTGGGCATCCCTATCGCGATGGAGACGGAATCGCGGTGTCCATTCCCGATCGCGAAGGCATGCCGGATGCAGATGCACTAGCCCGTGTCCCTCCGACCCTTGAGCAGCTCCAGGAACTCATGTCGATCGCGATCGCGAAGACAGACCACCCCGAAATCGTGGCCGAAGGAAAACTCGACTCGATCGAATTCGCGAAGAACGACAGTTACGATCTCGTGCTTAGGTTTACAGACGGCGAGAATGAAGCCGGTATCGCGGTGAAGCTTCGGGATGGCAGATACATGGGTGAGGCCAGATCTGACTGAGGTACCGCAGCCATAATGCCGGTGTGGGTCCCTTTGCGTTATCCTTTGTCGCACTCCTGAGTTGCTTCGTTTTGGCCACCAAGTCTGAGGCGCAGGCGCCGATCGATAGACACGCTCTCGTGAGCCGACACGACTTCGTTATCGAGTCTTTCGACGGCGGTCGGCCGTTGCAGGTCGGGAACGGGCACTTTGCGTTTGGGATGGATGTGACGGGGATGCAGACGTTCGCTGCGTTCAACACGATGTCGGATTGGGGATGGGCGAGCCGTCCGCTTCCCCCTGGAGTCAAAATATCCGATTTCGAGGGGCAAGTTTGGGACACCCACGGTCGTCCCGTTCGATACCCGATGCCGGACCCGAATCACCCGGCGATCTCCGAATGGCTCGCCGGCAACCCGCACCGGATAAACCTCGGCAGGCTGGGGTTGGAGATCGATAGGCGCGATGGAACGCTTGCCGTCGCTTCCGACCTGCATGCGGTGTCGCAGCGGTTGGAGCTTTGGACCGGCACGGTCACGAGCCGGTTTGAGATCGAGAGCGTGCCGGTGTCCGTCACCACCGCTTGCCATCCGTCGGCCGACGTCCTCGCCTTTCATATCGAATCGCCGCTCCTTCGCGAGGGGCGCTTGCGCGTCTTCCTCGCTTGCCCGGGCGATAGCTCCGCGCAGTTCGCGAATGAAGTGGGAGATTGGGTTCACCCTGACAAACTCGAATCGATCGGTGAGCCGGTCGGTCGTCGAGCCGATTTCGTTCACCACTCGGGTTCCGATGCTTACGCGGTTAGCATCGCCTGGTCGGGAAATGCCAAGTGGCGAGATCCGGATGTAGTCAAGCCACCCTCGCTCGAGGTAGTGAAGGCGGCATACGGCGCCCAAGACAAGTGGTTGGATGTCACCGAGTTTGCACGGCGATCGATACGGGACGGGCGAATCGAACTACGGGCCGATAACAGTCTCGGGCCGGACCCGGTCGTTGGGATTGGCAAGAACCTCCACATTACGTACAGGGTCGGCGGCCACGAACGTACAGAAGTGATTCCCGAAAACGGATTATTCTTCGTCGATACCGCGCCCGAGCGATGGCGCCAGACCCTCGAACCGGATCGCTCAAGCGACAATTGGGACGTCGTATGCGGATTCTCTTCCAAGGCTCAACCGATACGGATGCCCAGCGCCGCCCAAGTATTCGCCGCGTCGCGCCAAGGCTGGCCGGCGTACTGGAAACGCGGGGGAGCGATCGACCTGTCCGGGAGCACTGATCCTCGATGGAAGGAGTTGGAGCGGCGGATCGTGCTGTCCCAGTACTTGATGAAGGTGAACGAGGCGGGGTCTGCGCCGCCTCAGGAAAGCGGATTGGTGAACAACGGTTGGTTCGGTCGCTATCACATGGAGATGGCGTGGTGGCACGCGACCCATTGGGCGCTCTGGAACCGATGGTCCGAACTGGATCCGATCCTCACCATCTACTCGAAGCTCCTCGCCGGCGCCAAAAAACAAGCGAAGAGTGAAGGGTACAAAGGTGCGCGGTGGCCCAAATGCATCGGTCCCGGAGGACGCGAATGGCCGCACGAGATTCACTCGCTCCTGATCTGGCAACAACCTCATCCGATCTTCTTCGCCGAACTTGACTATCGGGCGCATCCCACCCGGGCCACGTTGGAGAAGTGGCGGCCGATCGTCGAGGCGACCGCCGACTTCCTGTCAACCTACGCCTTTTACGACAAGAGCAAGGGGAAGTATGTGCTTGGACCTCCCCTCTTCGTGGTCTCGGAGAACACCGATCCGCGTACGACCCAGAATCCGACATTCGAATTGAGCTATTGGCGTTTCGGATTACGCGTCGCCCAGGAGTGGCGCGAACGGATGGGTCTTCCTCCGCGTTCGGATTGGCAGAATGTGTTGGACGGCCTCTCTCCGCTTCCAGAACAGGACGGCGTGTTCGTTCTGCACGAAGGAGTGAAAGACATGTGGACGAAGTGGGTGTTCGAGCATCCCGCTCTGACCGGCGTGTTCGGCATGTTGCCTGGCGATGGCGTGGATCGAGCCACTATGCGGCGCACTCTCGACAAGGTCGCCGAGTCCTGGGACTTCAACCACACGTGGGGGTGGGATTTCCCGATGCTTGCCATGTGCGCCGCCCGGCTCGGCGAACCGGATAGGGCGATTGACTTCTTGTTGCACTCGTCTCCCGGCTTCCAGTTCGATGAGCGCGGACTGGCAACCGGCGGTCCCTTCCCCTATTTCCCCTCAAACGGGGGCCTGCTCTATGCGGCGGCACTCATGGCGGCGGGCTGGGACGGCGGTCCGAAGTCCGCATCGCCCGGGTTTCCCAAAGACGGCAAGTGGAAAGTGAGGTTCGAGGACCTCAGCCCGGCGCCGTAGGCGGCAGTTGGGCGGGGCAGGTAGCATCGGACATGGAAAGCCGTCATCTGCCGCCGCCCCATCGGGCGTTTCTGCACCAGGCGGTACCGCGCCTTCAGGCGCTCGAAGGGTTCGTCGGCCTCGCGGCGGGAGGGTCGTACATTGCGCCTGGCCTGGACGAACACTCGGATCTCGACCTCGTGGTAGTCGTGTCCGACCCGCAGTTGCCGTTCGATCGAGCACGGCGCATGGAGATCGTGGGAGGACTCGGAGACATGATCGCCGCTTTCACCGCCGAGCATGTGGGTGAGCCGAGGCTGCTGATCTGCCTCTACGGGCCGTGGCCACTTCACGTCGATCTCAAGTTCACGACGCTGGAAGGGTTCCAGTCTCGGGTCGAGGACCCTATCGTGTTGATTGACCCGTCTGGCGAATTGGCGCGAACAATCGCCGAATATCCCGGGCACTATCCCGAATCCGACCTGCAGTGGGCCGAGGATCGGATGTGGATCTGGATTCACTATGCCGCGCTCAAGCTTCGTCGCGGAGAGTTCCTGACCGCCAAGCAGACGGCCGACTTCATCCTGCAGCGGATCATCGGACCTCTGATTGCCGAACGAGAGGGATTCCAGCCGAATCAACTTCGACGGCTCGAGCAGATAGCTCCGCCCGAGCTTGCCGCAATCAATGCGATCGCGGCGGCGAATGGTCACGAGCAGATCAAGGCGGCGATTGCATTGGTTGGCGAGATCTACGTGGCGCTGCGCGATGCATCGGGAAAGGAACTCAACCTCAACCCCCGTGCCCAAGCCGAGTGCCTACGGTTCCTAGCTGAATCCTAGGCTCCAGGTCTTTGTCCCACCCAAGGCTTCCATGGGGACGCATCGAGTAGTGCTGACGGTGCGAGACTCTGCCAGCGAAGGGCGCCTGCCTCGGAACCTACGTGTCGGTTGAGATACCATCCCACTCCTGGATGGACGGATTCAACGGGCGATCGTCGCCACCGAACCGTCCCCTTCAGGGCCGGTTGGGCCGCCGTCACCCTTTCCCAGGGCTGACGCCACTGGGCTGGCAGAGCCTCGCCCCGTTGGGGCTGAACGCATCGAGTAGCGCCGAAGGGCGCCAGCCCTGGAATCTACGTGTCGGTTGAGATATCATCCCAATCCTGGTTTTCGTATCGGATGAGCCAGTTGAGGGCATGGTGGCGCTCAAACGTCACGCCGGGCTCGAGTTTGCCTTCAATGTCCACATCGCTTCGCTCAGCATGCCGGACTGCCCAGTGGCACCGATAGATCAGATCCGCTTCATCGAGGATCTCGTCGATGGATCGTGGCTTGGCATTGTTGACCAAGCCATCGACGAAGTTGGCCTCGACGATTTCGATCGCGGACCAGGGTTCGATCTGACCACTCGGCAGTCCAAGACGGTCCACGAAGCCGAGCGCCCAAAGAAGCACCCAGCTTGCCTCGGTCCGCCACGAGAATTTAGCCTTGGCACGTTCCTTGGGGCGCTTGGAGTCTAGAAACGCTTGCTCGTCCTTGGTGAAGAATCCACCCATCTCGTGATATGCGGTCAGCTTCCTGACGGTTCGCACGTCCAGACCGCTTCCACGTGCGGCGACCAATAGGAGGCAGATCGCTCGTCGGGCGATTTCAATCGTTGCTCTTGGTTCAACTTGGTCGGCGGTCTCAATCCCGGGCAGCGCCCGGATTTGCAGGATGCCGGCATCGCGCAGGATCTGCTCGGATCGTGACTTCCTCGCTAAGCACTGCCGTTCGCGTTCCTCGTCAGTGACCATGCTCTCCATCCCCTCTTACGATAGCCCGAGAAACGCGGCAAGTTCATCCTTCGATGGCACACTTCCGTATTCACAGATCTGAAACGCCTCCGCGTATTGGGTGTTCGGTGGGAGATGGTCAGCGAAGCGTTCGGCGGTGCGTCTCGAGCGCCCGGCGATGTTGGGTCTGACCTCATCCCTTGTAAGCGGTCCGCTATAGGCGGATGGATTCGAGTTGAAGGGAAGCCACTCCAGGTACTGCGACTCGTGAGCGATCATCATGTCGACCTTGGTCTCGATCACCGAGTCGATCGGGACGCACACGTCCGGTCTAAAGGCGCCGGATTCGGTGAATCGATCCTGCCAGTAGGCAAAGATCGGCATACTGTCAAGGGCAGGGACGTCGGGGCAAATGAACGGCACCGTCAGCATGTAACTGGCGTCGATCACGAGTTGTGCCGTGTATCGATGGTCCCGGTGGTAGTCGCAAGGTCGGTTGCACAATACGAGATCAGGACCGTGTCCCGGTTCACCGGTGCTTCGAATCATCCGGATCATCGCTTCGGTCGACTCAAGATCGACATAGACGTCGCCGTCTCGTATGCCGAGAGTCGCGAACTCGACATCGGCGATCCGCGCCGCCTCGACCGACTCCGCCATACGTCTTTCAATGAGCAAGGTGGGGTTGTCCAGGTACTCGGGAAGAAAATGCCCCCGCGCCCCATCGGTGACGCTCACAAACCGGACGTTGTGTCCGAGCGCGCGAAGAAGCAAAGCCGTTCCGCCCACGCTCCCTTCGCAGTCGTCCGGGTGCGCGCCGATGCATAAAATCTGTTTCATAGGTTGGTTACTGGCCAATCGCATTATTCTGATCCGAAACCGAGGCTATGTCACCATTCGAGCCGAACCGTATACCGCAAACAACATTCATTTTCCATCGGCGCTCGGGCCGCGATCGCCTATGAGAACCCAGTCGGCATGTCCGGCATGGTTGAGGCCGGGAGGTGCTCCGTGAAACGGCTGTGCGGGTTTGAATCCAACCGCAGGTTTGAAGTCGCCCGTAGTCGGGTCCATCCATCGCAGGCGCGAGACTGCCTTCGCATGTCCAAAATCGATGTCAACGCTTGACGGGTGCTTCGGAGGGAAATAGCCGACGAAGAGGCTTCCGTCGGAACTGCTTGCCGTCGCGACGAAGGCTTCGTCGTCGACTTGCTTGGCGTTGTTCGGGATGAGCTTTCCATCCAAATCGGGGACCAGAGTCCACCACTGGATGGATCGGACGAACCGATTGAGGATCGTGAGATCTCGAGCCCCATCCGTGTCGAGGTGCTGCTGCCACTCCTGCGGACGGAATGGCCATATGTATGCGTTGCCGGCGATGTAGCCGCCGATCGTCGTGAGCCAGCCCCACCACGGGAACCGGCGAACGGGTTGAATCGCATTTGGGTTGACGTTGTTGCCGTCCGGCCCCTCTTCGTCGTATGGTTCTTCAAGCAAAAAGGAAGGGCTCGCTGGGCGGTACCCGTAAGCGCGAAGACCCAGCGCTGCCGGAGATCCGTCCCACCGGTAGACGCAGTTAAGCGTCATCAGATGGGCGAATTCCGGCTGGTCGACTCCGATCATTCCCGAGTTCCACTCGGCGCTCCAGTGACGTGATCGGGTTTCAGTGGTCTCATTGATTCCGGAATAGAGTGCCGCACAGACTGCCTTCTGAGCTGCACTGAAGTGGCCCAGGTCGCCTCCCGCCATCCAGACGACATTAGGATGCTTCCTCAGGCGTCGGCCGAGAGCTTGCCCGAATGCATGCAGCCTCTCCGGTCCGTTTGCCACCATCTCCCGCATCCATCCCTGCTCCTCGCCGTTGTAACCAACATATGCCGGAAACCCGAACACGAGAATGCCTCGCTTTTCGCACCGATCGACGAGGGACTCCACGTTGTCCCAGTAGGCGTCATTCGGTTTGGCGTAATCAGGCGCCTCTTTGGCGATCTCCCGGTAGGTTAGGTCGCCGTTCCATCTGGAGCCGTCCAGCCGTAACGTGAACGGAGTATTCCCAGACCCGTCGAACGGCGGGTGGTTCCCCCTTGCGTCGTGGTTTGTGAAATGGAACTCGATCGCATCGAATCCGCGATCTACAGTGTCGTCGAGAAACCGGTCTTGGTCCTGCTTCGAAAGCGAACAGATGAACCATGCGGTGCGGCCCAAGATCGGAAACGGCTTTCCGTTCCTCGTGACCAGCGTGCGCCGGTCGGCTGAGTAAGCCACTGGAAAATCGCCTGGCGACCTACCTGCTAAACAGGACGCCAATGCCAGCGTCGAAATCATCGTTCGATACCCTCCTCAGTTGTCGGCAACGCCGGCGGCCTAAGCGCCGATCTTCTTCAGTTCGACCGTCGTCACGCTCTGGGGTGGAGCGGTCAGAGTCACGATCCCTCCCGAAGCAGAAACGGTCGTGGTTATCGGTGTCGTGTAGTGCCCGTCTGAGACCGTGAACGCCCTGGCGGAGTTCGGGGCAAAAGAGTCGATCTTGATCTTGAACGGCGTGCAGCCTTGCGTCTTGTTGATGACGACGAGCGTCATCACGGTTGGTTTTGCCTTGTCGACCGCAGCATAGACCGAATTGTCAGAAGGGGTCTCGCCGGTAACCGGGACCTCGTTGGCGGCAAAGGTCGAGCCGCGGCGGTCGTAATTGACGAATGCCCTAAAACCTGCCAACTCGGCCAAGTCGGTGGAACCCAGGCCCCAGTTCGCGGCCGCATAGACGCCGTATCGGCCGAAGATCCCGAGCACGTCGGCTTGGGCGATCGCTCCGCTGATCGCATTGCCTCCGCCGTAGTTGTATTCGGTGAATGAGAGCTTGGTCCCCGGATAAAACTGCCTTATCCGAGCGAATGTGTCAGGGAGAAGTTGGATCGCCTGTCCGTTCAGGGTCTGGGTGATCCAGCTGTTCTCGACGTACTTGGCATCCCAAAGCGACCGCGGCGCCTGGATGCGCGCCTGGCTCAGACCAGGGGAGTCCGCGTCTGTCGTGATTCGGATTCCGTCGCCGGTCGCTTCGGGGTACCAGTGCAGATCGAGGACGTCCAGCAGCCGCTTGCCGGCACTCGTACTTGCCTGACTCATTCCCTGCAGGTAGAAGTTGAGGAAGTCGCGTCCATTGGCGTCGCTCGCTCCTTGGAGCGCGCGATAGCCGTACCAACCATAGCTCACGGGTCCAAAGACCACTGCGTTCGGTGCAACGTTCTTGATGGCCGTCGAGAACTTAATGCTTCGGGTCAGCAATTCGGCGTAAGTCACCGGGTTCGGATGCACTTCCGCATGGGTCGAGGACCACAGGTCAGGTTCGTTGTCGAGATCGTACATGACCGGGTTCTGAGTGGTGCCGAACTGCTTGATGTAGTTCACGAACTCGTCCTCATAGACGAGTGCATCGGTGGCATCGGGTGGGTAAACGAGCGGCTTGCCCTTTGCCGCTACGTTCTGCTTGAATCGGGTGCTCAGGTAGTTGGCCCCGGAATTGCGGACGTCTCCGCCCCCGAGTTTGTCGGCCGCCACATAGTCAACCATCGGAATGGTGACCAACGGCGTCGCCCCGGCGGCGATGGCCGCTTGAACGAAGGTCTTGCCTGCCCATCCGGCTTCATTCGTCGAGCCCATCAAGTCGTCGTTCTGGTAGAGCCAGTCGCTGCCCGCGTTGCTGGCGTTATTCTCCCAGTTGTAGGCCGTAAGCCGGTTTCCGCCTTGGCGGGTGAACTTGAATCCATTCCCAAGTCCCGCGAAATCGGTCGAATTGACGCCGTAAATCAGTGGCGAGATACTGGCGATCGTTGCAGGATTCACCTCAATGTTCGCCGTCGCATTGACGATCGGGCTCACGCTGAGCACGACGTCGTCCACGTAATAGGTTGGCTCCAGCGCGCCGGCTCGGTCCTCGATCCAGATGCCGTCGAAGTCTCCCCGGCTCGACACTCCCAGGGCGGACAGTGGAACAGTGACCTGTTTCCACGTGTTCTTTGGAATCGATGGCAGGGCATATGGCGTCTGTGCGACTCCACTGGCCGTTGCGAAAACCGCGAGCTGTTGCCCTCCCAGGGCGCCGCCGTCGATCCAGAACGTGATCGTCTGGTACAGCGAGCCGTCGAGCGGGGCGTGACCGAGGTAGAGCGCATCCCACGCAGCCAATCCCTTTATGGAGATGGAGTGTGCGCCGGTGTGAACGGGGCTACGATTGCTCAGATTCGTCGACGCCCAACTCCGGTTCGCCCAGCTATTCGCGAGAGCATCGGCGTAGATGCTCATGTTGGTTACCCCTTTGGGTTTCGCTGTCAGCGAAATGTCATCGACGAAGTACACGCCCTGGGTTGTCCCGCTTCGATCCTGGATGGTGAAGCCGTCGAATGTCGACACGTTGCTTGCGCCGATGCCGACCAGGGGAACCGTGACGAGCAGCCAAGTCTTTGCCTTGAGCGCGGGAAGGGAATAGGCGATCTGGGCGGTTCCGTTCAAGTTCGCGTAGACGTTGAGGGTCTGTCCGCCGGCTTGACCGCCGTTGATCCAGAACTGGAGCGCCTGGATGCTTGAAGTCGATTGGGCGTTGTGATGGAGATACAGCGCTTGCCAGGCCCCCGTCTCTTGAACGGAGATGGCATCTTTGCCCGAATGCACGGTTCCCGTACTGGCCAAGTTCGTTGTTGCCCAACTCCAGTTGACCCAGCCGTTATTCAACTGGTCGGTGTAGACGCTCTGGTCGGCAAAGCAAATCGCTGAAAGCAACGCGACCGCCGCAAGACAAACTCCCCTCATCATGTTCATCACTAGTAGTGGCCCGATCCGGGTTAGCACACGGACACAAGGCCAATCTCTTAGTTAGACGGGACCTGGCCGCTCAGGTCTCATGCTCAGGGGCCGGGATTGGGGCTTTCGGCACTGGTAAGTTTGCCCGACCGGTGAAGTCGTTGGTTCGGCTCCATGCGGTTGCTGCGTCGCATGGACATTCCGGCTTGAATCACCGGGGATCGAGCTTGAGCCGGGTTTCCCAATCGATTCCCGCATCGTGGCCCGAAAGCGAGATTCAGAGACGCACATTCGTTGCTGCGCGACGGCAAACATCATCGCACAGACTTGGATCACGGCAAGCTGCGTGCCTCGGGGTGAGAGAGATTGGAGGATTTGCCGGTCGTTCCAGAGGAAAGGAGCGTACACTGGCTCCATGATTACCTGCACAAAGTGCGGAGAGCAGAACCCGGATGGCGTCTATCGCTGCAATAAGTGCGGTGTGATGTTAGGGCATCAAGTTCGTGCCCGGGCAGACGCCCAGCGATCCAAGGTCGTATCGGGGGTTCGTTTAGTGTGGTGGATCGTGGTAGTGATCGCGGTGATCGTGATTGCGCCGCGCTTGTACCACTTCGCCTTCGCGTCGTTCTATCGGTACCGCATGAATACGCAGACGGCCGCCGCGGTCAAGAACTGCAACGGCCCCGCCACTGAGACGACCACGCCGGCCCAGAAGGCCGAAATCGACAAGTGCGTAGACACCGACCCGATCGTAGTGAAAGCGAGAGGAGACTACGAGGACTTCACTAAGGGCGACAAGCCCTAGCCGTCTCCCAAAAGACGTCGAAAACGGATGACGGCTCGGTAGCTGCACGTTCTCGGCGAACTCGTTGGTTGGTCAGTGGACTTGTAGCCGCGCTCCCTCCCCTTTTGGCGCAGCAATTGATGAATGGCGAGGGAGTAGCTCCGTTCGGCTGTGGACTTCGGCGCTATGCGGCGTCTACGCGAGGTAGCGGCAATGCTCCGTTCGATTTCTGCTACAACTGGGTCAGTGAACCCAACTAGCGAGAACATCGTCTCCGCTCTTTGTCCGCGAAACCGTTCGTTCGCGTTGCTTCTGATGGTCGCGTCGGCCGTTCAGGTCGGCTGGGCAGGCGTTCCTCAACCGGACGTGTTGACTCACGCCTTGCCGGGATCGGTCCGAATCGGAGGGCGGCTTGGGACGAAGCTCGACCTTTGCGTCGAAAACCGGCTGCTAAAGCAAGACGTCGAGGCGGTAGTGGCGCCATATCGCGCCAAAACCGAGACCGGGTCGTCCGACTGGCGGTGCGAGTATTGGGGGAAGTGGTTCACCTCGCTGACACTGGCGGACGCCTATCGCTCGACTCCGGAATCTCGATCTCTGCGTGACGAAGCGGTGAAGGCGCTCATCGCAACCGCTGCTCCCGATGGCTACCTTGGGACCCGTGTTCCCGCGCACAGGCTCGAAGGATGGGACGTGTGGGGATGTAAATACGCCCTGCTGGGGCTAATCGGCGACTACGATCGGACTCACGATCCGGCAGTGCTCACGGCGGCGCGCCGCCAGGGCGACGTTCTGATCTCGGAACTCGGGCCAGGGAGGACGGATATCGCAGACGTCGGGGAGTGGAACGGACTGCCGGCATCGTCGGTTCTAGAGCCGGTCGTCCTGCTTTACGAGAGAACCGGCGACCAGAGGTATTTGGCGTTTGCCGAGCACATCGTCGCCTGCTGGAGCGAGCCATCCAAACGACTCGCCGCCGGTATGCGTTTGGTGGAAGATTCGCTTGCGGGCAAGCATCCGGACCAAATGTGCGCCCCAAAGGCGTACGAGATGATGTCCTGCTTCGAAGGGTTGTGCGAACTCTACCGAGTCACCGGCATGCGGGCCTATCTCGGCGCTACAGTGAAGCTCGCCGATAGCATCCTGCGCGAGGAGTCGACGTTGGTCGGCGTCGGCACGAGCAACGAGGTCTGGTTCAGCGGGGCCACCAAACAGACCGGACCGGTGATGAAACCGATGGAGACCTGCGTCACCGTGACGTGGATGAAGCTGTGCGACCAACTTCTGCGGCTGACCGGCGATCCGCGCTATGCGGACGAGATGGAGAAGAATCTCTACAACGGCCTGCTGGGCTCGATGATGCCGGACGGGCGATGGTGGGCCTATTTCGGCGGACTGATGGGAGTCCGGGTTCCCAGTTACGTGCAGCATGCCGACGTCGGACTGAGCTGCTGCGTCGTTAACGGCCCGCGAGGGTTGATGCTGACCCCGTTCTGGGCCTTTATGCAGGCGTCCGACGGTCCGGTCGTCAACCTGTATGCGCCGGGAACCGCGCGGGTCGGGGGCGTGAAGCTTGTAGTCGACGGGGACTACCCAGTCGGCAACCGGGTCGAAATCCGGGTGACACCGTCCCGGCCCAGGGCGTTCACCTTGGCCCTGCGCGTTCCTGCTTGGAGCGAGCGCACGGAGATCCTTGTGAACGGTAAGGCCCAGCCGGTAACGCCCGGCTACACGAAGGTTCGCCGAACCTGGCGTTCCGGCGACCGGGTGACGATCGTACTAGACATGCGGGCCAGAACGGTGGAGTTGAACGGCCAGATGGCGCTCCGTCGAGGACCTGTCGTGCTCGCTCTCGACAACCGCTTAACGAGGGCGTCCGACCGCGAGGTCGCCCTCCAATCGAACCCAGAATTGGCGCCCGACCCGCCTGCTGCCAAAAGGATCGGGGCATGGATGGCGTTCGACGTCGGGCCGCTGACCTTCTGCGACTATGCCTCCGCCGGCAACGCGTTCAGCGAGGAGAACGTCTTTCGCACGTGGCTTCCCCAGACGCTGAACCTGGCCACGGTGTATCAGACCGGCCAGACGTGGCAGATGCTGACCCACGCCCCGAACTGGACGAACCCGCCCGGCCCGCGACCGCAGGTGGAAGATCGGAGTAACGACTTGGCGCTCGCCGCCAACGGCGCCACCGCGACTTCGGATAGCGAATATGCCCGCGAACCGGGCGGAACCGCCAAGGCGATCGACGGGATCCTCGCGACGCCAGAGGACTTTTCGAACCGCTGGCACTCCTCCTTGGAGCAGCCGCATCCTCACTGGATCGAGGTGCACTTGGCCAAACCATCCAAGATATCCAGGGTAATCCTGCACTTTGCCGACCCAGCCGGCTATCCCGTGAGTTTCGAGGGCACGGTACGCGTCGATGGAAAAGACCGGCGTGTGTTCGACATGACGGCCAACCGGGAGTCGCGAATCTTCACCGGGACGTTCGCCCCTGTCACTACCGACACGTTCCGTCTCACGATCCGTGCCTCTGCCAACCCGGCCTACCCCAACGCCGCCCAAATCAACGAGATCGAGATCTATCCGTCTGCCAAGTCGCAACAGGGAGGATCCTCGCAGCCATGATCTCTGATGGTTTTGCCGATCGGTTGAGGCTAGACGGTACTCCGCTCATCGGAACTCTGGTTTCGATGGACGGCCGAGATTCCGTCGACGTGCTGTGCCGTTGCGGCTTCGACTGGCTTTTCCTGGATCTCGAGCATTCCTCGCTCTCGATCGGAGATGCCAAAGCGATGCTGCAGGTCGTAGGCGATCGAATACCCGTTCTTGCCCGGGTGGCTGCAAACACGCCAACCGATATTCATGCTGCGCTGGATATTGGCTGTGACGGCGTCATCGTCCCCCTCGTGAACTCGAACGCCGACGCGAAGGCTGCGGTGAAGGCTTCCAAATATCCGCCCGACGGCGCACGCTCGGTTGGAATCGGTAGAGCCCACGGATACGGCAGCAAGTTTAATGAGTACCTTGCACGAGCAAACCGCGAGACCGCTCTCATTGTCCAGATCGAACATCGGGAAGCCGTCGATAACCTGGGGGAGATCCTGTGCGTCAAGGGCATCGACGCAGTCTTTATCGGTCCCTATGACCTTTCGGGAAGCATGGGTCTTTTGGGGCAAGTCACCCATGAAGCAGTTCGTGCCGCGATTCGGCAGATCCGATCCCAATGCGATGCTTTGGGAATGCCCCACGGGTCTTTCGGTATGACGGCCTCGGCCTGCGAAGAGGCCGTTCGGCATGGGGCCAAGTTCGTGGTCGTGGGGACCGATGCCATGCACCTTTACAACGGCGCCAAGGCACAGTTGAATGTGCTTCGAGGCGACCGGTAAGACAGGCGCCAAGTGGTTTGTTTGGCGTGATTGTCGATTGCCTAAGCGCTTTTTCACTTATAATAATGTCGATGGCTTCGTCCCTGTCCGAAGTTGCACGTTTGGCCGGAGTGTCTGAAAGCACCGCTTCCTCGGTATTGACCAAGAGGCGCGGTTTTCGAGTCTCGCCGGAGACGGCGGCACGAATCCGGGAAGCGGCAGAGCGGCTGGAATACCGGCCCAATCGCCTCGCCCGCGCTCTCGCAACCGGGTCGACAAGGCTAATCGCTTTGATCGATTACGATTTTGGGGCCAATTTCTCGGCTCATCTCGGTCGTCAATTCCACCTTGCTCTCGGCGCCGACGGCTATGATCTGGTCGTCTTCGGACAGTCCACGCCGCCAGACGCGGTCGCGGGGATTGTCGATGGAGTGATCTGTAGTTCTCGCGAAGTTCCGCCGGGGCTGGACGACGTTCTGCCGGTAGTCCAGATCTCGTCGAACCCCGACACCAGGCAAGACGCAATTCGTCTCGACCTGAAGACGGCGACCGCTGCCGCGATGCGAGTTTTCGAGCGGGCGGGTTGCGATCAGGTCGCGTTTTTGGGCCCGGCTTCCGGTCTTGAGTCGTTCGACGGACGGCTTGCCGCTTATCGGGACTTCGTCGCCGAGTCGGGGCGCACCGAGATCTTGGTGGAGACGGAGTCGGATCGCCCACACGAAGGGTATCAGGCGCTCGGATACTATGCTGAGACTTCGAGTTGGCCTGTCGGCATTTTTTGCCGCAACGACGAGTTGGCCCTTGGCGCCTATCGTGCAATTCGCGAGTCAGGTCGAACGGTGGGCAATGACATCGCCGTGATCGGATGCGACGATATCGGGGGCGGCTATTTCGATCCTCCACTCACCAGCATGGCCCTTCCGTTCAAGGAGATCAGCGAGACCGCTTGGTCCCTACTTCGCGAGCGAATCGCATCGCCGGACCTACCTTCGCGGTCGTTTACCGTGACCCCGGAGCTTATCGAGCGGGCGTCCAGCCAACGCAGATCGTGAGCTAATGAGAACCTCCAAATCGTGTGCGGTTTTAGCTTGCAAAAGCGCTTTGGCATTTTTGGGAAATGTCGTGTATTATGAACTCAGCTTTGTGGTCGGGGGCTCGGGAATGGGACTCCTTCGTTGAAGGTCGATCTTGATCGACGGTCCGGCCCTATCGTCATCTTGTGAATCCGCCGGCGGAACCGGCGGGAAGGTTTCGGTAATGCCAATGGAGGCACTATCTCATGGATAACTCAGAAAGATCCAAACGAGCGTTTACCCTTATCGAGCTCTTGGTCGTCATCGCTATCATCGCCATTCTGGCTTCGATCCTATTCCCCGTATTCGCCCAAGCGAAGGAAGCGGCCAAGAAAACAAGCTGCCTGTCGAACAGCAAGCAGATCGGCCTTGGAGTCATGATGTACTCCGATGACAATGAGGACACCGGTCCCACTGGAATCGACGACTGGGCGTGGGGCGACGGGTGGGCCGGTCAGGTCTATCCCTACCTAAAGAGCGCCGCGATTCTCCGATGTCCGGACGACAGCACGACCTCGATCGTTTCTTACGGCATCAACTCGAACTTCCTCACTCCTTTGGACGGTGTTTGGGATGGCGCGCATGCTCCCGTCTCGATATCGAATGGCGCCCTTATCGCCCCGACTACAACGGTTCTTCTCGCAGAATTGGCCAACAATGCCGATCCTCAATACGGATGGTACACGGCCGCCCTCGTTGCCCAGGGCGTCGATTACGGCTCGCCGGGCGGAGATGGTTACTACGCGGTCGGTATGTGCATGCCGCTGGTTTGGACTTGTCAATACGCCACCGGCCTTCCGCAGAACGTTCTGGCTGCCACCGAAGGGCCGAATTACACTACGCCGGTGACCGGACGACATACGGGCGGATCCAACTATACTTTCTGCGACGGGCACTCCAAGTGGCTGCTCTCGTCCAAGGTATCCGCCGGTTACCTGTCGTATGAGTCTTGGGGCCTTCCGACGTGCGGCCTCGACTCGTCCAACGGCGGACCGAACGCAGTCCTTCAGGCGAACCTGAGCCAGTGTAACGCCGCCGCAAGCTGGAACGTGTACTGAGGCGAAAACGCAGACCCATCGAGTGGCTTGTCAATTCGAACCGGATTGACAAGCCGCTCGAGACTGACCTGAACGATTGAATCGTAGCATGAAGAACCCTACCCTGGTCGCCCGACTCGCTCTGGTTTCCGCCGTCGTCATTGCGGTGATCGGGTGCCAACATCCGCCCGAAGCCGGCAGCCTCGACCCTCACGGTCCCTACACCGCCGCCGAGGCCCGAGCCGCCGGAGCCGCCGCCATCAAAGCCCGAGGCGCCATGGGTCGACCTGGCAGTAACCAGGCCCACGGTGGGCCTGCCGGCGCGTCCAGCGGGCACTAGAACGCCTGATTCCGCTGCCTCCAAGTGGGAGTGGAGTCATTTCGTTTCGAGGACATTCACTGAATAAGGCGGGACGACGGCGTCCTTGTACTCCTTCGGAAGGATCTCGTGGATCTCGCCGGGCTTGGTTCCGTAGCCGCCGTAGATGCCGATGGAGGTCGCCAAGACCGATGGTGCGAATAGGGATCTCCTGCGTGACACCGATTTAAGTGGCAGCTTCACCGAAGCGGCCGTCGAGTTGACCACAAAGTAGGAGTCTCCCTTCGGCCCGTGACAGCATAGGTAGTGCACGCCCTTGGGTACGTTCCATTGCTTGGGGACGAGCGTGCCGGATCGACCGAACGCGGTGAGCATCTGAATCGCTTGCAGTGGGGGCGTCGTGACGAAGCCATGCCCGGGAATCGCAAAGAGCGTCTGCTCACCCCATTTGCTGATGGGCGCCTTCATCTCTCGGCTCACGTAGGACGCGCCAAAGAACTGATGCCACGTCGAGCCCTGGACCCGTGGGTGGGAGAAGATCGCCATCGCGTCTTTCGCGGTTCCGATGGCCGCCGCCATCGAGGTGATCAGTTCGTTATGGCTCTGGTCTCCCAACCCGTCGGACTGAGATCCCCACTCGGAAACGTAAAATTTTGAACGCTTGAACCCATACCGATCGAGCATTCC
>JARLGV010000095.1 GCA_031292555.1 Fimbriimonas sp.
AGCCCAATAAGCCCCCGTTGTCACTACATCGGAATTTCCAGGACACTTGAACCTGCAGACTTGCCCAACCAATTGCCACCACAGGTTCAAACGGGAATTCCTAAGAATTCTGAGGCCACGTAACTGCGGAACTCAGGCTAGATGCGTGTATAGTCGAAGCTACTGCGCAATGAAGGTAATTTGGTCGGCCTTGCTCCTTTCGTCACTCGCTCCGCTCGCGATCGCTCAACTCGACCCTCCGCACCCTAAGCCCGTGTTTGGCGCCCGATCTCTGGCGCTCAGCCCAGACGGGAAGCGCCTCGCGTTCAGTTACCGTGGCGATGTGTGGATTGCATCTTCCGACGGTGGCCGCGCCATCCCGGTCACGAACCATATCGAGATGGAGGACTATCCGGTCTGGTCGCCAGATGGAAAGTGGATCGCATTCACAAGCAACCGAACCGGCAACAACGATATCTTCGTGGTGCCGGCCGATGGCGGCGAATCGCGGCAGCTCACCTGGAACACGGGTAGCGACGTGCCTGCCGATTGGTCGCCTGACGGCAAGACCATCCTCTTCCGGGCCAGCCGGGACGCAGGGGAGGGCGGACTCTTCACGATCGACGTTCGCACGACTCGCACAAACCAGCTGTTCCTCGACATGATGTCGGTCAGCTCCTCCAAGTTCTCCGCCGATGGCAAACACGTTGTTTACAACCGCTTTGGCTTTCCTTGGACTCGGCCGCGGTATCAGGGTTCGGCGGCTGCCCAGATCTGGGAGTACGACATCGCCGCGAACAAGCGAATCAAGATCCGGTCCAACGGCTTTCAACACTTGTGGCCCAACTTCGAGCCGAGCGGCCAATCGGTCTTGACCGTCACCGTCGGCGAGAAGACTCCGAGTAGCAGCTACGTTAACAAGCCGATACCCAAATTCGTGGATAGCGCGGCACGAACTCCGAACGTTTACCGAGTCGGGTTGGACGGTCGCGCAACTCGCCTAACCGACTTCATCGGCTCGCCGGTCCGGTTCCTCACCGTGGCACGGCAAACTGGCGCCGCAGCATTCGAAGATGCCGGGAATATATACGTGATGGCGCCTGGCGAAAAGCCGAAATCGATCGAGGTCTTTGCGACTACCGACGAGAAAACCACGAACGAACAGCGCCTTATCCTAACGACCGGCGCCGAGCAGATGGCGCTCAGCCCGAAGGCCGATCGTGCCGCGTTCGTGATCCAGGGCGAGATTTGGATGGTGCCGGTAAAGAAGGGCAAAGGCCCTAACAAGGATGATGCCGTTCAACTCACCGACTACGCCGGATCGGACGAGGAACCGGTATGGACGCCAGACGGAAGCGCGATCTTCTTCACCTCCGATCGGAACGGAAGCAACGGCATCTATCGGATGAAGGTCGACACCAAGGAGATCAAACCGGTGACGACCCTGCCGTTCGATACGCTTAGGCTCCGTCTGACCCCCGACAAGAAGTTTTTGAGCTACTGGATGGTCGGCAAGTCCGGCGGACTCTATAAGGTGCCGGTCGATGGTGGCGAACCGAAGCTCGTTATGTCCCTTCCCGGAAGTTTTAACGGCCCCGACTCCCATTACGATTGGTCCCCAGACGGTCGTTACGTCGCTTATGCTTCTCGGGGCGGGAACATCACCACTAACATTTTCATTTTCGACACGACCACGTCGAAGTCGGTGAACGTGACCCGTCTCAACGCCGACCACGGCGCCCCGCAGTTCACTCCGGACGGCCGCTATCTTTTGCTTCGATCCGATCGGTCGGGAGGTGGGATTTACGCGCTGCCGCTCAAGTCGGAAGACGCCCGGGAACAGGATCTGGACCTCAAATACACGAAGCCAACCGGCTCGGTGAAAGTCGATATCGACTTCGACGACATCGCGATTCGGTTGCGTAAAGTCGTAAGCGAGGCAAACGATGGGAATATCCGGGTGGACTTGACCAACGGGGACCTGTACTTCCTCGGCGGCGGCGATATCTGGAAGGCGTCCTACAGTGGAGAGAATCCTGCTCGCGTCACGAATGGCGGAGGAATAGAAGCGTTCGAATTCAGCGATGACGGCAATCAGCTCAGCTACGCCAAGAGCGGCCAACTGAGCCTGATGGAGATTCACAAGCCGAACAACCCGGTCACTCAGGTCGCATTTCGTGCCGATTGGATCAAGGACCTGCGCAAGGAGCACATGGCCGCCTTCAATCAGTTCTGGCGGCTCTACAATCGCGGCTTCTATGACGCGAATTTCCACGGGCGCGATTGGGCGGCGATCAAGAAACGATACGAACCGATGCTGACCAGCGTCGCTCATCGCAATGAAATGGCAATCATCCTGAACGAAATGGTCGGTGAGCTAGAGTGCTCCCACTCCGAAGTTGGGCCGGCGCCAGGAAACCCGCCGAGCCAAACGAGTGCCCACCCTGGATTCAAGTTCGACTACACCTATCCGGGGCCCGGCATCAAGATTCGCGAGGTGCCGCCTAGATCGCCCGGAAGTTACGCCAAAACCAAGCTCGTGGCGGGCGAAATCGTCACCGCGATCGACGGCAAGCCGGTGAATCTCGACGAATATCTCTGGCGAGACGTTCTGAACGACCAAGTGGGCCGGGACCTGACCTTTGCCGTAAAGGGGCTGGACGGCAAATCTCGGGAAGTGAAATACCGAGCCTTGAGCATGGGAGACTGGTCGAGCATCCTTTACCGGAATCGGATCGACGCGCGCCGCAAGTACGTCGAAGAGAAGTCGAACGGCCTGCTGACTTATGTTCACATCGCCGGAATGGGTGGAGGAAACTTCGACCAGTTCAACCAGGAAATCTGGGAGTACGGCCACGGCAAAAAGGGCGTGATCATCGATGTCCGCAACAACGGCGGCGGAAACATCAGCGACCGTCTCATCGACATCCTCGAGCGCGTCCCGCACAGCTACTATCAGGATCGCGATGAACCGGCGGTCTTTGCTCCCGACCAATCGTGGAATCAGCCCACCGTCGTGATGTGCGCCGAAACGAGCTTCTCGAACGCCGAGATGTTCCCGTACGCCATGAAGCAGCGGCGTCTTGCCACGCTGGTCGGTCGCCCAACCCCCGGCTACGTAATCTGGACGTACGGCATCGGCCTGGTCGACGGCACCAGTGCCCGAATGCCGACCGCCGGCGTATACCGTCTCGATGGATCGCCGCTGGAAGACAACGGTCAGAAACCGGACATCGATGTCGAGATCACGCCGGAGGAGTACTTCGCTGACAAGGATCCTCAACTCGACAAGTCGATCGAGGTCTTGCTGGGCCAGATCAAGAATCGGTAGAGGAACTATCCGATTCCGATTTGGCGTCGCTGTCGCGATGCGGTTTCCCCTTCAGGGCAACCGTCGCGGCAGCGACCGAAACCGTCAGGATCACCAGTACGAGCCGGAGTTTTCCCGGAATACGCAGCGAAGGCAGTTTCATCTTCCTGATTAATCCGGCCGGCCCTACCTTGAGGATGGCAACGTAAAGAAGAACGTCGCCCCTCGGTCGATCTGCGCTTCGGCCCAGATCCTCCCACCGTGCTTACGAAGGATTCGATAAACGGTTGCGAGTCCGATTCCCATTCCACTGTAGGTGCGCGGATCGTGCAGTCGTTCAAACGGTTGGAACAGCCGGGCAGATTGAGACATGTCGAAGCCTATGCCGTTGTCCTTGACGAAGAACGCTCCACCTTTCGAGTCCCAACCGAACTCGATCGTCGATTCTGCTAATCCCGCCGTGAACTTGACGGCGTTCTCCAGCAGGTTTCGGACGGCCGCCTGAAGCATCCGGGTATCGCCGACTGCCGTAAGCCCGGGCTCGACGCAAAACCGAATCGAACGTGCTTCGTCCAAGTGAGTCAAGTCGTTTGCTGAGTTCTCCGCCAATTCGGACAGGTTTACATCCTCGAGGTCCAAGCCCGAGGTCGTCAGGCGTGAGAGCCGAAGTAGAGCGCTAAGCAGGTCGTCCATCCGTTTGGACGCATTTCGAATGCGAGCGAGATAGTCTCGACCGTCCTCGTCGAGGTTCTCCGCGTAGTCCTGTTGTAGGGCGTAGGCAAACCCATCGATGCTTCGAAGCGGAGCGCGCAAATCATGGGAAACCGCATAACAGAAGGTTTCCAACTCTTTCTGTGTCGCAAGCACCTCGTCGTTTGGAGTCGCATTTTGAAGAGGTTCCAAAAGAAACGCGACGATCTCCGATCCGCCTCGCCGATTGCCGGCAAGCCTCAAGGATATGGCAGTGGCATTGGCATCGCGGTCAAGGAACTCGGTTTGGAGCACAGGCTCGCCTCCCGCGTGCAGCGATGCGATGGTCAATTCGGGTAACCGAATTCGACCCACTCGATCTCCAGGGGATAGTGAGGCAATGCTAACCGAGGACAGGAAGGCGCTGTTTGCCGCGCAAACCGAACCATCCTCGGCCACGATCGCAACGCCAAATGGGGCATGCTCGAACATGAGCCGTCCTAGTTCCTCATTCATGGCTGGCGCCTCGATCCAGACTCGATCCGATCTGCACGTCCCGAATATACGCGATCATGGATTCCAGGTTATGGGATCTGAGTCGTTTGGCCGTCGATCGGTAGGGCAGTAAACTTCACGCATGTCTTCGATCCGCCTTTTGGACCACCACACCGTCAACCAGATTGCGGCGGGCGAAGTAGTCGAACGACCGGCATCGGTCGTCAAAGAACTGGTCGAAAATGCGATCGATGCCGGCGCTCGGCGCATTGAGGTCGAATTGGTCGACAGCGGCCGAAGCCTCATCCGCGTATTCGACGATGGCGCCGGCATGGACCTCGATGACGCGCGTCAGTCGCTGCAGCGTCATGCGACTTCGAAGATCTCGTCGGTCGATGACCTTTTGCGCGTTCGAACACTCGGATTCCGAGGCGAGGCGCTACCTTCCATCGCATCTGTGTCGCGTTTGACCCTTTCGACAACCCGAGCCGATGGACTGCGGACTGTCTTGAAGGTTGAAGACTCCCAGATCAGTCGACCCAAAGGAAACTCAGGCCCTAAAGGAACTGAGATCCTAGTCGAGGATCTGTTTTATAACACCCCCGCCCGCCTGAAATTCCTGAAGAGCGACACAACCGAACTTGGGCAATCACTCGAACACGTTTCGCGCTATGCCATCGCCTATCCGGGCATCGCATTTCAACTCGTTCACAACGGCCAAGTCGGGTTGAAGACGTCAGGCAGCAGAAACATGCAGGAAGCGATTTCCGATGTGTGGGGAAGGGACCTGGCTCGCTGTCTCGCCGAGGTCCGTCTCGACGCGGCAGGCATGTCGCTAAGTGGATTTGTCAGCCCACCCCACGTCACCAAGCCTACCCGGGCCTTTCAATACATCTACGTGAACGGTCGCCCGGTTCGAACGCGCACTCTGACCGCCGCAATCGACCAGGCATTTCGCGATCTGACGCCGGACAAGCGGTACCCGCTACTCGTGCTGATGATCGAAATCGACCCGTCCCGAGTCGACGTCAACGTCTCGCCGACCAAGAGCGAGGTCAAGTTCCAGCAAGAAGGGCAAGCATTCGACGCCATCCGCATTGCCCTCAAGTCGGCCCTGATGGAACACGGAATGATGCCGAACGCCGCTGGAGTCATGGCCGCGAACGAAGCGTTGGCAGCCGCCCGCACTACCGCCCCCGAAACTGTGGACTACCGGAACTTCAACACGTCCCCTGCGCCCGGCGCCGACCCGACTGTGCTGTTCAACTCGCCCACGGTGGACGTACCGATTCCCGTATTTCAGCGTGGTGACCTGGCCCTTCCATTCGCCAACCTTCTCGACGGACTTCGCGTCATTGGCCAGGCGATGAACACTTTCATCGTTGCCGAAACGAAGCACGGCCTAGTTGTCATCGACCAGCATGTCGCCCATGAACGAATCCTTTACGAGTATCTTTGCGGCATCCGAGGCGTGGCCGCAATCGAAAAGCAGGCTCTTCTCGTTCCGCAAACCCTTCACCTCGATCGGCGATCAGCCCTCCTGCTGCGTGAACGTCTTCAGGAGGTGATCGACGTTGGATTCGAATTGGACCCCTTCGGCGGTGAGAGTTACGTCGTGCGTGCGGTCCCTGCGGCAATTCGAAATCGGGACCCTTTGAAGGTGCTGCGCGACGTCGTCGACGAACTGGTCGAATCCTCGGTTACGAGGCGGCTCGTTCCGACGCGAGAGCAGATCTGGATCACAAGCTCCTGCAAGATGGCGGTTAAGGCAGGCGACCCGTTGAGCCATGCCGAGATGGAGAAGTTGATCGTCGACCTCGCGACGACCGAGAACCCCTATCTGTGCCCTCACGGCCGCCCCATAACGATCACCCTCGGCAAAGACGCCCTGATGAAGATGTTCAAGCGCATCTAGCCGGTTGACTTGGATAGCCGGCGCATACGGATCTGCATGACTAGCTTCGGCTTCTGGTCCACCGGCGGATCGTTCCGTCTCGGCATTCTCGTATCCTTTCGGGCGATTCGATAGTCGAGAATCAGGCCGTCCTGCGGATTCAGATCGATCGATCCCGAGTATTCGATCTTCGTGTGGTTCCGTCGCGACGGATTCTGCGTCCAATTGAAGTCGATCCGAATGGCCGTATTGGGTCCCATCGTCTCGACACTCTTCAACGAATAGCTGAAGGGAGCATTTGCCGGTATACCCATACTGGAGGCAAGTGGTGGAGGATCGCCGTGCCAGATGGCCCGTGCTTGTACCGGGCCAGAAGGGCAACCCGGAAGCCAGAACGCGACCGGCTGGTGCGAATTTCCCCGATTCGTCACCCAGGCACGCATGTGCATGAGCGATGCGGGGGCTGCGGCAAAGCCGAGTTCCTGGATTTCAATGCAGAAGTTGCCCTTCCTCGAATCGGTGCATCGAAGGCCGAATACCTCACGCTGGGTGGCAACTTTGGGATAGAAGAGCGTTCGTTGGACTTCATACGCTAGCCGGCAGTCTGGCTCCAACGACAACCTGATCAATCGGCCCTCCGGTAAGCAAGGCCCAATGCCAGGCCAACCTAAGATCGGAAGGGCGGAGGCCGCAATCAAGCATGCAAGACGGTTCAACGGTAATGGAGACTCCAACTGCCTGCCCCAATATTCCCGAATGCGGTGCCCGATTGCATCACATTAATCAGCGGCTGCCCGGAGAGCGGCAATCAGCGGTTCACGGCTCTTGGGGCTGTCCAGACTGAACGATCGGGCGTCTCCCAACTGGTCGCGAACGAAGCACTCGGTTTGGTCCACGGCTGCGTCTAGACCGGCGTTCCGCGCGACGAACGGATACCAGGCGATGCTCGTGGTGGTCGTGTCGTACTCCCAGAGACCGATCACACGCCCTCGGTCAAGAATGGCGTTGCTCGGAAGATCGGCGAGTGCGCCAAGGTTTGTCATGCCCTTGCCGCTGAAAACGGAACGCTTGCCATCCTCAGGATCGACAATCGACTGAAGGTCTCGGCGCAGAAGGCTGATGCCATCAATACTCGAGACGAGGGAATACTGCGGCGTCGCTGGTCGTTCAAAGGCTAGGAATTTGTCAAGATCCTCGGGGAGAAGCAACCGATCGCTATCAACTTCGATTGGGACAAGGTTCAATGGTGCCACCGCGGACTTGGCAGCGCCGACCCCCAGTGCCGAAAACCACTGAAACTCGGTAAGCGTCGCTGGCCCCGTCCATCTGAAGAACTTCCTAGCCAGTTCGCACGCGATCACATTGGGTTCGCGATGATAGCCGTCCCGCGGGTTGGGGGCCCATCGGACGTATTTGTATCGTTGCTGGTCAAGTCGACCATCAACCGGAACACGCCGAATACTGCCGCGAGCCTGGAGCTTCCCCAGGGCGAGAGGAACCGTCGTTGCGATGCCCTTCTTCTTTCCCTCTTCGCCCAGGCTGCGGGAAGCGTTGCCCGTCGCGGCTCGAATTTCGTCAGGACTCAGGGTCTTGTCGCCGAGCGCGCAAAGAATCGCATTGCAAAGCGATTCGATCTCCAGATCGGTGACACCCAGTTTGTAGGCGACCCGCATTTCCGCTTCTCGATATGGGGCTCCCGTTGTCAACCCAAAGGCGAAATCCTCGGCAGGCAAGACGTAAGTGCAACCACGGACTGACGGTAGTTCGTGGATCTCGAGATCGACTACGGCCTGGTCAACACGTGCCCGGGAATGGTGGCCCCGGGCAAACAGAGTGAAGTACGGATTGCTTCCGCCGACCGATCTTGCCCATCCGGTTTCCTTGAGAATCTCGGCCGGACTCGATCCCCGTAGTCGCCCGTCCAGCCCTTGCCGATGCGACCACCATGCGCGCAGTTTCTCGATGTTCATTGGCCATCTTTGTGCTGGCTCATACTGAACCAGTTTCCAGAGTTGTCCTTCAGGAGTGCCTCGATCCCGTAGAATCTTTCGGTTGGAGGCTGCGTGAACTCGACTCCCTTCGACATTAACTCGTCATAGGTTCTTTGGCAGTCATCGCAGTCGAATACGCCGGCGCCCAACTTTCCATTCCTGATGAGGTCTTGAAGCGCCGCGCTCGTGGCTTCATCCATCATTGGGCCCGGCGAGGTCGGCATCAGGGCGATCTCCAGATCGGGCTGAGCAGGAGCGGTAACCGTGAGCCAACGGAATCCGCCGTCCATTTTGGCGTCAGTATGGACATTGAATCCGAGTTTATTGACATAGAAATCGTAAGCCGCTTCCTGGTCGATGACGAAGATTGTGACGTGGGACAGTTTTGTAATCATTTGGAGTGCTTTCCGCGACTATGATTGACCGAAAGCTGATTGTAACGCTTCTTCGATCTTGCGGAACGGTAGCCTCCTTGGGGCAAAGCGATAGGAACGGCTGGCCGGCAGTTCGCATCCCAAAACCGCCGAAGCTTGCCTAACCGATGGGCTCGCGAACACCGTGGAACTCGCTGAAACAGAACGGCACCGCTGCCCGCCGAACCATAAATGGTACATGGAAGATCCTGTTTGTCCGCGACTGATATTCTGATGGGGACGACCCGACGATTGATTTGAACCGAGTGCTGAACGATCCCAGGCTTGAGTATCCGATCGCGAAGCAAACATCGGTGACGGCCATTCCTTCGCGAACCAGGAGTCGTTTCGCTCTATCGATCCGAAGCCGAGTCACGAATTGGTGCGGCGTTTCGTGGAATGTTGTTACGAACAGGCGGTGAAAGTGAAAGGGAGACAGAAAGGCCTCACGCGCCGCGTCCTGCAGACGGATGGGACGATCGATGTTTGCGGCCAGGAAATCACGGGATCGACACAGGCGCCAAAAGATCTCACCATCGACCAACGGGCCTAGTCGATGAGAGGCGGTATCGGTCAGCAGATGGGACACTCGGTCATTTTAGCGGCTCGGAGCCTTGTTGGCAAACGCCCAATTGGCATCGCCTCTTGCGCACCTTTCGTTGGATGCAGAGCCGAAACCCGGTATAGCCGTCCACTAATTGGCGGATGCGAGTTATCTATACTCAGTTCGTTCAATGATGCGCTCTCCACGACTACAGATTGTTTTCCCGTGGATGATGTTCGCGGTGTTCGTTGGCTATGTGTTCGGATGGATGGCCGGCGGGCGTGAATACGTCTTGGCCGGAGAGCTTCGTGACCGGGGTGTAGTGACGCAGGGCCAGATCCAAACAGTCACCAATGGCGACAGCCTTAACAGTCCCTCCGCCTCCTATCAATTTGAAGTCAATGGTTCGTCGGTCTCCGGCTTTAGTCATATCGGGCGATCCCTTCGAAATCAGCTTGGGCCGGGCAGTCAGGTGAGGGTGCTCTACCTGGCCGAGGATCCGCATAAGTCCGGGATCGATCTTGAAGGCATGGCCGAGTCGGGTCGACATTCCATCCAGATCGCACTCGTGATCGAGGTAGTGATCGGTGCGTTTTTTCTAGCCATGATGTTCACGAAAGCAGCGCCGAGATCCTATGGAATCACCGCGTCGCGTTCGAACCCGACGAAGGGAAGTTATGCCGTCGGCATGGTGATCCTTTCGATCATGCTGTCATTCGGAGTGCTGATGCTCTTCGGCGCGGCGCTTCCCGACTTTCAAAAGGCGCGCCTTCTCAACCAGTCACCCGAGGCTGCGGTGGGGCAGATCACCGACGTCCATACTCGCTCAAAGGGACGCGGACTCTACGCCCAGTACTCGTTCAAGGTCGGCGACGCCTACTACCACGGATCCTTCGACTATCAGGGCAGCTACGGCGACCGGGGATCGGTCGAGGTCTACTATCTCCCGTCGGACCCGAGTTACTCAGCTCCCTATCCGCTGGCAAAACTGGCCAATGCACGATTCGGACTCTACTTCCTAAGCGTCTGGAATCTGGTGATTCTGGCCATCATCGCCGCCGTCTATCGCAGATGGCGCTCGGCACGCACTATCTGACCTGATCGAGGCGGCCTCAGCGGAAGTTCACGAAGTCGACCGGGTAGGCAAGGTCGAGCGACTTGACGTATGTGATCGCTTTCTGAAGGTCGTCTTTGCTCTTCGAACTGACGCGCACTTCGTCGCCCTGGATTTGAGCCTGTACTTTGAGGCCTTTGTCTTTGATCTGCTTCACGAGTGCTTTGGCCTTGTCTTGCTCGATCCCCTGCTTCAGGTTGAGCTTCATCTTTAGCGTAAGCCCGGTTGCCGGCTCCGGTTTGCCCCAGTCGATGTGGCGGGCGTCGACGCCGCGCTTGATCAACTTGCTAAACACGATATCCTTGACCTGCTCCATCTTGAACTCGTCGTCCGCGATGAGCGTGATGTCGTTCTTCTCGTGGAGGATTTCCGATTTCCCGCCCCGAAAGTCGTATCGGTTGGCGAGTTCCTTCTGGGCCTGATCGATCGCGTTCTTGACCTCCATGAGGTCGGCGCGGGACACGATGTCGAACGAAAAATCAGGCGCTGCCATCAGGCGTTCTCCAGATCCGTCGCTTGGACGAGTAACACGTACTGGGCCTTGAAGGCTAATTCGGGTTCAGTCAGGTTTCGTTTTTGCTCCTGAGGCAATCCCTCAAGAAACTTGTCTTTCATCCGCTCAGTCGACTTGGTATGGACGTCGAGCGTAACTTTGCTCATGCTGGACGGGTCCACCTTGACTGCGATCTCGGTATCGCTGTAGACACTCTCAATCGTCCCCGTAAGGCCCGCCATATGCTCGAAATAGCGGTTCTTCTTCCGGTCTTCTTCCGTAACGTCCCGCGCGATCACGCGAACATGGTCGCCTTCCTTCCACTTTGGCATGAACCCATTTTACCTCCTCGGGGTTGCGGGTCCATTTGACGTCACTGCGGCAAAGCGTGGGCGGGCTAGTGGAGCACTCGCGCGTTTACAAGTTGTTCTGCTTCTTTGACGATGTGATCCGCGCATAGGCCGCAATCTCGGCGGATCAGCGCTTGGGCCCCGTGTTCGACGAATTGGTCGGGGATTGCTAGCACCGTATGCGGGCAATGGCCGAGACCTGCCTCCTGCACAACGCGGCGAACCATCTCCCCGAAACCGCCCGGCTGCACATTCTCCTCGATCGTGATTAGCCGACCCGTTTGGCGAACCGAATCGCAGATTGTTTCGGCGTCGATCGGTTTGGTGAACCGAGCGTTGATGACCGTCGCCTCGATCCCCAATCCCTCTAGTGCTTGGGCGGCCGCCCACGCTTCTCCGACCATCGAACCGAGAGCGCAAAGCGTTACCGCGTCGTCACGGTCCTTGGCGACTCGAAGCACCTCGGCACGGCCAAGCGCTATCGGCGACCGGGACTCCGGAAGACGGTCGTCGCTGGACCCTCTCGGATATCGCACCGCCGTCGGATGCTCGTCGAAGCCGGCCATCCAGCGACACATTTCACCAAGCTCCGTGGTGTCCCGCGGGGCAAGGAGCACGATATTTGGAATCAGTGATAGGAATGAGATATCGAATGCACCGTGATGGGTTGGCCCGTCGTCGCCGACCAGTCCCGCACGGTCGAGGAAGAACCTCACCGGTAGGTTCTGGATGCACACGTCGTGGAGGACTTGGTCGAAGCCGCGCTGAAGGAACGTCGAGTAGATCGCACAGAATGGCTTCATGCCGTTTGCGGCCATTCCCGCCGCAAAAGTAACCGCATGCTGCTCGGCGATGCCGGTATCGAAGTAGCGGCCCGGGTAGGCCTTCTGGAACTTGGTTAGGCCGGTGCCGTCGGGCATCGCCGCCGTAATGGCGACCACTTTCGGGTCCGCATCGGCAGCTTCGATGGCAGCGTCACCGAATGCTTGGGTAAACGTGACTGGTCCCGCCGCCTTCACCATCTCGTTCGATTCCAGGTCGAATGGGATCACCCCATGCCATTTGCGGGCGTCCTCCTCTGCGACTGGGTATCCCTTGCCCTTTACGGTGATTGCGTGGACGAAGACGGGGAAGTTGAGTTCCCGGATGTTTCGGAACACCTCTAGAAGGGTTGGAAGGTCGTGACCGTCCACCGGCCCGATGTATTCGAATCCGATCTCCTCGAAGATTGTGCCGGTCTCATGAGGCGCCAAGTAATGGGTGATGCCGTGGCGGAAGCCGGCCGCCATACGGGTTACCGGATCGGGCATCTTCTCGACCACCGTTCTTGCGCGGCGAGCCAAGCTTTGCAATTGGGGCCGAGAGCGCAGTTTGGAGAGATAGTTCGTCAAGGCGCCGACGTTTGGCGCGATCGACATGCGGTTGTCATTGAGGACCACTGCAAAATCGCTCTGCATCTCGCCTGCGTGGTTCAGCGCCTCCCAACTCATCCCTGAAGCGATCGCGGCGTCGCCGGTCACCGCAATCACTTTCTCTTTGGTACCGAGCAGATCGCGGGAAGCGGCGAACCCGAGTGCGGCAGAGATCGCTGTACCGGCGTGGCCCGCACCGAATACGTCCAGCTCATGTTCGTCGCGCTTGAGGAATCCGCTCAGGCCTTTATATTTGCGAAGCGTCTCGAAGCGATCTAGTCGGCCGGTGAGGAGCTTGTGCGGATAGGCCTGATGGCCCGTATCCCAGATCACCTTGTCGGGCGGGACCGAATATGCGGCGTACATCGCGACCGTGAGTTCTACTGTTCCCAGATTCGAGCTGAGGTGCCCGCCCGTCTTGCTCACGTTGTCCAGAATGGCGTTGCGAACCTCATCCGCAACTTCTTGCAGTTCCTTGTCGGTAAGCCGATGAAGGTCAGATGGTTGCACGATCTGGGACAAGTACCGATAAGGTGATTCCATAAGAGCGCCTCTTAGTCATACGTTGAAACGAATCTCGCCGTTGTTGCGGTTCCTAACCATCATATCGGCAGAATGGCCCGTTCCATGGCACTCGTTACAAAATGAGGATGGTATCACTAAGAATGGCCGCTAAGTTTTGTGGTGGCAATGCGCGAACGAAACCGGCATCGAAAAGAGTCGAGTCAAAGGTAACAGAATGGCGAGCGAACCGAAGACGATCCTTTTGGTCGAAGATAATGCGGATGACGAACAACTGACCTTACGGGCACTCCGACAGAGTGAGATCCCGAACATGATTCGCGTGGCCCGCGATGGCGCTGAAGCGATCGACTACTTGTTTGGACCGGGCGTCGTGAACCTCCCCGACCTAGTTCTTCTCGACCTGAAACTCCCCAAGATCAGTGGCCTCGAAGTCTTGAGCCGCATCCGCTCAGAACAGAAGTCCCGGGCACTTCCGGTTGTCGTGCTGACGTCCTCCGACGAAGAGCGTGACATCGTTATGAGCTACGATTTGGGAGCGAATTCCTACATTCGAAAGCCGGTCGATTTCGACGAGTTCATCGACGCAGTTCGTCAGTTGGGGCTCTATTGGCTCGTACTGAATCGAGCAAAGTAGCCGTCTAAACCTTACCGATCGACGTCCTCCAGCCAGGCGCGGATTGCGTCCCCCGGGGTCATGCTCGTAGGGGGCAAGAGTTCGAAGACAGGAATGCCTTCCCACATCCCTTTGTCGAATCCTCCGTCCGCCGCCTGGAATAGCGCCTTTGGCGACCCAAACCGATCGCCTAGTTTGGTGACGTCGCCGACCAGCACCGTCTGGCACACAGTCAGCAGAAAGCGTTCGGCGCCGTTCGAATCCTCGTCGAACAAACCGGAAATCTCATATTCCGGCATCGCAAATTTCTGCATGCCCAGTGTGTAGGCGTGAATCCCGTCCGGCTTCGTCGCGAATCGAACCGCGACATGCTCCCGAACATCGACTAACGGGTGAATGCGCTTCGTCTCGATGACGTTTTCAGGCAGCCGGTACCGTTCGCAAATGGAATCGGCGATGACGCCTTCGGTCAACGTTGCCAACCGAACCGCGACGCCCAGGAAGAAATCCAGCGCCGGGTAGACCCCAGGATCGTGGGATTCGAACGTGAGTTGTGCAATCGTCCAGGTAGCACGAAGGCGAGAGATCACCTCTGGATCCTCGTCTCGGGCAAGCTGGCTGCGGGCATACATCTCTGGATCGTAGGCGGCCTCCTCCTTGCTCATTACAAGCATGCGCAGCACTGTCTTGCGGTCGTTCGATGCAATCGCATACGGACCCAATCGCATGGGTTCCACTAGAAGCGACTTATCGGACGAACCTCCCAGCGGTACGCCTAGGCCCGTCGCCGCAGCGCCTGCGCCGGATGGATTGGCGACCTCGGCAATTGCCGGCAGCACCGATCGGGTTGAAAGGATCGTCAGGTAATAGCCTCGACTTATCCCGTATCCAGGGGTCTTCGGCTTCGAGAAGGGCCATGCTCGCATAGGTTGAAACGTCCGCCTCGACTCTGCCCGTCGAGTACCCGATTATGACTATGAGCAGCGGCCAGGAGATACGATGGCGAGCTGCTCGCCGCCCTCAGTCGGCAGGTTGGAGGGCATTGGCCTCGAATCGGGGCCAGAACTTCGGGCTGAGCGCCAGCAGCCAGATTCCCGGGCAGCGACTCTTGACCGCCTTGGACACGGGGATCGCGGAGCCGTCCTGCCGAATCGCGCTCCACCGATCCTCATTTCCCGTCACGTAGTGGATCAGCTTGAACGGATCGACCGCGTCCAAGAAGGCACCCGAGTGATCGGTCAAACGCATCCCATTCGGCATTCGAATCGTGACATGCCAGCGTGTCCATTTCGATCCCAGTCGCCGAGCCCACTCGGCGACTTCTTCCCCGTCGTAAAAGGTGATGTACAGCGATGTGACCAAATACGAGAACAGGGGGATATTCATGCTGTAGTCGATGTACCCATGAAGGATCAAGCCGGCCAGCAGCACCCAACCACGGAGGGGCCGGAAGAATACGAGGGTCCCGAGGGCGAATTCAACGGCAAGCGTTGCATAGGTCGTGACATAGACCACAGGCACTTGGTTCATGAATGCCGGAACCGGAAAGCGATGAAACTCCGCTAAGCGTGCGGGATACCAGTTGGCTGTGCCATTCTGCCAAAGGTGTCCGCCCCACTTCGTCCATGTGGTCGTCAAATACAGTAGTGCCGTGTTGTAGGCGATCAGCCTCTGCGGCCACATCGACACCATGACGGGAGGCAAGGCTACTTTCCCTTTGAGGATGCCGATGAGCCGGTCGAGCGAACAGGCCGCCCCGCTCGGGGCAATGGCCAAATAGAGGGAGGCAAGCCGGACCACTGTGTCGCCGCCATGCAAGATCGCCGAATTCCGATGGTGGAGCGACACGACGCCAACCGCCAGAATGATCGAACTCAGCCGAGTCCAAAGGCCCAGGCACGTTAGCAACGCGGCTAGGGCAGTAAGGGAGAACACAGCCAGCGATACTTGATCGTTCGTCACTCCGCTCAGGACGTCGATGCGCGGTAAGGACCAGCCGGTACCAAACCCGACCGGGACACGCGGCCACAGGAATCGGGCGCCCATCCACGCGGGCACATATCCCCGCTCGCTGAACCACGTGCTCCAGTCGTACGAAAGGAGATGGAAATTGCACAGAATGAGGAAGCCGCTTACGATCCGGAACACGCCCAGCGCGGCCGGCGAGCCGAAGCCAAACCAGTATCGGTCGAGGGTCCGAATCGTGTCCCGCAGGCCGCCGGAAGAGGTCGCCTGGGGGGTCACTCGTACCGCTCCCGAAACTGCTTAAGGCTCGCCTGGTCCACAAAATACTCGTAGAACATGAAGCTCTTGTAGTCCACGTTTTGAGGCTGTCCTGGTCCCATAACGACGCGCCAGTGGCGATAGAGCTTTACCGCAACCGGCGGGTTTTTCGGGTTGTCGAACATGCTGGCGATGTGGAATCCGAACTGGGGCCAGAGGAACTTGAATTTATCGTCTCCTGCCCGCTCGAAGAACTTTCGGTACCGCTCCTTGACGTGCTTCTCGGGAATCGAGAGCAGGAACATGCGCGGATACTGGTAATACTTCTGTGAGCCGTCGCGGAAGATGACGATGGCATCGCCCCAGGTGTCGTTTTGCGCAGGATCGGGAGCAAACATATCCCAGTACTGCCAGAAACCCGAGATCATCAAGTAATCGGTGAACGGGGTGAAGTTCTTAAGATAAAGCTTGTTCCAATACGGAATCCACTGAGTGCCAGCGGGAGTGACCTTGCCGGTGTCGACCGCCGTAGGAGGGTTCGGAATTGCCCAGGACGTGATGGCAAGGATGTGAAAGAGCACAAACAACTTGACCCAAAGCGATACTTTGGGACGGGCTTGTTGGTGTTCCCCGGAATCCGGGGCAAGTTCCTGGGACATCGATGTACTTGTAAATAACGACGGGGACGGCATAGTTGCCGCCCCGCGTTGGTGCGTCTTATCGCTCGATTTCGCTCAATACAGGTTCCAACTCCTCGTTGGGACCGATCGCTTCGCGGATCTGCTTTGCTAAATCGCGCGCTTCCTGAACCTGACCGACCCGCTTGGCGGCCAGCGCCAGATTGATGTGGATCGGCAACGAGTTCGGATTGTGGGTGGCCGCGTACTTCATGAGTTGATACGCCTCGTCTGCCTTGTTCTGGCCGTGCAACGCGTTGACTAACTCGCCGTAACCCGGCTCGCATCCCGGATACAACTCCAGGAGCCTTCTCGCCGCTTCTTCCGCTTCGGTGAACTGCTGGGTGGCGTTATAGGCCGAACTGAGCATCGCCCACAGCTTCCAATAGTCGGCAAGCCAGTTGCGTAACGGCTTGAGCGAACTGATCGCGCCCTGCATGTCTCCCGATTCCATCTTCATCCGAGCCGCTTCCACGTTCTCGACGCGCTTGGGCTGCTCTAGCTCGATGAGCCGGGCAAGCGCCTGGGCTCGGGTGTTCGGGTCGGGATTGCTGGCCAAGATGTCCTTCATGACCTGCGGGACCTCGAATTCGCGCCCGGCCGCTTCCAGCGTCTGCGCGTACTCCGTGAGTACCTGAATATCGTTCGGCGCAACGTCCAGGATGTCTTCGTAGAAGTCCATCGCCCGGTCGAGGTCGCCCTTCTTAACGAGCCAAGGCGCATAGAACCGCTTGACGACGAGGTTCTCGTCGACGATCTCCAGCGCGTGTTCGAACGCCTTTTCGGCATCGTCCTGCTTGTCGATCTGGAAGAGCGCAACCGCGTACTTGGCGTGAGCAGCCGCATTCTGCGGGTTCTCGTCGACGACTCCCTTCCAGAGAGGCACTACCTCGTGGGCCCTTCCGGTTTGAGTGAGAACCATCGCAAGATAATCGCCCGAGGGCTTGTCGTCGCCCTCCATGGTGAAGGCTCTTCGGAAGTTCCTCTCGGCGTTCACCGGCATTCCCAACTGCAACTGGACGATGCCCAGTCGCGCGTAGATTGCGGGGTCCTCGGTTTCGAGGGTGAGCGCCTTCTCGTAGAAATCGGCCGCTTTCGAGAGTGAGTTGACCGTCTGGTGTAGCTCGCCCAAGGCGAAGAAAGCGAGAAACTGGGTCGGTACCAGGGCAGACAGCTTGGCAAGCGCTTCATCCATCATCTCGAAAGTGCCGATTCGGAAGTGAGCGCATGCTCGGGCGAACTGGACGAGCACTTGATACGGGCCGTTGAACGTCTTGTCCATCTCGACCGATTCGAGCAAGGCGTCGAGCGCCGGCTGCGGCGAGAACTCGATTGCCACCATGCCATTGGCTTGCTGAACATGGCTGAGTGCGTCATAACCCTCGAGGAACAGGAGGAACGCTTTGGGATCCGTCGTTCCGAACTCCATGCTCTCGCCGGCTAGAAACTCGGGAAGGCCGATCTCTGCCTGGTTGGCAAGGGTCTTGACGATCCAAAGAAGCTTGGAGAAAAGCTCATCGATTCCGAAGGTTGTAGACTCCTCGAAGAGAGGCTGGTCACTTTCCTTGCTGTGAAATCGCAGAGTCAGATCGAAGGCATCGTCGGTCTGAGTAAGACTGCCATCCATCACCAAGTCGACTTGCGCTTGCGCGAACAGGTCGGTCAATTGCTCGTAGGGAAGCAGCCCGTTGCCGATGTTGACGAACGCCATCCGGGTTGTCCCGTCTGGCGCTTGAATCTGGGTCAGATAACTGACGGCATTGATGTCTGCTTGGGCATGCGTGCGCAATTGCTCCGCAGCAAATGCGGCGAACTGTCGCCCGTAAGCAGCTTTGGTCCCTTCGGTGGCATTGAAGGGAAGGACGGCAACTTTCATGGGGCGAGTTTACCGGGCAGAGGTGTCGCTCCGTTTGGTTTTCCGGTTGGGACCGGCTGCAAGGCTATCAATCCGACGACAGGGTTGCTTGTGAATTGACTTGCATTCGCCATCAAGCTCAAAAGCCTAACCAGTCCCATTCCCTAATCTTCGAATGTAAAGACGACTTTCCCTGCCTTGCCGGCCTTCATCAGCTCCATCGCCGCCTGGAATTCGGTGTAGTGCATCGTGTGCGTAATTACCGGTTTCAGGTTCAGCTTTCCGCCTAACAGCAGGGTTGCCATCTGATCCCATGTTTGCCACAGGTTGCGGCCCACGATGCCCTGAACGTTGAGGCCCTTGAAGATCACGGAGTTCATATCCACGGACTGGTTCGGATCTCCGTAGACCCCGAGTAGGCTGACGCGACCTCCCGGCCGGGTCGATCGGACCGCGAGGCCAAGGGAAGAAGGGTGGCCGGACATCTCGAGTGTTGCGTCGACTCCACCTGGCGCCACGTCGGCGATTCGCTTGTCCAGGTCGCCTTCCGCGGGCGAGAGCACGACGTCTGCCCCCACCTCGTGCGCCAGGCCGATACGATAGGGGCTCACTTCGGTGGCGATAACTTTCGCCGCCCCCGCCGCCTTGCAGATCGAAACCGCGAACAGGCCAATCGGTCCCATGCCGGTGATCAGCACCGTCTGGTTCAGGAGCGGTCCCGCCATCGCGGTATGAACCGCGTTCCCGAGTGCGTCCTGGAAACAAGCGATCTCCTTTGGAATCGACCGATCCGTGATGCGCGCGTTCTGCGAGGGAATGACTACATGCGATGCGAAACCACCGTCGATGTCCACTCCGAGAATGCGCGTGTTCACACAAACATGGCCTTGTCCATGCAGGCACTGTCGGCAATGGCCGCATACGATGTGTGACTCGCTCGCCACGAAGTCGCCCACTTTTCGGTCAGTGACTCCCACGCCGACCGCTTCGATCGTGCCGCAGAACTCGTGGCCGATAATTCGGGGCGGGTGGATGCGCGAGGCGGCCCAGTTATCCCATGTGTAGATGTGCAGGTCCGTTCCGCAAACTGAGGCGGCTTCCAACCTTATCTTGACTTCGCCTGGCCCGACCTCCGGTTCCTTAACGTCGACGATTTCAACACCCGGAGCTGGTCGCACCTTAGCGATGGCTTTCACATCAGAAAAGTTACCCGGTTATTGGGGCTCTCCTGGGGACCACGCCTTCCCGAAACGGTTGCGGATTGGTCCAGTTTCTCGTTGCCCATCCAAACTGGCCACTCCTTTGACGAAAAGAGGTAAAAGCCTTTCATACCCGTATGAAACTGAGCTTCATGCCCTTGAAGGGTCTCCTTGTCGTCGTCGCCGCTGCTGCTTTTGCCGGCAGCGCCTTGGGTCAAGACCTTCCCAAAGCCGATAATTCGATTCAGCGCCTGTACAGCTTCCCAGTTATCAATGGAAGGAGCCCGGCGGCGCCCAAGATGGCGCCCAACGGCAACCAGATCGTCTACGGATGGAACCAGACCGGCGAACGGAAACTGGATCTCTGGATCATGGACTATCCGAGCGGGAAGGCGAAGCGGATCGTCGAGGCGGCGAAAATCGAGGATCTTCCTCGCCAGGACGATGTGCGAACCGATCAGGAGAAGAGCGAAGCGAAGCTGTACGACGGCGGAATCGGGGGCGCAATGTGGTCGCCCGACAGCAAGCAGATTTTGTTCCAATACAAGGGCCGAACCTTCCTGGTCGATCCCAGCGGAGACAACCTCCATCCGATTTTTGATGGACATGTCACCGTCAACGGCCCTAAGTTCTCGCCCGACAACAGGTACATCTCCTACTCGGACGGGCAAAACGTCTATCGCTTCGACCGGACGACCCATTTCGTCAAGCAGTTGACGTTTGTGTCGAAGGCGAACACGTCGGTGGACGGCCACGACTGGTCTCCCGACGGCAAGTCGATCCTGGTGAACTGGTCTGACTCAAGCAAGACGGGCCATCACGTCATGATGGATTTCTCCAAGGACCGTGCCACCGTCGTAAACATTCAGCGTGAGTGGAACGGCGACCTCGACGTCGACAACCAGATCGGCATCATCTCCGCCGACGGGGGCATCATCCGGTTTGTGGCCGGCCTGCCCCGATACATGTGGATGCTGGCCACCGAATGGTCTCCCGACTCCTCGTCGATCGCGGTGGACTGGATCCAAGACGATTTCAAGGCGTTCACGATTACCAAGATCGACCCCAAGAAGGCCACCAAAGTCGACATCTATACCGAGAAGGCGCCCAAAAACTACATCCCCGATTGGCGCCCCCTGATCTGGAGCCGCAACGGCAAGCAAATCCTGTTCGGCACCGACATCGTCGACGGAAAGTTCACGTGGCGCTCGATCATGCAGATGGATGCCGACGGCAAGAACCCGAAGAAGTTCTTCGCCGAGCACTTTGACGTTGCTGCCCTCGCCCGGCCGAAGGACAGCGACCGGATCTTCCTGAGCACCCTGGCGCACAGCCCGCTGCGCAGCGAGATCACCATCGTCGAGCCGAACGGCAAGCGCACCGAGCATATCGTCAAACCGGACGGAATGGCGGTTCCCGGCGAGTTCGACGCCCTCGGGCTGCCGCTTTACAGCGACGACGGCACGAAGGTCGCCACGATGGCCAGTGACCGAACGATCAACCCAGAGCTTTATTCGGTCGAGCCGCAGATCCACCGCCTCACCAAGAGCCAGCTCCCTCAGTTCGATCAGATCAAGTGGGCCGACTTCAAAGAGGTGACCTTTGCCGCGCCGGACGGGGCGACGATCCACGGCCTTTTGATCACGAAGCCCGGCCTCGATCTTACGGTCAAGCATCCTGCGTTCATCAGCAACATCTACGCCAACTCGGCCAAGACGGGATGGGGCGGGTACTTTGAGAACTACGCGGCGATGAACCTGGACATGGTGGTTCTCTGCGTCGATTTCCGTGCCAGTTGGGGCTATGGTGGCGAGTTCAACAGCGGCTACTACCGACAGATGGGGCTGATCGACGCCGACGAAGCGGTGGCCGCCAAGAACTATTTGGCCGGGTTGTCCTACGTTCGGGGCGACCGGGTTGGCATCTGGGGTTGGAGCTACGGCGGATACCTGACGTGTATGAGCCTCCTTACCAAGCCGGGCACGTTCTACGCCGGAGTCGCGGTGGCGCCGGTCACCGACTGGAAGTCGTACAACGAGTGGTACACCCGCCGTCGACTCGGGCTTGCCAAGGACGATCCCAAGATCTTCGAGAAGACCTCCCCGATCACCTACGCCGACGGCCTCAAGGACCACCTCCTTCTCGTCCACGGACTGCTGGACGACAACGTGCTGTTCCAAGACACCGCCCGTCTCATTCAGCGCCTGATCGACCACGGCAAGTACTTCGACCTCATGGTCTACCCCCGAGACGACCACGGCATCGGCAAGGAAACCAGCCGCCCCCACGTCTTCGGCCGAATCATGACGTACCTCTACGACCAGCTAATCACGCCGTGAGGGTGGGCTGCGATAGTCGCCTGACTCGATATCAGGCAACTATTCTGCGGAAGGAGAGCGCCACCACTGTAATGATCTTCAAGCAAGGGGCCGGAGGTCCTTTGTCGCATTCCTTGAACTCACAGACGGAAGTGTTTACTCACGAGAGTTCTCACCTAGAGGTGTTGCGCTCACCGCGATCGTCACGACTTCTTCTTTCTCGAGCCGCTACTCTAGCCATTAGTGGGGCTCCTCGCTGGCGGTATTCAATCTCCGATAGGACTTGCCTAAGTCCCGGGGTCGCGTCTCGTTTCCCCGTTTGGATTTCTTCAGGAAACCATGGAGATCGAAGGTTGCCTTCTCGCGGCCATTCAATGAACCACGTCCAACGTTCAGCTGGAACTGCAGATGTTGCAGCAACGTGCAGATCTGTCGCGTTTCCGAATGGCTGCAGATTATCGAGTTAGAATTGAACTGTGGGCCAACCTGATTTTGAGAGGGATATCTGGCATCGGGAGATAGGTGGGACATTGTGGATGCGAGGATTGGGTGGCTGGCTGGTCCTCGGTTTCCTGCTTGTCGTCGGCTTCGGCGATCTCGTGATTGCCTCCATGGGTCTCTTTCGAATGTGGTTTGCTTCGTCGGCCAAGTGGATGGGGGCAGGCCCATGGTTTCAGTACGTTTTGGCTTTCCAGGATGCCTTGGTCGGAGTCGCGGCCTTGCTTAGTGCCATCTATTGGCTGCGGAACCGGTCAACCCGATCCGCAATGATGGGTGGAGGTTTCGTGGGCGCCTTTGGCTGTTTCATTGGTCCGTCACATGCGCCAATAGATAGGTCCGCTATCGGGGGCTATTGGTTTATGTATGGGCTTTCTCTCTTGATGATCGTTCTCGGATGTTCGGCATTCATCTTGGATTGGCCAAAGGCGAAGGAAGAGATGAGCCGTTCGCAACCCATGGACTGTTGAGCGCCCCATTGCCGAGACTTTGCCGAAATTGCAGGTGTGAGCGGGATGTTGGCTGGGCTGGTTAACTATGCCCAGCCTCTACAGGCTAAGACCACATTGTTCTAGTTGTTATTAAAACGCCATAATACTTTAGGCCAACTCGACAATCGGCTCTCCTCCGGCAAGAAGAGCTATGGCCTGCGGAAATGCGTTCTTCAGAAGGTCTTTCATCGAGGCATTCGACCGGTTGCCACAAGTGACCCAAAGAATCTGCGGCGGTTGGCCCAATCGGTTGACGAGGTCGACAAAGTCGCTGTCTTTGCTGACGATGATCGTCGCCGATTTCCGTGCGGTGAGAAAGATGTCTAGGTCGTTTCCGCGATCCACTGGCAAATTCACGACCGAATGGCAACGGACTCCAAATCGTTCCTCGATCCAGGGCGCAAGGAAAGGCGAGAATTGCTCGTCTAGCCAAAAAGTCATGCGGCAACCACAGGATGATCTATTCGCCGCGAAGCGAACAAGAGACATGCAGTGATGTCTTCGTCCTGAAGTGAAGGATGCTCAGCCAGAATCTGATCGCGAGACATGCCAGATGCAAGAAGCTCCAGAACGTCTGAGACCCGAATCCTCAGGTCTCGAACGCATGGCCGTCCGCCGCACTTTCCTGGAGTCGATTGAATCCGTTGAGAGATTGTCACGGTCACACTTGGAACATATTATGGATCAATCAGCGTGCAAGGTTCCTTCGTGTTGCCCAAGCAGCCTCTCAAACCAACTGCCCCAGTAGCTTCGCTTCGAAGCCTTGAAGCTCCGTTGCGTGGCCGGACTGGACTTTGTTTGCCCAATCTGGGTTGCTGATCAGCGAGCGACCGATGGCGATCAGGTCGAACTCTTCGTTCTCCATTCTTCGGAGCAACTCATCCAACTTCGCGCTCTGAGAGACTTCGCCGCCGAATGCGGCGATGAACTCGCCGGAGAGTGCCACCGAACCCACGCTGATCGTGGCCGCGCCGGTCAGCTTCTTGGCCCAGCCGGCAAAGTTGAGATCGGAACCTTCGAACTCGGGCTCCCAGAATCGGCGCTGCGAGCAGTGGAAGACATCTACGCCGGCTTCCCGAAGCGGTACAAGCCAGGCGGACATCTCGTCCGGCGTCTTGGCCAGTTTCACCGAGAAGTCCTGCGGCTTCCATTGGCTCAGGCGCAGGATCACCGGGAAGTCCGGACCGACCGCCGCGCGCACCGCCTTCACCACCTCGACGCCAAACCGGCTTCGCTCGGGGAGGGTTGCGCCGCCATATCCGTCGGTACGGAGGTTGGTGCCCTCCCAGAAGAACTCGTCGATCAGGTAACCGTGAGCGCCGTGGATCTCTACTGTGTCGAAGCCTAGTCGCTTGGCGTTGGCCGCCGCCTTGGCATAGCCCGAGATCGCGTCGGCAATATCCTCCTCGGTCATCGCCTGCCCACGCGGCGCCCCCGGCGCCAGCAGTCCCGACGGACTCTCGATCGGTCCATCGGGAAGCCAATCGGTGTCCGAAACGGGGACCGAACCGACATGCCAAATCTGCGGTCCCATCACGCCTTTGGCGTCATGTACGGCATCGATCACGTGCTTCCAGCCGGCAAGTGCCGCATCGCCATGGAAGGTGGGAATGCCGGGGTGGTTGCGCGATGCGGGCCGGTCGATCACGGTGCCTTCCGATAGGATCAAACCCACGCCGCCCTCTGCCCGTCGACGATAGTAAGCGGCAACGTTCTCTCCCGGAACGCCTCCCGGCGAGAAACATCGGGTCATGGGGGCCATGACGATGCGATTCTTGAGAGACAGTGACTTGATCTGGAATGGGCGAAAGAGAACGCCGGTGTCTGGGCTCATGGATGGATTATAGTATACATCGTATACTAGAAGTCAATTGGATATGTTAAATATCTTTGGTATACTTTTGGAAGCCATGTGTGAAGACGAAGAGGTTTTCAGTTCCGAGTGTCCCAGCCGAAAAATCCTCGACCAGATTTTCGACAAATGGTCGCTGTTGATCCTCGCGATCCTGGTCAAGGGGCCGAGAAGGTTTAACTCGCTCCGCCGGTGCCTGGACGGCGTAACCCAAAAGGCCCTGACCCAGACCCTACGCCGCCTGGAGCGCAATGGGTTGGTCTCCCGCACCGTCCTGCCAACGTCGCCCGTATGCGTCGAGTACGCCCTAACCCGCCTCGGCGAGACTCTGCAAGCACCCTTCGCCGCCCTCTACGCCTGGACGATCGACAACATGGACGAGATCCAAACCGCCCAGCGCACTTTCGACTCCCGAGCAGATCGTTGAGTGGAACGTGAGCCGCCCATGAGGCAGGACGCATGGATGGGCCGACAGCCCTTCGAATTTTTCTCCATATAGCGCTGCAGCTGTTATGTATTATTAGCTAGCCGGTAACCGGAACGCCGGGATTGGGCAACACGCAGATGAACGTCCTTACGAGATCAAGTACACCGCCTGGGCATTCGGCATTCATGCGTCTGCCGCTTTTGGTCGTCGGCGTTGCTGCAGCGGCCTGCGTGATGGCGCAGTCCAATTCCCAATCCTCCTTCGAATGGGAATACATGCCGGTTGTCCAAGGCCTTGGACTAGCCTATACGCCCGATGGAAAGACGATCGCCGTCGGCGGAGTCGGCGGCATTCAACTGATTAACACCGCAACCCGAGCCCAGCGATCGTTACCTGCAACGCCGAACTCGGATTTCAACGCCGTAGCAATATCTCCGGATGGCAAATCGTTGGTGCTCGGCGGCAACGACGTAGAGGTCTGGAATGTGGCAGCGGGCAAGCTAACCGGAATGCTGACATTTCCCGGCGCCATGGTGAATTCTGTCGCGTACTCGCCAAATGGGCGGTGGCTCGCCGTATCCGGATTCAGCATTACCTTTCATGGCCCCTATCAGCCACCGACCTCATCTTCGATCGTTCAGATCTACGATGCGTCATCTTTCGCGCCGGTCACCGGTCCCCTTTACAGCAACGGAGGCGCGGCAAACAGCGTCGTCTTCTCCAAGGACAGTCAGCATCTGATCGAAGGAGGATCCGCCTCCGCGACGACGGCGATGCCGGGCTATGTCGACGTCTGGAATGCCTTGACCGGAGCATTTCAAGGGACGCTCGCCACCCGGGCAACTGCCGGTGTCAGTTCGGTGGCGCTGTCGTCCGATGGAACGCAAGTCGCGGTCGCCGGGAGCGACTCGACAGGCGCCATTCTAGAAGTATGGAAGTGGCAACAGGCAAGCTTGGCGCAGTCGATTCCTGTTTCATCCTCAAGCCAATTGAAGAGCGTCGCTTGGTCTCCCGACCAGAAACTGCTGGCTGTCAGCGGCAATCAGCCCACCGGAAGCGGAAACAACGACACGGTCGCCATCGTACAGACATGGAACCTCGCTTCCGGCAAACTCGCCCACAACTTCAACGTGAGCGCCTCGCTCAACGCCCAGGCGGTGGTTTTTTCGCCGGACGGGCGGACCATCGCCAATTGTCAAGGAAGCTCCCTTTCGAGCATCGCACGCTCTCCTGGGGGGTACTTGCAGCTATGGAATTCCAGTTCGAACGCACTCGAGTCTTCAATCGATACGATCGGAAGTTACGGTTCGGCCGCCGTGGCGTTTGCTCCCAATGGCAGGGTTGTCGCTCAGCCCTGGACCTCTCTGACGGGTAACACAATCCGCCTACTTAACTCCACGGATGGTGAGTTGATCCGGTCTCTGCATTCCCAGATCACGACTGCGCTCGGACCCGTCGCATACTCGCAGAAAGGCGGCTACCTTGCCGATGCCGGGATTTTGACCACTAAAGTGGGATCGTCACAAAGGTCGACCGGCCTTATCGAAGTTTGGAGCGCCCTAACCAGCCAAAGCCTCTTTTCGCTGAGGAGTTCTGCAAACGTCTCCATATCGTCGATAGGGTTTAGCAACGATGGAACGAAGCTTGCCCTGGGAGGAATGGACGCGGCGGGCGGGGTTGTCGAGTTGTGGAGCGTCGCCCATCGCCGATTGATCGCGGACCTAAAGACTCGTGCGACCGGCGCCGTGAGCTGCGTTGCCGTTTCTCCAGATGGGAAATATGTCGCGGACGGTGGGCACGATTTCGAGTGGAACGGCACACTGGAAATCTGGGACGGATCAAGCGGGAAGGCCATAGCGACCCTAGCGACCGCTTGCACATCTACGGTTCAGTTTCTTTCCTTTTCACCGGATGGAAAGGTGCTGGCCGTTGCCGGCTACCCGGCTTCTAGTAGTGGTTTTGTCGTGGAGTTCTGGAATACGAAGGACTGGAACCGGGCGATGACGTATGCGACGAATGGAGCGATCAATGGAATCGCCTTTACCCCTGACAGCAAGACCCTGCTCTTCAATTGGGGCTACTCGTTGCAGGCGCTAAGCGTGGAGTACGGAGTTGTGTTTGTGGGGTATCCCGATGCCGGTTTCGGATCGGTCGCTGTGTCGTCTTCGAGCGACCGGATCGTGACGACAAGCGCGAATGGCCAAGTCCTGGCGATGCGGGATTCTGTCAGTTCGGTAGTTTGGGCGACGGGTGTTTCCGTCAACCCTGGTTCCTTTACAGGTGGATCCACCGCCACAGGAACTTTGAAACTGTCCGCTCCGGCTCCGGCAGGGGGACTGACCGTGCAGCTCTTTGTGAATATCAGTGGCGCGACGGTGATGTGTCCCAGCACAGTGGTCGTTCCCGCCGGCAAGACCGTCGCATCGTTTACCATTTCGTCATCGCCGGTGACGTCTCCGGTAACCGCTTTACTTGGGGTTGAAAGCAACGGGAGTTTTGCGACGGCGCGATGCACTTTCACTGTGACTCCGTAAATCGAAGCGAGAGTCTGATAGCTGGGCCGACCCGATACCCTTAGCACACAGCCTTGCGATAGCTAATGCGCTCGTCCCTTGTCATCGCCCGCAAGAGTCCTTCGCCGAACTAGATCGATCACCCTGCGAGTCTCAACTTTGCCGCAGGATAGTAATGAATGCGGGCTCATAAATCGGAATGAAGACGACGTCTGAAGCATGCGATGGCTGCTATGACAGGATGGGTAGAGCCCGTCGCAGGTTATGGAATGCGTTCGGAGACGCTAAGTCGGTCAAAGATTGGGCTGCTGATCCTCGTGGCTCCGTTTCCCAAACGGAGTTTCGTCGCCGGGTCAAGGGCGGAGTGCCTCCCGAAGACGCCATCAAGACGCGCGATCCAGATGCCGGGCACACCACCTACACTGCGCTAGACGAATCGAAGATCCTCTCTGAGTGGGCGCGAGATCGTCGATGACTTGTAGCCACGGAAACCTTGCTCCCAATTTGGGATATTGAGAAATACAAAGGCGTCGGCTACGAGAGTCTCGAAATCGACTTTGCCCGTTTGCGAGTTGACGACAAGCTTGCCCAGGAAAAGACGAAGCGAACCAGGCTTCCGTATCGACCGGCGCAATAGATCGTTGCGGCCTTGTGTTCCGCCCAATTCCGCTCATCTTAGCGAGGTTTCCAGTCCATGACGCGATCCTACGCCTCCGCTCGATCCTCTGGCTCTCTCGGAAGTGAAAACGGGGGATTCCCCCTATCAGCTCACTGCCACGAGGGTTCGCCCTCGAGTGTCCTCGCGCAGAGGCATTGCTCCCACCACGATCGTAACGTCGCGACCCAGCGCATTGAGCATTTCGGCCAGTTTGTCGATGGTGATGCTCCTAAATCGACCCCGCAGTAACTTCGACAGTGTGGGCTGATCTATGCCTACAATCTCGGCAGCCTGGATCTGGGTAAGTCCTCTGGCTTTGATTGTGTCGTTAATAGTTGACACCATGAGGGCTTTGCGCTCCATTTCGTCGGCGTTCACATACCCAAGACCGTGGTAGACACTTCCTGTCGTTCGCTCCACCGTCACGACTTCTTCTTCTTTTTCTCGGGCTGCTTTTGCCATTTACTGTGCTCCTCGCCGGCGGCTTTCAATCGTCGCTCAATCATGTCCTTATCCTGTTGCGGCGTCTCGTTTCCTCGTTTGGACTTCTTCTGGAAATAATGGAGGACGTAGATCGCCTCCTCAAACTCAACGCTGTAAACGGCACGAAAAGTGTCGGTGTCGAAGTTCGAGATGATCTCAAGGACGCTTGCCCCTCCAAAACCGCGGTGCACCTTGGCGTCCTGAGGCATTTTCCCTTGTTGGGCCTCAAACAAATTGTAACCGACGTCATCCTCGACCTCATTGGGAAACTCCCCGAGGTCTTACTTGCTGGGCCCTAGTCACACAATCGCTTTCAGGCCCGCCATCATTATGAAGTATATACCATATTTGGCAAACTAGAACAGACAGTCTAGTGTCAGTGCTCCATGGTTTTCCTGTCACGCGGCAAGACACAATCTTGCTGAGCGAGAGGATTATTTGACCGGTGCGGTTGTTAATCTGTCGTCTCTACCACAGAAGAACAACCCCACCGTTGTGATCAGATGCTGCCCCGCCTAAGCAAAAAGCATCGCAGGAACCTCAGCGGTTGGCAGAAGGTACCCTCTCGAAGATGCAGCGAACGGATTTGCTTGATACCCACATTGAAGTTCATCAAATGCGCGTCAAGCTCCTGCGCGAAAAGTCGCCCTCGTGGCGATTGCAGAAGACATTTGAGCTAACCGATCTAAGCCGCCAGCTATTTCCAGAGCAGACTCGACGAGCCTTACGAAAAGAATTAGGGATCAAGTGATTTCTACCCCGAGCCTCGTAATAGAACTTCTGGAATGTCTCCAGAATCTTGGCATTCGGTTTATTGTCGGAGGCAGTTTTGCGAGCAGCGCATGGGGACAGCCACGACAAACGAATGATCTGGACCTTGCTGTTTTGCTCAATCCGACCGAAATTCAAAACTTGCACGAAGCGACACGACACGACTACATGGGCTCCAAATCTCAGATGCTTGACGCGCTAGAATCGGCAGAAGAATTTCGATCGTTCCAGCTCTTACACTTTGAGGAGACATTCAAAATTGACTTCTTTGTACTCAATCCGAGCGAGTATGTATCTGAATCCCTTAGCCGCGCTCAGCGATACGAATTAGCGCCAGGCAGAAGTTTTCCATTTGCCTGTCCAGAGGACACGGTCATAACCAAGCTTCGCTGGTTCGTCCTCGGCAACAAAGTCAGTGACAAGCAATGGAATGACATTGTACAAGTTTTAGAAATACAACAGGGCCAGCTCGACGAGGCATTCTTGGACAAGTGGGCAAGGTTCTTCGGCGTCTTTGACCTCCTGGTCGAAGCACGTTCGCAAGTTGTGCCGACTGCCTGAAAGGGGCTGGCGAGCAGATGCCTGGAAATCCACCCAATCACAACGGAGTGGTTGTTCATCTGTCGTCTTGTCGCTGGAGAGTACTCCTGGGTGTACCGGGAGAAGTCGGTGCCGCCGGCATTCTGCTTGCCCCAATAATCGACGCGGACCTCATCCTCCACCATGAGGACTATACAGCGAACCGATTCGTGACCGACAATTCTACTGCCGACTGCTTCGGTGAACTATTCTTTGAGACATGACCTTACGGTGGGATTGTCTCCTATCCGCCTCGTTGCTTTGCGCTGCGGCAAATGCCGGCACCCAGGTCTCACAGCTTCGCTGCGAGTACCTGCATGAGCCGCTCGGTGTGGATGCTCCGCATCCGCGGCTGAGTTGGGTGACGACGAGCGACCGGCGAAACGGACGGCAAGTCGCCTATCAGATTGTTGTATCGAACAACCCAACAAACCTCCAGTCGGGAAGCCTGTGGGATTCGGGCAAGGTCCTATCCAACCAGAGTAACCAGATTCCCTACAACGGCAAGCCGCTCCAGCCTCGGCAAATCTGTTGGTGGAGGGTCCGGATCTGGGACCAAGAGGGAAGGGCGACTGCCTGGAGCAGACCTTCGCGCTGGACCGTCGGTCTCATGAACCCATCCAACTGGCATGCCGAGTGGATCGGCATGGAGGAGCCAAGCCAGTCGGAATTCGCTACTCCGCGCTATCTCCGGCGGGACTTTGATGTCAACAAGAGGATCAAGAAAGCGACGCTCTACGTCACCGCGCTCGGGCTTTACGAAATCCGCCTGAACGGGCACCGGGTCGGCGACCACCTCTTGGCGCCCGAGTGGACGAACTATTTCAAGCGCGTCCAGTATCAAACGTTTGACGTCACCGGCCTTGTCCACACCGGCCCCAATGCAGTTGGCGCGATCCTCGGAAACGGCTGGTACTCGGGAGGTTGGCAGAAGTGGCAGTCCAAACTGTCCCCGATCTATGGCAAGGAGCCTGCCCTCCTCGCTCAACTCGAAATCCAAACCGTCGACGGCGCCACCCAAACTATCGCAACCGACAACCGTTGGAGGGGAACCACCGAAGGGCCCATCCGCTTCGCCGGCATCTACGAAGGAGAGACGATCGACGCCAACAGATCAATCGACGGCTGGGATCGTCCCAAATTCCGAGGCGACAGTTGGCAATCAGCACGAATCGAGCATCCCCGAGTCGGCAAGGTTGAGTGGCAGCGGAACGAGCCGATCCGTATAACGCAAACCCTCCGACCGGTTTCTGTCAAACAGCCCAAGCCAGGCATCTACGTCTTCGACCTCGGCCAGAACATCGCCGGATGGGCCCGACTAGAGCTGAGCGAGCCAAGAGGAACTCAAGTCAAGCTCGAGTTCAACGAGGTCCTCAACCCGGACGGCACCGTCTACATGGCCAACCTCCATGCCGGGCATCTCAGTACGGGGGACCGCCAGATCGACCGCTACACCTGCAGAGGCGCGACAATGGAGCAGTTCGAGCCCCACTTCACCTACCACGGCTTTCGATACGTTCAGGTCACCGGCCTGACCCGGGCCCCGTCGATTGGTGACCTCGAAGGTTGCGTCTTCCACTCTGGCTTTACTCGTTCTGGATCGTTTGCGTGCGACAGCCCTCTGCTGAACCGGCTCGCCCAAAATATCCAGTGGTCGCAACGCGCGAACATGATGGGCGTCCCCACCGACTGCTGCCAGCGCGACGAGCGGTGCGGATACACGGGCGACGCCCAATTCTTCATGCCCACCGCCGTTTATAACTTCGACGTCGCCGCGTTCTATAGCAAGTGGCTTACCGACGTCTGCGAGGACTCTCAAAACCGGGATGGCAGCTTTGCCGACCACGCCCCGACCTACGGACCCGGCGACAACTGGAACGTCGGCTGGTCCGATGCCGGCATCATCTGCCCCTACACGATCTGGCAGACCTATGGCGACACCCAGGTCATCCGCGAGCACTACGCCGCCATGCAGCGGAACATCGCCATGCTAGAGCAAGCCAGTCCGACGTTCGTCCACACCAGAAACGTCGGTAACGGCGACTGGTTGAACCTTGGAGGAGGCGCCTCCAACGGAGTCATCGGCACCGCCTACGATGCCTACGACTGCCGGCTCATGTCCGAAATGGCCCAGGCGATAGGGAAGGCTAGCGACTCCCGCGAGTATAAGTCGTTGGCCGACCGGTTCACCGATGCCTTCGACCGAGCCTTCCTCAACCCGGAAGGAGGGATCAAGGACAGCAGTCAAACCGGCTACGCCCTCGCCTTTACGATGGACCTGGTTCCCGCCAGCCTCAAAGCCAAGCTCGGACTCCGATTCGCGGACGAGATCCGTCGTTTCAACAATCATCTCGCCACCGGCTTCATTGGAACTCCCCGGCTCCTGCCGGCCCTCCACCTCGCCGGTCGCGATGACCTCGCCTATAGGCTCCTGCTTCAAGATTCGTTCCCAAGCTGGCTCTATCAGGTGAAGCAAGGCGCCACCACGATGTGGGAGCGATGGGATGGCTGGACGCCCGAGCACGGGTTCCAAGACGACGGGATGAACTCCTTCAATCACTACGCCTTCGGCTCAGTCGGCCAGTATCTCTTCGGTATGGTGGGCGGAATCCAATCAGAAGCTCCCGGCTTCGCCAAGATCCGAATCCAACCCGTCATCCAGCCTGGGCTGAACTGGGCACGTACAAGCTACGATTCGATCCAGGGCAGAATTTCGTGCCGATGGCGAAAGGAGTCGAACAAGGTCGCCGTAGACGTCGAAATCCCGTTCAATACGACGGCAACCGTCATCCTCCCCGGAGTCGTGAAACAAGTCGGCTCAGGACAGTACCACTTCGTCACGAGCCTTCAGGCCCAGCATTGACACCTATGCCTTTCCACTTTTGGTCAACTGACTTTATGGCTACTCTGTCCTTACCTGACGGGAGAATCGAGGCTGCTAGCAGATCCAGGTTTGTTCGCGATCAAACGAACCACTAGAAGCCCTCCTGAGGACGTAAGATAGCAAGCGATGGTCTTTACAGAGCTTGTCTATGCCGGACATTCGGCGACGTTTTTGTATGGCGATGGGGTGGCCGTCGCCATCGATCCTTGGCTTTCGGCGAACCCGTCGTGTCCTCCCGAACTGAAGGACCCGGGGCGCCTGGACCTTATCGTGGTCACTCATGGCCACGGCGACCACTCGGGCGATGCGGTGTCTCTCGCTAACAGAACTGGCGCCACCGTCGTTTGCATGGTGGAGTTGGCTGGACTCCTCGTCGGGGACGGCGCTTCCCCGGACAAGGTCGTTGGGATGAACAAGGGAGGATCCTTCGTGTGGAACGGCCTCAAGATCTCGCTCACCCATGCGATGCACTCCAGTTCTTACGGTCCGAACCAGGCGTATGCGGGCGAGCCCTGCGGCGTCGTGCTGACGGACGACCGGCGTGCCATCTATCATGCGGGCGACACTGCTTTGTTCGGTGACATGAAACTCATCGGCGAGTTCTATCACCCGGAGATCGCTCTTCTCCCCATTGGCGATCATTACACGATGAACCCGATCGAGGGCGCCTACGCTGCCAAGCTTGTTGGGGCATCGACGGCGATCCCCATCCACCACTCCACTTTTCCGATCCTAACCGGGAAGCCGGAGGATTTCGCCATGAAGTGCAGCGAGTACGGAATCGGCGCCAAGGTCCTCGCCCCCGGCGAACGCTTGCCGTTGGCCTAGCCACGGCGGTTTGGCAACTGTATTGCGGCAGTTGAGTAACTGGGTGCCACAAGTCTGGAAACGGGTGTCGACGACAAATCGAACATCATCACAATCGATCCGCTAGAATCTGATGGAACTTCGGTCGAGAATCGACCTCCAGTTCCATCTGCGACCTCTGCAAAATTCGACATGGGTAGTAGACTCGGTCCCGTCCTGCGCGCTGGATGCATGCGCCTGACATAGTCCATGCGCCTGTTTGTCCTGCTCCAAAGGTATTTGGTACCGAGCGAATCGTGGCTGACTGATTCGATCGGTCGGATGTCTGACGAGGTCGTCGGCATCGCCGGACGTACCATCGCCGATCCCGAACGCTACCGTGCCCTCCAATCGGAGTCGCGCTTCTTTCGCCTGCGTTCCCGTAACCTGATACATCGCGTCCTTCCCATGCCATTACGTCGCGTAAGTCCTTGGCGCGGGGATGCGATCCTTGCCCGAGCGATCGCCGAAACCCGCGCCGATCGGGTGCTTTGCCATTTCGGCGTGATGGCGGCTGAATACGAGGCGGTTTGGAACGAAACCGATATTCCACTCTTCGTTCACTTTCACGGCTACGATGCGATGTTCGACATGCGCGAACATAGCAATCCCGACCGTCCGGTACATGAGCCGGGATACCGCGACAAGATCGTTCGACTCTCCGAAAGGGCAATCTACCTCGTGAACTCCCAGTTCCTTGGGCGTAGGCTGACGGAGGCGGGCGTCCATCCTGACCGCATTGTCGTCAAACCGCTAGGGGTCAAGATAGCAACCGAGCCCAAGAAGCACACCCAGTCCGTTCGCCCTCAGATTTCGACGATCGGCCGGTTGGTTGACTGCAAAGGAGTTGACAAAACCGTCGAGGCCTTTGCCCTCATGCGAAGCAGGGGCGTCGAGGCAAGCCTTGTGATCGTCGGGGAAGGGCCGGAACGTGGAAGGATCGAAAGGGCGATCCAAGCGTCAGGATATTCCGGAGATATTCGCATGACGGGGTGGCTCTCAAGCCCCGACCTGCAGAGAGTTCGCGCGGAATCGGACATCTACACGGTTCACAACCTGGAAGGTCCCTTAACGCGTCAGGTGGAGGCCTACAACCTCAGCATCGTAGAAGCGATGGCCGGGGGGTTGCCTGTTGCGGTAACTCGTAGCGGAGGCGCCGCCGAATCGGTTGTGGAAGGCATTACCGGATTCCTAAGCGACCCTGGCGACATTAACGAACAGGCAGACAATCTCGAAGCCCTGGTTCGGGATGGACAACTCAGGCAAACGATGGGACTCGCAGGCTGGAAGCGTGCGCAACAGGTCTATACCGTGGAATATGAGATGGCCACGCTTCGACGCGTATTGAACATGCCCAAAACGAAGTAGCGGCCGGTTGGACTCCAACCGGCCGCTACGTAACAACCTCGAACTACTCGGACAGATCGACTTCGAGGCCAATCTCAGCTTCCGGTTCGGGTTCCGGCTCGATCTCCACGATGCCCTTGGATCGGCTAGGCCGCTTCTTGGGGCCGCCGACACCCATTTCGATACCGACTGCGCCCTCCGTAAAGCTCGCTTTGATCTTGATTCGCCGGCTGATCTCGCTTTCGCTGATCGTGTTCCAGTTCGCCCGGTCGAGTGCCCACTGCCAGCCGATGTCGGTCGTCGCATAGACGAATTCGACGCCTTCTTGCAGGATGTCGCTCAACACGACCTTTAAATCGTCGCGATTCGCGAGGATCTGTTCGCCCGCCTTGAGGTTGGGCATCAGGCCGACTGTCACGATGACTGGTTCTTCCTCGACGGTAGATTTCGACGAGCGCTTCGGCGTGTTGTGCTCGATCGCTTCGTTGACCATTTCCATTTGGCTGACCATCGAATTCGTCAGGCGCTCGTAGTCCTCCGGCCAGGTGAACTGCTCGCCTTCATAGATTGCGATCGCGTGTCGGCCGGTTACCGATAGGGCGGTGGCGATGAGAGCGGCATCGGCGGCAAGCAACTTGGGCTGAGTCTTGCGAATCTGGTCCAAGGCGCTTTCAAGCTTCGTGAGTTGGATGGTGATCAAACGTGCGGTCTCCTAAATCGGATGGCGTTTTTGCGGACATAAGCTGTCCATCAGCCATAATCACCCAGTTTACCCCGGCTCGGGGCAATGCACTTGGGGATACTGGTTCCTAACGGAGGCTATGAGGTGAGGATTCGGAATTTCGTATGGCTTTTTGCCGCGTTTGCGCTTGTCGGATGTAATTCAGGTGGAGGCGGCGAGAACGCCGGCGGCGGTCAGGCGACCCCTGCGAAGAAACTCCTTGTCGGCATCGTATTCGACAGCGGCGGCATCGGAGACAAATCGTTCAACGACAGCGCCAACGCGGGTGTTCAAAAGGCGGCTAAGGACCTCGGCGCAGATATCAAGTCTGCTGACAGCAAGAGCGAGAAGGACTACGAAACGAACTTGACGGGCATGGCCGAAAAGGGCTGCAACGTCATCTTCGCAGTGGGATATAAACAGGAAACTGCCCTCAAGACGGTGGCGCCCAAGTACCCGAACATCTCCTTCGCGATCGTCGACGATGTCGTTGACCTTCCAAACGTTCGCTCCTTGGTATTCGCGGAGGAGCAGGGAAGCTTCCTTGCCGGCTATCTGGCTGCGCTCGTAAGCAAAACCGCCAAGGTCGGATTCGTCGGCGGCGAAACCGGGCCGCTCATCAAGAAGTTCGAGTCGGGTTACGTCGCCGGAGCCAAGACAGCCAATCCTGCGATCGACGCGAGCGGAATCAAGTACACCGAAAGCTGGGATGACACGAGCACCGGCAAGCTCATGGCCTCGACGCTCTTTACCGGCGGATGCGACGTGGTCTACCACGCCGCTGGCCGTTGTGGGTTGGGAGTGATTTCGGCAGCAAAAGATGCCGGGAAGTTCGCGATCGGAGTCGACTCGGATCAAGACGGCGAGGCGCCTGGCAACGTTCTGACTTCGATGGTCAAGCATGTGGACGTCGCCGTATTCGATACCATCAAAGACGTCAACGACGGCAAGTTCAAGCCTGGCGTGCAGCGCTTTGACCTCAAAACGAAGGGTGTTGGACTTACCGACTTCCAGTACACGAAGGATAAGATCGGAGATGCGAACATCAAGAAGATCCAAGACATCTCCCAGCAGATCATCGATGGCAAGATCAAGGTTCCGGCGACCGATGCCGATCTCAAGACCTACCTTGCCGGCCTAAAGAAGACCCCTTAGACGGGACTCGGCTGTCTCGGACCCCACGCCCGAGGCAGCCAGTCTGCACCCCCCCTTTCCTCCAGGCGCTAGAATAGGCAGTGGACCAACGGGTGCTCGATAAGTGGCAGGGATACTTTAGCAACAACTACCGGGCGACGCCGTTCTCTAGGTCCGAGTGGATCTGGCCGAAGGGCGAACAGGACCAATTCTCCCCCTATGTGCTCGACCTGGGTTGCGGCTACGCGCCGCTGGAGTTCAAGAACCGCAACACAACCCGAACGATTCGCCTATCGGGCGAGGATTACGAGGACATCGTTTCGGCCCCCGGTGAGGAACTCGAGGCGGTCGGAAACCTCCTGGAGCAACTCCGTTCGAGAAGCCGAGAATGGGATATATGCGACTTTCGATCCCTCTTGCCGGATAGCGTTCTCCTGAGCGTGTTCTCCGATGGCGAGGGCAACCTGGTCAAGAACTCCGCCATCGCGTCGTTGCTCAAAGGCCTATCTTGCTCGCTTGTGCCGCATCAGACCTATTATCACGTGCAGATTCCTGACCGATGGGAGACGTTCGAAGAACACCTCGGCAAGAAACTCGCCTACCAGATGCGGTCCGCTCAAGGCAGGCGCACAAAATACTTCAATACATCCAGCCTCCGCCGAGCAACGCCGGAAACCCTCGACCAGGATCTGAATGCGCTATTTGACCTGCATACCGCCCGATGGAGGGCCAAGGGTCACTCCGGACACTTTGGAAACGAGGCAAATCGGGAGCGTTTCCGACTGCGGTCGGCCGGTCTCCTCGCGCTTGGGCAGTTACGGCTCTACACTTTGTGGCTGGACGAGAAGCCCGCGAGCGCCCTGTTTACGCTGTCCGACGAGCGACGCATCTACTACCACTGCAGCGGATTCGACATCGAATTCGGCAAACACCACCCCACCAAAGTGCTGATCGCGGAAGCAATCAAAGACGGACTGAAGCATGGTCCGGGTGAATTCGACTTCATGAAGGGTGAGGAGGAGTACAAACTATTCTGGGCGAACGGTAAGAGGACGACCTATCGCCTTGTCGTGGCGCGAAACACCCCGCAGGGCCTTGCCGCCCTCGCCGCCCTAAAAATCCAGTCGCGATTGCAGGATCTGCGACAGTCCAAGAGCAAGTAGTTTCCATCGAGCCAGGAGATTTTTGGTCCTCCGACTGCGTACAGTATGGCTAGATGGTTATCGTTGCTCAGCTTTCGTTACTGCTTGCCGCCCAGAGCGGGGAGCATTCGATCATGGATTATGTCCAGTCCAATCTCAAGGACTTGGCGGTGTCGGCAAGGGTATTGAGCAGCGATGTTCGGGAACTCAAGAAGATCAAGTCGGACTACGCCCAGAACTACACGTTCGACCGTTCGAACGTGCTGTTCAAGGATCCGTTCAAACTCAGAGTCGACTCGACGGTCGAGGATACGACCATTTCAATTACGTATAACGGTTCCAACCTGCGAATCAAGGCGCCCGGCGTGTCCTCCAGGCAGGACATCACGAACGAGCCGTCTCGTCGCGAAACCGCCCTCGACTTTGGCCTGCTAATTCCCAGCCTCTTCAATGGCTTCTTCAATGCTCGGTTCGTTCGGATGGACCGGGAAACCGGCTGTCCCGTTTTCGACATCACTTACGTCGATCGCACCGAGTCGGCCCGGTATCGCGTCTGGATCGATCCCACTCGAAAGATCACGACAAAGCGCGAATGGTACAACCGTTACGGCACTCAGATCGCTACTTTCTATTACGATCGGCCAGAGCACGTCAACGGTGTGTGGGTCCCCACGATGATTACCGTGAAAAACGTCGAAAACAAGGTTGGCGGCTCAACCCGATATGAGGCGATCAAGGTGAATGCCGGAATCGCCGATTCCATGTTCAACGTAGGTCGCTAGCGTTTGTGCGGGGATCGGATGCAGGGGATCCATGGACGATTACTGAGCCGCCCGCAAAAAATGTGGGCGGCGCAGTAATCGCATTCCGGACTCCAATCCGGGGCTCATTCCTTCCTAGCCCTAGGAAGTGGGCGACGGTGGGGTCGCTACTGGAGTGGCTGGAGCCGACTCAGTCGTTGTAGATTCCGGTTTTGGCGTCTCCGTAGCTTCCGGCTCCTTCGAGGACGATGAACCAGCGGACCCGCTCGTGGACGAGGCGTAGTCGTTGATATGGAATCCCGATCCCTTGAACATGACGGCGATCGGCTGGATGATTCGCTTAACGGTTCCATTCGAACCGCATTGACAAGTATCGAGAGCGTTTTCGGTGATCCTTTGTTCGACTTCGAACTGCTGGTTGCAGCTTGAGCATTCGTAGACGTAAGTCGGCATAGGAAGGAATTATGTCCTGAAAGCCCACTCCGGGTGAATACCTCGGCCCCCAGAGGCTCCGAAGATCGGACGATGAGGTCCGCATGAATGGGAGTCGATTGAGTAATCTGTCAGGGTCCCAAACAGGAGGGACGTGCAGACGAAAATGGCTAAGAAACTGAAGATTGGAATCATTGGCAGCGGTGGAATTGCCCAGGGCTGTCACATGAAGGGCTATCAGAGCATCCCAGAGTTGTGTGAGATGGTAGCAACGTGCGACGTCAATCCGGAAATCGCTAAGCAGGCCGCGGAAAAGTACAGCATCGAGAAAACGTACGTCGATTACCGCGAAATGCTCGCCGATCCGGAAATCGATGCGGTGTCGGTTGCTACTCCTAACAAGTATCACATGCAACCCACGGTCGACGCTTTGCTGGCCGGCAAACACGTCATCTGCGAAAAGCCTCTCGGCATGAACGCCGAAGAGTGCCGCGCGATGTGTCGAGCCGCCAAGGATTCAGGCAAGATCCTGCAGGTTGGGCTTCAGTCCCGATTTAGTGGACCGATCCGGTTCATGAAGGATTACGTGGACGCTGGGAATCTCGGCCACATCTACTATGCCCGGGCTCAGGCTCTACGTCGGCGAGGCGTTCCCGCTTGGGGTGTCTTCATCGACAAGGACAAGCAGGGCGGCGGACCCCTGATTGATATCGGCGTGCATATCCTCGATATGACGCTTCACCTCATGGGCTATCCGAAGCCGGTTAGCGCATCTGGCAAGACGTGGGACACGTTGGGTAAGAACCCCGACCTGTTCAACTATTGGGGATCTTACGATCGGGCGAAGTTCACCGTCGAAGATTTCGCGGTTGGCCTAATCAAGTTCGACGACGGATCGGTGGTTGTTCTGGAGAGTTCCTTCATGGCAAACCTGGAAGGTGATCCGTTCCAGACGCAGTTCTTCGGTACGAAGGCCGGTGCGCTCGTAAAGCCCTACGGAGGCGACGACGCGATCAAGATCTATACGGAAGAGAACAAGCAGTTGTTCGATTTGAAGCCGGCCAACATTCCTCATGTGGACTCCGCCCACACCGCCGAAATTCAGGCATTCGTTGACGCGATCCTGAACGACAAGCCGTCCCCGGTTCCCGGCGAGAACGGCCTTATCCTCAATGCCATCTTCGATGCTCTCTACAAGAGCAGTGTGAGCGGCAAAGAAGAGTCGGTCGACGTCTCCTTCTAAGGAAGCTTGCCGGGCGCTTTTTGCGCCCGGCAGGGTACTTTAAGAAAAATGCGCAGATATTTGGTGTTTGTCCCCACCTTGGCTGGCCTATTGTTCGTGGCTGGCTGTCGCTTCAAAGGAGTCGAGAGCTTCGAGAAATCAACGACTCCGGTTAACTACGCAAAGCAAGACGCTGAATATGGCGTCAAGGGTGACCCCTATATGAGCGGTGGCATCGCCTATGCTTCCGCAGCCCATCAAACTAAGACTCGCTACGGGCAGGGCGCCAACGTTCAATCGACTAGCCCCGTCGATCCCAAGCTGGATCGTCCGGCCAAGGGTTCGGGCCAGCAGCCGGGCGAAGAGGGCGGAGATGCGGCCCCCGGATATGGCCACTCAAACGCACCTGCCAATCAGCCGGCGCCTACCGTCGACAGCGTCGTCAATCACTGATCGTTCGCCTCTGAATAGAGGCGAACGTACATTTGTGTAGCTCGCTGTTCGATTGCATGAACGCAATCCCGTTTGCTCGTCACACAGGATCATCTCTCAACAGGAGCGTGATCCAGAAGTGTCGACAATCAAGAGTTTTGCCGCTTTGGCAAATGTCGCAATCGCCCTAGCCTTGTTCATCGCCTTGGCCGGATGTGCCAAGAGCGATGAGTCCTCAAGTGTTGCCTCGGCTACCGCCGACAAACCGAACGTAGTCCTCTCGTCGTCGGAGTCTCAGAAGGAAGCCCCTGCCTCTGCACCGGCAGACTCCGCTGCGAGCCCGGCAGTGGAAGTCCGGAGCATGGAGAAAGCCCCCATGATGCCAAGACCCATGGGCGGGATGCATAGCGCGACCTGGACCGATACCAATGGAAGCGCCATCCAAGCATCGGTTGAATCGTCCCGCAACGTGATTCGAAATGCCGATCTTGACGTCCGTGTTCCGAACGTCGAAAAAGCGGAGAAGCAGGTTTCCAGTATCGTGCGCGATGCTGGGGGCTATACCGAAAGCGCAACGAGTTCCGACCTCGCTTCCGGGCATCCATCGATGACGATCTCGTTGCGCATTCCGGTTGGGCTCTTCGACGAGTCGATCGCTAAGTTCGAAGGGCTGGGCGTCCGGTTGTCGAAGACGATAAACTCGCAGGATGTCACTGGACACATCGTGGACCTGGACGCTCAGCTCAAGATGCTCAGTATCCAGGAAGAGGTCTACCGCAACATGCTCAAGGGCAGAACGCGACTCAACGAAGTGTTCGAGATTCAGCAACAATTAACGAGCACACAGACTCAAATCGAAGACATCGCCGGCCAACGAAAGTCTCAGGCTGGCCTGGCCGCACTATCCACAATCAAGTTGACCCTTGAGCAGGATGCGGTCATCAGTCAGGTGCCGACAGACCCTAACTGGTTGGTGCAGTCCTGGGCAGGCGCCACCTCAAGCGCCGGAACGGCCCTACGCGGCTTTGCGGTCGCTTTGATGTGGATTGTCGCGTTCTGTCCGTTCTGGATCCCGGTACTGATCGTGTTGCGGAAGGCATGGCGGGATTCGACTCGATCCAAGGACTCAATCGGCGCACATAGCTAGTCTGCCTTGACCCCGACTTCTATGGTCGGGCGAGGGGACTCAGCGAGCCAGGAGGCAATTCGCCCCTGGCTCTTTGCCGTAACCTCGCTGCCGACCCATCGGTCCTCAGTCGAGTAGAATATGACCAGAAGCCGAAAATGGTCAGCAAGAGTCACGCAAAACAGAAGGAGTGCTTGGACAATCACGAACTGATTCTGGACTCGGCGGCCGTTTTGCTCAAAGAAGTCGGCTACAAACGGATGACCATCGATGAGTTGGCAAAGCACGCCGGGCTGGGAAAGGGCACCGTTTACCTCTATTTCGACAGCAAGCAAGATGTCGCCCTCTCCTTTATCGACCGTCAGAATCAGCGGCTCCAATCTTCGATTCGGGAGATTTTGCGATCGAAGGAGACGGCGTCCGCCCGATTGCATCAGATGCTCGTCCAGCGCGTAATGTTTCGCTTTCAATGCGTGCAAGGATACAAGCAGAGCATCGACGATCTCCTTGCCGATTTGAGGCCGCAACTGCTCGAGCGACGCGCCCGCTATCTTTCAAACGAGGCGAAGATCCTCGCCGAAGTCCTCATCGAGGGGAGAACAACCGGGGATTTTTCGCTCGATGAGCCATTCCGAGTGGCAGAGGCCTTCCTCGATGCCACGAACTCGCTGCTGCCGCACAGCTTGAGTCCCTACCAATTGGGGGAGCGTAACCAACTTCTCGAACGAGTGACCCTATTGTCCGAACTACTGGTCAAGTCCGTTCAAGCCCGCCCCGACGTGCGAACAACTGCCCCGGATATGACGAAGAATACTAAAAGGATGACTCGAACTCAAATCGAGTCAGCAGATAAGCAATAGACCGATGGCAACCGTAATAGAGAAAGAAGAGAAAACTGAGACAACGACGGGAGCTATCCCAACCGAGGGCGTAGCCTCCGATCCTGGGCTAGCCTCGAAGAAGAGTCGCAAACCGCTGATTCTAGCTGTGATTGGTGCTCTTGCCCTCGTTGCTGCCGTCATGGCCATCCGATTTGTAGTTTGGGCGTCCGGCCATACAAGTACCGATGATGCGACGGTGACAGCCGATGTCGTACAGATCGCTCCGCAGGTGACGGGAACCGTGATAGCCGTTCCGGTCAGCGAGAACCAGCACGTTAAGAAGGGCGACGTTCTCGTTCAACTGGATTCCTCGTCATTCGAAACGGCGGTTGCACAAGCGAAAGCAAATCTGGATCTCGCAGTCGCCCAGGCAGAAGGGGCATCCGCCTCGGTGAGCTTGGCGAAACAGACGGCGATCGCACAGGTGACTCAAGCTCAAGGCGTGGTCGGGCAGTCCAAGGGAGGCGTCTTTAGTTCGATCGCCGATCTGGCAAAGGCAAGGGCGGGGGTGGCGCAATCCAAGGCGCAGGCGAGCGGAGCCGATGCCGGGTTTTACGGCGCCCAGGCTAACGTCTCGATCGCGGTGGCGAGTCGACAAAAGGCGTACGACGCCGTCTCAAGCGCGATGGCGCTTTTAGATAGTGCCCAAGCGGCCGTGAACACCGCAAAGGCCAATGTAGACGCCGCAGTGGCCACCGCCGACAACGCCACGAAGCAGGCAAAGCGAATTGAGACGCTGTACAAGCAGGGCGCTGCGAGCGGCCAACTGGCCGAACAGACGAGGGCGGCGGCTGATGTCGCGGTCGCCCAAGTTACCGCCTCAAGGCAGCAAGTTGTTCAAGCCCAGTCGGTGGTTGTGCAGCGTCAAGCCGAATTGCGTGCGGCAAGGAACCAACTCCCCGCAGCGGATGCAGCGGTGGCTCAAGCCAAGGCCATGTTGACTTCGTCGCAGGACCAAGCAGTGGCGGCAAAGGAGACGGTGCAGCAATATGCCGCTCAAGTTCGCTCTGCCCAAGCCGCGATCACCCAGGCCAATGCCCGGTCGACTCAGGCAGTGGGGCAGTTCCAGATGGCAAGCGAAGGCCCAACCCAGATCCAGGTCAGCGTCACTGCTGAAATGCAGGCTCAAGCGAAAGTGGAACAAGCTAAAGCGGCTCTCAGAGATGCCGAGATCAACCTGGCTCGTACTAGGATTGTGGCACCCGCGGACGGCCGCATCAGCAAGAACACTGTCGAAGTCGGCAACCTCGTGCAGCCCGGTAGCGGTCTGATGTCGATTGTTCCGGACGAGGACATGTGGGTCGTCGGTAACTTCAAGGAAACCCAGCTAGCCGATGTTAAGGCCGGTCAACCGGTCGACATCGACGTCGACGCCCTTCCAGGAAAGACCTTCAAAGGGCATGTTGGCAGCATCTCTGCCGGCACTGGCTCGACTTTCGCCCTACTGCCTCCAGACAACGCGACAGGCAATTTCACTAAAGTCGTCCAACGCATTCCGGTCAAGATCATTCTCGACCACAGTCAGCCAGATATGGATCGATTGCGCACTGGCATGTCGGTAACCGCGACGATCACGACTAAGCAGTAGGCCTTTCGCAAGGGCGCAAAGGCGAGAAGATAGGTGAGTGCGGGGCCGTACTACGAGCAATTGCACGGGCGGCATATCTACCCCCGCCCCTGACCTAAAAGAGCGATAGGGGTCTGAGGAAACAACCCTCAGACCCCTATCTACTTGCGGACCCCGTGATTGGAGTCCATTGCGCAACCTAGTGGTCGGCGTAGAGATAGAACTCGTACGGATGCGGGCGAAGGTCGACCGCGTCGCACTCGTTGACCAGCTTGTACTCGATGTAGCTCTCAATGAGCTCCTTCGAGAAGACGTCGCCGCGGAGCAGGAACTCATGGTTCGCAGCCAGAGCGGCAAGGGTCGCGCGGAGGGAACCGGGCGTCTGCTGAATGCCGGCTCGCTCGAGCGGCGGCAGTTCGTACAGGTCCTTGTCCAAAGGCTTCGGCGGCTCGATGCGATTCTGAATACCATCGATGCCGGCCATCAGGAGCGCGGAGAACGCCAGGTACGGGTTTGCCATGGGATCAGGAGCGCGGAACTCAACCCGCTTCGCCTTGGGCGACTTGGAGACCATCGGAATGCGAACGCATGCCGATCGGTTGCGAGCGGAGTACATCAGGTTGATGGGCGCCTCGTATCCAGGCACCAAACGTCGATACGAGTTGGTCGTCGGCGCGCAGAAGGCAAGCAAGGCGGGAGCGTGCTTCAATAGACCGCCGATGTACCATCGGGCGTTTTCGCTGAGGCCCGCATAGCCGGTCTCGTCGTAGAAGGTCGGCTCGCCGTTCTTCCAGATCGACTGATGGCAATGCATGCCGCTGCCGTTGTCGCCGAAGATCGGCTTGGGCATGAACGTTGCAACATAGCCGTGCTGGTAGGCGGTGTTCTTGACGATGTACTTGTACTTCATCAATTTGTCGGCCATCGTCGTCAGCGTGTCGAATCGCATGTCGATCTCGCACTGCCCGGCAGATGCGACCTCGTGGTGATGCATCTCGACGTCGATGCCTGCATCGATCATCTTCAGGACCATCTCGGTGCGGAGGTCCTGAAGCTTGTCTACTGGAGCGACGGGGTAGTAACCGCCCTTCGGCTTGATGGTGAAGCTTGGGCTGCCTTCGCGACCGGAGGTCCAGAAGGCTTCGTCGGAGTCAATCTTGTAAAATGCGCCGCTTGCCTGGTTATCGAAGAGAAGTTCGTCGAAAACGAAGAACTCGGCTTCCGGACCGATAAAGATCGTGTCGCCAATACCGGTCGACTTGAGGTACTGCTCAGCTTTCTCGGCCGTATACCGGGGATCCTTGCTATAGCGCTGGCCGGTGAGCGGATCGGTGATATCGCAGACGATTACTGCTGTTGGAACCTCAGTGAACGGATCCATGAAGATGGTGTTGGGATCCGGCATGAGGAGCATGTCCGACTCGTTGATGGTCTGGAATCCGCGGATACTCGATCCGTCAAAGGCCAGTCCGTCTTCGAACTTGTCTTCCGTGAAGTGATTCGATGGGATACTAAAGTGTTGCCACGTACCAAGTAAGTCGGTAAATCGAATGTCGATAACTTGAGCGTCGTTTTCTGTCGCAAACTTGACAGCGTCCTTAGGGGTCATTTGTTCCTCCGAGAGTAATTACAGAGTCCGCATCGCACTTTGGGCGAGCCGGCATGCAGACGTAGGTCTCACCAAGACGCGGAGGGGATCGCCCCCTCCCGGCGTCCGTATAAGTCCCCGTTCGCGACGTTGCTGAACGATTGCGACGATTATTGCCAATTCCCAAAGGAATAAGAAAGGGAATGGCTGCCAATTGTTGCCGATCTGTAAAGAAACGGTAGGAATGCTCGGCTTCGGGGGTATACGGAGCTGCGCCGAAGCAGCAATCCTCCCGGAAGCCTCCCCAAACCGCCGCATTACTACCTTTAGGGCTTCAGTTGCTTTGTGAAGAATTGCTGGATCTTGTCCAACGCGAGAGGGACGATTGGGCCCTCAAAAACGTCGCTCATCTCCGCCGTCGTTTCCTTCAGACAGTGGCTCGCCTTCGGCACGATTACCATTTCAACGCTTCCAGACCCCCGTGATTCAAGGGCTGCTCTTAGTTTTGGAGAGTCTCGCTCCGCCGAAACCTGTGTGTCGTTGGCGCCGTTGACGATCAGAACCGGACCAGGGTACTTCTTGGCCAGATCGGTTGGATCGATCCGGCAATACGACTGCATCAGCTTGGTTGTCGTCGGGTTGAAAAGCGCGGCCAAACCTGGAAGTGGATCGGGTGGGAACGTCGCGTCTTTTGCCACTTGTGCGGTCGCTCGATCGACGTAGTCCATGTACTTCTTCTGAAGGTCGGCAGGCACCTTCTGGCGTTGGAGAGCCCGAGCGATCTGCTCGTGGAGGATCGGACCCATTGGCCGCCCAGCTCCTCCAATCGTGACGATGGCAGCCGGACAAAGCGGATTGTGCGATAGGTCGCTCCCAATCTGGAGCGCTATCTCGGCTCCTTCGCTGTGGCCCACAATTCCAAGACGCTTGGGGTCGATTCCAGGCTGAGACGCCAGAAACTTGAGGGCGTCGGTCGCATCGGCGACAAAATTCTCCCATTTGAAGAACTCAGGGAAATCGGCAGGCTTCATCGTTCGGAATAAGGCGAAATACGGATGGGAGGCCCTCTTGTCGAATCGGATAGTGGCGATTCCCTGCGCATTGAGCGTCTTGGAAATTTGCTTGAGAACATCCGTTATCAAGGTCGGCGGTTGATTGCCGTCGCGATCGCTTGGACCGCTGCCTGGGAGGAGCAGAACGCCGGGAACCGTCTTACCCGTTGCGTGGGCTGGGATGGAGAGTGCCCCCTTCAGTTGGAATCCGCCCGCGCCAGTGAACACAACTTCTTTGTCGATCGTCGCCTGACCCATCGCGATCACCGCCAAACCTAAGAAAAGACTCATTTCGCTTCAAACCACCAGATATTTAGAAAACCATCTAAATATACTTGGAATGACTCTATCGGTTGCATCGGCCCCCCTTGAAAGGCAAGCTGTGTCCTGACCAACGAGTGAGGGCTTCCAGAACCGTGGTTCTGGAAGCCCTCACGGCTCGTTTGACCGTTGCGGCTAGGTGAGAGCCGGTTCCTGGTCGGGCTTGTCCCAGGGCGGAAGGATTGCGGTAAGGAACCACAAGATGAAGAAGGGGAGCAAGAGAATGATCATGAACGCGATCAGGCCCTCATGTCCTACCATCTGCAGTCGATACGTTGTGAGTCCTCGCAAGGTCTTTGAGAAGAGCTGGCCACCAATCACGACGTTCCAACGCATGGCAAACACGCCGATTAGAACGAGAGTGGACATGACGAGGTAGTAGCGGGTCTTGACGACGTCGCTTACTTTCGCCGCCTGCAGCACCGCGAGGGCGACCAGGGGAACGATGCCGCCCAAGAAAAGCTGGACGATGAACAACGTGTAGTACATGTAGCCTGAACTGACCAGATGGAGCACATCGAACCATTCGCCTGCTTCATACATTCGGTGGACGATGTCCAGCGCCTCGAGGGTTAAGTCGAATATCAGGGCGAACATGAGGTACCGCCCGATCGCATTTGCGCACCGCATATCGATCTTCTGCCGCCGGTACCAGGTGCTGATCATGTAGATCAGGAAGACCATGGCGATGCCGGAGACGATGGCGGAGAGCAGGAAGATCAGTGGCATCAGGACGCTTGACCACCAAGGGTTGCCTTTGAGCGACCCGAAGATGAAGCCGACGTATCCGTGCAGAAGCACAGCAGACGGGATGCCAATTACGGTTAGGAATCGGCCCGCCTTCTCGTCGAATTCAAGCGCCTTGTGGGAAAGGTCCTTGACGCCTAGAGTGCAGACGGTGAAGAAGACCTTCATGATCGGCCCGGATTTCTCGGCGGCCAGCACCATGTCCTTACGATAGTCGAAATAGACCTCGAGCAAGAGGACAGCCATCAGGTACCAGGCGTAGACAAACCCGAAGATCGCCATCGCCGAAGTCAAGTGCGGAGTCATCATGATCTGGATGGCTCTTTCTGGATGTCCCAAGTGGGCGACGAGGGGAAGCGGGGCACAGATCAGAAAGGCCAGGGCCGTCAGAAGGGCGAGGCGGTATGTAGGGCGCACTGCTTCCGCTTTGAATACACGTACTAACGACGCCAAGATGAATGCGCCGGCTACCAATCCGGTGATATAGGGGTAAAGAACGATGAGGATGCTCCATTGCAATTCCCCGCGTTCGTTCGGAAAGACGTAACCAGTTCCCTGAGCCAGCAAGTTCATTGGGTTCGCAAAAATCGGGTTCATAGGATCACACGACCTCCTTCGAAAGGCCCTTGTACACGACCTTGGCGCCGGTTCGGAGTTGAGGCTTCAACGTCATAACCGGATTCTCACGGCAGAACTTTGATATGGGGCTATCCGGATCGGCAAGGTTCCCGAATATCCTTGCCTTAACCGGACATACCTCGACGCAAGCGGGCAGCTGTCCCTTCGTGATGCGGTGGTAGCAAAGCGTGCATTTGTCCGCTGTGTGTTTGTTGGGATTCCAGAAACGTGATCCGTATGGACAGGCCTGGATGCAGTAGCCGCATCCGATGCAGTATTCATAGTCAATGAGGACCACGCCCTCAGGACTCAGGAACGTAGCGCCCACTGGGCAGACCTGGATACACGGAGATTCGTCGCAATGATTACACAGCTTCGGCATGAAGAATGCCTTAGAAATCTGGTCTTCCGGAACCGTGTCCGTAAATCCGTCCTTCCCGCCATTCGGCGAATCGATGACGACCTCACCGTCCTTCTTAACGATATACCGCTCGACCCATGTTCGGAAATGTTCAGCGGGAACATCGTTCTCGGCACAGCAGGCATCGACGCACTTGCCGCATCCTATGCAAGCGGTTATGTCGACTGCCATCGAATACCACGGTGAACTCGGGTACCCGCGGATAGGCGTCAATTTGCGTTGGGCGAGCCTGGAAGTCAAGCTGTTCCATGAGGCATAGCCGGCAGCTCCCGCCATCAACAGTACGACGGACTTGCCGGTAGCGGTCAGGAAGTCTGCCCGTGTCATGCCCTGGTCGGCAGAAGGAGATGTCTCGGTTGGTTGATCTTCCTTTCTCATGATTTACTCCCTTTTGTCGTGGGCTGCGGCTTGGCGCTGGTCGGAGCCTTGGACGAGGTCTTGCTTGGGATCGAGCCGGCATCCGGAGGTCCGCTCGGTGAGGGCGCCGCGGTTGCCGCCGAATCCGCCTTGGGCGCCTTGTCCGGCACAGAGCCGGCGTCGGGGGGCGTAACGCCCGCCGGAATCTTGTTGTCTGGCGCCTTTAGGTCGGACCTTGCCGCCTTCACATCCAACTTCATATGCATTTTGTGGCAATCGACGCACCTCTGGCCCGGGTTATGCTCGGACAAGTCGACTTGCGGGAAGGTGTCCCGTCTTGCCGCACTCATTGCATGGCAGGCGCCGCAGGCTGCGCGAGTCGGCATCACGGTGACGCCAATGCTGTCATCCTTGGCGTGGGCTGCTCCTGGACCATGGCAGGATTCGCACGAAACGCCGTTTTGGGAGTGGGGAGCGGTATTGCCGTGGCATTTGATGCACGTTTCCTTTCCCGCGAACTTCTGAGGGTGGCCCTGCAGTTCTGCAAGCGCGGCATATCGGTAGTGGCCCAGCTTTCCAAAGGAATCTGGGACGACAACCGATTTTAGTCCGAGGAATGCGAAGACCAGGCAACCAAAGACGATGCAGATTCGCGTCACTTGTGGTGTCATGATTTTTACTGACCTGTCGATCGTGACCACAACTCACAAAGAAGTCGTGGTGACGACGTCTAGACCAGTGTTAGCCGTAAACGGGACTCACCTACAAGCCATTGCTTTCAAGTCATTAGTATCACGGACAAAGATCCTTTGCCTTTTTTGATCCTAAATGGACACCGTGGAGGCTGAGATTTCGGAGTCGTCGAACCAGCCGATCCAGTGATTCAGCATCAAAAGGGGATGGGATGCTTCGCGCACATCCGTTTCATGAGGTGACTTCTAATGACACGGCCCATATTTGATGGATTTGACGATTATCTGCCTTTCCTGATGCGCTAATCTCAATTCGCTGGACTAACCAGCGTTGAGAGACTCGATTCGCAGGGTATGTGGCGGACGACTCAATGGAGACTGGGACGTGAAAATACAAGCGCTAGTGCTCAGTATAGGAATCGCAAGCCTCGTATTCGGGGCGATGCAGGCCGGCAAATCACCGGCCGCTAAGGCTACGGCTGACAAGCCAGATAAAGAAGTTATTCAGATCAACCAAAGGTTCTCTCAGGCCAAGCCTGAAGACTACATCGGAGATGCCGCCTGCGTCGAATGCCATTCGACCAAGTCGCACTCGTTCAATGAGTCGGCTCACTTTGCCTTCATGTCCGACCCGAAGCTTCCGCTATCCCAGCGAGGTTGCGAAGGATGCCATGGCCCAGGCAAGGCGCATCAAGACAACCCCGACACGGAAGTCATTTCGTTCGGCAAATTGAGTCCGAAAGACTCGGCTGCGGCTTGCCTTCGCTGCCACGCGCAGACGATGGACAAGTCAAGCTGGAAGCACACCGAGCACGCGAAAGCCAATCTCGCCTGTGTGACATGCCATCAGATCCATCCAGACACCGATTTGGCATTGGAAGACCAGGCGCTCAAGAAGGGGCGCACCGTCGATCCGAAGAGCATCGCTCATTTGGCGAAGCAGCCTGACAAACAACTGCTGCTAAAGGCTGACGAGATAACGCTCTGTGGCCAGTGTCACCAGAGCGAGGTCGCACAGTTCCGATTGAGCTATCACCACCCGGTGCTTGAAGGTCAGTTGGTTTGCAGCGACTGCCACGCAACCCACCCTTCGAAAGCAGCTCAGTCTAAGCAGAGCGCATTCAAGAGTAAGTGCGTGACATGCCATGCCGACAAAGCTGGACCGTTCGTGTACGAACACGATCCTGTGGCCGGATTCGGTGGCAGCGGCTGTGAAGAGTGTCACAGTCCGCACGGGTCGCAGAACCCGAACATGCTCGTCACGAGAACTCGTGGGCTGTGCGCCCAGTGTCACTCGGACAAACTCGCCACCCACCATCCGGGTGAGACCTGTTGGTCAGCCGGATGCCACGTTGCACCTCACGGTAGCAACAGCAGCAATCGTTTCTTGAGCTATTAGGAGGAATTGACGATGAAGCGATGGATAACACCCCTGGCAGTCGTCGCCGGAACGGCAGTGATGCTGGCTTGTGCCAACGGGCAAGAGGCCCCTACTACCGCTCAAGACGCTGCGCAATCTTCATCCGGCAAGCAGGCGCCAAAAACTGCTACGAAGAAGCAGAAGCCGGCGGCTGAGAAGAAGGATGCACAGGCGGACCAATCGGCAAAGGATGATGCAAAGAAGAGCGATGCATCGGACGATTCGGAAGCGAAACCCCTTCTGAATACGCTCGACCTCGCCTACACGACGTGGAGTTCGACTCGAAACATCAACACGATCCACCGTAACGGTTATGTTCAGGGCGGATTCGGGATAGCCGATCTCAAAATCCTCGAGCCGTTCGAGACGGACCACCTGATGTGGTTCGATTTCAAGGGCAACCCGTCCAACGACTACGGGACGCGTTTAGTAACTCAGTGGGGGGATGGCACGACCCTCAAGGCAGGGGCGGGAGAGTTCTCATACTACGAGCCTAGCTTTGGCACAAACCTGCCGAGTCAAGATAAGTCCTGGGACGTATCGATCGATCGGCAGTTGGCGCCCAATTTCGGGGCATTCGTCGCTTATCGGTACGACGAATCGCAACATCACTTTCCGGCGCCGTATGCTCAGCCTAACTATAACAACAGCACGGCTTCATTTGGGATCCAGAAGGGAATGGGCGACACGACGATCGGAGTGACGTTAAGCGAAAACCGCTTTAGCGATCTTCTCCAGATCCAGCCAAACACCCTGACCGATCGAGGCGAAATGCGCCTGTCGAATACGTCGGGCAACCTGTCGACGCAAGCGGTTGCTGCGACTACGATGATCCAGCAGCCCGGCGAACAGAAGAGCTTCATTCGCGATTACGGCTTGAGCGGGATCTACGACGTGTCGGAGAATTCCAACCTCGCCGCGCAATGGCACGAGCAGATCCTCGATCTCAACTCGGTCCAGAACGCCTATGTTCGAAAGAAGGTTAGCACCGGAGCGACCTATGATCTGCGGCTCGGAAACTGGGGCGCTGCCCTTGGGTTCCAACATCGGGAAGAAGAGCGCGTACGAGCTGATCACAGCTTCGTCGATGTACCCAAGTGGAATACATGGGACTTCAAGTTGACCGGGCGCCTTGCAAAGGCCTACCGTGTAAGCCTTAAGAGCACGATCGAGGACCTTACGACCTCCCCCGTCTTCCTGACTGACGATCCTTCACTGCTCTATTGGAGCCGCAAGGAAACCGTCGCAGCGAAGATCAGCACAGGGAACACGATCAACACCGGTTATTTCACCTATACCTACCGCTATCGACAGAACAACGATCGCGGCCTCTCGGTTAATTGGTATAACTTTGCGCTAGGCGGGAGCCGGGTGTTTTCACCCAAGCTGCTCGGTTACGCCGAGTTCGCTTCCGATCAGTACAACTCCGGTGGCCAATCCGCCCAGGATTCGGCCATTGGCAGCTACTTCCCGTCAAGCGAGACGTTCATGTTTGGATTGGATTACACGCGCAATTCGCGCGAAAACCTATCCCTCGTCCTGTCAAGTTTCTACACCCAAGACGAATGGGGCCAGCAAGTTGCTGTGACCTATCATCTGGACTGGGGTAAGGAACGCAACCTGCAAATCACCTATTCCCCTTGGCTCCAACGGGATCGACTCTATGACGTGGACACTTTCGACGCACCCATCTTACAAGTGAAAGTCGGAACCCGATTCTAGGCAATGAGTGAAATGAGACCGAATTCGAAGGGACAAACAACGGAGGACTTATGAAAGCACGATGGCTTACATTGTTTGCATGCGTCCCAGTGATCGTCGGAACTGTGTTGCTGCAGAGCTGCGGCGGCGTTGGCGGACCTGCCAGTCCGTCCACTTCGTCTGGCTCGAGTGCCCCAACGCAGGCATTCCTGGCGCTCTTGACGCCTGAACAAAAGGCCTCAAAGACGATCGGGCCAGTGGCGTGCGCCGCGGCGAACTGCCACGGAGGCCCAACGACCTCGAAACACGTGGCGGGTCACCTGACCTCGCTGACGGCATCGGGAGACACCGGCCAGTACGACACCTGGAAGAACACCGTCCACGCGTCGAAAGGCGTGACATGCGAAAGCTGCCACGGCCCCGGCGGAGCGCACCAAGCGATGCCTACGAACACCGACGGTACGCCGCACGCCATATTGACGTTCCCGCTGATCGCATCGGCGACGGTTTGTGGCCAGTGCCACGGTCCGCTGCATGATGACTGGGCTGGGTCCAAGCACGCGCAAGTGATCTCGACCCCTGTCACAGAGGCAGCAAGCGCTGAACAAAGTTCACAGTGCTTTGTTTGCCATGGCGGATTGGTTCGAGCTCAGTACCTCGAAAACGGAATCCCACCTGAGCAGATGACCTTAGCGCAGATAACGACGGTAGGACTAAACACTTGGGTTCCTGGCACGACATCCAACCCGGCCGGTAGTCCTGGTCCGATTCCGAACACCGCAACGTGCTCGACGTGCCATAACCCGCACGCCAAGATGGGCAACGTGAGCAGCGCGACTGGCAAAGACGTCCAGATCTACCACTCGGAAGCTCTGACCGACAGCAGCGGAATCGTCGCGGGCACCACTGTTCAGCAGTATTCGAGGATAAACCAAGTCTGCGCTCAGTGCCACAATGGACGCGCCACTGACGGATCTGATGCTGCCCTTCTGAAGAGCACCTCTCGATCCTCGGCTCACCATAGCAATCAGTTCAACTCGCTACTCGGAGTTGGCGGAAACGAGACGCCGGGCGGACCTCCGCAGCGATCGGGTACCCACGCGTTGGCTCCCGGCCAATGCGCCAATTGTCACATGCCGGCTTCTCGACACACGTACACGGTCAGCTACGAAGGTTGCGCACCGTGCCATACGGTTACTGACGCGGCCGCTCGTGCTTCGGCTCTTCAAACGGAGATCGTCGACGACCTAACCGCGCTGAACACCGAGATGTCCAACTGGGCAACCACGACCTTCGGCGCCGCCGACGGATGGGACTTCTCGTCCAACCAGAGCCCGAATCTGAACAATCAGGCGAAGATCCCGCTCGCCATTCTACGAGCGCGACACAACTACTACTATGAGGTTATCTCGGGCGACTACGGCGTGCATAACCCCGCGTACACTCGCTACCTCATGCAGTGGGCTGAGACCAACCTGCAGACCCTTGGCCTGCCCAAGGCGAACATGGACGAAATCAAGAAAATGCCCATGTCAACGAAACTCAGTATGCTGAAGGCTGCCCGCCAAAGAACGGCAAAAGCCAACAGCCCCTACTAGCAGCTAGTGTGGTTATAAAACAGGACTTGCCCTAGGGCAAGTCCTGTTCCACACTCAGGGCAAGGAATTCCATCATGGATGAGGCTATGACACCTCCCGTCCCGCCCGACTGGTCTCTCACAACTGGGGATTTAGGTCGTTACGCAGTTTTACTGGCTGCGCTTCTCTTTACCTTCGCAACCGTCGGTTGGCTTCTCGCCCCCCGGATGCCGAAGCTGAGCAAGGTTGCATCGATCGCGATCACGATCGGCGTACTGAGCCTCTTTACCGCGTTTGTCAGTCTTGGCGCTTTATTCGTAGGGAATCGATTCGAATACGGCTACGTCTACCAGCACGGCGATAACACCAACGCTTTGGCGTACAGAATAGCCGGGATCTGGTCCGGACAGCAGGGAAGCTTCCTGCTATGGGCATGTGCCTCTGGCCTGTTCCTAATCCTAACGGCTCGAGGTACCGGAGCTTTTCGAAGGTGGTATTCGGTCGCCTACGGGACGTTCATGGCTGCCCTAGCCGGCATCCTGGCATTCGAATCGCCATTCGATTTGGCCCGGGTGGACGGTCAGGTCGTCGTGCCGGCAAATGGAGCCGGTTTAGCCCCATCGCTTCAGAACTATTGGGTCACGATTCACCCGCCGACCATCTTCCTCGGCTTTGGAGCACTAACGGTTCTCTTTGCCTATGGCTTCGCCGCGCTAGTGGAGGGAGACTTCACAAACTGGCTGAAGCAGGTTCGACCGTGGGCTCTCGTTGCCACATCTCTGCTCGGTCTGGGACTCTGCATGGGAGGCTTCTGGGCCTACGAAACACTCGGATGGGGTGGCTTCTGGATGTGGGATCCAGTTGAGAACGTTAGCTTCGTTCCGTGGTGCATATCCATCGCTTTTATCCATGGAATTGTCATACAGACAGCTCGTGGCACCAAGAAATTCGGAAACCTCTTTCTGTCGGGAATGCCATTCCTTTCCTTCCTCTATGGCACGTTCCTGACCCGATCAGGATTCCTTGCCGATGCGAGCGTACACAGCTTCGCCGAAATGAACCGGTCGGCTCTCAAACTCCTGATCGGCCTAATGGTGATCGCCTTTGGTTCATTCGCGGGTCTGATGATCTGGCGATCGGTGACTGAGCGTCGCAAGGCTGCCACCGTTGCCGAGAATTCGGCCGAAGCGTCCGCCTTTGGTCGCGAATCGCTCATTAACATTGGAATTGCCACTGTGTCGGCTATCGGCGTCGCGACGCTTATTGGAATGAGCATTCCCTTCGTACAAGCTCTTCGGCATCAGCCGTCGAAGGTGGTGGAAGAGGGCCTCTATCATCAGGTTCTGACCTGGTTCTTCATCCCGACCTTGATACTCATGGCGATTGCTCCGTTTGCATCGTGGCGAAAGGCCACTGCGAAGGACGCGATCAACCGGTTCTATTCGATCCTCTGCGTTTCGGTCGGGGTTACCGGCTTGTTCATGATCAGCCTGGTCTATACGCCGTTTGGCAAAGTTGTCGATCATTCGCCGGTGGTGACGCTGGTCGGCAAACACAATCTGCCCGGAATGGCCTGGATGCTGTTCTTGGTGGGTACGTGCAGCTTTGCTATCATCGGCAACGTTTGGCGGATCGCTGAACTCCGAAAGGCGAGCAGATTGGGCTGGTCTCCTTTCCTTGCCCATATCGGCCTGGTCATGTTGATGGTCGGTCTGATCGTATCGCGAGGATTCGAGCAGAAGGACCAGATCATGGTCATGAAGGACCACCCCGGAAAGGCGCTTGGATACGTTTTCAAGTACCGAAAAATGACGTCGACGGACCACGATCACAACAACCACGTGTTGTTCGACGTCTACGACGCGGACGATCCAAAGCAACTCCTCTTTACCGCTGCTCCGGGTATGTACAAAGTGCCCGCCGATGATGGCAACGAGAACACGATGGTATGGCCGGCGATCGTCCACCGTCCCCTATACGACGTGTACGTGTCACTTAGGCCGCCTCAGGGCGAGGTTAGTGACCCTATGCCCATCAAGGAAGGCGAGACCAAGGTCTTCGGTGGTCTCGTCATCAAATACGACAAGATGTCCATGAATGGGCAGCCCGGTCAACCCGGGACGGCATTTGTAGCCAATCTCGCCATTAGTGCCGGCAACAAGACACGGATGGTTCAGCCATCCATCTCGCTGGGCTCCGACGGTGGCCCGACTCACCAGAGTGTTGCCCTTGACGACAACCTTAAAGTCTCGGTGGCATCCATAAATGCTGCCGACCGCTCCATCAACCTCCAATTTGAACTGAATGACCCCATGTACCCCATCGACGTGTATCACAAGCCGATGGTCATGCTTGTATGGCTGGGTACCGGGTTAATGACCGTAGCTGGACTCTTAGTAGCTGTATACCGGCGTGTTCCTTATGTGTCGAAGGCCGCCGAGAAGGTAACGGCGCCTGCAGCCAAGAAAGGCCAGCGACTCGCAAAGCAGAATGTATAGGAAATCAAAATGAAACGAACAATCTCGATTCTCGCTCTCGTAGCACTCGGGGCATGCGCCTTGCCCACAACCGCCAGCTGGAAGGTTTTCCAGGCCAAGTACAAAATCGAAAAGGAATCCAAGATCGGTACTGCTACCTGCCTGAACTGCCATCTTAGCAAGAAGGGCGGCAAACTGAATCCGTATGGCCTCGACCTCAAGGCTGCCTTGAAGGCTGAGAGCACGAAGAAGCTCACTCCCGAAATTCTTGCCAAGGTCGAAGGACTCGACTCCACCAAATCCGGAAAGACGAATATCGCCAAGATCAAGGCCGATATCGTCGTCGGCGAGAAGGACTAGGCCGGAATTGTCGCCGCAGCTGACGATGGCAAACCGTCGTCGGTCGTTGAGCGACGACAGAGCGTCGAAAACCGACAACTATGGGCTAACCGAACAGAGTAGATCGGTTAGCCCAGATTCTGCATGCCGAAGGGATTTGCGAAATGGCTTTTTCGTTTCATGACGACAGAATGGCCAATTTAGGTTGTCCATGAACACGGTTTTTGGTCATGGGAAATAACGACTTACCCTGACGCGCAAAACTGGTTAATACTCATTCCCGGAGTGAACTATAAGATGAAGTTCCGTTATCTGATCGTGTTTGTCTTGATGAGTATCGCTGGATCCGTATTTGCGAAGAGCGAGTTCCTCGACCTCTTCATGACGACGTACAAGATCAACGACAGCTCGGTCTTGGGACAGAAGGCGTGCCTTATCTGCCACCAGACGGAGGACGACTATACGAAGATGACGCCATATGGGCGCGATCTTAAGAAGGGACTTGCAGATGCGGGAACCGACACTCTCAATGTAGACATCCTGAAGACTGTCAGCAAACTCGACTCGAACGGCACCGGCAAGACTAATTTGGAGAAGATCGAGGCGGGCATCTCGCCGGGCGAGCCGGCCCCGGCTGGCGCAAACAATCCACCAACTCCTCCCGCTCCGCCAAAGCCAAAGTCGATCATTCCCAAGAACGGATTCCATCCGGCGGTAGTTCACTTTCCGATCGCGCTTTTTATCGGTGGACTCTTCCTCGATGCGTTAGGACTCATTCGCAAGAACCGTCACCTCCTTTTGGCCGGTTGGTACAACATTTTGATGGCAACCGTCACATCGTTCGGAGGGATGGCTACTGGTCTCTTGGCCATGTACGTTCAGAAGGTGCCGTTCCGGGGACTGATCCTCACCCACCTCTTTCTCGCCGTAATCTCAGTTTTAATGATGGTGATGATGGTCGGACTTCGAGTCGACCGTCACGAGAAGATGCACCTGCCTACTCGCATTGCCTACTACATCCTGGCAACGCTCTGCTTTGTTCTGATCTCCTATGCTGGTCACCTGGGAGGGGCGTTCGTCTACGGCGAATAACCTCCACCCTCGCCGGGAATGCCTTCCTCGTTGAGAGGAGGGCAGGAAAATACGAAACATGACACACGCTACACGTATCGATTTCGCTCAACGTCCCATGCTCGTGTATTGGGAAACGACTCAAGCCTGTCCCCTCGCCTGCAAGCACTGCCGGGCGTCGGCAATGCCGCACGCTCATCCCGATCAACTCAGCTTCGATGAGGGCCTCCGTCTCCTGGACGGCATCGCCTCCTTCGGCGATCCGCTTCCTCATCTGGTACTCACCGGCGGAGATCCGTTGCATAGGGACCGACTGTTCGACCTGATCGCAGAAGCGCGAGCGCGCGGCATCAGAGTTTCGATTACTCCTGCAGCGAGTCCGTTCCTGACCAAGCAGGTGTTCGAAGAACTGAAAGCGGCCGGCGTCGAGAGCCTTGCGCTCAGCTTGGACGGATCGAACGCGACCCGGCACGACGATATTCGCCAGGTACCCGGATGCTTCGACATCACCATTCAAGCGGCGAAATGGGCCGGTGAAGTTGGGTTGCCGCTCCAGGTGAATACGTTGGTTTCGGAAGAGACGGTGGACGATTTGGATAACGTCTACCAACTATTGCACGGCTTCCCGGTGATGCGTTGGAGCCTCTTCTTCCTGATTGCGGTGGGCCGTGGCAAGCAACTCAATGAAGTCGATCCGATCGGTGGAGAAAAGATCATGCACTGGGTGCAGCGATTGGTCCCCGTTTCGCCATTCCAGATCAAGACGACAGAAGCGCCATCCTACCGGCGGGTTGCCTCTGAAGCGATGAAAGAGCAGGGCATGACCGCCGACCAAATCCGATCCACCAGCGTCCATGCCGGCTATGGGATTCGGGATGGCAACGGCATCGTGTTCATTTCGCATACTGGCAAGGTCTATCCTTCAGGCTTTCTTCCGCTGGAAGCGGGAGACGTGCGATTTACGCCGCTTCAGGAAATCTATCAAAGTTCCGAAGTGTTCCGGACTGTTCGCGACGTCGACGGGTTCGACGGAAAGTGCGGGCACTGCGAATATCGACGGATCTGCGGAGGATCGCGAGCTAGGGCGTTTGCTCACACCGGAAACCCTGCCGGCAGCGATCCGCTTTGCGATTACGAGCCGGTCGCTCATATGGCGATCGCCTGACCTCTCGCCGGTTCCGACTGGTACTATGATTTCTCTCCCTGCCCGTTTACGGGCGGGGTCGCATGACCATGGCACGAATCGTCATCATTGGGGGTGGGATCTCAGGCCTCAGCGCGGCCTACGACATTCACCGCGACGGACATCACCAGGTCACCCTACTCGAAGCATCTGATCGTTGGGGTGGCAAGCTTGTGACACACCGGCAGCAAGGACTGCTGATCGAAGGCGGACCCGATTCGGTGTTCACCTCGAAGCCGTGGGCGGTGGAACTAATGGCGGAATTGGGCCTTGAGGCTGAGTTCGTCGAACCGATCGGAAGCGGCTTTTCAATCCTCTCTGGAGGGAAACTGCACTCTGTCCCACGCGCGATGGCGAGTCTCATTCCGTCCGCGAACAGCGCTTTGGAGTCGATCGGCTTCCTTTCTGCCGCAGCAAGGCGAAGGATTCGATCTGAGGGCAACGTTCCAAAGGGCACGGGCGGAGACGAGACGATAGCCTCTTTCTTCCGCCGGCGATTCGGAAACCACTTTTCGAAGTCCTTGGCGGAACCGCTTCTGGCCGGGATACACGCAGGTGACGCCGAAGTGCTGAGCATGAAGGCCCTCTATCCATCGTATATCGGGCTGGAACAGAAGAACGGCAAGCTGACGTTCGACGCTATTCCGGGGGCTCCTGTCTCTGGGGGAGCGCATTCGCCGCGTAGGGCAGGCTTCCTGACGCTGAAGGACGGTGTTCAGCGTCTTGTCGATGTCTTGGTGGCCCGCCTGGATGGTGCGGATCTGCGACTGAACAGCCGGATCGATTCATTGGAACGAGTTGGGGACGGGCACTTCCAGATTGGGGCATCGGCGACGATCGATGCAGATGCTGTGATCTTCTCAATCCCGTCCTACACTGTCGCCAAGCTGCTGGCGGGGGTGGCTCCTGACGCCGCCGGTCAGCTCGCCAGCATCCGCCATGCTTCAACTGCCGTCGTGAGCCTTGCCTATCCAATCGATGCCTTTCCGCATGGCTTTCATGGCAACGGCTTCCTGGTTCCCGCCGACGAACCGGCTTCAATCACGGGATGCACGTTCAGTTCGTCAAAATGGCCGGGTCGGGCACCGGAAGGCGTTGGGCTCCTCCGAGCGTTTATGGGACGGGATCGTGGGCTCAACGTCGACGAATACTCCGACGAACAATTGTTACAGATGGCGATGGAGACCGTCACCAAACAGCTTGGTGTCCAAGTCGAACCAGTTGTTTGCCGGGTCGATCGCTGGACACGAGCGATGCCCCAATATGAAGTGGGTCACGTTGAGTTGATGGAACGCATCGAAGCGGCGCTAGGTGATTTCCCGATCTTTCTGGCTGGCGGATCATTCCGAGGAACCGGCATTCCAGATTGCATCAAGCAGGGCCGGCACTCTGCCCGAAAAGTACTGGACCGATTTGGCTAGCCGTCGGTTCGAACATCAATTTTGAGACTTAGCTGGCTGTAAGCGACTCTGAAACCTGCTCGCTCGACGTTTCGGTGCGACGTCGTCCCCGGACTTGCGCCAACGAATGCGATATCGGCATCTGAGCGGGCGTCGACGAGTCGCCGTCGGATCATGCAACTTTGTAAGCCTTGTCCGCGAAAGGCGGGTAACGTCGCCATTCCGCCAAGAAACGCGACGCCCTGATGGACGGTCAGCGATGCCGCGGCGGCCGGGATCCCGTGACAAGTGACGAGGTACTTCCGAACGGCCGAGGATCGCGTCAGCATCTTGGCAAGATCGACGAAGGCTTGCGGCACGTCGCCTGGGCAGAAACCTCGGGTCGCAACGTCTGCCCAGTTGGCTGCGTTGTCCTCGGATACGTCTTCGATGACCGCGCCATCAGGTAGGTTGTTGGTGTCAACAGCGGAAGGGACGGGGATGAAGAGCATATTCTCCCAGCCCATGAAAGCCGCATCCAGCGCAATAAGGCGATCGATCGCACCCGAGTCGGAGAACGGTGTGACCACTGCCTCCCAGTGTTTCGTGCGTCCCCGGTAGAAGCTTTGAATTTCGACGAGGTCGTCCGCATCGAATCGGCCCCCTGCCTGCGTGAGCGGAGAACCATTTCCGGCATGGAACGCGAATCCGCCGTCAAGAGCTAGGAATGGCTCGCCCTGAACAACCCCAAGCTGCCGAACGGTAGGCGCGAGACTCGAAAAATAGTATTTGTCGACCTCTCGTAGCCGCGCAGCTAGACCGTGATCGAACGTCATTCGGAAATGCTACCCTTCGGAACCCACCGGCCCCGGGTAAACCGGCCAATTCCCACTACACGGACGCAATGTTGTTCACAATGTAAAGGATGGAGTCGAAGGACGTACAGATTGTCGAGTTGGAGCATCCCCCCAAACCTCCGTTGGCATTTCGGGTCGGAGTCGTCGGACACCGTCCCCACCGCCTTCCCAAAGACATGACCGGTATTCGCGGCGCAGTGACTTCGGTCTTGTCTGTGATCGACGATGAGGTCCGTGAGCTAGCTCGACGGGGGATCCCGCTCTACGTTCCCGGCGAACCCATCCTAAGAATGATCTCTCCGCTGGCAGAGGGTGTCGACAGGCTTGCTGCCGAAGTGGCATTGGGACTGCAATGGGACCTGGCATGCGTCCTGCCGTTTCATCGGCCCGAATACGAGAAGGATTTTGCTAAGGAAATTTCACTTGAACCCGATTCTTTGGCTCGGTTCGTACAGCTGCTCGATCAGAGCACTGGCTGCTTCGAGTTGGATGGCAGCCGGGCAGACGCGTCAAGCGCCTACGAGGCAGCCGGCGAATTGGTCTTGAACCAGTCCGACCTTTTGATCGCAGTTTGGGACCATGAGAGAAGAGGGAAGCACGGCGGCACTGAAACTACCATGCGTCAGGCCATACGACTCGGTATTCCCGTCCTCTGTATCGACGCACGTTCACCCCATGAATGGCGGTGGTTCCCGGCAACAGGTGGCAGTCATGAAGAATCCATTCGCACAACGATTCGCTCCATTCTCGAACTTCCCGAATTGACAAACGGACCCACGACGTCGGAATCAGTTCGCATGAAGGGCGATCTGAAGAAGTTCCAGCTAGAATGCCGTCCCAGGCGGAACATCGCCGTGCTCTGGCGAATCTTCAGGTCCCTTCTAGGCGATGGCACTTTCCCGCGTTTGTCGGTGAAAGTTGAACGATACGAACTGGACGTCCTCAAGGAATGGCCGACCGAAAAGCCGGTCCCAAACAAATTGCGGCCGTTCTATGCTTGGCCAGACAAGCTGGCCGACCTGTATGCTGACCGCTACCGAAGCTCGTTTTTGCTTAGTTACCTGCTCGCTGGCCTGGCGGTAGGATTGGCACTCGCTCCGATCGTGTCCGAGATGCCAGTTTGGGTCGAGACTATGTTCGGTTCAGGGGAGTTCCTGGCGATTGCCATCGTCCTGGGTGTGATTTCGCTTGGCAGAAAGCAATCGTGGCATGAGAAGTGGATTGACTATCGGTTTACTTCGGAACAGATCCGGCATTTGAGGTTGGTAGCTCAAGTGGGAGGCGCTCGCCCGTTCCTACAGTTGGCTGCGCACCATGCGAGTTACGGACACCCGTCTTGGACTTGGATGACAGCGTATGTGAACGCGGTTGCGAGGTGGATCGGGTTGCCGATGGCAGTGTTCGACAATGCCTATGCACTTGAAATGCTCGAAGTATTGAGCAGCCTCATCGACGAACAGATGGCGTTTCACGAAAGGAACGCCGAGCGAGCACACAAAATTGAACGAAAGCTGCAGGCAGGGACTGTCGGTCTCCTTGTGCTGACCCTTGTCGTTTGCGTACTCCACTTGGGTCACGTGCCCATCGTTGGCCACTTCTGGACGTTTTGCTGCGGTTTCTTCCCTGCAGTTGGCGCCGCCCTTGCTGGAGTGAACAATCAGGGCGAGTTTCGAAGGGTCAGCAAACGTTCGCGCTCGATGGCTCAGCAATTGGCGGTGATGCGGTCGGCTCATGATGAACTGAAGGCGCTTGTCGATATGGCAGGAAGCCAATCGATGGCAAAGAGCATCCGAAACCTCTCCGAAGACGTCGCCCGGCTCATGGTGCAAGAAGTGCTGGACTGGCGGGTTGTCTTCCTGGATCGACCGCTCCTTTTGGAATCTTAGTCACTGCACATTGCGGCGTTGATTTCAATGCTATACGGTGGAATTACTGTGGTAACACGCCCAATATTGAGATAGTTGTCTTGTATGATGACGGAAGGTGCCGTGCTTTCGACGTGGTTTGGCACTTGGGATAGATCACAACGGTTTGGGAAGGAAATACCCGAAATGCCAGATTCAAAGAAGAAAACTGTTCTCGTCTGCGGAGACTTGGTGTGGGATACCCACGTGGCTCGGTTGCCAAGGGCTGGTCACAATTACTCAGATCCTCATCCTTACACCCAGCTAATGAATGGCTATGGCGGCGCCTGGTATCTCAAGGAACTGATCGACCAATATGTCAAGGCAACGAACAAGTGGATCTCGCTTCTTCCGAGAGTTGACGACGAGCCAGTACTTTCAACGATTGAAGCGGATGTGATATCTCCGAACGTTGTGTCCCACGAGAAGATCGAAAGCGCCGACTGTCCGCCAGGGATCGCCACCGGATTCTCAGTGTGGAGTTGGCACGAAGGTACGAAACGGAAAGCGGCAGTCAAGTCGGTCACGAGAAACCCGGTGGATGGGACGATTCAGCTCACCTATAAGTGGCCGGACGGCGAACCGCAAGCCGGTGCATGGCGAATCTCAGAGTTCCTCGGATGTCGCGAGGCGAACTGGAATTGTAAGGCGGCGTTTCCCGAAGCATGTGGCCTACCCGGCGAACCTGCTCTTTTGGTCATCGATGATTTGGGCTTGGGATTTGCCAGTCACCCTGAATGCTGGCCGACTTGCCTACTCGGCGAAGGGTCTGCCCCTGCTCAAATTCTCGTTAAGGGGCTTCCGAAACAAGGCTCTGCACTGCGCAATCTGTTGCTGGCAAAGTCAACTTGGGCGGAAAGGGTAACTCTCGTCGTATCGGTGACCAGCCTACGCGAACAGGGCGCGAAGCTGACCCACGGAATGTCGTGGGATTTGCTGCGAGAGGAACTGGATGTAGTCTTTGCCCTTGGCGGAGCCGGTTGGCCTTTTAGGAAGTGCAAGCGCGTCGTTGTCACATTTGGCCGTTCGGGCGCAGCAGTGTTCAGCCGGGAGCCCATGGCTCCCGAAGAAGTCGATCTGGCTGATGTCATCCGCTTGGAGCGGCTGGTCTACGACCCGGATCATCTAGAGGACACTTGGAGCGCCCGCTATCCTGGCGTCACGTTTGGAACGGGCTCGATTGTCGCGGCCGCGATGGCGGTGCACTGCCTTCAGGATGTTCCGCCCTCCACTCACCTAACCGTTGCCCGCGCACTTGAAGTTGCTCGCGCAAACCACCGGTACGGGGGTGGACACAACTCAAAGGAGATCGACCTCGACGTCAGGAAGTCGAACATCGTCACGGACACAGGGTCGGCGAAATTCCGGTCGTCCCTTCGATCATCCTATCCAAGGCATCTGCTTCCGAAACCCGTTTTGGCAACGCTGCCGGACTCCCCGAGTTTGCTCACCGACGTAATTTCATCGGGCGATTTGTTCCTCAGATTGACGGCGGAGGACATTGTGGTAAGGGGAGCCAAGACTGCATTGGCTGCGGTGCCGAATCTTGAGGTCGCCAAATACTTCACGGTGGATCGCGAAGAGATCGAGAACCTGAATGCCGTTCGCAATCTGATCACCTCCTATGTGGAGAGCAAAGACACGAAGCCGCTTTCGATCGCGGTGTTTGGTGCGCCTGGCTCGGGCAAATCGTTCGCTATCAAGCAACTTGCCGAAGAGATATTCGGCGAGCAGAAGGCGACTCTGGAATTCAACCTATCGCAGTTCAAGGACGAATCGGACCTGTACGAGGCGTTTCACGAGGTCCGCGACAAGTCGGTCAAAGGGCAAGTCCCCCTCGTGTTTTGGGACGAGTTCGACAGTAACAGCCTGAAGTGGCTCAAGGAATTCCTTGCTCCCATGCAGGATTCCGAATTCGTAGCCAACGGTCGCAAACACCCGTTCGCCAAGTGCATCTTCGTTTTTGCCGGCGGGACTTCCACTAGGTTTGAGGAATTCGATTGTTCGCGGCAAAAGGACAATTCGAATGCAGCCAAAAGGGCGACGAAGGTCTTCAAAGGACTCAAGGGTCCGGATTTCGTTAGCAGGCTGCGTGGATTCGTAAACATCAAAGGGCCCAATCCCGTGGTGGCTGGCAAGGACGAGGTGGCGATCATTCGGAGGGCACTGTTGTTTCGATCGATGATCGAACGCATTCACCCGACGGCCATCGACCCGAATGACCACCTCGATATCGACCCTCGGTTACTGTCCGCCTTCTTGGGGGTTAAGGAGTACAACCATGGCGCCCGTTCGATGGAAGCGATCGTCAGTCTCTCTCGATTGGGCCAAGGCTCATGTTATGGCCCATCA
>JARLGV010000096.1 GCA_031292555.1 Fimbriimonas sp.
AGCCGTTGCCTCTCAAGGTCCCGGGCCGCTCAAACGCTATACCTATACCGAATATCACATGGGCGTCGATACCCGGCTGGTCGTATATGCGCCCGATAAGTCGGTAGCAGAGTCAGCTTGCGCCGATGCATTCGAACGGATCGCCACCCTTGACTCGATTATGAGCGACTACCGCAAGAACAGCGAACTCACCCACCTCAGCGATCAGGCGGGAGGGCAGCCCATAGGCATTTCGGCAGAGTTGATGCGAGTGTTCCAGGTGTCCCAGGAGTTCTCGCGGCATTCCGATGGGATGTTCGATGTGACGATTGGGCCTGTGGTCCAACTCTGGCGGAAGGCGCGAAAGACCAAGATCCTGCCGACTCTAGGCGAGATCGATGCGGCCAGGCGATTGGTCGACTATCGGGGGCTGATTCTGGACACTCAAGCCCGCACTGCCTATTTGAAACGTCCCGGGATGCGCCTGGATCTAGGGGCGATCGGCAAGGGATACGCCGACGATGAGGCTCTCGCCGTGCTCAAGCACCATGGGATCAAGAGTGCGCTGATCGAGATGGGAGGCGACGTCGTAGTGTCCGATCCGCCACCCGGCATGAAGGGCTGGAAAGTCGAAGTACCCAATGCGGGCAACCGGACGATGACGCTATCGAATTGCGCGATCTCGTCCTCCGGCGATACCGAACAGTTCGTCGAGATCGGCGGAAAGCACTTCTCCCACGTCGTCAACCCCAAAACCGGTTGGGCACTGACCCAACGGGTCCAGGTAACGGTCATCGCCCCGACCGGTCTTATCGCGGACCCGCTCTCGACCTCGTTCACCCTCGTAGCCCCGACGTCTCGCGACGCCTTACTGAAGCAATTCAAGGGTGTCAAGGCGTTTGTGAAAAGAATCGATAATGGGCAACCGAAGGGTTGAACGGATCCGGCTCGACGGGACTGGGCCGTTCGTGACGGTTCGATGGAGGTCGTCTGCCGCAGTTTGGGTCCGCTACACTGGCATTCGCTGCGTTCGCGCCCTGCATGCTTGATGGCACGGACCTTTGGCCCGTCTGTCTCGCGCGATCCGTTGCCTTGGGCGTTGCCCAAGGCCCATAGAGGGGCACGCCTTCGGCGCTTATTTGGGCTGGCGCGATCCGAATAGAGGCGTTCACTTGCTGAGCGTGGCGATTGCGGCGGAGGCGGCGCCTCGTATGCCTCCGGGGCCGTGTTGGGTGAACGGCTGGAGGACCGGGATGGCGGCCTTGTTGCCGAGTTGGGCGAGGGAGTTGATCGCCGTCCGGCGGGCGGAGAAAGAAGTTTCCTTGGCCACGGTAATCAGTGCATCGTAGACCGCGTGTTCTCCGGGGCGCTCCTTGACCGTTCCAAGTACTTGTAGTGCGGTAACGCGAAGCGGCTCGCTGTCTGGGCTTTTTAGCACGTCCAGACTGGTCGTCCTCGCTAGATCGGCGGAGTGCTGAGCCCACCAGTTCAGGGCCATCTGACGATAACCGTCGTCGAAGGCGTGCATCTTCCAAGCCTTCTGGGCGAGTTTGTCGTCTGTACTCCAATTCAGAAGGGCCTGGGTAGCGTGCTCGCGCACCGACTCATTGGAATCCTTGTCCGCGATCGCCTGGACACGTGCTTTGAGCTTCGGGTCCGGGTTTAGGGCTCCGAGGGCGATTACTGCCGCATTGACCACGCGCTTGTCGGGGTTAGCGGCGTACTCGCTGAGGAGGGCGATGGCGTCTTGCGTGGTCTCGTGGGCCAGTTTCTGCTGAAGGGCGACGTTTCGCTCAGTACGCCCAATTATCAGCCTTTGGGGCAATGGAAGCGCTTTGTAGAACTCGTCGATCAGCCGTGCTTTCTCGGCGATGTTCGGCGCGTTCTTGTAGAGTTGCATGATCTGATCCGTCGTGTACGGCGCGGCGTACTTCAGCTCCATGGCGGTCCACGCTTCTGGGTCGACGAGGCACGGGGACTTCGCAAGGTCTCCGATCTTCACCTTGGTATCCGCGCCGGAGACGTGAACGAGCTTCTTGGTCCAGGTCGGAGCGGAGAAGAGGGTTGTCTGCACGGGCGTTTCGAGGAACCAGACCGGAAGATCCAGCGTGTAGTAGGGCTGAAGCTGGGTGATGTCGAGATCGGCGCCCGCGATCGCCACCGTTAGGGACGGGGTGGCGGCTGAATGAAACCACTGTTTGGCGAACGGCGCAAGGTCAACTTTGGAAACCTTGCTCATCACCTCAAAGAACTCGTCGGTGGTCGCCGGCTGGAACTTGTACTTCTCCAGGAATTCGTGAACGCCTTTCCAGAAGGTCGGCTCCCCGAGCATGTGCATCAGCATGAGCAAGCGCGAGCACCCACCTGCGTATGGTGAGCCCATGGTGACGGTCGGGACCGAGCCAACTGTGCCCGGTACGTCCTTTCGGTTGCGCGATCCGATGCTGTCGACCGCTCCCTCGAAGCTGCCGTACCGATCCATGTCGAACGCATCCTTGCCGTGCATTTCCCGGTCGAGATAGACGGGCAGATTCGTGGCGAAGCCTTCGTTCAGCCAGGTGTGCTCCCAGGTCTGGCAGGTGATCAAGTCGCCGAACCAGTGGTGGGCAAGTTCGTGGGCGACGAGTCCGGTTGAGTCGTTGACTGGTTCGGTGCCCAGCGCGTGAAGCGTTCGGATCGTCTGGGTGACACACGTCACGTTCTCCATGCCGCCGAACATAAAGTCGCCGACTGTATCCTGGGCGAATTTGGCGTACGGGTAGTCGACTCCCGTGAGTTTCGAATAATAGTCGATCATCATCGGCGTGTTGCCGAATGACGCCTTACCCTCCCGTTCGAGGCCAGGCGGGACGTAATAGCTCACTGGAATGTCGTGCCAATGGTCCTTGCCCTCAACGTATTCGCCGGCGACGAGTGAGATCAGATAGGTCGAATAGGGCTGGTCCATTTTGTAGTGGAAGACCTTGCCCTCCCCTGTCGTCTGCTCGCCGATAAGCTTCCCGTTCGATATGGCCGTCCATGTAGGCGGCACTGTGACGTAGCATTCGGTCGTTGCCTTGTCGTCCGGCTTGTCGTAGGTCGGAAGCCAGTAGTGGTTGTCCTCGCCCTCGCCTTGCGTGTAGATCATGCCGGTGTGGGCAGGAGAGGCACGCGACGCCGGCACGAAGTAGAGCCCGTTCACAGGTGCGCCGGTGTAGATGCTCCTGACATCCAGGGTGTCCCCCTTGTGAGCCGGCTTGGGGAGGGTTATCGTCAGCACGTCGTCATTGTTTGTGAAGGTGGCGATGACGCCGTTCACCGAGGTCGCAGTGATATTGAGTTCCGAACAGCTGAGTTGGACAGTCGGCGAATCCTCGGTCATCGTGACCGTGTTGGTCACGTCGCCCGCGATCGTGCCGTCGGTCATTGAGAAACTCAACCGCCAGAGCACGTTTTTGAGATCGTAGTTGTGTTTGACTTCTGCGGCCCCTGCGAGGCACACAGTTGCGAGCAAGGCAAGAACGGGGAGAATGCGGAAAGACCTAAGCACGTCAGGGGATAGAATATCACGCTACCGAGTCTGCGTTTGAGGATGGAAGTCACTCCCGCGTTCGATTCGCCCACCCGTGGCACTTGCCGACCGGATTTGGTGTGGAACAAGGTCGATTTGTGAGAAACTAGGTTCATGTCAACGATCAGACTAGTTGGTGAACCGCTACCGAATATTCCGTGGCAAGACCGGACAAAACCTACACAAAGTCCCGTGTGGCGGTACGACAACAACCCTATCATTCCCCGGGACCTCATCCCGACGAGCAACAGCATTTTCAATAGCGCGGCCGTCCCGTTCGAGGGTAAGTTCGCTGGCGTCTTTCGTTGCGACGACATCTGCCGGAACATGGTGCTCCATGCTGGGCACAGCGACAACGGTTACGACTGGAAGATCGATCACGAAACGATCAAGTGGATCCGCGACGACGAAGAGGTCGAGCCGCCGACTTACGCCTACGATCCCAGAGTCTGCTGGATCGAAGATCGATATTACGTGACTTGGTGCAACGGCTGGCATGGTCCCACGATCGGGTTGGGCTGGACCAAGGACTTCAAGGAATTCCACATGGTCGAGAACACGCTGCTTCCGTACAATCGGAACGGCGTCCTGTTTCCTCGCAAGGTGAACGGCCGATACTTGATGTTCAGCCGACCGAGCGATACTGGGCATACGGCCTTCGGCGATATCTACATCTCGCAGAGCGAAGACCTAATCTATTGGGGCCGGCACCGCTATGTGATGGGTCCGAAGCAGTCATGGGAAAGCACGAAGATCGGCGCGGGGCCTGTACCGCTCGAGACATCTGAGGGATGGCTGGTTTTCCACCACGGGGTACTTACTAGTTGCAATGGCTACGTATATAGCTTCGGTGCCGTCCTTCTCGACTTGGAGAAGCCGTGGATCGTTCGCTACCGCGCCAAGCCGTACGTCATAAACCCTCGCGAGATCTACGAACTCGCGGGCGACGTTCCGAACGTGACCTTCCCCTGCGCAGCTTTGGCGGATGCCCCGACCGGACGAATCACGATCTACTACGGTTGCGCCGACACCGTCACTGGCCTTGCTTTCACCCAGATCGAAGAGCTCTACGACTTCATTCGAAAGAACTCTGATTAGTCACAGTAGTCTCGGCTACTAGTGCTTTACCGTATCCGCTGCCTAACCTTCGCGTCCTCCGCCGTATATTCAATCACCGAGGACGTGGAGGAGGCGCTGAACTCGCGGCGAACTAGTGGGAGGTCATGTGCTCGAAGTGTTGGTAGTCCTTGCCGTTCTTCCATTGGCCGCCCCATGTCCAGTGATGCCTGAGGAAGATCTGAGTAACTGCCGACTTCAGCGTGAGCGTTCCCGGCTTCGCCGGGTCGTACGGGCGCGGGGTTGAACCGTCCTTAGCCACGAACGGGTTGATGCGCGGGTTCAAGTCGATCGCCCGGCCGTAGGAGTGGTGTGACAGGACATTTGTGTTCTGGCCGGGTCCGATGACGTGCCGGAAGTTGAACGCGGACGTGTTGTTATCGGCGATGGACGCGTCGTCGTCCCAGTGATATGCAACGATGGGCACGATCTTCGTGATCGGATAGCCTGTCGCTTCGATTTCGTCGAAGATCGCTTTCACATCCTTCGCCACCGCGCGATCGACGACGATTTGTCCCCGGTGTCGTCGGTGGTCGAATCCGTTATAGGTGACGGTTACCACGGTCATCTTCGCAAGAACCATGGCGGGAAAGCGGTTGTGTCCCAATGCCTCCGCCCGGGTCATGTGGGAGTCGACTACCAGTCCCGGACCCTGTGCCGCCACTGCAACAGCAGGAATCGCAATCAAAGCGAGCCAATGAAACCCAAACGTCATCCCAATATTCTATCCGCCGTGCGGCAGCGCTGCGAGCAAGCCCAATTAACTTGCGCGGTGGCCTGGGGCCGCCGCGCAAGGTAATTGGCAATCCGCAAGCTATGGAGTGACGCTACGGACGAGACCTGGAATCTGGAGTTGCGATGTTTCGGCGCTCCGGAGGGCGGCGAAGCAGAGGGCAAGGGACTTGAGGTTGTTCTTGGCCGAGTTGCCGGGTTCTCGATTCTCTTCGATCGCACAAAGCAATTCGCCCATCGATCCATGGAAGCCATCGGGGAACCAGGAACCCTCCAGGCTGGGCGACGACGACCCGAGTGGAGTTGTGACGGTCACCTTGTGCCGACCCAAGTCGGGACCGGTGCTGTAGATAGTGCCTTTGGTGCCGGTGATGATCGCGTTGTCGAGGGTTCCATAGCGCGTGAAGCCGTCGAACACCATTGTCGCCTGGGCGCCGTCGTATTCCACCAACGTCTGGGCGAGGAGCGCCGGCTTAGACGCTTGCCCCTTTGCGTTCATCTCGCTGGCGAAGACGCTGAGTGCGGGGCGGTCGCCCATAAAGCAACAGAGGATGTCGAACCAGTGAATCGCAAAGTCGTACAGGATCACGTGTTTGATCTTGTCGAACGGTGTTCCCGCCACCCAATCGTGGTTCCAGTGCACCGCAAGGTGTGCGCCCAATACGTCGCCGATCACGCCCGCTTGAATCGCCTGACGCATGTAGCTGAAGTGGGGTGACCATCGCCCGTTCTGGTTGACGGCTAGCCTTCTTCCCATCTCTTCCGCCAACGAAACTAGCCGTTCGCCAGTGTTGAGATCCGTGACAAACGGCTTTTGGCTGAGGACGTGTTTTTCGCTGCGCAGCGCCAGTTCGATCAGTTCAACGCGATCCTCCGGGTGGGTGGCGATATCGACGACTTCGATGTCCTTGCGATCGAGCACGGCCCGGCTGTCGGTGTAGACCGTCGCATTCGGAAAGAACTTGGAGCGGCGGCTCTCTGCCCGCTCCTGCACCTTGTCGCAAAGGGCGACTACGTCGTATCCGGCAGCGCGATAGGCCGTAAGGTGGGTCTCCGTGATTCCGCCGCAGCCTAGCAAGCCGATTTTAGGCTTGTAGCTCTTGGGATTCGATGGTTTGTACGGGAACTTGAGTGCGGCAACGTGTCGCTCGCGGTCGCCGGATGTGATTTCGTAGTTAGTTTCTGCCATGGGTGGTCTCCTTCAAGGTATCAGCGGAAGCGTTCGCTTTTGGGATGCGCTTGCGCGCGCGGTATCGACGATCTGCTGACCAATTCGTGCAATAGCTGGCGAGAGCGGTCCTTCTGCGGGGAGGTCTTTATCCAACCGGTCCAGGAAGTACTCAATCGGGTTTCGGTTCGGGAACTCCAGTTGGTCCACCTGCACCACGATGCCGCGTTCATCTTCCCGGGTCTGCATGAGCACGGTGTTCTCGTAGTCGTAGGACGAGATTGTTCCGCACGTGCCGACGAGAACGAATCCGCACTTGGGCTGCGGCTGCATCTTCCAAGGGTCAGTAAAGGCGCCCCAACGCGTCTCGTATTTGCTCAATCCCGTTTCGTACCGGCAAACTGTGATGCTATGTTCGTCCACCTCGAGGCCTTTCGGCGCGTCGACGGTGGAAGTGACTTCGATAGGAGCCTTGCCGTTGAGGAACCACGTGCCCAGCGTTACTCCGTATCCGAGGTAATCCTGCATGGAGCCGCCGCCCGCGTCTTTCTGGTACCACCACGCCTGGTTCTTGACCGCCGGATCGCTCTCGGGCACTTCGATCTTGTCCATGATGTGGCGGAGCGGACCTCGGTTCCCGTCGTAGTAGTGAACTTCGATCACCTCGCCGATTTGGCCCTCGTCGACCAATCTCTTGGCAGTGACATGGGACGGATACCAGCGGAGCGGCCAATTGATGACCATCTGCTTACCAGTTGCCTTCATGGCGGCGATCATCCGGTCGGCTTCGGGGAGGCTTCCGGCAAACGGCTTTTCAACGAAGACATGCACGCCAAAGGGAGCGACCCTCTCCACCCATTTGCCGTGGTGGGCGGTTGCCGGGCAGAGGATGACGATGTCGGGCTCGGTTTCCTCCAGACACTGTCTATAGTCGCCAAACCCGCGGGAACTGGGGATGCCGAGCGCATGCATCACCCCGCGCATCCGGTCCGGCTGTTCATCCGACACGGAGACGATCTCAGCGTTCGGGTGCTCGGAGACCATGCGCAGTAAGTCGCCCATATGCATATGGTCGAAGTTGATTCCAGCGATCTTCCAAGTTCGTGTCATCTTTGTCACCTCTTGCACATTCAGTTCGAAAACGTCTTGTCCACCCATTCCCGACTTTTCCGATACGCATCTAGCATCGACGGGGCGTTCTTGGTGCCTGCTTCCCGGGCGCATTCGATGATCAACGGACCGTCGTAACCCCGGGCTGCGACCTGGGCCGCCAAAATCGAATAGTCCAAGTCCCCGTCCTCGAGCGTCTCGCTCCAAACACCGCCGTGGGATTGGCGGATATGGGTCGTCACGATGCGATCGCCATACAATTCGATCAGGTCTTCGACAGCCACTTGGCTATCTCCGGCGCCACGGTAGAGCCAGTGGAAATCCAGGCAGAACTTCATCCCGGTATCTCGAGTGGCCAAGAGCATATGGTGAAACTCCCGTGCTGACTGCCGCATTTCCGGAGCGTGCGTATGATATGCGAGAGTCATGCCCATGCCATTCAATTCCGATGTCAGCGCTCTGAGCGCCTGAGCCTGTCGACGTAACTGGGTATCCGACTTATCAATGGGTTTGTTCCAATCGATGGGGTCGGGGTTAGAGACGAGCAACGTTGCCCCGAGTCCCTTTCCCCACTTTGCTTGCCGAATCATGTCCTTTGCAGTCTCTTCCCAGTCCTCGTCGCAGAGCCTGCCACCGGCGTACACGCTTGGTAGAGCAAGTGACCTTTTGACGAGTAATCCACCAAGATGTTCGGCCTCTTGCTCGGATCCAATCGTCAATTCCACCGCTGTTATGCCCGCGTCCCGAATCACGGCAAAGGCGTCGTCCCAGTGGTCGCACAATCCCTCGTTGAGGTCGCCGTAATATTGCAACCAGTGAAACATCTGACATCCAATCAATCGACTCAATCCGATTACCTCCCGAAACTGTAGGTCTCCGCCGGATTTTCGACGAAGAAACGGCGAACAAGATCGCGGTCCAGGCCCTGATCGAGAAGCCGCGAAGCGAATTCCCCGATCAAAAAGGTGAGGCCGGGCTCTCCACCGAAACTAGACCAGTAGCGAGGTTTGGCTGCATCCATGCCAAGCAAGAACGAGCGAGGATACTCCGGGGCCAACTGAATCAGCAGCTCAAGCGTGTGGTTTGGATCTCCCTTCCATCGGAAACTACTGTCAAACTCCAGCTTCACACCGGATTGAAGCACCTCGCGGTGGTAATCGATGTCAGGCTTTTGATCCAGATGAGATAGGGCGACATGCTCCAGGTCAGCTCCCGCATCCTTGAGAATCTGGATCTGCTCAAGCGCCGCAGTTCCCCTTTCGGTGTGGGTCAGAATCGGACACCCGGTCAATGCCTGGGCCCGGCCGGCCGCCCGGAAATTCCTGACTTCGAGGTCGGTCAGGCGGTCAAGGCTCCCTGCCACCTTCGTGACGCCTGCACGCGATGGTGATCGGCCCGAGCCGGGGTCGGTCATTCCCATCTCGATCTCCACGACCATGCGATTGAAGAGGTCGTCTTCGGGAATCGTGTCGTACCAGTGGACAGGGGGGTAGTACTGGCGCAGGTGAAGTCCGGTCGACGCCACGATATGCATGCCGGTCCGGCGAGATGCCTCCACCAAATCTGCAACTGATCTTCCCGCATCCGTCGGCATCGCGTCGATCATCGTGCAAACACCGCACTCTCGGAGGTCTATCAACTCGTGGCAGATAGCATCCATGTCGGTCAGGTTGAAATCTGGGAATGCGTCTTCGATGTACTCGCCACGAAGAACGATGTGCTCGTGCGAGTAGCAGTATCCGAGGCAATCGGAGGGCACGTCGCTAAGGACAGTGCGCACAAAACTCATCGATTCATCTCCTGGGACACTTTCCAAACTCGTGTATCGGCGATCATTTCAGGCATCTCCAGGACCGCGCCTTCCTGGCGCAACGCTTCCTGGAGTCGATCGATGGGGACTTGCTGAGGAGCGATTTCCTTTTGAACGCAGATGGCAGATGCGATTCCGGCAGCTTGGCCCATGCTCATCGTCTGGCCCATCGAACGGCACGAGGCGTGGGCATCGTGAGTCGCGCTGAAGCACCGGCCGACCACCCAAGTGTTCGGCTGTCCCTTCGGGATCAGGGTCCGATACGGAACGTCATACGTTGCACCACCCGGCACGTAAGCCCATGCGGTTTCCTCCCCGCCGGCGTGATTTTTCCGATGATCTTCGATAGGGGCGCCGCACAGGAGAACCCGATCCTCGTAATTCGCAGCGGAGAGGCAGTCGTGGCGCGTGAGACGGTGCTCCCCGTGAACACGACGGGTCTCGCGCACACCGATGCCTACCGCAAGCCCGACGATGCGCGCGTTCTCGTAGCCGGGAACGCGGCCTCGGAAGAACTGCTCGTACACGTACGCCTGACGACGACCTTCTCTCTCCGCTTCGGTGAGGGCAAAGACGTCGGTGGCATCGACGTCGGCAACTCTCACCGCAACGGTCGCAATGCAGCCTTCTATCGTCATTGGGTGGGCGCTCCCCTTGGATCGGGGCAACTCGGACGCATCCTTCATTCGCTCAAGCATCATCGTCTTTCCTCCTTCCGACTCGAATCGGCCGAGATCGACGTTTGCCATCCGGAAGGTCGTCGTAAGCGTCTGAGCGGGCTCCAAGTCCCCCGCTTTCTCATAGGGATATCCTGCCAGATGGCATAGGTCGGCATCTCCGGACGCATCGATCCAATAGGCGGCGCGTACTCGGTAGAATCCCGACTTTGTGGCGAGGACCACCGATCTCAGCCGCCCATCCGGATCCGTCTCTGCGTCGACCAGGAGCGTATGATGGAGAACTTGGACGCCTGCTTCCTGCGTCATCTCGTCCCAGACTCGCTTGAGTCGCTCCGGGTTATAGGTCACGCCCGTCCCTGCGCCGTAGCTGTTTGGGCGCAACATGATCTCGCCTTCTCTCGCCATTCGATCAACGACTCGATCGGGAATCCCGCCCACGACCTTCTTGGGCTCCTTGCCGGGCGTATAGAAGCCATAGAAGGTGTCAAGGACGGCGGTGCTTGTGCCTCCCAAGAAACCGTATCGCTCGATGAGCATGACTCGACCTGGTCCAAGGAGTCGCGCTGCGGCGTATGCCGCGCAACATCCGGCTGAACCGGCGCCAATCACCGCGAGATCCACCTTTGGAAGCTCGGTCACATCGGGCGCCCAACGCAGACTCATAGTTCGGAAACTCCTGTCTTTGCGTAGACGCCGGCAAGTCGGCGGGCGTGTTCGTCATACGCTCCCTCAAATAGCTCGACTGCCCTCGCTTTGCCCACTAGTGCCGAGGCAGTTAGCACCTTTGGGGGTTTGCCGGCCGCAACAAGGCGAGCGGCCACCTCGGCCTTAATGCAGTTGACCAGCAGACAACCGCCAACCGTAGAACCGGGCGACACCGGAGTATCCAATCCGTCGATTTCCACCATCGCGTCGCCAACTGGAGCACCGGTATCCAAGATGAGATCGGCGAAGTCGGAGAGTTTGACTCCGCGCGCGTCGTTGCTCGCGCTGGCGTCCGAATGGGCCTGAGTGATCACGGCCACAACCGGAATTCCTTGCCGTTTCATCCCTTCCGCGATCTCGATGGGCACGACGTTGCATCCGCTTGAGGAGATCACGAGTGCCGAGTCGGGTGGCCGTATCTCGAAGTTGCGGAGAATGCGGTCGGCGAACCCGCTCACGTTTTCGAGAAACATCGCTTGGCGCTGGCCGTTCGCTCCAACGACGAGGTTATGGAAGGTGAGGGAGAGTTCGACGATCGGGTTGAACCCAGGGAACGAGCCATAGCGCGGCCACATCTCCTCGACGACCATTCGGCTGTGGCCGGACGCAAAGACGTGCACCATTCGATCCGCGAGGATGGATGCGGCAAAGATATCGGCGGCTCTTTCAATCGCCTCCATCTGTGCTTCCACTCGGTCAAGAATCTGTCTTGAACGGTTGAGATACGTTTCAGCCGGCTGCATTTCCCATTTTCTCCCTTTGAAGCATCGAATATCTGGCCGCGCCTATCGCGCCGGACCACTCTCCCAGACTCGCGGCGACGACAGGCACCCCAGTCCCGAACGGTCGCCACTCGATCTCGTCCAGCATATCGGCAAGCGGATCGAACAGGATCGGCCCTGCTGCCGCGATTCCTCCGCCCAAGATCACGATTTCCGGATCTAGCACGTTGACCAACGAAGCGATTCCGGCGGCTAGACCCCGTACTGACTTGTGCCACACCGAGTTTGCCGCTGCGTCTCCGTCTCGTACGGCTTGAACCAGCGTGCGAGTATCCGAGAAGCGGTTCTCACTTCTCGCCGAAAGAGTCGAATCGCCGATCCACTCCTCGAGGCTTCCGGGAGTGCGCACGATGTCGAGGCTGCCGTAAGGATCGAGGCAAATGTGACCGAGATGGCCGGCACGCCCCAACGTTCCTGCCATCAAGCGTCCATCGACAATGGCGGCTCCGCCGACTCCGGTGCCAAGCGTCAGTAGGAATGCGTTTTGCGCCCCGCGCGCCGCCCCGATCCAGGCTTCCGCCACAAGCGCGGCCTTTGCGTCGTTGAGCACCGGCACGAACGATGTCGAGCCTAGGAAGTCGGTCCACTCAAAACCGCGAAGGGCTTCCATCCGGCCCATCATCCAGGACACGGCCCGATGATCGGGCGACACGATCCCGGGAGCAGACACTCCATATCCGTCGGGCTGTCCTAATGTGGCCGACCACTCCTCTAGTCGGAAACGTACTTCACCCGACCACTCCGCCAACTCGGTATCGTGGGTCGGAAACTGGAGGCGTTCGAGGGTTATGCCGGTAGCGGTCATGGCGACCATCTTCACGTTAGTGCCGCCGATGTCGATCCCCGCGAAATAGGCGGAGTCAGACGCCAAACTGTCCCTCGCTCACCGACCAACCGCCGTCTACCGCGAGCATTTGGCCGGTGACGAATTTCGAGGCGTCCGATAGAAAGAAGAGGACGGCCTCATCGAGATCGGCTGGTATGCCGGCACGTCCCCCATCGAGAGGTTGCTTGGTCTGGATGAATTCCATTATCTTCTTGTCCGTCATTGCCCGAGCGGACATCGGTGTGTCCACGAGGCCAGGAAGTATCCCATTGCATCGAATCCCATAGGGGGCATAGTAGGCCGCAACCGACTTAACGAAACCGCTTACCGCGGATTTCGCGGCTGCATAGGCATGGGTGGCAAAGAAGTGCGTTGACGGCGAATCACCCAGGACCGAACTGACGTTGAGAATCGAGCCCCCGGAAGCTTGACGCAGATACTGCTGGACGGCGGCTCGGTTGGAGAGGAACAGAGACTTCAGATTCAGGTCGATAGTTTGATCCCATCCCACATCCGATATCTCATGAAGCGGGCCATCTCCCGCGCGGCGTCCGCTTCCGCCGACGACGTGGTACAGCGCGTCGATTTTGCCGAATGCATCGACCGCCGTCTGTATCAAGATGCCGATCGTTTCGGCCTGCCGGGCGTCCCTCAAGATCACCTTCGCCGAGGGGCCCAAGTCTGGCGTGGGGTCGCCTTCCTTCCCCAATATCGTCAGGAAAGCGCCTTCGCGCAAGCATGCCCTGGCCGCCGATAGCCCGATCCCCGTGGTACCCCCGACGATCACGACGCTGCGCCCCTGCAACCGCCCCGATTCCATGCCCTAAGCGTACACCAGTGGGGCGCGAGTCGCGGGACGCAGACCCTCGACCTTTGCACTGCACTCCTTAGCGAGAGGTTCCGTGCATCGCACAACGCGATCTGCGGGTCCCGGGCGCACATTGCGATCTCTGTGCGCTGCGCTTGCGGATGCGGGATTTCGATTGGGCCGATCGGTTCATGGTGGTTACGGGTTGGTAGTGCGAGGCACGGCACCTCGCGCTACGGAGTGTGATGTCATTACGATAGGCGTGTCTGCTGGGGCCTATCCCGATATGTAATCGACGGAGTGACCGATTTCCTCGGGGGCGTGCAGACGGATCATCTTGAGTGTCACGTCGGCGGGGATCTTGTCGGCGGTCGCCTTCGAAACGACGATCATCGTTCCTATGGAGAGCGGAACGGCCCATATCGCGGGCTGCTCCATGACTGACCGAACGAGGGGAGGCAGATCCATCGTCAGCACTTTCTTATCGAGGAGCATGTTCAAGACAATCGCAGCCACCGATGACAACCCGCCCAGCAGCATTCCGGCCGCCGCACCGTGTTTGGTCAGACCGCGCCACCACGAGCCCAGCAGCAGGAGTGGGAAGTAAGATGCGGCGCCGATGGCGAATGCCCACCCGACCATCGTGGCGATATCGAAGGTCTCGACGAGCAGGCCGAGGAGCATCGAAACAATTCCAACGCCGACAGCAGCCACTTTGAATGCTACCAAGCGCGCCTGCGGAGTCGCGTCTGGCCGAAGGATCCGGCCGTAGATGTCATGGGCGAACGCACCAGACATGGAGACGAGAAGTCCGGAGAAAGTAGACATAAAGGCGGCGAACGCCCCCGCACTGGTGACCCCGCTTAGAATGTCGCCCAGGAGCTTGTTGTCGAGAAGGGTCGGCAGTTTGATGACGGCAGCGTCGAAACCGCCATTCACGTAGAGTTGCGGCATCCGGAGTCTGCCCATCACTCCCCAAACCGGAGTGAAGACGTAAAAGACCCCGAGCATCACCATCACCCAGAGGGTGGTTCGCTTGGCTGACCGTCCGTCAGGGTTCGTATAGAACCGAACGAGAATGTGCGGCAAGCCGGCGGTGCCGCAGACAAGGGCGATAATGAGCGAGTAGGTGTATAGGACGGGATATCCCCACTTGCTGGACATCGGCCCATAGGGATTGGCCCACTTACCATTGGGTGGGGCGTTGGGAACAATCGCGTCATTTCCGGTTACCATCTTGGCCTTGCCGTGCAGTGACTGGCCGCTTACTGCTGGGAACGTCACCGGCCCACCTACCGCGAACTCGATCTTTGCGGCCGTCATGACCGGTTTGCCGTCCTTTTCGACCGGAAGTCCGCCCTTGGTGACCGGCACCGGGTTGCATGCGAGGATCACGCCGGTGTCGATGTCGAATGGCTTGCCCGAAAGGACCGATTCCCGAACCGCATCGCCATCGTCACCGTTCTTGATCGGCCGCACGAGTTTCGCCAAGGGAATCGGATCCTCCCCCGGTTCCGGCTTTCTTGCCGGTCCGATCTTCGCAATGCGGTAGTGGTGTCCCGCTTCGAGGTCGATGACGGTAGATTCGGCGGCGGACATAGATAGCGCATTCAGCGGAGCTTTTTCGGACCCGTTAACGGTCGCGGGTTCCATCGTGTCAATTCGAGCCGAGTCTTTCGGATGGCCGGCGACACTTCGGAGGCTGTTGTTATAGCTCCCGAAGACGGCCATGAGGACAAAAAGCGGCACCGAGATCGCGAATAGTTTGGCCCAGTACTGGAACGCCTGGACCAGGGTGATGCCCTTCATTCCTCCAAGGGCCACATTGAACGTGATCACGGATCCGACCACGACGATCCCGACCCAATAGGGCCAGCCCAGAATCGTCCCCATCGTGATGCCGGCGCCTTTCATCTGGGGCATTGTGTAGAAGAACCCGATGAAGAGCACGAAGATCACTGCGATCTTGCGGAAGGCAGGGCTGTCGAACCGTCCCTGGGCGAAGTCGGGGATGGTGAAGGCGCCGAATCGACGGAGGGGGCCGGCGATAAAAAGAAGCAGCAGTAGATAGCCGGCGGCATATCCGACCGGGTACCACAGGGCGTCGTACCCGTTCTTCATGATCAGACCGGCGATGCCCATAAACGAGGCAGCGGAAAGGTATTCACCTGATATCGCCGATGCATTCATCGCCACGCCGACAGACCGGGCTGCGACATAGAAGTCGGCGGCAGTCTTCGCCTTGCGCGTAGCTGCGATACCCAACAGAACGGTCGCGCCGATCATCAGCACGATGAAGACCAAGGGGATGGATATCTCGCTCACCTGGACTCCTCTTTGGCGATTTCAGCCTCGATTCGGTCGCTTTGGGTCACGA
>JARLGV010000097.1 GCA_031292555.1 Fimbriimonas sp.
CCGCCTTTGCCGAAGACAAGAAGGCGTGTGAGGATGCGGGGATGGACGGATTCCTCTCGAAACCGTTCAAGCGATCCGAACTCGAGATGATCCTGCGCCAGTGGGCCGTGGCAATCGAGGCTCAGCAAGTCGCACGCGCCGCAGCGCCGGAGTGAATCCTCATTTTAAGAAGTAGAGCCTATAGTGGTCGTCGCCGTCGGGCGGCTTGACCTCTGTTATCGTGTGCCCAGCGCGAGAAGCCTCGGCGACGTCCTTTCCGGTAATCCTGTCTTCCCGAGTGATAACCCAAATTGGCGCCGATCGCATGATCTCGCCGAGGTCGTCGGTATCCAACGCATCCTTGTCGAGCACCATGAGAACCGACGGCAAGCTCGTCTCCTGCAGCTTCAGCTTCCCGGTCCCGAGTTCCTTTTGACGTCTGCCCATCTGATACATCGCGACGGCGCCCCCCCTTTCGCGCACATACCGCGCGATCGAGTGGACTTCCTTCTGGCCGCTCGCGCCGTACCACCACAGAAACACGCCGTTCGCGACAAGGAACAGGACCACGCAGGTAGCTCCTGCCGAAACGAACCATTTCTTCGGGTTCGCGCTCCGCTCCATCGCGTCCATCGCGACCAGCATCGCCAACGGAGGAATCACGGGAAGGACGTAGTGAGGAAGCTTGGCCCCGCTTATGGTAAAGAACAGGAAGATGACCGACGCCCAGGTCGCGAGATAACGCTTGAGCGAGGCCGAATCTGCCCCGGCCACCTCCGCCGAACCTCGCCTTGGCCAGGCACGCCAAACGAACAGAGACCAGGGCAGCATGCCGAGAAGCAGGATAGGCACGTACAAGATCAGGCTTTGGATGCCGCCGAGCGTGTGCGCCGCGTCGCCGCCGGTGAACCGTCCGATGTTCTGTTCGACAAGGAATTTCTGAACGAACATCTGCCCGTTCACCATGTATGCCGGACCGTACCATGCCCCAATAACGATCGCCAGAATGAGAGTTCCGGGCGCCCAATAGCCGGCAAAGGCGGGCCGCAAGGACTTCTCGCGCCAATATGTCCAGCCGGCGATCAGCACAAACAGGATCAGGGCGACCGGTCCCTTTGCGAGCACACCCAAACCAAGCCAAGCCGCCGTCCAGAGTCGTGTCGAGCGCTTTCCGACGAGCGACTCCCAGAAGGTGGCCATCGCTGCGGTCAGGCAGAGGAGCAGCGGCAGGTCGGTCATCATCATGCGGCCCGTTCCCACCACGAGCAGGCATCCTGCCAGCATCAAAACCGAGAGCTGGGCGATCCGGTCGTCGCCCCGCCGCTTCGCGAACCAGGCGATCGAGCCGTAAGCGCCGAACGTCGTCAAAACCGACGGCAATCGGGGGCCGACCATGTCTCCAAAAAGCGCCATGCACGGCTTGGCCAGCCAATACAGGAGGATCGGTTTCTCGAACCAGGGCTTGCCGTTGTAGAAGGGAGTAATCCACTCGCCCCGCCGGTTCATTTCGGCGACAACCGCTCCGTAGAAGCCCTCGTCTACGTCGAAAAGGCCATACAGCCACCACCCAAGGAGGGGGAGGCAAGCAAGAATCCAGACGATCAGCCAGCGACGTCGAACAGACACCGATTCAAAAGGTACCTGGTGAGTCGAGGCGATCGTCTGGATGGAAGGGCCGGACTAGTGGTGCCTATCCTTCTTCTTGAGTTGGTGATGGACGATCGCGGCGGCTGCCATGCCGGTCAGCACCGGGTGCTTCTGTAGGAAGTTCTTGTGGGCTTTGTTCTTGCCCGTGTGCTTGGCGATCTCATAGGCTGCGACACCGGCCGCCGCCGACTTGAGCATCTTGTGCTTGACTTGGGCTCCCGCCATCACCGGCATGACAAGGAAGCTCGCGAGGACGAGGAGTGCGAGGGAGAGCTGGGCGATTTTCATGATCGTAATCTGGATGGCTTGTCTCGGCACGCAGACGTACCGCTTTTTTGGCTTACGTACGGTTGCCCGAATCGGTTTCGACAAATCCACTTACATAGCGGATGGAAATGGCGCATGGCGTCGGCCATTCCCATCGATCAGGGCTTCTTCTTCATCGCATCCAACAGTGCCCGAGCCACTTGGAGCTGGATCTCCGCCTGTCGCAGAGCCGTCTGCACCCGCTCAAGCTCTTGGCCGGACATTGCGCCTTGGCGGTAAAGCGCTTCGGATCGCTCGGCTCGCTTCTTGGAGTCAGCCAGTTCGACGTCGGCTTTGGCGAGTTGCGATTCCACGAGGGCTTGGCGCGCGCTGATCTCGAGCGCCTCCCGCCGTTCCGCCACTTGCTTGTCCGTAAATGACGCACGAAGGACCTCTTTGACCTGAGCGACGGCGATTTTCCGCTCCCGGGTCTCCTTGTTCGACTGCGCGCGTGCCATTTCGAACGATTGCCTGAGGGCGGCGAGTGCCTGCTTGTTTTGAGCCACTGCCTGGTTGCTTTGGGCCTGTGCCGCGAGCCTGTTCTTCAGCACACGCATCCGTTGCGCCTGTTCCAAAGCGGCGGATCGGTGTGCCTGCGCAAGTTTGTTCAGGCGCCGCACTTCCTCAAGGGTCTTTCCTGTCAAGGCCCGATGGTTCGCCGCCTCTTCCAGCAGCTTTGCCGCCTGTTCCTTCATGGCGGCGCTCTTACCACTTTCGATCAGTTGTTGTCGCTTCAACTGCGCGAGGGTCATGAGTCGGGCGATCTTGGAGTCTTCGGCTGCCAGCTTCTCGGCGGAAAGCTTCTGCATCTGTGCCGACCGCTCACTCTTGGCAGCAGCGAGGGCCTGAAGCTCGGCAAGCTTTTTCTGGTTATTCATCATGAGCGCATCTCGCTCCGCGAGCTTCTTCTGCGCTTCGGCGATCAGAGCCTCTTTCTCGGCGAGGTGCTTCTGGCTATCGGCTTCCGCCTGCTGCTTCTCCGCTGCTCGCTTCTCGGCCGCCTTCTTCGCGGACTCGTCCTGGCCATCCTGTAGCACCGGCATTGCCAGTTCGGAAACGAGGCTGACCAAGGCTTCCTTCATCGCCCGGGAGGTCAAATGTCTGGAGACGCGCTTGTTCGATGGAGCGACGTGGGCAGCATTCTTGGAAACGGACAGTGACGTGACTACCGAACCAGTAGGCAGATTCGGCACCGCGATCCCGGCTTCGAGGATCGAACGGGTGAGAGCCGACGAATCCGGATGAGATTGCGGGATCGACGAAGCGTGAACCAGCCCGAGGGAGAGGGCGATTGCTCCGGCAATTGAGACGGCGACCAAGGATTCCGCGCGGGTTACTCCTTGGGTTCGGCGAACGGTTGGGTCGAGTATCGCCTTGACGCGCGATTCGATCTTGGATCGTTTCATGATCGGGACTCCTATGATGGAAACAAGTTGTCGTCTTCGCCCGAGATCGGAGGCGATGCCGAGAAGCTCCTGAGCGTAGACTGACGGTCTGACACCCAGCCGAATCACGGTATCGTCGGCTGCCGACTCGGCCTCGGCTCGCATGGCTCGCGCGCAGAGCCATACCGCCGGGTTGTACCAGTAGAGGGCGCAGGCGGCGACAGCAATCATTTGGGTAACGCTGTCCCGACGGCGCACGTGAGCAAGTTCGTGAAGCAACACTGCTTCCAACCGCTCTTCTGACCAATCGGCGGACACCTCCGGCATCAATACCACGGGCTTGATCAGTCCCCAGGTGAGTGCCGTCGGAGGTACGGGCCCGGCACTCCGCCGGAGATCCCAGATCCGCTTCAAACCGATTCTCTGCGAGAGTGCCGAGGCCGCCAGACTGGTGTCGGCCAAGCTAACGGGGCGGCTCATCCGCCGCCACCTCATGATCGTCCAGACCGAGAAGCCGCACGGGACCAAAACCGCAAGCGACCCAGCCAGCCAAATCGCCATCAGCAGCGGGCCAGACGATGGATGCTGAGGTGCGGCGCTGGAGTTGGAGGGTCCGACGGTAGGCACCGATTCCGGCACTGCCGCCGATGCCCCGGGCTCGGATGCCGTCTGGAGGTCGATGCCGGCACCAGCTTCAATTCTCTGGGAGAGCATAGCCGGCGCAGGCGCGGACGTTTCGACCCGAACCACTCCGACCGGAATCGACGGCAGAATGCCCGACAGAACCGGCAGGGCCAGCAGGGCGACGAAGGCGCAGACCCACACCAAGTGTCGGCTCGCCGCCGGCGAACGTCGCAACCCAAACGAAACGCACCCAGCCAGGGCAAGGATCACAGTGGACTTGGCCAAGAGGTCGACCAGGAATAGCGCCACTCGAATGCCGCTTTCGTCCGTCATCGCCCCTCCCTCCTCGCCTGCTCGATGATCTCCGCGAGGCGGTCCAGCTGCTCTTGAGTCACTGCCGCCTCTTCGCTGTCGATCAGGGTCGCCACGACCCGCTCGACCGAACCGCCGAAGAAGGTCTGCAGGACCCCATCCATCACGCTCTTGGCCATCTCATTCCTTGGCACGACCGGTTCGTAGATGTACCGGGTTCCGTCGCTCTCGAACTTGACGTGCCCCTTCTCCTGCAGGATGGCCAGGTGAGTTCGCACCGCCGTGTAGGTCGGCGGGGCCTCGAGCGACTCGCGGATATCCGCCGCCGAGCCTTTGCCGAGCCGATAGAGAGCGTCCATAATCTGCCTCTCCCGCCGGCTAAGCCCGCCCGACTTCTCCCGCTTGCTCAAAGCATAAGCTCCTTGTGACCATGCATGCCAATAATTTGGCACGGTATTTATGCGATGTCAATGGGTGGGGGCCAAAATTTTGGCATTAATCGACATTGAGCTTGTTTCTTGGTCGAATACGCGCGTTCTCGGTCCTACTCCTGTCAAAGGTGAGCATTGGCCATTCCGAGGGCCCCGAGACCAATCCAGTCCGTTTGCTATCCGCTTGATCCCGCCTTTGACGTGCTCGTCTCCGAAGTTGATCAGCCGTCCCAAGCGCAGGTCCGTCAACTTCAAGTACGTGCGCAGAACCTTGTAGGCAACGGCGGGTACGGACTCCAACGATCTGATCTCGACGATCACCTTGTCCTCGACGATGAGGTCGCTGCGACAGCCGTCGCCCAACGGAACATTCTCATAGATTGGATGAATGACCTTCTGCCGTACGACCGAAAGGCCCGGCTGGGTGAGTTCATGGGCCAGCGCCGATTCGTAAACCTGTTTGAGGAGTCCCGGTCCCAGCGCCCGATGAACCTTGAGTGCGGCGCCGACGATTCCGGTAGCGATTTCATTTTCGGTCAATCGACATTGCCATCCAGCGTTTGAACCAATCAGTGCTGACTGAATCTAGTGATGTTCGACAACGACTCCACTCTCCCCTTTGCGGTCTTTGCGTGACATTTCCCTCGGCCGTGAAGTCGGAACCTGCGAAGGAACTGTCTGCCGAACCATCATGCCGATTGTCTGGCACGCAAAGACGCAGCGAGCGCAAAGGACCGGAATGGGCCCGGTCTCCCCCACCGGGCCCTTGGTTTGTGGCGTGAGACTAGATTCGAACGCGTACCTTTACCGTCTCGATCGCATACTTGCCTACGTGCATGGATATGTGACCGGCGGGTGTCGGCAGGCTTCGCTGCTCGTCTTCGATCAGGTTGCATAGGGCTGCCGACGACGGATTGCCAAAGATTGAGAACTTTGCTTCGACCGGGCGGCCGTCGACCTCGTAGCATCGGACCACCACCGAGTCGTCGTCTTCCGCCTTCTTGATCGTCGAGATGCGCACGTTTGGCCGGTCGACGGAGGCGAAGCTCAGGGTCTCAGGCAGGTCGCTTCGACCGGGATTGGCGAGTACCGCCATCATCGGCAGCTGCGCGTCGGCGGCGTCTCGCCAGCCCTCGTCCCGGCTTGCCGACGAACTGATCGAGAAGTGGAAGTGGTGGTCGCCCGGCTGCAGGTACCAGTTCCCTTCTCCGTGGCAGCTCTTTCGCGAGGCGAGCAGAATCGGCTGGATCAGCGGCCCAACACCGCCCAACCCGGTCGGATCGACGAAGTCGAACACGCACACACTGGTGCTCACCGTCGTGGTCAACCCACCGTCCTCCACTCGGATGAAGTCTTGGACCTCTCGCGGATGGATGTCGGAGCAATTCTGCCAGTAGTTCAGCGAGCCGTAGGCCCATCCGCCCGTCGCCTTCACCTCGTTCTCGCCGACCCGGACCGTGCCCATCGGGACTTCGTACGACACCTTCGCTTTCGGACCGCCGAGGGGAAGCGCGAGGCGGTAGTCGCGGTACTTCTCTCCAACCCAGCCCTCCATGTCGACATCCAGGTCGATCCGCTTGATCTGGTGGTAGACAACGAGTCGCTGCCGAATCGTAGCCCCTCCGAGCGGCTGGACCAGTTCGTACGTCGTGCATAACGAACCCGATCGTTCGGCGACTCGCTTCCAAGCCGGATGATGGGCGGATGTCCGGTCGAAACCGTCCATCGTGGGTTGCTGAACCGCCCCGAACTCGCCGGCGCCGTTGCCGACCGAACTCAGAGTCAGAACTTCCCCCGCCGCCAAGCCGCTCTTTCGCAGCAGCTCACGGTGGGCTTGCTTGTCGAGGATCGAGGCGATGCCCCCTTCCGCAAGTTGAACGCGGTAAAAGCCGTTCTCCACGCCGGTTTCACCGTCCTTCACGGCCGGCTGCAAGTCGGCGCCGGTGCCCTTTACCAAATAGAACGTGCGGTAGCCGAGACTCGGCACGCTGGAGGCGTGGAATCGAACCGTCGATCGAGTTGAGGCGATGCGGGCGAACACTTCGATGCCCAACACCCGAGCCGTTTGGTCGACCCCGATGTTCGGTTCGAGGATTTCGAGCCTCACGAAGCGCAACCCGATGGGTGCAAACTCGAACGCGCTGATTGGGCGCTCGTTGCCTTGAACGGTCGGTACCATCTCGGTCCACACTCCGTTCGAGTCGATAGCCCCCGACAGCCGGAAGCTGCGCGTATTGAACCGCGACTCGTTCTGAAACTCGCCCAACGACCCGTAATGCCGGACCAGAATGCGCTCGACCTGCCGGATCTGCCCCAGATCGATCACGACGCTCGCCGGTACGCCGGCTGAGACTGGAGCTTCCCAATGACTCTTCCGGGCGTCCCACCAATCCCCATCGAGCAGGCGGTCCGCATCCTTGCCTGTCGCTTGAGCGATTCGCGCTCCGAGGGTGACGGCTGCCACGTTCGTGCGATCGGGCATCGATCTTATTTGGCACGCCACGTCCTTCCCACCCGAATCGAGCACTCGCCAATCCGTTCCGGAGGACGGCGCTTCTATCGAAACCGCATCCGACCGTGTCCAACTGTGCGGATTGAATACGACGACCGGAACGCCCCGCGACCGGTCGGCTTTGATGTGGCTCGCCAGTGCCGGCAAACTCACCGAAAGCGAGTCCGCTGCCGCCGCTCGCGCACCGGCGAACTTGGCGTGGTACACCCCGTCGGTGATATGGCCGTTCTTGCCGCCGAAGCCGTGGTCCGGATACAGCGAGTCGAGCCATGCGTTGGACAGCTTTTCAAACGGGTAATGGGAGAAGTTGCCATCGACCAAGCTGCTCATCGTGGCGAAGGTTTCTGCCGCCGGCAGCAATCGCGCCGCCTCCCGTTGGGCTTGGATCGCCTCATGATGGGTCGGCCCGTGGATGTAGAGCCACATGTTCGGCCGCTCGCCCATCAGTTCCTTGGGCTTCGCGGACGGTGTGTCGAGGCTCTGGAAGAGCCCGGTCGTGGAGGAATAATCGAGAGTCGGCGGCGAAACCGGCTTGCCGTCGACGGTCGCGATCGGCGCTTGCTTGGTCCATGCGGTCAGAAGCGGACCGAAGTCGACCGGCGACTCAAAATCCTGAGAGTTCAGGACCATGTAGTGCGGTGGGAGCTTCTGTTTCGGGAAGTCCCGTGCGACGGTGCGGAGCAGCTTGGGCAGGTCGCGCACGGCGGCGGCCGGTTCTTCCTTCAGGACGCCCGAGTCGTTTCCGTAGTGCGGCAACGCGTAGACCAAGATGCTCGATCCGTCTGGCGCAAACCAGCGGAATAAGCCTTCGTGGTACCGGCTCGTCACGAGATACTTGATCCCTGCCTTGGCCAGGATCTGCTGCATCTGGAGGGACCGCCCCGGGACGTCGACGGTATAGGCAATACAGGTATCGGTGCCGGGAAACTGCTTACGCAGCCATCGTCGGCCGAAGTACACCTGCCGGACCAACTGCTCGCCGCCGAGCAGGCTCTCGTAGGGCTGGTTGTACGTCCCGCCGAACTCCAGTTGCCCGTTGCGGATCAGCCGCTCGATCTCGTCCCGCCGACCCGGCCGCTCCTGAAGGAGTTCGAACAAGTTGAGCATGTTCTCCATCGTGAAGTGGTATCGATGGTCTCGAAGCATCATGTCAATCGCCGGCTCGAGGATCTCCGACACCCGGTGCACCCGGCACCAATCGGGGGTGTCCATCCAAGCGACGTCTTGGTGACTGGAGGAAAGCAGGTGAATCGCGCCCCCTTCCATCCCGGTCATCCAGGCCCGGTCGTCGGTCATCGACCAGCGTGGACTTGGGGCGGACTGAGACTCCAGGGACACCGAAGCCGGCCTATTGCCGTCAATCGGTAGCCACAAACGCCCATCCATCGCCGCTTGGCGGCGCCCATTCACGAGGTAGGTCAATGCTGAAGTCGGATGGAGAGGGTGAATCTCCGCCGCCGATTCCAGGCGTCCGTCGACGCGCCGGTAAGTCGGCGTAGCCGGCCAGGCAAGCCGGATCATTGGAACGTCAGCCTGATCCTTCGGCGAATACACCTCGACTTCGAAGAGCCGCCCGAACTCGTTCGCGTTCTGCTCCCCCTTCTCGATGAAGATCCGGACGTACCGGGTCCGCACTGGGGGAAACCGCAGCAAGGAGATGTTGTCCCGGTTCCCATGCACCGGCGGCAAAAAATCGGACCACGGTCCGCTTGCCGCATCGGAACGCTGGACCGAAAAGTCGGACGTGTTGTAGAGGTTTCCCTCCGCAAACACGCCTTCGTGCCTCAACACGATCGCATCGACGGTGAAGGGATGCCCCATATCTACGATCAGCCAGTGCGGGCCCGGCCCTTTCGCCGAGTTCCACTTGTCCGTCTCGCGAGAGGCCCACTTCCCGTCAATCGCGTTATCGGCCTCGTAGCCCGGCTGGTAGACGCTGGATGCCGACGCGTGCGAATATCCCCAGTCTCGTAACGCCACGTTCACGTGGTCACGCGCGAGGTCTGCGACGTCCTGTGCGATATCCCGACGAGGCGCCATCGCGCTGAGGAGGAGGAGCGGTAGAAGTGACATAGCGATGAGTGGCCCAAGGCGCCCGGCCAGGTTTGCACCTAGGACGTTCAGGGGCCATCCGAGTTCGGCTTTCGATTGCCGTCCCGAGCCTGCCCTATGGAATCGTCACCTCGGTCTCGACGCCATCCACATCGTTGACGCTGGAGAAGAAGATGAATCTCCCTCGGAGGCATCTTGGCTGGTCAATCACGATCGGCTGTTCGAAAGCCGGATGCATGCGGACACGGAAGTAGTGAGCATGGTAGTGGAATATAAGGTCGTAATTGGAGACGTAGTCCATGTTTTGGTCAGGCGAATCCCCCCATTGAAGGCGGTAAAAGGAAGGATCAGTGGCTGACTCGAGTAGTTTTATCTCGAAGTTAAGCGGTCTTGCGCCGTAGAATGGCCCGAGAACCGCGCTGAGATTGACAAAGAAATCGCTTCCCTTGTAGTAGCTGCCTTGACCGGTTGTTATCTCTACTGGAACCTTTTTGCCATGAGGACCAGGCAACATAACTACCTGATGGTTCGTCCACCCAAAATCATAGTCATTGTGAAACAGATTGACGAATCCACCCAGCAAAATGTGAACCCTCTGCTCCTCTGTGAACTCGCCATAGGCAGCCAGAATGACGTAGTTGTTACGTAGTGGAGTGGGGTCGAACCGAAAAAGCGGAATCTGCTCGCTATCGAAAATTGGGAGTTGATCCCCCAAATATCCCAAGTTCCGATTGAGCATGCCAACCGAAAAGGCGAAAGTGGCATAGTCGTCGAGGCCCAAAGCCGGAGCCGCCTCCATTTGTCGGACGAGGTCTTCCGGCGGCTCCCAATCGCGAAGATCCCAGAAGCCTCCATGGCGGACCGAGATGCGCCCGTCCTGGACCTTGACGAAGCATTTCTGCGTTTCCTGGAACGAACTTAGCCAACTGCGAACGTCCTCGCCCTCCGCCGGCTTATTGCCAACGATCGGCACTCGGAACGCATCGCAGACGACTGGTGTCCCGGTTTCGTCGGCCAGCGCCTCCAGATAATCCTCGACTCCTGATTGGGACCGATAGTAAGTTGAGGGAGCGGGAACCACCGCCTTGACCGGTCGATCCAGGACCGGGTCCTTGCATTCCGCAAGGGGAGTTTCCCAATCGAGCAGCCACGATCCGGATACGGTTGTGGCCAATTTGCCAAAGGGCCGGGGAAACGTCACAATTTCGGCAGGACGGGGCGCCCGGGCGCCGGCGCTATCGACCCGCACCGCCTGCAGCGTCCCCGCCCATTCCAGGTTTCTCGCGAGGATCTGTGCGCCTTCGAGTCCC